>JAOLXX010000001.1 GCA_028343155.1 Polaribacter sp.
TTTATAATTTTTATTAAAGTCAATCGCTCTAATTTTTTTGTGAATAGAAATATCTAAAAAACCGGCTGAAATAGCTACTTTTTAGTAAATTACATTCGTCCTCTAGAAGATTTATAAATTCCAAAAACGATCATTAAACAATTTTCTTCCAATTTTTTATAATAGAATAAACTATATATACCTGCTAATAAATATGAAAGTTTCCTTAATTATTTTATAGAGTTTAGTTTGTTATCAGTAACCATCATACCTAAAAGTTGTTAAATTATTAAAATAGGAAATGTCGTTATTTTCAGTTTCCAAAACACCAATATATTGAAGTATTGTTTTTTTAATGAATTATTTCTACTGCTTTTTTAAAATTATTTTTGATGCGATATGTTTTAATCCAATCGTTACCAGTTACTAAAGGAATCAAAGCAATTGATATATCAGAAATTTTTACGTATCCTTGCAGCATTATTCCGTTAACCACATTATGTAGTGTTCCATCTCCACCAACTGAAATAATATTTCTAAAACCTTATAAATTGGAATAGTAACCAATTTAATTTAGTGTTTAGGAAACTGTGTGAAAGCAAAAGAAAAGGATATTTTTTTATTTTTTAATTTTCTTTCATTGTTTAGAAAAATTCCGATTTTTTGCAATAGGATTTATAATTATAAACAAGAAGATTTTATAGGAAATTTGTAGGTCCGAAAATCAAGTAAAATAAAAAATTAAACTAAATTACAATAATAGATTGATAACTTTTTTTAATAAACAATCTTAATAAATAATTGTAATTTGCAAAGAATGTAATTTAAAGAATTCCGCCTTCTATGTGATGTATTCAAAAATATAAAAAAACAAATAAATTAATGACGAAAAAGAAGAAAAAAATATATAAGAAGAAAGGGAATGTTGTAAAAGACCTAACCAAAAATATATATAAAGTTTTAAAAGAAGACAATAAAAAATCTTTTAATTACAAACAAATTGCTGATAAATTAAAAATTGCTGATACAGATGGTAAAAACCAAATCATAAAGAAATTAGCAGAATTAACTGTAAACAAAAAAATAAAAGAAATAGATAGAGGAAAATTTCAATTAAATATAGATAAAAAATATTCTATTGGAATATTAGATGTAACCTCTACAGGAAATGCATATTTTTTAACAGACGATTATGAAGATGATATCTTTATTCCAAATATTAATATTGGAAAAGGAATGCATAATGATACTGTAAAAGTGTATGTATATAAAAGAAAAAATGGAAAGAAATATGAGGCAGATGTTGTAGAAATATTAGAACGTGCAAAGACAGAGTTCGTTGGTGTTTTACAAAAAAATAAAAAAAATAATTTTGGTTTTGTTATCGCAGATAATAATAAAATGTATGCAGATATTTTTGTTTCTGAAAATAAAATGAATGGAGCAGAAGACGGAGATAAGGTACAAGTAAAAATTATAGATTGGCCAAAAAACTCTAAAAATCCGTTTGGAAAAATTACTACAGTTCTTGGGAAGCCAGGGGATCATAATACTGAAATGCATGCCATTTTATTAGAATATGATTTGCCCTTTGAATTTGAAAAAGAGATAGAAGCTGCAGCAGAAAAATTACCTATAGAAATTACCAAAGAAGAAATCTCTAAGCGTAGAGACATGCGTAAAGATTTAACTTTTACTATTGATCCAAAAGATGCAAAAGATTTTGATGACGCACTTTCTTTCACAAAACTAGAAAATGGTAATTATGAAATTGGAATTCATATTGCAGATGTTTCGCATTATTTAGCACCAAAAACAATTTTAGATGATGAAGCTTACAAAAGAGCAACTTCGGTATATTTAGTTGATAGAGTTGTACCTATGTTGCCAGAAATGCTTTCAAATGGTGTTTGTTCTTTAAGACCAAAAGAAGAGAAATTAACCTTCTCTGCTGTGTTTGAACTCAATGAAAAAGCACAAATTATAAGTGAATGGTTTGGTAAAACAGTTACCTATTCAGATCAACGTTTTGCTTATGAAGAGGGTCAATATTTAATAGAAGAGAATCAGAAGTTAATAGTTAAAAAACAAGATAATTCCAAGTTTATCAATCCTTTTCAAGCAGGAAATGCGGAATTAAAAAGTAAGATTCCTGCAGATATTTCAATTACAGATTCTGCATATGATGTAGCTCCAGAAATTGTAGAAGCAATTCTAAAATTAGATATATTGGCTAAAATACTTCGTAAAAAAAGAATGAAAGATGGCGCAATTTCTTTTGATAGAGTAGAAGTAAAATTCAACTTAGATAAAGCAGCAAATCCTGTTGGCGTCTTTTTTAAAGAATCTAAAGATGCTAATAAACTCATTGAAGAGTTTATGTTGCTTGCAAACAGAAAAGTGGCAGAATTTATTGGTTTTTCTGAAGGAAAAGCTACAAATAAAACATTTATCTACAGAGTTCACGACGAACCAAATGTAGATAAATTAGCTTCTTTACAAAGTATGATTCACAAATTTGGGTACAAAATTAATACAGATACAAAAGAAACAACTTCAGAATCTTTGAATCAGTTATTAAGTGATGTGCATGGAAAAGCAGAGGCAAACATGATTGAAACATTAACAATCAGAACCATGTCTAAAGCAGTGTATACGACTCAAAACACTGGTCATTATGGATTGGCTTTTGATTATTATAGTCATTTTACGTCACCGATAAGACGTTATCCCGATGTAATGACACACCGACTTTTGCAGCATTATTTAGATGGTGGAGACACGCCCAAAGCAGCGAAGTACGAAGAACAGAGCAAACATTCATCTAACAGAGAAGAATTGGCTTCAAAAGCAGAACGGTCGTCTATCAAATACATGCAAGTTAAATACATGCAAGACCATAAAGAAGCTATTTTTGAAGGGGTAATCACAGGCGTTACAGAATGGGGAATTTATGTAGAAATTTCTTCTAATAAATGTGAAGGAATGGTCAGAATCAGAGACATTAAAAGCGATTATTATATTTTTGACGAAAAGCAATATGCGGTTGTTGGACAATCAACAAAAAAAAGATATCAATTGGGTGACGACGTAAAAATTCAAGTTAAAAAAGCGGATTTAGAACGGAAACATTTAGATTTTAATTTGATTGAAAATTAAGAGACTACAAAAATCTTTTTATTTAAATAAAAAGATAAAAAAAACGTTAAAATATTGTTCCTGTTAAACTAAGTAATTAAATAAAAACAAAAATGATTAAAAAAGCAACTTTTATTTGTGCACTAATGTTCAGTTACCTGTTCTCTGCACAAACAGTCGTAACAAAGAATTTAGGAGATTATAGCACGCTAAAAGTGTTTAATGGAATCGCAGTAGAATTGATTCAATCGGATGCGCAAAGACTAGAAATTACAGGAGAAAAGTCGGAAAGAGTAAAAATTAAGCACGTAAATAATATTTTAAAAATCTCTTTACCTTTTTCATTAAAACCAGAAAATAATGCAGCAGAAGGACAGGTTTTAATAAAATTATATTACAATAAAAACATTGATATTATAGATGTAAATGAAGGAGCAACAATTACGAGTAAGGATTTTAATCAAGATGTATTAGAAGTAAATTCACAAGAAAGAGCTTTTATCAATTTCACCGCAAAAGTTCGTTATTTAAAAGTTAGAGCTTCTTCTGGCGGAATTATAAAACTGACTGGTACAACAGATAACCAAGAAGTAAATGTAGATCTGTATGGAGTATATAATGGTTTTGCTATGAAAGTATCTGGGAATTCTGATGTATTTGCTGGAACAGGAGCAAAAGCAGAGGTTTTAGCAGGAGACACTTTAAGTGCAAAAGTTAATTTTGGAGGTTCTATATTTTATAAAGGAACTCCAAAACTTCTAAAAAATAAAACCGTAATTGGAGGGGTTATTCAGAAAAGAAATTAGTAAGCACCAAAAAAGTAAGAAATAATATCCTTTTTTGTATCTTTGTTCAATAAAAAAAAAAATGAATAGTTTAGCAGTATATTTTGGAATGATTGGAGGAATGCAAATAGCCATAATTGTTGTGGTTGTTTTACTTTTTTTTGGAGGTAAAAAGATACCAGAGCTAATGAAAGGTTTAGGAAGTGGAATTAAAGAATTTAAAAATGCTGCAAAAGAAGAGGGAGCTGAAGAAAAAATAGAAGAAAAAAAGTAAATTAATTTTACGGCAAAAAAATAAAGCTCAATCTGTATCCACAGATTGAGCTTTGTTTTTGTGAAATTACCTTATCGAGCACTAGATATTCAAAGGAGTGAAACTCATGAAGCTATAATGTGACCTTAAATAAATACTACGACACATGAAATGGATAAGGAAAAATGGTTAAGAATCTTTCTTTTTTGGTTTCTGTTTTTTCATTGCTTCACCAATCTGATTACTTGCCGTAAAGCTCGCTACCATATCATTTAACATTGTACTACCTGCTTGAGGTGAATTTGGTAATAAAATTAAATTACTGTTGGTTTCTTGTCCAATAGATTGTAAAGTATCATAATGCTGCGTAACCACAATTAATGCAGATGCTTCTTGAGAGTTGATGCCTACTTTATTTAAAACTTCTACGGACTCTTCTAGTCCACGAGCAATCTCTCTTCGTTGATCTGCAATACCTTGTCCTTGAAGGCGTTTGCTTTCTGCCTCTGCTTTTGCACGCTCTACAATTAAAATTCGCTGTGCATCTCCTTCATATTGTGCAGCAACTTTCTCTCTCTCGGAAGCATTAATTCTGTTCATTGCTTCTTTTACCTGCGCATCTGGGTCAATGTCTGTTACTAACGTTTTAATAATATCATAACCATAGGTCATCATTGCTTCATTCAATTCTGATTTTACAGCAATTGCAACATCATCTTTCTTTACAAATACATCGTCCAATTTCATTTTTGGAACTTCTGCTCTTACAACGTCAAATACGTAAGAAGTAATTTGTTCGTGCGGATAATCTAATTTATAAAAGGCGTCATATACTTTGTCATAAATAACCTTGTATTGTACAGATACTTTTAATTTTACAAAAACATCATCCAGTGTTTTTGTTTCAATAATAACGTCTAATTGTTGAATTTTTAGACTTAACCTTCCGGCAACTTTGTCTATTAAAGGAATTTTTAAGTGTAATCCAGATTGTCTAATTTTGTTAAATTTTCCAAAGCGCTCTAATATAGCGGCAGTTTGTTGTTTGACAGTGAATAGGGAAGCAAAAAGGAAAAGTACAATAAGTACAATGATAATAATTGAAAACATAGTCTTTTTTTTTGATGTTAATAATCTATATCTAGTAAAGATACTAAATTTTAGGGACTAATTATTAGGGTCAAGTTTTAAAAAAAACTCGTTTTTTTAAATAGCTGGGTTACGCTTCTTTCGTGAAAAACTTCTGACGTCTTTTATTATACTTAATCCATTTTTCGTATTGTTTTTTGGAAAGTAATTTCTTCATGGAAGTGTCTAGTTTTTTGTCTTCTACTTTAAGTGTTTCTGAAATTGGCTTTAGATTTTCATTCATCTTTTTTAACACATTAGGTTGCTCAGAAAAATCACCGCTTTTAATAGCATTTCTCTGAAAACCTTCCACCACGTCTTTCGTGCTTCTTAGTAAAAAACTATTAATTCTAGTAATGTCTTTAATTGACTTATTATAATCCGTTACCATTTTACAAAATTGGCCTCCTACTTTCGTTTTTAATTTTACACCCGATTTCCTTGCTGCTTTCTCTGGCTCATAAACAATAACTCCTAAGTATTTCTTTACATCAAAATTGGGTTTTGGAGCTTCTTGAGGAGCTTGTACCGTTTGTCTTTGTCGTTGTCTTTGCCCGTTTCCATATCCATACTGAGCTTGAGCAGCAAAAGCACTGCCTAAAATTAAAAAGAAAATTATTTTTTTCATAATTACAGTTTTGTAATAGCGTTTTCAAGTCTTTTAATAGTTGCCTCTTTTCCGATCATTTCTATGATATCAAATAAATGAGGTCCTTTTAAGGCACCAACCAAAGAGAGCCTAAGGGGCTGCATTACTTTACCAAAACCAATTTCTTTATCAGTAATCCATTTTTTAATTTCCTTCTCAGTGTTTTCTGATGAAAAATTTTGAATTGTTTCAAGAAGACCAATTAAATCATTCATTAATTCAGGGGTTCCTTCCTTCCAATTCTTTTTACTGGCTTTTGCGTCGTATTCTTGTGGATTCTCAAAAAAGAAAGAAGATAATTCCCAAAAGTCTTTTATAAAAATTGCTCTTTCCTTGATTGAAGAAACTACTTTTAAAATAAAATCGTTAGTTTGATAAATTCCCTTTTCTTCTAGAATTGGTATGAATAAATCTGTTAGTTCCGAATTCTCTTTTGTTTGCATGTATTGTTGATTAAACCAACTTGCTTTTTCAGGACTAAATTTTGCTCCAGATTTACTAACACGTTTTAACTCAAAAGAGTTTGTTAATTCCTCTAAAGAGAAAAGTTCTTGTTCATTTCCAGGGTTCCAGCCCAAGAAAGCAAGCATATTTATAAACCCATCAGCAAAATAACCTTCCTCTTTGTAGCCGCGGGAAAGGTCGCCAGATATTTCGTTTTTATAGGCTAAAGGAAACACAGGAAACCCTAATTTATCCCCATCACGTTTGCTTAATTTTCCTTTTCCTATAGGTTTTAAGATTAAAGGTAAATGGGCAAACTTAGGGGCGTCCCACCCAAAAGCTTTGTACAGTAATATGTGCAAAGGCATTGACGGTAACCATTCTTCACCACGAATTACATGGCTAATTTCCATCAAATGATCATCCACAATATTTGCTAAATGATACGTTGGCATTCCGTCTCCTTTAAATAGAATTTTATCGTCCAACGTATTGGTGTCTATCGTTATGTTTCCCCGGATTTCGTCTTCCATTCGTAAGATTTCGTCTTGAGGAGTTTTAAAACGGATGACATAATTTTCGCCAGCTTTCATTTTCGTTTCTACTTCTTCGTCACTCAAAACTAATGAATTTACCAAACGTCCTTTTTCCCTATTATGCCAATTATAAATAAAGTTTTTCCCTTTTGCTTCGTGCCCCTTTCTTTCAGCATCCAATTGCTTTGAAGTGTCAAAGGCATAGTATGCCCAACCCGTTTCAACTAATAATGTTGCATGTTTTTTGTAAATTTCTTTTCGTTCAGATTGTCTGTAAGGCCCTAATTTTTCATTCCTTCCAGGACCTTCGTCAAAAGGAATGTTACACCATGCTAAAGCATCTATTATATATTGTTCTGCATTTGCAACATAACGAGTTTGGTCTGTGTCTTCTATTCTCAACACAAAAGTCCCGTTGTGTTTTTTAGCAAATAAATAATTGTATAAAGCAGTTCTAACACCACCAATATGTAGAGGTCCTGTAGGACTTGGCGCAAAACGAACACGAACATTAGATTCCATTTTTTCTGTTTTTGTGAAGTTGCAAAGATAGTTTTTAATGAAAAACCTTGCCACGAATTCGTTAATTATTAACCTTTTTTCGTTCTTGCGCAAGGAGAAAGAAAAAAAACATAAAAATTGAGTACATTCGTTCAAAGAAAACAGGGGTAGCAGCGGTCTATTTTTTTAATAATTTTAAAAACTTGTTAAAAGCGCTTTAACGATTATTTGGTTGTGGGTTAATGTAAAACAGTATTTTAATGGTTAATGGATTTAAAAATATAGAACAAAAACTACATCAATTTACACGTAAGTACTATACAAGTGAATTGATAAAAGGAATTATTTTATTTCTTTCTTTAGGGTGTCTGTATTTCTTCTTTACTCTTTTTTTTAGAATATTTTTTATGGCTTAAAACTACTGCAAGAACCCTTTTGTTTTGGTTATTTTTAGGGGTTGAGTTGTTTTTACTGATCCGCTTTATTGTTCTTCCTGTTTTTAAGTTGATTGGTTTTCGAGCTGGAATTACTGCGGTTGAATCTTCCAAGATTATTGGGCGCCATTTTCCTGAGGTTCAAGATAAATTACTTAACGTTTTACAGCTTAAAAACAACTTAAAAAAGTCCGATTTGTTAGCGGCAAGCATAAATCAAAAAGCAGATGAATTACAGTCAGTTCCGTTTGTAAAAGCAGTTGATTTTAAACAGAACAAAAAGTTTTTAAAATACGCCATAATTCCAGTTTTAATTTGGTTAATTACCTTGTTTTCTGGTAATAAAGAGGTGTTTACAGCAAGTTTAGATCGGATTGTAAATCATAGAACAAGCTATATTCCGCCAGCACCATTTTATTTTACTTTAAAACAAGAGAAATTACAAGTTATTCAAGGAAAATCGATTACTGTTTTTATTGGTATACAAGGAAAAGTATTGCCTGTTGAGGCAAAAATTCATTTTGAAAATCAACATTATTATCTTCAAAATACAAGTAATTCAACTTTTTCATATACGTTTTTGGATGTTCAAAAAACAATCGACTTCTATTTAGAAGCAAATGGAGTTCAATCTCAAAAATATAAAATTGAAGTACTAAAGACACCTACAATTAAAAACATTTCATTAGATCTTAAATATCCAAGATATATCGGTAAGAAAAACGAAATAATTCAAAACGCTGGAAACATTATGGTTCCAGAAGGGACAAAAATTACCTGGAATGTTTTTGCGAGTCAAACAGATTCTGTCGCCTTTTCTAACAAAGGAAAGCGTGTTTTTTTTGAATTGATATCTCCTAATAATTTTATGTTTTCAAAAAAAATACACACACCAATCGATTATCAGGTTTCTTCCTCCAATACAAATTTAAAAGATTTTGAGAATTTACAGTTTTCTGTGGCCGTGGTTAAAGATGAAGTACCTTCAATTGCGGTTGAGTCTAATATTGATAGTATTTCTCGAGGAAATGCAGCGTTTGCAGGTCAAATTTCGGATGATTATGGAATTTTAAATTTACAACTTGTTTATTATGATGCTTCCAGCCCACAACTTCAAAATGTTCTCGATTTAGAAATTACGAATGAAAATATTCAAACTTTTTACTACGAATTTCCGGAGGACTTATCAATTCTAAAAGGAATTAATTATAAATTGTTTTTCCAAGTTTTTGACAACGATGGTGTTCATGGAAGTAAAAAAGCAAAGAGTAAAGTCTTTAATTATCGTCAACAAACGGAAGAAGAACTAAAGCAAGAACTACTGAAAGAGCAAAGAAATACCATTAACAATATTGAGAGTTCTATTCAGAAACAACAGCAGGAAAGTAAAAAACTTGAAGCGGTTCAAAAGGATTTGCGAGCAAAAAAGAAAATGAATTGGAATGATAAGAAGAAAATTATAAAGTTTGTAGCGCGTCAGAATCATTTTCAAAAAATGATGCACGTACAAACAGAAAAGCTACAAGTAAACCTAGAAAAGAAAGCGACAACAAATGAACAACTTCAACAAAAAAAAGAAGTATTAAAAAGAAGAATAGCCGAGCTTAATAAGTTAGAAAAGCAACAAAAGTTGTTGGATGAGATTCAGAAAATCGCAGAGAAACTAAATAAAGACGATTTGTTAATAAAAGCCAAAGAGTTGGCACAACAAAATCAACAACAAGAAAGAAGTCTAACACGTATTTTAGAGCTGACAAAGCGTTTTTATGTTGAGCAAAAAACAATGCAAATTGCAAATAAAATTGAAGCTTTATCCCAAAAACAAGCGCATTTAGCGAAAAAGGAAATGAATGATGCGATAGCTCAAAAAAAGATAAAAGATGAATTTGAAAAAATTAAAGAGGAATTAGAAGAGCTTAATAAAGACAATGAGAAATTAAAAGAACCTATGGGACTTCCTGATGTGGAGGAGGAACAGGAAGACATCGACACTGAATTAAAAAACGCTGAAGACAATCTTTCTAAAGAGCGCTCACCTGCAGTAAAAAAGAACCAAAAAAATTCATCCAAAAAGATGAAAGAAATGAGTTCTAAAATGCAAGAACAAATGTTGGAAATGGAAGGAGAGTTCCTGGAAGAAAACATGGATGACCTTCGGAAAATCCTAGAAAACCTACTCATTTTTTCATTTAAACAAGAGCATTTAATGAACAAATTTGATGAGACTTCAACTTCTCATCCTGATTTTGGCAATGACTTGAAGTTACAAAATCAATTAAAAACCTATTTTGAACACATCGACGATAGTCTGTATGTGCTGTCCTTAAGGTTGCCAAAAATCTCTGTTAAAATTAAAGATGATTTATCTACAACGCATTATAACTTAGCGCTGTCACTTGATAATTTTTCAGAAAATATTTTTTCAAAAGGGATCTCTAATCAACGTTACGTTATGACTGCGGTTAATGACTTGTCTGATTATTTAAGCAACATTTTAAGTGACATGCAAAATTCAATGTCAATGAAAAATGGTAAAGGGGAAAAAGAGAAGGGAGTTGGTTTTAGCTTACCCGATTTGATTAAGAAGCAAGGAAATTTGTCTGAGAAGACGAAAGAAGGTTTGAAAAAAGAAGGTAAGTCTGGCGATGATGAAAAGGATTGGAGGTCAAATAAATTAGGCATACAAGGCAAGAAACTAGGAGAAGGTGGAGTGAAAGCAAAAAAGGGTATAGGTGAATCTAACGATAATTTAGATGCCGAAATCTATGAAATATACAAAGAGCAAAGTCTGTTAAGACAAGAATTACAAAAACAAATTAGCCAGTTTCAAGCCGAAGGCAATGGTCTAATTTCAGAAGCAAGAAGAGCGTTGAAAAAGATGGAAGATTTAGAAAATGAAATTTTAGAGAAAGGACTTAATTTAGCTACATTACAAAAAATGAATGCCCTTAATTACGAATTATTAAAATTAAATCAAGCCGTTTTACAACAAGGTAAAGATAAAAAACGAAAATCAAATTCCAACTTTAAAGGACCTCAGAAGAGAAAAATTAAAGCCATGGAGTTCAAAAAGCAATTTTTCAATCAAACCGAAATATTAAATAGACAATCATTACCTTTGCAGCAAAAATATATGAATAAAGTCAGGGCATATTTTTTTGACGGTAAGTAAAGACGAAGCATGATTACATTCAATTATGAAACATCATTTCAAATTGAGAATGAAACCCTTTTGGAAGATTGGGTAGCGTCTGTTGTTTTATCAAAAGGTTTTAAGCTTGGCGAAATCAATTATGTTTTCTGTGATGATGCTTATTTACATAAGTTAAATGTAGAGTTTTTGAAGCACGACACCTTAACTGATGTTATTAGTTTTGACACTACTTTAGGAAAACTTATCAGTGGAGATATCTTCATATCTGTAGAAAGAGTTACCGAGAATGCGTTAGATTTTAAGGTACCTTTTGAAGAAGAATTAAACCGAGTGATGATTCATGGTGTTTTGCATTATATGGGTTACAAAGACAAGTCTGTTGCAGATAAAAAGAAAATGAGAGTCGCTGAAGACAAGGCGATTTTAAGTTTAATCAGCTGATATTCAGTTTTTTAATAAAAAGTTTCACGTGGAACGATAATATAATGAGTTTATTTTCAACAACATACGATGTAATTGTAGTAGGGGGAGGGCATGCAGGAAGTGAAGCTGCAGCTGCTGCAGCAAACATGGGCGCGCACACCTTATTAATCACCATGAATTTACAGAATATTGCTCAGATGAGTTGCAATCCCGCAATGGGAGGAATTGCAAAAGGACAAATTGTAAGAGAGATTGATGCCTTGGGAGGATATAGTGGAATTGTTACTGACAAAACAGCTATTCAATTTAAGATGTTGAACAAGTCGAAGGGTCCTGCAATGTGGAGTCCAAGAGCTCAGTCTGATAGAATGCAGTTTGCTGAATGTTGGAGAACTATGCTAGAGGAGACTGCGAATGTTGACTTTTATCAAGATGCTGTAAATGGCCTATTGTTCGATAAGAATGTGATCATTGGGGTCAAAACAGCACTGGGCTTGGAGATAAAATCAAAGACAGTTATCATTACTGCAGGTACTTTTCTAAATGGTTTGATTCACATAGGAGATAAAAGCTTTGGTGGAGGTAGAGCAGGAGAAGGGGCGTCAACAGGAATTACAGAGAGTTTGGTTTCAAAAGGTTTTGAATCGGGTAGAATGAAAACAGGAACACCACCAAGAGTTGATGGTCGTTCTTTGGATTATTCTAAAATGATAGAACAACCTGGAGACGAAATAACTGAGAAATTTTCTTATCTGCCAACCACTAAATCATTGAAAAAACAACGTTCCTGTTATCTGACTTATACGAATCTTGCTGTTCATGATTTACTTCGTGAAGGTTTCGATAGGTCCCCAATGTTCAATGGCAGAATCAAATCCACAGGGCCTAGGTATTGTCCTTCTGTGGAGGACAAGATTGATCGTTTTGCGACAAAAGAAAGACATCAAATTTTTGTTGAGCCAGAGGGCTGGTCAACTGTTGAGATGTACGTAAACGGATTCTCAACTTCGCTTCCAGAAGATATTCAAGACAAAGCAATTAGAGCAGTGGCTGGATTTGAAAACGTAAAGTTTTTAAGATATGGATATGCTATTGAGTATGATTATTTTCCTCCTACACAGCTTACTCATTCCTTAGAAACAAAGATAATCAAAAACTTGTTTTTTGCAGGTCAAATTAATGGTACAACTGGATATGAAGAAGCTGCTGCACAAGGATTAATGGCAGGGGTAAATGCAGCCTTAAAAGTCCAAGAAAAAGATCCTTTTATCTTAAAAAGAAATGAAGCTTACATTGGTGTCCTGATTGATGACTTAATTACAAAAGGAACAGAAGAGCCCTATCGAATGTTTACCTCAAGGGCAGAGTATAGGACTTTGCTACGGCAAGATAATGCTGATCTAAGGTTAACACCACTAGGTTTTGAATTAGGTTTGGCGTCTAAAGAAAGGATGGACCGTGTGTTAGATAAGCAATCTAAAGCAGACTTATTAATTAAATTTTTACAAGAGACGAGTGTCAAGCAAGAAGAGATAAATCCTATTTTAGAAGCAAAGAATTTAGCATTGATTCATCAATCGATGAAGCTTTATAAAATTGCTGCAAGACCTCAATTAGAGTTTTCTGATTTTAAAAACATAAAAAAATTGACGGCTTTTCTTGCAGCCAATTTTATTGATAAAGAGGTCATTGAGCAAGCGGTAATCCATTTAAAATATTCCGGTTACATTGAGAAGGAAAAGAACAATGCTGATAAACTAAATAGACTTGAAAACGTTAAGATTCCTTCTAAATTTAATTATCAAAAAGTAAAGTCCCTTTCTTTCGAAGCTAGAGAAAAGTTGAGTAAAATTCAACCAATTTCAATTTCCCAAGCGAGTAGAATTAGTGGTGTTTCTCCGAGTGATATTTCTGTCCTTTTAGTTTATATGGGAAGATAGTTGTTTGTGTTTTCTAAGATGTTCCACGAGGAACAATTCAAAATAAATGAAAAAAGAAAAATATTTTTATCAAAATTTGAAGCCTTTTTTAAGGTGTATAGATGCTTCGGTTTCCAAAGAAGTTTATCAAGTAATGATAAATAAAGAGTACGAAATGTTAGTTACAAATCCAGTTCCTGTAAACCTAGCCGATTACTACAAAAGTGAAACTTATATTTCCCACACAGATTCTAAAAAAACACTTTTAGATAAAGTATACCAATTTGTAAAAAATATCACATTAAAGGAAAAATTAAAACTTATCAATTCCTTTAAAACTTCTTCGAAAAATGTTTTAGATGTGGGTGCAGGAACCGGCGATTTTTTAAAAGTTTGTCAAAATGATTCATGGAAGGTTTTTGGGGTTGAACCAAGTTTAGTTGCTAGAAAAATTGCGAAAGGTAAAGATGTTTTTTTAACAGCGGAACTCCTGAAAGTAGAAAACAGAAAATTTGATATTATTACACTTTGGCATGTTTTAGAACACGTTGAAAAATTATCTGAATCTATTTTAAAATTTAAAGAGTTGCTTTCTGATGAGGGTAGATTAATAATTGCGGTTCCTAATTATAAAAGTGATGATGCAAAATATTATAAAGAGTTTTGGGCTGCCTTTGATGTTCCAAGACATCTCTGGCATTTTTCTCAAAGTGCCATTCACAAAATTTTCTCTAAAGAGAAGATGGTTGTAAAAAAAATAATACCAATGAAATTTGACGCTTATTATGTTTCTCTTTTAAGTGAAAAATATAAGACAGGAAAAATGAATTTGATGAGCGCCTTTTATCGAGGTTTTGTTTCAAATTTTAAAGCGAGAACAACTACGGAGTATTCTTCTTTAATCTATGTGATAAAAAAGCATTAAAAACAGTTTTAAGCCACTGTAAGCCTGTTTTCACATTCTTAGCACTGCGTGTATTCAGGAAAACAATAAAACCCCTTAAAACAGCTATTTTAAGAGGTTTTATTATAGAAAATAATTATTAATAATAATTTATCATCAATTTTAATTATTTAGCAAGTACACTCCCAAAAGAGTAATAATAAAATAGACGGCCAAAGACATTGCTCCTGCATAATCTTTTGCCAAACGCTGACCAATAAGCAAGAAAATTAAAGTAATCGCAGAAAGCGTTACTCCTAATAAGGCAATTCCTTTTGTTTCTGAAGTATAAATTTGATAGACCCCAATCAGCATTAAAATACCTGCAATAATTTCTAAAATTAAAATAATGCTTAAGAGTAGTGGCACACTATTTTTTAAAAGAGTGTTTTTAAAATGATCTTTAATAAAATTTAAATTTCCTTCCCAGTCCAAAATTTTGTCTATTCCAGATTGTATAAATGTAATAATTAAAAAAAGTAAAATTAATACTTCTGTTGGGTGATTGGATAATAATTTCATTTTATGGCTTTATTAAATTAATTTATATGCAACTATTTTTTATAATGAAATTACTCTTCCTTTGTGTTTTATAATATTGATTTAAAGCTTCTTTGAAGTAGTGTTCGATGTGCTCTTTCAAATTTTTTATTACAAAACTGAAGCCTCAAATTAGTATCAATTACCAAAGGTTGTTTTTATTTTATCAACGATTGTCTGCGCTAACCTTTCTTTACTTTCTATGGTCCAACCAGCAACATGGGGAGATAAAAGTACTTTTTCAGATTTGATTAAATATTGAAAAGCTTCTGGCATTTTATCCTTAGAAAAAAGATTTTCGAAAGATGCTTTTTCATATTCCAAAACATCCAATCCTGCTCCTAAAATTTTACCAGATTTTAAACCAGAAACCAAATCATTTGTCACAACAGATTTCCCGCGAGCAGTATTTATCAACCAAAAATTCTTTTTAAAGGCATTGATAAATTTAGTATTTATCATATTCTGAGTACGTAAAGTTTGTGGAGTGTGTATGCTTAACACCTCTGTCTTTTCTTGTAATTTTGATAAAGAGACTTGCTTGCAATTCTCATCACCAACGTTTGGTTTGATGTCATAACACAATACTTGAACATCAAAACCACGTAGTTTTTTAGCGAAAGACTTCCCCATATTTCCATAACCAATTATGCCAACAATACTTCCGTCGAGTTCAATGCCACGATTTTCTTCACGCAACCATTTTCCATTTCTAACTTCTTTATCAGCTTTATTTAGCTTGTTAAAAAGAGACAGTAACATTCCTAAAGAGTGTTCTCCAACGGCGTTTCTGTTTCCTTCAGGAGCTGCAATTAATTGGATGTTGTTCGCAACAGCATACTCACAATCGATATTTTCTAGACCAGCTCCAACTCTTCCGATAAACTTTAAACGAGTCGCTTTATCTATGAAAGATTTGTCTATAGAAAAACGACTTCTGATGATCAAACCGTCATACAGATGAATTTTATTTTCAATTTCAGTTTTTGAGGAAGTGTAGTCTTCGTCATTTTGATAACCCAATTCACAGAGTTGATTGAGTAAAAGAGGATGGTTTGTGTCTAAATGGAGTATTTTCATTTTAGCGTTTATAAATCTTTAGACTTTAATACTGCTCTTTTTCATTGGGGAAGTCTCCGCTTTTTACGTTTTCTATATAATCTTCAAAAGCACCCGTCATATCTTTATATAAGTCTAAATATCTTCGTAAAAAACGGGGCTGAAACTCATGTGTCATTCCAATCATATCATGGGTAACTAACACTTGTCCATCCACGCCATTTCCGGCACCAATTCCTATTACAGGAATTGTTAAAGCCTCAGCAATTTTTTGAGCTAATTTTGCAGGTACTTTTTCCAAAACCAATGCAAAACAACCAATTCTTTCGAGCAGTAGTGCGTCTTCCATAAGTTTCTCTGCTTCTTCCTCCTTTTTTGCCCTTACGGTATAGGTTCCAAATTTATAGATTGATTGTGGCGTTAAACCTAAATGACCCATCACTGGAATTCCCGCATTCAAAATTCGTTTAATAGACTCTTTAATTTCTTTTCCACCTTCTAATTTTATAGAGTGACCACCACTCTCTTTCATAATTCTTATCGCAGAACGCAACGCTTCTTTTGGGTCAGATTGGTAACTTCCGAAAGGTAAATCTACCACGACCAAACACCGGTCTATTCCTTTGACGACCGAGCTTGCATGGTAAATCATCTGATCTAATGTAATTGGCAACGTAGTTTCATTACCTGCCATCACATTGGAGGCAGAGTCTCCTACTAATAGGACATCAATACCAGCTCCATCTAAAATTTTAGCCATGGTAAAATCATAGGCAGTTAACATGGAAATTTTCTCTCCATGCTTCTTCATATCTACCAGAGATTTTACAGTAACTTTTTTATATTCTTTTTTTGAAACTGACATCTTTTTTTTTTTTTAAGTATCTTGTAAATGTAATAAATATCATCTGATATAAGACAAGTTTATTTTTCGTAAATCTTAAATGAATGAAAATTATCAACTTTTCTTATTGATTATTTTTATACTTGCAAAAACTGCAAAACTTTTAATAAAAAAAATGGCCTTATATTTGGTTATTGTTAAAAAAAATGGCAAAAGAAAAAGACCTATTGAATACAGACAAATGGATAGATAATTATGCAGATTATATGTATAATTATGCAATTGTACGTGTAAACGATAGTGACCTCGCAAAAGACTTAGTTCAAGATACTTTTTTTGCAGGTTTAAAATCAGCAAAGAATTTTCAAGGGAAGTCTACAGAAAGAACTTGGTTAATTTCTATTTTAAAAAGAAAAATAATAGATTATTACAGAAAAATAAATTCTAAAAAAGGACAAGCTGAAGTTCGAATGAATTTTTATGATGATGGAGAAAATGAAGGAAATTGGTTAGAAGAAAGAGTGCCTCAAAGTTGGGAAAATCAATCGGAAAAATCAGTTGAAAATGACGAGTTAAAAAAGCAATTAAGCTCTTGTATAGATGCTTTACCTGAAAAATATGCCATGGTTTTTAGAATGAAAACAATACAAGAATTTGAGACAGAAGAAATTTGTAAGGAGTTAGACATTACTTCGTCAAATTTATGGGTAATTATTCATAGAGCTAGAACACAGCTTAGAAAATGTATGGAAGATAACTGGTTTAATAATTAAGAAATGTTTAAAAATTTAAGACTTACTTGCGATGAAGCTACAATGATTTGTGACAAAAGTCAGTATGGTGCTTCTACTTTACTAAATGGGTTAAAATTAAATATTCATTTTATTGGATGTAAAAAGTGCTTTTTATACACAAAACAAAATGTAAAGTTAACAGACCTTTATAAAGGATATTCTCATAGTTGTAAAGGCGAAAAACATACCCTATCGTTAGAAGAAAAAGAGGTCCTAAAAAAACTTTTACTAAAGAGCTAAATAAAATATACTTATTATTAAAACGGAACGTAAGAATTTAAGTTCCGTTTTTTGTACTTTTGATTCTCATAAGAAAATAATACAATTGAATTTAGAGAGTTAATAACGTCTTACGATCCAGTAAATTCTAAAGAAACAAACATTTTTATTAGAATGCATTTTTTACCAGAAGAAATAGATAGTTACGTGGTAGCTCATTCACAAGAAGAGCCAAAGATATTACAAGAGTTAACCAAAGAAACTTGGCAAAAAGTATTGAACCCTAGAATGTTAAGTGGTGCTTTTCAGGGCAGGCTATTGTCTATGATTTCAAAATTAATACAACCAAAAAATATTTTAGAGATAGGTACTTATACTGGTTATTCTGCTTTGTGTTTAGCGGAAGGGATTTCATCTGAAGGAAAAATAATAACCATAGATAAAAATGAAGAATTAGAAACGCTTCAAAATAAATTCTTTGAGAAATCGGGTTTTAGAAATCAAATTCAGCAATTTGTTGGGAATGCCATTGAAATAATACCAACCATAGATAAAAAGTTCGATTTGGTTTTTATTGATGCAGACAAGTCAAACTACATTAATTACTTTCATTTAATCATTGATAAAATGAATTCGGGCGGGATTATTTTATCTGACAATGTTCTTTGGAGCGGTAAAGTTATAGAAGAATTAGACCCAAAAGATACCGATACAAAAGTGCTTTTAGAATACAATAAGTTAATGAATGAAGATGCGAGAGTAGAAACCGTTTTACTACCAATTAGAGATGGTTTGACGATTAGTCGAGTAAAATAAAATTACATATTCCTTTTTATAGGACCCGTTAAATCATCAATACTATCTTTTACAGCACTAATTTCTTTGTTGATGTCTTTGGAGATATCTGTATCAATAGAATGCTTCTCTGAACTATCTTTTATTTCTCTTTTAATGTCATTTGTAGCGTCTTTTATTTGGCGCATCCCTTTGCCGAGTCCTCTCGCAATTTCAGGAATTTTATCTGCACCAAAAACCATTACCACAATCAACATGATAATCATAATTTCTGGTCCACTAATAAATAAAAGTAGTGTAAACATATTGCAAAGATAATTACTTTTTGATCAACATTCGTTTAATCTCGTTTAATTTCATTAGCGCTTCAATTGGCGTTAATGTATCAATATTAGTCGCTAGAATTTCTTCTTTGATATTCTCTAATAAAGGATCGTCTAACTGAAAAAAGCTTAGCTGCATTTCTTCTTCTTGGGTGTGCTTTAAAGCGTCTTTAACGGCTTTATTTTTGTTGTTTTTTTCTAGTTTTTCAAGTATTTTGTTCGCTCTATGAATTACCATACTTGGCATACCAGCTAATTTTGCTACATGAATTCCAAAACTATGATTAGAGCCTCCAGAAACTAATTTACGCAAGAAAATAATGGTGTCTTTCAATTCTTTTACAGAGACATTAAAGTTTTTAATGCGTTCAAAAGTAGTCGTCATTTCATTCAATTCATGGTAATGCGTAGCAAACAAGGTTTTTGCCTTGGTTGGATGTTCATGTAAGAATTCAGTAATTGCCCAAGCAATAGAAATTCCATCATAGGTTGAGGTTCCTCTTCCAATTTCATCTAACAAAATCAAACTTCTATCAGAAATATTATTTAAGATAGAGGCCGTTTCATTCATTTCTACCATAAAAGTAGATTCTCCCATAGAAATATTATCACTTGCGCCAACTCGCGTAAAAATCTTATCTACAATCCCTATTCTAGCGTGCTGAGCAGGGACATAACTCCCCATTTGGGCTAATAAGACGATGAGTGCTGTTTGACGTAAAATAGCAGATTTACCAGACATGTTTGGCCCAGTAATCATAATTATTTGTTGCTGATTTCTATTGAGCACCACATCATTTGCAATATAATCTTCACCAATCGGTAATTGTTTTTCAATTACAGGATGCCGCCCATTTTTAATTTCCAAATCGGTAGATTCATCCATAATTGGACGCACATAGTTGTGGTCTATCGCTAAAACCGAAAAAGACAATAAACAGTCAATTTTTGCTATAATTTGTGCATTTTCTTGAACAATTTCAACAAACTGCAGAATATATTGTAATAATTTAGAAAATATTTCTTGTTCTAATTTTTGAATTTTTTCTTCCGCCCCCAAAATTTTGGTTTCGTATTCTTTTAGTTCTTCAGTAATATAACGCTCAGCACTTACTAGAGTTTGTTTGCGGATCCATTCTTCTGGCACTTTGTCTTTATGCGTATTTCTTACTTCAATATAATATCCAAAAACGTTGTTAAACGAAATTTTTAAACTTGAGATTCCTGTACGTTCCGTTTCAAGTGCCAACATATCGTCTAAATACTGTTTTCCAGTGTGAGAAATCGTGCGTAAATCGTCTAGTTCTTGATGAACCCCAGTTGCAATTGCATTTCCTTTGTGAATATTTACTGGGGCGTCATCAAATAAAGTTTCAGATATTTTAGCTATTAAATCGGCAGTGGTGTGTAGTTGACTTCCGAGTGCTGTTACGGTGCTAATTTTACTTTTTTCTGCGGATGATTTTATGGGTAATATGGCTTTTAAAGAATCTTTTAATAAGATAATTTCTCTCGGCGATGCTTTCCCTGTTGCAACTTTAGAAATCAACCGCTCTAAATCGGAAATTTGTCTTATCTGATAGGTTACTGTCTGAGAAAAATCATCTGAATCTATAAAAAACTTGACCAATTCATGACGCTTTTTAATGGCATCAATATTTTTTAAAGGAAGTGCCAACCAGCGCTTTAGTAACCTTCCACCCATTGGTGAGATGGTTTTGTCAATAACACCTAAGAGAGATACTGCATTCACAGAATTTGGATTGTAAAGTTCCAAATTCTTGACGGTAAAGCGATCCATCCAAACATAATTATCTTCCGAAATTCTACGAATGGCTTGTATATGTTTTAGTTCATTGTGTTGCGTTTCTGATAAATAATACAACACGGCACCAGCAGCAATAATTCCGTTTTTAACCTCTTCAATTCCGAAACCTTTTAAGGTTTTTACTTCAAAATGATTTTGTAAAGTTTCGATTGCGTACTCTTTTTGAAATACCCAATCGTCGAGATAAAAGGTATAGTATCTGTTTTCAAAAAGAGCTAAAAATTCCTGTTTATTTTGTTTTTGGACTAAAACTTCGCTCGGATTAAAATTCTGCAATAATTTATCGATGTATTCTGCATTTCCTTGTGCAACCAAATATTCCCCGGTAGAAATATCTAAAAAAGAGATACCGAGTTGTTTTTTGTCAAAATGAACAGCCGCTAAAAAGTTGTTTGTTTTGCTTTGTAAAACCTCATCATTTAGGGAGACCCCTGGCGTAATTAATTCTGTAACCCCTCGTTTTACAATAGTTTTTGTCATTTTTGGATCTTCTAATTGATCACAAATGGCAACCCGCATTCCTGCTTTTACTAGTTTTGGCAAATAGGTATTTAAAGAATGGTGAGGAAAACCTGCCAATGCCGTTTCTGTTTCACTTCCTGCCCCACGTTTTGTTAATGTAATTCCTAAAACTCCTGCCGCTTTTTTAGCGTCTTCTCCAAAAGTTTCATAGAAATCTCCCACACGAAAAAGTAACATTGCATCAGGATACTTTGTCTTGATTGCATTGTATTGTTTCATTAAAGGAGTTACTTTTTTAGCGGTAGATTTTGCCAAGCCTTAGAAAATTTTTAATTCGTTTTGCTAAGATAGAAAATATAGTTGTTAGTGTTTCCTTTTTAGTTATTAGTTAAATACCAATAATAAAAAATCATTAAAAAAGTTAGCAGAAACTTTTTTAGCCCCCCTTTTAGCGCAAATTTAATAAACTCCTTTTTAGCTGTTTTTGAGTTATAAATAAAGGCTATTTTATGTCTATAAAAAGACCTACAGAATGACTTGGAGCAGCGGCAATAACTCTTCCATTGATAGCGCTTCCATAATCGTAAGAAAGGCCTATTTTTTTATTGATATAATAAGCGAATCCAAGATCAAGATTGGTGTATTCTATATTATTTGCAAAGAGACTCCCATTTGCAGTAGTGGCGTCTAAAGTTCCATTTTTTGTCGATCTTAAGAGGTTTAACCGACCAGTTAACCAAACCTTATTAAAGAATTTAATTCCTATTTCTCCTCCCAAATGGACTTCATCAGAAAAACCTTGAGACCGACTATTATAGCCCACAAATGTTTTTCCGTAAGCAGGAAAGATAATAAGATTCAAAGGAATTCCTAAATCTATCTGTAAAAGCTGATTAAATTCACCATCTCCACTCTGTAGTAATGCCAATTCAGTTCCTCCAGAAGTTTTGCCCGTTGGTAAGCCGAATTTTAATGAAGCCGAAAGCGCTAAGGAATTGTTTTTTATAATTCCGTATCGGATACCAATATCTAGATCTCCAAATGCATTTAAAGTTGCTCCTCTAGTAATAATATTTCCTCGTGTACCAGAGACTTAATTGTTTTGAAAATTTCGTGTAAAAAATGGAATATAGGATATTAAATCTATTTTATTACTAAGCCCATATTCACCATAAAAACTAATATTTAAAGTACCTCTTGTAGGATTTGGGTCAATTTCTCCAGTATCAGTATAATGTTTGTCTGCAACTACAGACCATGCAGAAAGTTTATAATAACCCTTTCCTTTCCCTTTAGACCATTGTGCCGAGATCGTTGTAGAAAAAATCAGAAAAGTGAGGAAAATAAGGTAGTTGTTTTTCTTCATATTACTGTATTTAATTTAGTGTAGCATGCCCAAGTATTATATTTCCAAAACGCTCACAAACCGCAACAACATAGGTATAGCCGTTAGCAAACCATTATTAACAGTTGCAATTGCGGTGTTTGAACTTTCCCAATTAATGATATTACTTGTATTTTCATCTCCATTTTCATCAAAATAAGAATATTCATATTGATGTGTTTTTCTAATTTTTAAATTTCCTGCTAATAGATTGTTAATTCGAATGATAGAAATATTTTCACTTACTTTTATTGTAAAAGTTGTTGCAATAGAATTTGTTGCTGTTTTTACTGTAATTTTTGATGTTCCCTCACTTTTTCCAGTGATTTCACCGCTATTGTTAATGCTTGCAACCTCGGGAGCAGTGCTTTCCCATACTAATGAAACGGTATTATCTTGCTTGTCTGCGTTGTTAAAATAGGCTGTTGTAAAAGTGAATTTTTCATCTATTGATAAAATTGTTATAGGGTTTGTTACTGTTAAAACTTCGGCAGAGATTATTGTAATTGTGGCAACTTCTTTCGTTATCTTAATATTTTCTCCATTCGGGTTGTCATTGGTGGCAGATACAAAAATTATAGCTTCTCCGGGTTTACAGCAGTTGCTAATCCTTGGTTATTAATTGTTAATATAGAAATATCTGAACTTTCCCAAGTTATTAATTCTTTTTTTAGATCTCCAACATCGTTAAGGTATTTTATAGAATAGACTTCCGAAAAGTCATAGCTTTTTGAAATTGTTAATTCAGATGGAATAGGTGAGCCTGAATTCTTTTCAATAATAGTAATAGAAGGCTCTTGATAATCATTTATAATGTCATCGCCAATATTACAGGATGTAAAAAACACCACAAAACAAAAAATTAAAAGAGAAAAGTTTTTCATAATTTCTAGAGATTGTCTTTTCATTGTCGATAAAATTAAACGACCCTTACAAATTGAAAACGTATTTTAGCGAAACGAAAAACCTAATACAAGCCTATTTAATCTATGAGAAAACTTAAAAACAACGAACTGGGTAGAATTACCGTTGATGAATTTAAAACGACCCCAAAAACGCCTTTAATTGTCGTTTTGGATAACATTAGAAGTTTAAATAATATTGGTGCTGTTTTTAGAACTTCGGATGCTTTTTTGATAGAAAAAATTTATTTATGTGGTATTTGTGCTACACCGCCAAATAAAGACATTCATAAGACAGCTCTTGGCGCTACCGCCTCTGTAGATTGGGAATATGTTGAAGATGCGCTTACCCTTGTTAAAAAATTGAAAGCAGAAAAGGTTCAAATATTGGCGATAGAACAAGCAGAAAATAGTACAAAATTAAATGCTTTTTTGCCAAAGAAAGATGAAAAGTACGCGATTGTAATGGGAAATGAAGTAAAAGGCGTGCAGCAAGAAGTGGTAAATGCTGCTGATTTGTGTGTTGAAATTCCGCAATTAGGTACCAAACATTCCTTAAATATTGCTGTAACAACGGGTGTTGTCATTTGGGATTTATTTGTAAAGATGAAGAATTTATAAGATTTAGCAATTTGTTAGCGAACCAGTTTCTCCTTGATTCAAACCAATAGCGTAAAGTAGTAAATAGGTTCAAATAAATTAAATTTCCAAAATCATTTTTGCAATCATAAAATAAATTAAGATTCCAAAAATATCATTGCTTGTAGTTATAAAAGGACCCGTTGCAATTGCGGGGTCGATGCCTCTTTTGTTTAAAAATAAAGGAACAAAAGTACCAATCAAACCAGCGACAATTATGACAATAACTAGAGAAACCGAAATTGCTAAAGCAGTGTTTATATTACCTTTTGTTACCCAGATAAAAAGAAAAAGAAAAACAGCAAGAATGGCACCGTTTAAACTTGCTAGAAGGATCTCTTTTATAAGGCGGCTATTGATACTTCCTTTTACATCATCATTTGCCAAACCTTGAACAATAATTGCGGAAGACTGAACGCCCACATTACCTGCCATTGCAGCAATTAAAGGTGTAAAAAAGAATAACAGCGTATATTTTGAAAACACGTCTTGAAAACGTTCCATAATTAAAAAAGCGCCAATTCCTCCAATTAACCCTAAAAATAACCAAGGTAAACGTGCTCTTGTAAGTTCCAAAATACTATCATCAGAATCTACATCTTGCGTTAAACCTGCTGCCAATTGGTAATCTTTATCCGCTTCTTCTTTTAAAACATCTACAATATCATCAATCGTAATTCTCCCCACTAAAACGTTGTTATCATCTACAACAGGGATTGCTTCTAAATCGTATTTAGCCATTATTTTAGCGACTTCTTCATCGTCCTCAGATACATTTACGGCATCTACTTTTGCTTTAGAAATATCAGAGATTTTTTGATCTGATTTTGCAATAATTAAATCTTTTAAAGACAAACGCCCTACCAATTTATCTTCTTTGTCTACGACATAAATAGAATGCACTCTGGTCACTTCTTTGGCCTGCCCTCGAATTCTACGCATACAACCAGCAACGGTCCATGTTTCATAGACTTTTACCAATTCTTTTGCCATTAAAGAACCTGCAGTTTCGTCTTCATAGGAAAGTAATTCTTTAATGTCTGCGGCTAAATCATCATCTTCTAAAGCAGAAATTACGCGCTCTTGGCGTTCTTCAGAAAGTTCACCAATGATATCTGCGGCATCATCAGAATCCATTTCTTCAACTTCTTCTGCAATTTCTTTTGCAGAGAAGTTCTCTAAAATTTTCTCTCGAATATCTTCGTCTAATTCCATGAGAATTTCAGACGTTTTCTCACTATCTAAAAGTTTGATGATGTAGATGGCATCTTCAAAATTAACTTCGTCTAAAACTTCGGCAATATCAGCATAATGAACCTCTTCAAATAAGGATGCAATTGCTCGGTCATCTTTAGAATCTATTAGTTTGCAGAGGTTTTCTAGAAATTTTTCTGTGATTTCAAATGCCATTTTCTCCGATTTTTTTGGTCAATTCTATAAATTCATTTACAGATAATTGCTCTGGTCTTTTCGCAAAGATAGGTGCTTCTTTTAAAGAATCCGAAAGATTGAAAGACTTTAAGCTTGAGCGTAACATTTTTCTTCGCTGATTAAAAGCGGTTTTTACCACTCTAAAAAATAATTTTTCATTAACTGGAAGCGAAAAATCTTTTTTCCTGATGAGTCTAATTACACCAGAATCTACTTTTGGAGGGGGGTTAAAAACGCTTGGAGGAACGGTAAACAAATATGTAACATCAAAAAATGCTTGCGTTAAAACAGATAAGATTCCATAAACCTTAGAACCTTCTTTTTCTGCAATTCTTTTGGCTACTTCTTTTTGAAACATGCCTGTAAATTCTGGCACAAACGCCCTATTTTCGATGGCCTTAAAAACAATTTGAGTAGAAATATTATAAGGGAAATTACCAATAATTGCTAATTGCTTTTTATTGAAAAGGGCTTGTATATTGTGCTTTAAAAAATCGCCTTCTAAAATCGTAAAATGTTCTTGAGAGGTGTCTAATTTAATATGTTCTAATGGAAAAGCATCTTTTAAATAGGCCACAGATTCTCGGTCTAATTCCATCACCGTAACTTTCGCTTTTTTTGGCAATAAGTATTTTGTTAAAACGCCCATTCCAGGGCCAATTTCTAAAATATTATCATATCCGTTTTCCGTTAAAGCATCTGCAATATCTTTTGCAATGCTTTCATCCGTTAAAAAGTGTTGACCTAAATGTTTTTTTGCTTTAACTGACATCTCTAATTACTCGTATTTGAGGGGTAAAACTCTTTTATCAACTTTAATTCCGTTCTAAAAGTTAACATTTTATCACTAAATTTCCTGTTACTTTCTCCGCGCAATTTTTCTGCTTCATTTGCGTAATAATCGTCTAAATCTTCTCTTGTATTTGCAGTATATTGTATGGAGTAGGTCTTCCCTCCCATTTCTTCTTCTACTAAAACTTCTGTGAGTTTTGCAGAGAGAAACCTCCCTGTATTTAGTACGTCTAAAATATGAGATTCCATCCAAGTAAGCCATTCATTATGAATAGCTTCATCAATATTGATCGTTACGTTGTATATGTACATATTGGTTGTTAGTTTATGATCATTAGTTGTTGGTAAAAGTTTTTTTAAGGGGTTATTGAAACCAAAAACAAGCCATAACTAAATTTCGTCTCCTCTGATTGTCCTGTATTTTTTCCGGGCATCTACCAAATAAATACTGGAAGAATGTTCAAAAATAATCTTTTGATAGTATTCTGATGCTTTTTCTGGACTTTTTAAATGATTTTTGTACAATTCTGCTAATTCATAATAGGCATCATCAATTAAAATACCTGTTGGATTTAACGAGATTACTTTTTCAAAATTAATAATTGCAGCTTCATATTGGTTTATTTTGAGGAACAGTTTTGCTTGTTTAAAAAGGGCTTCATCTTCAATAGGATGCCCTTTGAAATTTTTATTGATAACACGCAAAGTATCAATGGCTTGTTGTGTTTTGTTCTGAAAAGATAATAGTGCTGCTTTGGAATATTGCATCAACCCAGAAGGAATCTCATCTACAGGTTCATTGTCTATTATGATTAAAAACAAGGCTAGCGCATCATTAGCAATCAATTGTGAAGTAGCACTTTTTAGTACTTTCAACTGTGCTTTCGCCCAAGGAAAATCGCCTTTAAAGTAACTTGTTTGTGCCACTTTAAAACGCGCTAGTTGCCCTAGTTCATGGTTTTTAAGTTGGGTTTGAATTTGAGAAAAATACCGTAAGGCCTTGTTGTACTTTCCTATGAAAACTAAAATATCTCCTAACTTTAATTTTATCCTTGCTTTATCAAATTTTGAGTGAGAAAAAACCAATGCCTTTTCTAAAACATCTTTGGCTTCATAAGGCTTGTTTAGATGAAACGTTAAAAAATCAGCGTAAGCTACCTGTATTTTTATCGTTAGTTTATTTTTACCAAATTCATTAAATAATGATTGAAATATTTTTTTTGTCTCAGGGATGTTGTTGGCAACACTGATTTTTGTAAGGAATAAAAAAGACTCAATTTTCTCTTCCTTTAAGGTTGTTTTTTGCGTGATAAAAGAGAAACATTCTTTCGAGGTAGTATAATCTTTATTTTCAAAAGCTATTTTCCCTAAGCTATAAATAGCACTCAAATTTATTGGATTTCTTTGATATAATGCTTTTTCTTGTACCAACGCTTTTTGGTAGCTTTTTTGTTGCGTAAACAACCAACTTAACAAGATGTTCCAAACATCTTTTGGATTACTCGCAGATTTTCTTAACAGTGTTTTTCTGAAGATGATATTGGCTTCATTTTCTGCATCATCAGTAATATATTTACTTGTATATCTTTGAACGATATTTAAATTTCTTTCTTTTTTATCTACCAAATCAATATAGGATTCAAACATTTTTCTAAGCGCGCCTTTTTCTCCATAAATCTGTGCAATTTGAAAACTAAAATTAGCATTTTCATTTTTTGCCATTACTTTTTCATAAGCTAAAATAGCTTTGTCTAAAAGGCTGTAGTTTTTAAAAATAAGCCCTATTGTTCCGCCATAGAGGCTTCTCTTGTCAATAGATGCCAATGCGAAATCATAATTCTTCTTAGCCAATTCCATGCGTTGTTGTCGCTCATAATTATAGCCTAAATAGACATATAAAAAACTTTGATGTGGATTTTTCTTCAATTTAGATTTTAATAGCTTTTCGGCCTCTAAAAAATTTTGAGTCTCTTGATAGCAAGAAATTAATCGGCTTAAATAAGTCGTATTAAATGTGCTCTTAGAATATAATTTTTTAAAAACTTCTGTTGCTTTCTTATAGGCCCCTTCTCTATAGTAGCTTTCTCCCAATAAATAATCATTTTGAGCGTAGCTAATGCTAGTAATCGTAAGAAAAATAAGCAAACAAAGTTTTTTCATCTAATTCAAAGATAAGTAAGAAAAAGTTTAAAATATTATTAAATCTATCAATTTTGAGCGGTTCCTTTGAAAGATTCTGGCACAAAAATTGACTACAGTATAAGTGAACTAACAAATTAAGATGATGAGAGATTTTAAAAACCAATACGAAATTGCAAAACACAATTCAAAATTTTTTATGAAAAACGGACAAATTAGTGCTTATTTGAAGGCACTTTTAATAATGAATAAATACAAAAGACTAATGGTCGCTGTTGTTGCTAATTAATTTTAGTTGATGTTTTTTGGTAAAATGATCCATCCACCAAAAACCACCAATAAAAAAGGATTAACCAATAAAATCAAACCCACAATAAGGTACTAATACTTCTGGTATTTTAATTCCTTCTTTTGTTTGATAATTTTCTAAGATTCCAGCTAAAACCCTCGGTAAAGCTAAAGAACTTCCATTTAAGGTGTGCGCCAATTCGCTTTTTCCTTCCTTGTTTTTAAAACGAAGTTTCAACCTATTTGCTTGAAATGTTTCAAAATTTGAGGCAGAACTAATTTCTAACCATCGGTCTTGTCCTGCAGAAAACAATTCAAAGTCGAAAGTTAATGCAGCCGTAAAACCAGTGTCTCCACCACATAAACGTAAAATTCTATAAGGCAATTTTAATTCTCTTAAAATCTCTTTAATGTGTTCTACCATGCCCTCTAGAGCAGCATAAGAAGTCTCAGGATGTTCAATTCTTACAATCTCTACTTTGTCAAATTGATGCAACCTATTTAAACCGCGAACATGGGCGCCATAGCTGCCTGCTTCTCTTCTAAAACAAGGGGTATATCCCGTAACTTTTATAGGGAAGTCTGCTTCGTGTATTAAATTGCCACGAAACATATTTGTAATTGGAATTTCTGCAGTAGGAATCAAGTACAAATCGTCTTCCGTACAATGATACATTTGCCCATCTTTATCTGGTAATTGACCTGTAGCGGTTGCAGAAGCTTCATTTACTACATGTGGAACTTGCACTTCAGTATACCCAGCTTTTGTGTTTTTGTCTAAAAAATAATTGATTAATGCACGTTGTAATCTTGCACCTTTTCCTTTATAAACAGGAAAACCAGCACCCGTAATTTTGTTTCCTAATTCAAAATCGATGATGTCATATTTCTTTGCTAGTTCCCAATGAGGAAGTGCGTTTTCTCCCAAATCAGGAACCTGTCCTTCTTTAAAAATTTGCTCATTATCTTCTTCAGAGGTTCCAGCATTTACCGAAGTATGAGGAATGTTTGGAATCTGAAACAATAAGGTTTGTAATTCGTAAGCATGCTCCTGTAATTTTTCTGAAAGTGCTTTCGATTTTTCTTTCAAATGACCTGTCTTTTCTTTTAACAATGTTGCTTTTTGTGCTTCTCCAGATTTGAAGAAAGTGCCAATTTCTTTGGATATTTTATTAGACTCAGACAATGTATTGTCTAGCTGAACTTGGGTTCCTCTTCGATCTTCATCAGCAGTTAAAACTTGTTCAATGATATGTTCAGCATTCGCAAAATTACGTTTTGCTAATCCTTGTAAAACAGCTTCCTTGTGATCTCTAATAAATTGTACTTGTAACATTGGTCCAGAAATTTAGAAATGCAAAGATATAATTTGTGTTTTTGATTTGCCCTTAAATCAATAATAAATAATTCAATCATACCGGAGGTATCCTAAAAACAATAATTATGCTGCTTTTTTTGGCGTTACTACAAGGGTCAGGCTTTTCGTTTCAAGTCCTCGTTCGTTCCTCTCTGCGGGCTTTTTACTGCAATTCTTAACGCGTATTACAATCCTAAAAAAAGGAAGTTTTTATTCAAATAATACCAGGTTACAACAAGTGAGTTGTTCTTTTTGAGGAATTAAAAAGGGAAGTACTTTCAATATAATCTCGTGCAATTTTTTCATCTTTCTTCAATTGAAGAATTAACAGATCAACCGTCTCAAATTTCTTTTCATCTCGTAAAAAATAAAGCAGTTCTATAGTCAATTTTTGATGGTATAGGTCTTGATTAAAATCAAAAAAATGAACTTCAATCGTTTGATGATTACCATTCACAGTTGGTCTATTTCCAATATTCATCATTCCAAAAACAACCGAGTTTTCAAGGGTTGATTTCACAACATAAACCCCCGTTTTAGGAATCAGTTTATAACTCTCTTTTATATCAATATTTGCTGTAGGGTAGCCAATTTTTCCACCTAATTTTTTTCCATTGACAACCCTGCCTATTAGCATAAAATAATACCCCAAATAATTGTTGGCAGTGTTCAAGTTTCCTATTGCTAAAGCGCGTCTAATTTTAGTAGAACTGACAGAAACATCATTAATATCTTGCGCTGGAATTTCTTCCACCGTAAAATCATATAAATGACTGTATTCGGTTAGTTGAACAATATTTCCTTCTCTATTTTTACCAAAATGATGATCATAACCAATAATTAATTTAGAAATATTCAGTTGATTTACTAAAAAATCACGAACAAACTCTAGCGCCGTCATTCTAGAAAAATCTTTACTAAAAGGATGAATTACTAAATAATCCAAACCTGTTTTTTCTAAAAGGTTTGCACGTTCATCAATGGTATTGATTAATGCAATAGAAGCTTCTTTCTGAAGCACCATTCTTGGATGCGGAAAAAAAGTAAGTAACACGGACTTTCTTTTTGCTTTTTTAGCCTCTAAAACTAATTTTTCAATAATTTTTTGATGCCCAAAATGAACCCCATCAAAAGTACCAATGGTGACAAAAGTTTTTTCGTTTGTAGAAAAATTAACAATGTTTTCAATTACTTTCAAGAATGGAAAAATTAATTAGAAGTACAAATGTACAATAACTAATGTTTTTTTTTGATATCATCAAGCGGGATTTTTAGACTATTGATATCATAAAAATTTTGACTAAATTTTGGCAAAAATTTAAAATATAATGTTAAATAATATTTTATCCAAAAAAAATTGTATTTTGCCAGAGATTAACTTAACCCCTATAGATTATGATAAAAAAGATTTTATTTTTTGGGCTTATAGCTTTTAGTAGTGTTGCAATGGTTGCTCAAAAAACCATCGTTACAGGAACAATAACAGACCTAAATACTGGTGATACGCTTCCAGGAGCAAACATAAAAATTTCTAGAAAAGCAGTAGGAACAACCACAGACTTTGATGGGAACTTTGTGTTAAATGTTGCTGACAAGCCCCCCTTTACCATAGAAATTTCTGTATTAGGATTCAAAACAGAAAAAGTAGAAATTTTAAATAATAACCAAAAAATAGATATTGGTTTAACCGAAAACGAAACCTCTCTAGATGAGATTGTCGTTTCTGCATCTAGAACACCAGAACGTATTATGGAATCTCCAGTATCTATTGAACGAATGGACACGAGAGCTATAAAAAATACTTCTGCACCTTCTTTTTATGATGGTTTAGAAAATTTAAAAGGAGTAGATGTAAACACCAACAGTTTAACATTTAAATCTGTAAATACGCGTGGTTTTGCCACCTTTTCAAATACCCGTTTTATGCAATTGGTAGACGGTATGGACAATGCTGCACCTGGATTGAACTTTGCTATTGGTAATTTACTAGGAATGTCTGAATTAGACGTAAAAACAGTAGAATTATTGCCAGGAGCCTCTTCTGCGTTGTACGGAGCAAATGCCTTTAATGGGATTTTGTTTATGACCAGTAAAAGTCCTTTTGACGACCAAGGAATTAGTTTTTCTTACAAACAAGGAGTTACTAGTCAAGAAGCAGCTGGAGATAATAGTTTTCATGACGTAAACATTAGAATGGCCTATGCTTTTTCTGATAAATTTGCAGCAAAAGCAACCTTATCATATTTACAAGGAACAGATTGGAATGCAACAGACTATAGAAACACTGATGGAGACGAGTATATTTCTGGAGACAGAAATTCTGATCCAAACTATAATGGTGTGAATGTTTTTGGAGATGTTGCTTCTACAGATTTAGGAGGTGCAATCGGTGAAGTAAGTAGAACTGGATACGATGAAAAAGATTTAATCGATTACGGAGTTAAAAGTATAAAATTTGGTACCTCATTAAATTACCGCCCTTTTGGTGATGATCGTTTGGAAGTTATCTGGAATTCTAAAATAGGTACTGGTGACACACAATACTTAGGTGGACAGAAATATAGCATTAAAAACTTTTACTTAGATCAACACAGACTGGAAGTTAAAGGGAAAAACTTTTTTGTAAGAGGATATACGACTAGAGAAAACGCAGGAGATTCTTACAATACATTATTTGCCGCATTAAATATTAACAGAGCATGGAAATCTGATGTAGATTGGTTTCGTCAATATGCAGCTGCTTATTTAGGAGCAGCGCCAGCATCTTATATCGCAGCAGTACCAACTTATACCGCAAGTTCTCATGCAGAGGCAAGAAAATTTGCTGATACTGGAAGGTTCTTGCCTGGTAGCACTGAATTTGAAACTGCTTTTAATACGGTAATTTCTGATCCAGATTTAAAAACAGGCGCAAAGTTTAGAGATGAAACAAAATTATACCATGCAGACGGGAATTACAACTTTAGAGATGTAGTAGATTTTGCAGAAATTCAAGTAGGAGGTTCTTACAGAAGATATGCTTTAAATTCTTTTGGAAATATATTTACAGATGGACCTGCTAATGGCGCAATAAATTATGATGAATTCGGTGTTTATACGCAAGCACAAAAAAGTTTTCTTGATGAAGACCGTTTAAAAGTAACCGCTTCTATCCGTTATGACAAAGCTCAAAATTTTGAAGGTAATTTTTCTCCAAGAGTTTCATTCGCATTCGCAGGAGGAGAAAATAAAAACAATAATTTTAGAGCCTCTTTTCAAACAGGTTTTAGAAACCCAACAACGCAAGATCAATATATTGGTTTAGATGTTGGGAGTGCTATCTTACTAGGGGGTGTTGAAGACAACTTAGATAGATTCACAACAACTTTTGTAGATAATGATGATGGAAATACATATACCGTAACTGGTAGAGATGCTTATGAAAATTCGTATACTGTTGCAAGTGGAGGTACGGTAAAAGCGGATGTCTCTTTGGTGAAACCAGAAAAAGTAACCGCTTACGAAATAGGGTATAGAGGTTTGGTAAAAGCAGGAACGAAAAGAGTAACGCTAGATGTAAGTGTGTATTACAATCAATATGAAGATTTTATTGCAAATAGAAATGTAATTGTTCCTTACAATTTAACAGGTGGTTTTAAAATCTTTCAATTGTATTCGAATACCTCATCAGATATTAATTCTTATGGAGCCTCTGCTGGTTTGAATACAAAAATATTGAAAGGGTTCGATTTAGGATTAAATTATACCTATGCTGAATTTGAATTTGACCAAGCATCGGATCCCGATTTTGAAGCAGGTTTCAACACACCAGCACACAAAGTAAAATTACAGTTTGGTAAAACCAATTTATTTAAAAATTTCGGTTTTAACTTCAATGCAAGATGGCAAGATAAATACAGATGGGAATCTACTTTCATAGACGGTACGATAAAAGCGAGAACCGTTTTAGACGCTCAAATAAATTATTCGGTACCAAGTATGAAGTCTGTATTTAAATTAGGAGGCGCTAACTTATCAGGTCAAGAATATTTAAGTGCTCCAGGAGTGGGTGCAATAGGTTCTCAGTACTACCTTTCTTGGACAATTAATAACTAATATAAACAAAGACATTTTATGAAACTTCCATAACGAAAGGTTGATACACAAAGTGATGACTACAAGGAAGCTACATGTAACCAATAAAAAAAACAATATAGACACATGAAAAATTATAAATATATAGGATTGTTACTTTTGTCATTTAGCGTTGCGTCTTGTGATGTAAACAACGAATTAGATAAAATAACGGACCCAGTTCAGGCAGAGGTAGCATTAAACACCAATGGATTAGATTTCTCTAGTTACATAGCAGTAGGTGCTTCATTTACAGCAGGCTATACAGATGGGGCTTTATTTAATGCAGGGCAAGAAAATTCTTTTCCAAACATATTAGCAAAAAAGTTTGGAGTAGGAGCTACTTTTACACAACCTTTAATGGAAGATAATATTGGAGGAATGCTTTTTGGAGGAAGTACAGTTATACAAGAACCAAGATTGACTTTTAATGGTGCTGGACCAGTACGTTTAGACGCTATACCAACAACAGAGGGAACAACGGTTCTTACAGGAGGTTTTAATAATTATGGGATTCCAGGAGCAAAAAGTTTTCATATTACTGCTGCTGGTTTAGGAAGCTTAGCAGGAGTTCCTTTAGAACTAGCGAATCCATATTATGCAAGAATGGCAACTAGTGCTACAGCCAATGTTTTAGCTGATGCCATGGCACAAAGCCCAACGTTTTTTACACTATCAGAAATTGGAGGAAATGATGTTTTAAGCTATGCTACTTCTGGAGGGGTAGGTGTAGATCAGTCTCCAACAACAACAAATCCAACTGGAAATTTAGATCCAACAACCTATGGAGGAAACGACATTACAAACCCTTTAGTTTTTGATCAAGTATTTAGAGCAATGGTAACTACATTGACTTCTGGAGAAGCAAAAGGAGTAATTGCAACAGTACCAGACATTACATTATTACCTTTTTTTACAACAGTACCCTATAATCCCGTTCCTTTAGATGAAGCGACAGCAGAAGCTGTAAATACTGCTTATGCCCTATATAATGGTGGTTTATTGGTAGCAAAACAAAATAGTTTAATTGATGATGCAGAAGTTGAAAAGAGAACTATTAATTTTTCTGCTGGACAAAATGCTGTGGTTATTATTGATGAAGATTTAACAGATTTATCGGGTCTTAGTATTCCTTCTTATAGACAAACAACTGCTGAAGATTTATTAGTTTTACCAGGTTCTGCTTTTATAGGAACTTTAGCTGACCCTAGCAATCCAGAAAGTGTAAATGGAGTTGGAGTTGCATTAGCAGATGAATGGATAATAACTGCCGATGAACTGGCTAAAATTTCAACAGCTACAGACGCATATAATGCTACTATTGCTGACGTTGCAAGTTCTAACGAAAATGTTGCTGTTATTGATTTAAATGCAATTTTAAGAGAAGCTGCTAGCGGTATTCAATTTGATAGGTATACAATGACAACAAGTTTAGTCACTGGAGGTTTGGTAAGTTTAGATGGAATTCATTTAACAGCTAGAGGATATGCATTAATGGCTAATAGAATTTTAGGAGCTATTGACGCTAAATTTGGTTCTAATTTTACGACTGCTACAAATGGTTTGGCAAAAGCAGACGATTATCCAACAAATTATTCTCCAACATTACAATAAGAGAATACAATTAGTTATAAAAAAAAGGGTTGAGAATTTAATTCTCAACCCTTTTTTTGTTTTAATGAAATAGTTCGATTAAGAAAGCATCATTACTGCTCTTTTAAGACTTGTAATAAAAACATCGATTTCTTCTTTTGTGTTGTAAAAAGAAAAGGAAGCTCTGACGGTTCCTGGTATTTGATAGAAATCCATAATGGGCTGTGCACAATGGTGTCCTGTTCTCACCGCTACGCCAAGTTTATCTAAAATGGCACCAATATCATACGGATGAATTTCACCCACGTTAAAAGAGATGACAGCCGTCTTTTTAGCAGTGGTTCCGTATATTTTTACGCCTTCAATTTTTAAGAGTTCTTGTGTTCCGTATACTAACAGTTCGTGTTCATAAGAAGCAATGTTTTCAAAACCCACTGCGTTCATATAATCTAGCCCAGCTCCAAAAGCAATTCCACCACAAATATTGGGTGTTCCTGCTTCAAATTTATGAGGCAAACCTGCATAGGTAGTTTTTTCGAAAGTAACAGTATCTATCATTTCTCCACCACCTTGGTAAGGAGGAAGTTTTTCTAACCATTCTTGTTTTCCGTATAATAAACCAACTCCTGTTGGGCCACATAATTTATGGGCAGAAGCTACATAAAAATCAACATTTAAAGCTTGTACATCTGGTTTTATGTGTGGAGTAGCTTGCGCTCCATCAATTAAAACTGCAGCGCCAAATTTATGCGCTTTTTCAATAATTTCTTTAACAGGGTTTACGGTTCCTAAAGCATTAGAAACATGATTACAAAACACAAGTTTCGTTTTTTCATTTAATAAATTATCATATACATCTATTTGTAAAGAACCATCCTCATTCATAGGAATTACCTTTAAAATAGCACCCGTTTTTTCACATAACATTTGCCAAGGCACAATATTAGAATGGTGTTCTAAAGCAGAAACAATCACTTCATCACCTTTTTTTAAAAGCGTTTCAAAGCCAGCAGCAACCATATTGATACTGTGCGTTGTGCCAGAAGTTAAAATAATTTCATAGGCTTCTTTTGCATTAAAATGCTGTTGTACTTTGATTCGTGCTTCTTCATATTTATCTGTAGCCTCTTGACTCAGCGTATGCACACCTCTGTGAATATTAGAATTGTAATTACTGTAATAAGCAACAATCGTGTCAATAACAACTTGTGGCGTTTGTGAAGTTGCCGCATTATCAAAATATACTAAAGGTTTTCCATGAACAGTTCTTTTTAGAATGGGAAAATCTTCACGAATTTTGGCAACATTTATCATAGGAATGTTATTTTATAGAACAAAGATAAACCATGAAGCTTTAAACTGATGGAAAAGACAATATGATTTTCTTATTTTTACATAAATAATACTAATTTAATAACCTAATGCAGACCTATAAATTTTAATGTATGACGCTGAGCAATGTTTTAAGAAGGGCTTACTGAGCCAGTTAAACATAAAGCAGTATAAACTATATTTTTAATGAAAATTTTTAAGAGAATTTTACTTTTATTTGCTGTTGTAATCACAATTTTAGTGGTTTACAATTATTCAAAATTGAACATTTTAGCAGGTTATTCTGCAAAAAACACCGCTTCGGCTGTTTTTATTGCAGAGAGAACTTTAGCCTTTACAGACCGAACTGACAATAATTTTTCACCCGTAAATTTGGCTTCAAACACGATTGATTTAGAAAAGAAGAGAGCAACCTCTTCTGTTTTTGGACTTTTGACAAGAAAGGCAGTATTTAGAGAAGGTTTAGGGAGTGTTTTAACATTGGATGAAAAAGATGAAACAGCAAAATACATAGTCCCTAAAAGAGTTACTATGAGCAACACAGCTCCTTATCCATACGGAAATGGAATGCAAAAGGACACCCTGTTTTCAACGATAAACTATCAAAAATTGAATATTGTAATGGATTCAGTATTCGAAAAAAAGAATAAAACAAGAGCAGTAATTGTTCTTTATAAAGATCAAATTATTTCAGAAAAGTATGCGGAAGGATTTCATAATAAATCTAAAATTTTAGGATGGTCGATGACCAAGAGTATTTTGAGTACTGTCTTTGGAGTGCTGCAATACCAAGGGAAAATTAATGTGCAAGACAAGGCACCAATTGCCTCTTGGCAGAAGGATGCGCGAAAAGAGATCACCATTCATAATTTATTACAAATGAACTCTGGTTTAGCATGGGATGAAAATTACGATGAAATTTCTGACGTGACTAAAATGTTATTTTTAGAGCGCGATATGACAAAGATGCAAGAAAATAAACCTTTCATTGGTGCTCCAAATGAAACCTGGAATTATTCTTCTGGAACAACTAATTTATTATCAGGAATTTTAAGAGGTCAGTTTAAAACACACCAAGCCTATTTAGATTTTTGGTATGCAGATTTTATTGATAAGATAGGAATGCATTCCATGGTTTTAGAAGCTGATTTAAGTGGGAATTATGTAGCGTCATCTTATGCTTGGGCAACAGCTAGAGATTGGGGAAAATTTGGGTTGTTATATCTTCATAATGGAAATTGGAACGGCACACAACTCTTTTCCAAAGATTGGGTAGATTATATAACCACGCCAACACCAACGTCTAACGGAACTTATGGTGCACAATTTTGGTTAAATACAAAAAACCTATTCAAAGATGTTCCAAAGAACATGTATTTTGCTGATGGTTATCATGGTCAAAGGGTCTACGTTTTACCTAGTCAAGAAATGGTAATAGTACGTTTTGGTTTGTCTAATTTTGATGAAAACGAGTTTTTGAAAGGGGTTTTAGAAAGTGTAAAATAGTCGATTTTTTTAATTCACAAAAAAACCACGCAAATAGCGTGGTTAAATTTTTATACAAAAAGTAACTTGTTGCCTATAAATCAAAACCAATATCAACGCCTAATTTTTCAGCGATTAACTTGGTAATTCGTTGTTTTACTTCTGGTATTTTTACACTTTCTAAAACCGTGTTTGCAAAGGCATACATTAATAATGCTTTCCCTTCTTTCCTGGGAATTCCACGTTGTTGCATATAAAATAATGCAGCATCATCTAATTGTCCAATTGTACAACCATGAGAACATTTTACATCATCAGCAAATATTTCGAGTTGTGGTTTGGCATTGATCGTTGCTTTATCACTTATTAAAATATTATTATTTTGCTGATATGCATTTGTTTTTTGAGCTTCCTTATCTACAACAACTTTACCATTAAATACGGCTGTGGCGCGCTCATCATAAATTCCTTTATAATCTTGATGACTTTCACAATTAGGTTCAATATGATGCACTAAAGTATGGTGATCTACGTGTTGTTTTCCTTCAATAATTGTTATTCCTTTTAAAATAGAATCAATGTGTTCTCCTCTTTGATAAAAGTTTAGGTTATTTCTAGTAATGTTTCCACCAAAAGAAAAAGTATGTACAGAAACAACACTATTCGATTTCTGCTCGATATAAGTATTGTCTATCAAAGAAGCATTTGTAGCATCGTTTTGAATTTTATAAAGGTCGACAGTTGCGTCTTTTGCTGCAAAAATTTCCGTTACAGCATTTGTTAAAGCAGGATGAGAGGTTAAACTTTGATGACGTTCTATGATTTGAACGTGTGCATTCTGTTCAACGACAATTAAATTTCTAGGCTGTAACAAGATTGCCGCTTCAGAGCCAGTCGTAAAATTGAGGATCTGAATTGGTTTTTCTACTTCAACATTTTTAGGAATGTAGATGTAAGCACCTTCATTTGCAAAAGCTGTGTTTAGAGAGGTTAAATTGTCTTGTTTTGCTATTTTATTGAAGTAGTTTTCAATGACAGCTTTGTATTTTGGTTTCGCCAATGCAGAAGACATTAAGCAAACATCAAAAGTATCATGGGTCGTTTCTGATAAGAAGGAGCTGTATTTTCCATCAATAAAAACAAGTTTATATGCATCAATATCATCGATAAAATACTTTTTTACATCTGCTAATTCAATCGTGTTTTCTTTTTCTGGAAATAAGCTGTAATCTTCCTTTAAAACAGCGTTTAAAGAAGTGTATTTCCATGCTTCTAATTTTTTAGTAGGGAAACCTAAATCTTCAAAATTTTGAAGTGCTTTTGATCTTATTTCGTGTATGTCAGAATTCATGTCTACTTTGTTTTCAAAAGCAACATAAGAGGATACTATTTTTTCTTTTAATTCCATTGTTTTTCTAGTTTGAAAGTTAAAAAGTTAATGACTTAACCTTATAAACTTTAAGAACTCTGTTTACTAAACCAATTCTTGTTTTATCCAATCATACCCTTTTGCCTCTAACTCTAAAGCTAAAGAAGCATCGCCAGATTTCACGATTTTACCATCATATAAAACATGAACAAAATCAGGAACAATATAATCTAATAAACGTTGGTAATGCGTAATTACAATTACTGCATTGTCTTTAGATTTTAATTTATTTACTCCGTTTGCAACAATACGCAAAGCGTCAATATCCAAACCAGAATCTGTTTCATCTAAGATGGCTAACTTTGGTTCCAACATTGCCATTTGGAATATTTCATTACGTTTCTTTTCGCCTCCCGAAAAACCTTCGTTTAAAGAACGAGACAAAAATTTGCGGTCTATTTCTAATAATTCAGATTTCTCACGAATTTTTTTTAACATGTCTTTTGCAGGCATATCTTCTAGACCTTTTGCTTTTCGAGTTTCGTTGATAGCGGTTTTAATAAAATTTGTAACAGAAACTCCAGGAATTTCAACAGGATATTGAAATGATAAAAAGATCCCATTATGAGCTCTTTCTTCGGGTGCTAATTCGCTAATATCTTCCCCATGTAATTCAATGGCTCCGTTTGTAACTTCATACTCTTCTTTTCCTGCAATAATATTCGCCAATGTGCTTTTTCCAGCACCATTTGGTCCCATAATCGCGTGCACTTCTCCTGCTTTGACTTCTAAATTCAATCCATTTAAAATTGATTTATCATCGATACTTGCTTGTAAATTTTCTATTTTTAACATTCTATTTATACTATTGGCTTTTAGCTTTTGGCTATAAGCATTATTTAATAATTGATATTTTTTGTTTATCTATTTGGTCTGTAGTTAAAAACGACTCAGCTCACAAATAAATAAACCTTCAAAAGTTTAACCTACGGAACCCTCTAAACTAATTTCCAACAACTTCTGCGCTTCGACGGCAAACTCCATTGGCAATTTATTCAACACTTCTTTACTAAATCCGTTTACAATTAATGCAATTGCTTTTTCAGTATCAATTCCACGTTGATTACAGTAAAATAATTGTTCTTCACCAATTTTACTTGTCGTTGCTTCGTGTTCTATTTGAGCTGACTTATTTTTCACTTCAATATAAGGAAACGTGTGTGCTCCACATGCATTTCCCATCAATAGAGAGTCACATTGAGAAAAATTACGAGCATTTTCTGCTCTAGAATTTATTTGAACTAATCCTCTATAAGAATTTTGAGAATGTCCTGCAGAGATTCCTTTAGAAATAATAGTTGACTTGGTGTTTTTACCCAAGTGAATCATTTTTGTTCCTGTATCTGCTTGTTGATGATTATTGGTCACTGCAATTGAGTAAAACTCACCTACAGAATTATTCCCTTTCAAAATACAAGAAGGATATTTCCATGTTACAGCAGAACCTGTTTCTACTTGTGTCCATGAAATTTTTGCATTGTTTTCGCAAATACCCCTTTTGGTTACAAAATTATAAACACCACCTTTTCCTTCTTTATTTCCTGGATACCAGTTTTGTACGGTAGAATATTTAATTTCTGCATCGTCTAAAGCTATTAATTCTACAACTGCAGCATGTAATTGATTTTCATCTCTACTTGGTGCCGTACAGCCCTCCAGATAGGAAACGAAACTTCCCTTGTCTGCAACAACCAACGTTCTTTCAAACTGGCCTGTTCCTCCTTCATTAATCCTAAAATAGGTAGATAATTCCATAGGACAACGAACGCCTTTTGGAATGTAACAAAAAGAGCCATCAGAAAAAACGGCCGAATTTAATGCTGCATAAAAATTGTCTGTTGTGGGAACAACACTCCCTAAATATTTTTTAACTAATGCAGGATGTTCTTGAATTGCTTCAGAAATTGGCATAAAAATGATCCCTTTTTCGCCTAATGTTTTCTTAAAAGTAGTTGCTACAGAAACAGAGTCCATTACAATATCTACGGCAACATTGGCTAACTTTTTTTGTTCATCCAGAGAAATTCCTAAACGCTTAAAAGTGTCTAGTAATTCTGGATCTACTTCATCTAAAGAATTTAATTTTGGTTTTTCTTTTGGTGCAGAGTAATACGCAATGTCCTGAAATTTTGGTTTTTCATAACGAACATTTGCCCATTCTGGTTCCTCCATTTTTTCCCAAACTCTAAAGGCCTCTAACCGCCAATCAGTCATCCACTGTGGCTCGTTTTTCTTTTTAGAAATTGCAATTACTACCTCTTCATTCAATCCTTTTGCAAAGGTTTCACTTTCAATATCTGTATAAAAACCGTATTTATATTCTTGGGTTTCTAATTCTTTTTCTAAATCGTCTTCTGTATATTTCATAGTTATTAAAAGATTTAATAAATCTGACTCTTTCTTAAATAGTTAATGAATCTCAATAATTGTTTAGAGATATTTTTACTCTCAATTACTAAATTCTTGTAGTTTTTTACAAACTAAAGGACTCTCCACATCCACATGTTCTGTTTGCGTTTGGATTGTTAAATACAAATCCTTTTCCGTTTAATCCTCCTGAGAATTCTAAAGTAGTTCCTACGAGATACAAAAAACTTTTTTTGTCTACAATAATTTTTACATCATTTTCTTCAAAAACTCTATCGTTTTCTTCTTTTTTATTATCAAATGATAAGTCATAGGACAAACCTGAACAACCACCACTTTTTACACCAACTCTCACAAAATCTTTCGTTACATCAAAACCGTCATCGGTCATTAATTGTTCGACTTTTTTCTTTGCTGTGTCTGAAACTTTTATCATAATTTTATATAGATTAAATCTAAATAGCATGCAAATATACAATATAAGTCGCAGAAAACAGCGAAACTTTCATTAACAAATATGATATATGAATTGGTTTTATTGATTCTGTTGTATAGGGCGATTCTTGATGAAATTATAATTGGTAAGAGCCAGCAAAAAAAACTTTAAAATAGTAGGATTTGTGCAGGTATGTATAACCAACAAGATTTTTAAAAGTTAAAGGATTGATAATAATTGGTGTTTCCTATTTATTGGAATGATGATTGTTTAGTTTGAATTTTCTATTTCGATTACTTTTTGTAGCATTTTATCATCTAGATGTATGATTCGGTAAAAACCGACATCGCCAAAAAGAGTATTTGCAATAGCGGCTTTTAAGTATTTCTTTAAACCTTGTTTAATTTTAAAAGAAGGTGCTGTGCTGTTTTTAAGAGTAGATAAATATTGATTTAAAACAGTTTCGCTTTTGTCAAAGTCTTTAATAAAATCATCTATTGTCCATTTTTCTAATGACTTTCGATTGCTATCTACATATTTAAAGGCAAAATCATTTATAGAATTAAAGTAGGAATTAGAGAAATAAGAAGTGGTATCTATGGGTACAAAAACATCTGGAATAATTCCACCTCCACCATAAACGACTTTCCCTTTTGGAGTAATAAATTTTAAGGAATCTACCACTTTTATACTGTCTTTGTTTAATAGTTCTCCACTAGAAATTCTTTCTTGAGATTCTCTGTAGTAATTTTTATTGCCTTTTTTAGCATATGTTTTTTGAATGGAACGCCCTGTTGGTGTGTAGTAACGAGAAATTGTTAAACGAACGAAAGAACCATCTCCCAAATCCATGTCTTCTTGTACAAGTCCTTTTCCAAAAGACCGGCGACCAATAATAGTTCCTTTGTCATTGTCTTGTAAAGCCCCTGCAACAATTTCGGAAGCAGATGCAGAATTTTCATCAATTAAAACATACAAACCTCCTTTTTCGAAATCGCCTTGAGCCGTTGCAAAGTATTCTTCTGTTTCATTTTTGTTGTTTGTGGTAAACACAATCAAGGTGTCTTCTTCTAAAAATTCGTCAATAATACGCTCTGCAATGTGAATAAAACCACCCCCGTTTCCTCTGAGATCTAAGACCAAATTGGTCATTCCAGCAGCCAACAAGTTGTCTAAAGAAGACTTAAATTCTGTGAAAGCATTTTCTGCAAATCGATTTAGTTTTATATAGCCAAGACGATCGTTGAGCATATAGGCGAGATCAACACTTTTAATGTTGACTTTTCCACGCGTTACAGCAAGATTAAAAAGAGAATCAGTACTTTTTCTGTAAACTTGAAGTGCAACCCTTGTTCCAGGCTTTCCTTTTAAATAATTGGGCACTTTGTTGCTAAAGATTTTTTTACCAAATAAAGTATCCTTATCTGCCATTAAAATTCTGTCTCCAGCTTTTATGCCTGCAAGAATACTTGGCCCCCCTTTGATGGGTTGAATAACAGTAATTGAGTCGTTTATCATACTAAACTGAACACCAATTCCTACGAAATTACCTTGCAACCTTTCTCTATCTTCTTGTAGGTTTTCTTTAGGAATATATACAGAATGTGGGTCTAATCTACCTAGCATTTGTGTTATTGCTCCGTCTAAAAGTTCGTCAGTATTTATAGTGTCTACATACTCTTTTTCAATAAAATTGATGAGTCTTTTTATCTTCTTTTCTTGTGAAGATTTTTTAGTTAAAGAGAATATATCGGTTGGATTTCCATTTAGAAAATTACCAATGATGATACCAAACACTATAGCAAAAGAAAAGAATATCGGAAAGTTATTTTTATTTTTCATAGGGTAAATGCATGATTTCTACGCCTGCTTTTTCTAAAAAGTCGATTCCAGATTTATCTTTATATGAGTTTGCAAAAACAACACGATTTATTCCTGCTTGATGAATTAATTTACTGCATTGTGTGCAAGGAGATAAAGTAATGTATAGCGTAGCTCCTTTTGCAGACTGAGTAGAGGATGCAACTTTTAATATTGCATTGGCTTCTGCATGTAATACTTCCCATTTTGTTACACCTTCTTCATCTTCACAGCAGTTATCAAAACCAGAAGGCGTTCCGTTAAAGCCATCCGAAATGATCATCCTGTTTTTTACAATCAAAGCACCGACTTGTTTTCGCTTACAATGGGATAGTTTACCCCATTCAAGAGCCATTTTTAAATAGGCCTTATCATATTTTAATTGTTTTTTTTCAGTCATTAGGGCGAAAGTAAAAATATTTGCAGAAATAAGACATTAATTAATAAACAAAATTTTGAATAAAAAAGGGTTGTTTCATTTTTGGTTTTCCATTGATGTTCCTTTTAAATTTCATTTTACCAAAATACGCGCGCTAGCATCATTTGCAAAGCAAAACCAATTACAATAGACGAACAAACTAGGATCCAATCTCTTTTGGTAGTTCTAAAAAAGTGTTGAAGAATTGTTGCAATTATTAAAATTCCTAAAACAATAATAATTTGTGCAGCTTCTATTCCTAAAGCAAATTCTAATAAAGGAAAAAAGGTATCGTCTCCTTTGCCAACCATTAATTTAAAGTAATTAGAAAAACCAAACCCGTGAATTAAGCCAAAAAAGACCGCAAAAATAAAGTTGGTATTTTCTTTTCCTGTGGAGGCACTCTTAGCGGTGAAAACATTTACAGTTCCTGTGATAAGAATGGTGAGTGGAATTAAAAACTCAATCAAATTCATTTTTACTTTTAAAATACCATAGGTAGATAAAGCTAAAGTAAGCGCATGGCCAATTGTAAAAAAAGTAACTAACCAAAGTACTTTTTTCCATTGGTTAAAACTGAAAACAACAGTCAAAACTACTAAAAATAAAATATGATCATATGCTGAAAAGTCTAACACATGGTTAAGACCTATTTTAAAGAAAAGGATAAATTCGTTCATTTTTTAATTTTAGGAAATTCAAAGGTATTAAAAACAAATCATTAATACCCCAAACTTTTGAAATGCAGAATTCCTATTTCCTGCAATTTTATTTTATGAAATATTTAATAAGAAGGTGCTATATTTTCAAATTAATAAAAATTTGATTGCTACGTAAAAACAGCTCAATAAGCAACACAGAAATAAGTAATAATACTTAATTTTGTTTTTTAAATACGTAGTTATGAAAAAAATTATTGTAGTCGGTAATGGGATGGTTGGTTATAAGTTTTGTGAAAAATTAGTCGCTTCATCAGAAAGTAAAAATTTTAAAATCACTGTTTTTGGTGAAGAGCCAAGACCCGCTTATGACAGAGTTCATTTAAGTGCCTTTTTTGAAAATCAAGATGCAAAAGCGTTGGAAATGGCACCTGCAGCTTGGTATAAAGAAAATAATATTGATTTAATTGTTGATGAAAAAGTGGACAACATTTTTAGGGCAACCAAAACAATAATTACAGCAAAGAGTCGCCAGCTTACATACGATTATTTAGTTTTAGCTACCGGTTCATCTGCATTTGTTCCCCCAATAAAAGGAGTAGAAAAAGAAGGTGTTTTTGTCTATAGGACGATTGAAGATTTAGAAGGAATGTTGGGGTATGCAGCAAAACTAAAAGCGAAAAATCCACATGCAAGAGCTGCGGTATTAGGTGGAGGTTTGTTGGGTTTAGAAGCAAGTTTAGCGCTGGTGAAGCAAGCCATTTCATAATAATTGTAATTTAAAATGACAAAAAAAGGCAATTCATTAGACCAAAGAACGTTTGATAAATTAAGTCGTTTGTATATTATTGCCTTAAGCACCATTGCTTTTTCTGTAATTATTAGTCAGGTTTTAGTCCGCAATCATTTAGACAAACAACAAAGTGATTCTACGGTGATAAATATTGCTGGTAGGCAAAGAATGTTGAGTCAGAAATTAACAAAAGAAATTGTTTCCCTCTCAGTTTCTTCAGATGAAAAAAATAGAATTTCCCTTAAAAATAATATAAAAAAAACACTTTTTCTATGGGAGTTATCTCATAACTCTCTTCAAAAAGGGAATGATAGTTTAGGGCTTCCTAAACAAAATAGTGTGCAAATAAAAAGTAAGTTTACTGCGATTAATCCTGTTTTTGACACCATACAGAAAGCTTCAAAATTAATCCTTCGAAAACTAGAAAAAAACCCTTTAATTTCAATTGATTTTTTGGTGTCTGAAATCAAAAAAATAACCAATAATGAAGGTTCTTTTTTGTTGATAATGGATGAAATTGTGAATCAATATGATTTAGAAGCGAATGAGAAAGTTGCTTGGTTGAGAAAGTTAGAGTTCTTATTAATGGGACTAACATTGTTGCTGCTTTTGGGGGAGTTAGTGTTCATCTTTTTGCCTACTGCAAAATCTATAAAAATGATACTTTTAGAATTGCTGTCGGCAGAAAAAAAAGCTAAAAAGATGGCTTTTAATGCAGATGAGTTGAGTGTTGTTAAAGAAAAATCAATTAAAGAGTTGCGTGCTTTAAGTCAAGCAATTGATGAAACATTATTGTTTGCAAGAATTTCTCCAAACGGAAATTTAATTCACATAGGAAATAAGTTTTCAAGGTTGTTTAAATTCACAAAATTTAAAAAAGAAACGTTCTTTTGGAACATTTTATCAAATAGTGAAAACGAACAGTTCATAATTGAAGATTTAATCACTAAACATAAAAAAACGGGTTGGCAAGGCGAGCTTAAGGCAACGACAAAAGACGCAGAAACTATTTGGTTAGATATGTCAATAGTTCCTTATAGGCCCACAGAAGATAAGTCTGAATTATTAATTATCGCCTCAGAAATTACTGCTAAAAAAGCAGGTCAAATAGAAATTGAAAGATTGACCAAAGAGAGTTTTGAGGAGAAAATGAGTCAGCAAAAAATAATTTCAAGTAAGATTATAGAAAACCAAGAAAAAGAACAAAACAGAATTGCAAAGGATGTGCATGATGGAATTGGTCAGATGTTGACTGGATTAAAATACAATTTAGAAAGTATTAATATGAATGATATTCAGAAAACAACTGCTAAGATTGAACATTTAAAGGACTTAACTACAAATATTATAAAAGGAGTTAGAGCTGCCACTTTTAATTTAACTCCACCAGAATTATCTGATCATGGAGTGGTTCCTGCAATGATAAAACTAACCCAAGAATTAGGAAGATTAACGGGAAAAGAAATCTTATTTCTAAATAAAACATACTATAATCAACGTTTAGATTCCCTTGTTGAAATTAATATTTATAGAATTGTCCAAGAAGCAATAAATAACGCTATTAAATATGCTGAATCTTCTCATATTTTGGTGGCAGTTTCTCACAGTGAAAAAATATTAAGTATCGTTGTGGATGATGATGGACAAGGTTTTGAACCTTTAAAGGTAAAGCACGTAAAGAATGGAGATGGAGGAATGGGTATGACTTTTATGAAGGAAAGAATTACATTTGTTGAAGGTCGATTGTTCTTGAATTCTGAACTTGGAAAAGGCACAAGAGTAACATTAAATATCCCTATTTAAAATACGTATTTTTACTTAAAATCGCTATTTTTGTACTTATAAATTATCTACAGTTATGATTAATATAGTTTTAGCAGACGACCATGTTTTGGTGAGAAATGGTATCAAAGCACTTTTAGAAGACCAATTAGGAATTACTGTTATAAATGAAGCATCCAACGGAAAAGAAGCTTTAGAAGTCATTTCGAAAAAGAAACCTGATATACTTATTGTTGATATTCGCATGCCAGAAATGAATGGAATTGAAGTGGTTACTGAAATTAATAAACACTATACAGATGTAAGAACATTGGTGCTTTCGATGCACGATTCTGAAGAATATGTTTTAAAATCGATACAAGCAGGAGCTGACGGTTATTTGTTGAAAGGAGCAAGTAAGAAAGAATTTTTGAAAGCAATAAGTAAAGTTGCTTCTGGTGGTAGGTATTTTACAGGAGATGTTTCTTCTATTATAATGAACAATTTTGTAGATGGAGCTACAACTAAAAAAGGAACACCTCAAAAGGAGTTTCATGAACTTCCTTTTAAATTAACCAAAAGAGAAAAGCAAATATTAACCTTAGTTTTAGGGTTAAAGAACAATAAAGATATTGCCGAAGAATTACAAATTAGCAAGCGCACTGCAGAGGTGCATCGTTTTAATTTAATGAAGAAATTAGAGGCTAAAAATTTAATGGAACTGAGTAATAAAGCGAAAGAATACCAACTGATATAGTCTCTAATGAAGCCATTTTTTAATCCCCACTGTTTTTTACCCTTAATTTTGTCAAATTCTTAAAATCACTATTGGTTAATTCTTAATTTACTAATAATTATGTCATACGTACTTTTTTAGCTTAAAAAGTAAGTATTTATACTTGCTTTTGAGTTTATTATTACTTCAATTTTTAATGTAAATTTTATTAATTGAAAATTCAAGATCCTTTTTTTTAGGGTATTCAGAAAAATAAAATCAACCCTTTGGTTGGTCAGGTTTTAATGTCGTATTTCTTATAAAATAGTGGCTTAAATGATGAAAAATGAAATTAAAACAACTTGTTCTTATTGTGGAGTTGGTTGTGGTATTATTGTAAAAAAAGACATTAACAATAAGGTTTTTGTTGCAGGTGATAAAGACCACCCTGTGAATAAAGGAATGTTGTGCTCCAAAGGAATGAATTTACATTATGTTGCCAATGATACGTCCGATCGAATTTTAAAGGTGGCTAGAACCATTGCCGATTTGGCGAATACCAAAGATATTTCTCCAGATCATATTGCTGAGGCAATTCAATATCGAAGCTTAGATCGAGAGGGTTGGTTAGGATAAAGAAGATAAAAATTTTCGAACTCAGACAGGTCTTATTTTTTTCGTTTTAAATAGAGATTATACACCAAGCCAAATACAATTAATAAGACTCCTAAAAGGGTCCATAGATTGTAAGTCTCTCCAAACCAAAAAGCCCCAATGAGCATCACAAAAACGACTTCTAAGTACTTTAAAGGAGCAATGACATTTGTTTCATTCGCTTGCAGTGCTTTTGTCATATAGATCTGTCCTATGTATCCAAAAAGGCCTAAACTTAATAGCTGCATCCATTCTATTAAATTTGGGGTTTTCCAATGCTTGATAGATAAAATTCCACCAAATAAAAAGGCCATTACCATAAAGTAATTTATGATGACCAAAGGATTTTCTGTATCTCCAATTTTACGAATGACAACAAAAATTAACCCTAAAAAAAGGGCAGATACAATCACTAAAATAATCCCTATAGAATTGACATCAATCCCAAACCCTTTGATTATTAAAACGCCTGTGAATGCAACTAAAAATAGGACCCATTGTATTGGTTTTATTTTTTCTTTTAAGAAAATAAACGCAAAAATAGCGGCAAAAATCGGAGCGGTATATCTTAATGAAACAGCGGTACCAACCGCTAAATAATTTAATGATTCAAAGAAGCAAGTTAAAGAAATAACGCCCGCCAACCCTCTTAAGAATAACCATTTTTTCTTGTTTCCAAGAATTGGAATTTTATGTTTTATGATCAATGGAATTGTAAATAGTAAAGTACCAATCGACCTAAAAAAAACAATTTGATATGCACTAAAATCATTCAAACATTTTACGACTGCATTCATTATTGAAAACGCAATGACACTGAAAATCATATAAAAAATTGCGGTTGAGTTTTTCATGATAATGTAATTTGTACTGTTAAATGTTTCTTTTATGATGACACCTAAAATAAAACCTAAAAAAGGCACTAGCTAAAAGCTACTACCTTTTGTATTTATAAATATCTATTGTTTTTTGTAGTGGTTAGATTCTAATTAAACAACCTAAAAACATCATTTCCATTTGCAAAAAGCAGCAAAATAATTAAAAGAATAAAACCGGTTACTTGCGCATATTCTAAAAATTTATCTCCTGGTTTTTTACCTGTAATCATTTCCCAAAGCGTAAAAACAACATGACCACCGTCCAAAGCTGGAATTGGCAATAAGTTCATAAAGCCTAACATGATAGATAAGAACGCGGTGATGTTCCAAAAGGATTCTGCGCTCCACTCGGAAGGAAAAATACTTCCAATAGAAATAAAACCACCCAAACCTTTATAAGCCCCTGAACTTGGATTTAAAATCTTTTTTAATTGTTTGATATAATCGGTAAGTGTTTTTATAGATTTGTTCCATCCTTCAGGAATTGCTTCCATAAAAGAATATTCTATTTCGGCTAAATTATAATAGCCTAATTTTTCTAAATCTTTAAAAGGTAACTGCCCTAAACCGACACCTAATTTCCCCTTACTATTAACTTTTACAGGGATTTCTTTTGTTTCAGTTCCTCTTAAAACCGTTAAAAGAATCTCTTGATTTTTGAATTTATTTAATTCAGGCCGCCCTTCATCAAAATATTTTATTCTATTTCCATGAATAGCAACCACAATATCTTTAGGTTTTAAATCTGCAGTTAGATTGTGTGAATCTTCAGAAATACCTGCAATAATAAAAGGAATTCTAGGCATCACAACTGGTCCTGCATTCTTCCCTCGATCCATCAATTGAGAGATAAAGTCTTCAGGAATTTGTTGGTCTAATACAACTCCGTTTCTTTCCAATTGAAAATCATTTCCATTTACAAACCCGAGGGTTAGTTCAGAGAATTTCTTGATTTTTTCTCCATCGATTGTTAAAATTTTATCACCAGTTTGCAACCCTAAATTCATTGCGATGGTATCTTGTACCCATACACCGTCCTTTACATTTTCATTAGGCAAATATTTTTCTCCATACGCATACATTAACATAATGTAAATGAAAATACCCAACACAAAGTTTACAAAAACACCACCGAGCATAATAATTAAACGTTGCCAAGCTGGTTTAGAACGAAACTCCCAAGGTTGCACTGGTTGCGCTAGCTGTTCTGTATCCATACTTTCATCAATCATACCAGATATTTTTACATATCCACCCAAAGGAATCCAGCCAATACCATACACAGTATCTCCAATTTTCTTCTTGAAAATTGAGAACTTATAGTCAAAGAATAAATAGAATTTTTCTACTCTGGTTTTAAATAATTTTGCAGGGATAAAGTGCCCTAATTCGTGCAATACAATTAGTAGAGATAAACTTAGTATGAATTGTGATGCTTTTATTAATATTTCCATTCAGCGTTAAATCATTAAATTTTAAAAACATGCAAATGTACGTTTTTAAAGAGCGATGTAAAAGAACTAAAAGAGCATGATTTTTTATTTTAACAAATATTTTAGAAAGTATTTATTTTTGTTTGTTTTTTTAAAGGTGTATTAAGTCGTAAATTTGTCTTTTTAAACCTGTTTTATGGAGCTAAAATTCTTTAAAAAATCGCTACCAACACTTATTTTTTTAGTCGTTTTTTCTGCGATTGTCATTCCTATCTTTTATCAATTATTAAAGGTTGAAAAAAAGTTGAAAATATACAATCCAAGAGATGTAAATCCGAGATTAGTAGATTCCTCTGTGAAACACATTACTAAAAATCATACCATTGCAGATTTTGAATTGATCAACCAAAATGGCGAAATCATTACCAATAAAGATTATGAAAATAAAATTTACATAGCAGATTTTTTCTTTACCAGATGCCAATCAATTTGTATTGCTATGGCATATAATATGAGTGAGTTACAAACCTATTATATTGATGATAAAGAGTTGATGTTCTTGTCACATTCTGTAACGCCTTTTATAGATAGTGTTGCTGTCTTAAAAGAGTATGCAAATAAAAAAGGGGTTATTGATGGCAAATGGAATGTAACTACAGGTTCTAAAAAACACATTTATGAGTTGGCACGAAAAAGTTATTTTGCTGTTTTAGACGAAGGTTCTGGAGATGAAAATGACTTTATTCATACAGAACAATTTATCTTGGTAGATAAAGAAAAACGCATTCGTGGTTATTATGATGGGACTGATAAAAAAGACATCGAAAAATTGAAAGAAGACCTTGTTGTGTTAAAAGCAACATATGCATCAAAATAACTTGTTTAGAATCATTCTAAATGATTATCTTTGTGAAAAATTTGTTACTACTGCATTTTTTCAGAATTAAATTTAGAGAAAATAAGGAGTCTTCTTATACAAAAAACGAGTGAATACAATAGCATCATTACACAAAGGAGAAATAGGATATATTTCGGAAGAATCGTTAGGTTTTATTCCTTTAAAATTACTTGAAATGGGTTGCTTACCAGGAGCTGAGGTTGAGTTGGTTCAAATAGCACCTTTAAAAGACCCTTTGTATATCTGCGTAAACGGAAGTCATTTGGCAATTAGAAAAGAAACTGCTTTACAAATTCAAATCCTGAAAAGCGAAATAGTACATGTCTAAAAACGATATAAAAGTTGCCTTAATAGGAAATCCTAATACGGGGAAAACATCCCTTTTTAATCAACTTACAGGTTTAAATCAAAAAGTAGGAAACTACCCAGGAGTTACTGTAGATAAAAAACTAGGCGTTAGTAAGTTATCTTCGACTCAGAATGCAATTATTACAGATTTACCTGGAACTTACAGTATCAACCCTACTTCTATAGACGAAAGTATTGTATTAAAAACCCTATTAAAAAAGAATATAAAAGAATCTCCAGATGTTATTTTGGTAGTAGCTGATGTAGAAAATTTAAAAAGAAATTTGCTTCTTTTTTCTCAAATTAAAGATTTAGAAATTCCAACAGTTTTGGCAATCAATATGGTTGATCAGATGAATAGAAAAGGAATTACGATTGATTTGTCTTTGTTAAAAAAAGAATTGAATACTGAAGTCGTCTTAATAAGTGCAAGAAAAAATGAAGGGATAAAAGACGTAAAAGCAGCCATTATTCGCTGCCATGTTGCTGCAAAAGCATCTCCTTTGTGTGGAATTAATAATCAAATTGATCCTGATTATTTCACGAAGTTAAAAGAAATTAGCCCTAACTATTCTTTGTACGAATTATGGTTAATGGTAACTCAGAATAATTATCCAGAAACGGTTACCAAAGAAGAAAAAGAAAAGTTGCTGGCCTTTAAAAAAGACGTTTCTAAATTAAAGAAATACCAACATAAAGAAACCATTTATCGCTATCAAGAAATTAATAAAATTCTCAAGAAAACATACATTGTAGACAAGAGTAAGGCAAAAGATTTAAGAGGTAATTTAGATCGGATTTTCACACATAAAATATTTGGGTATGTGTTTTTTGTTTTTTTATTATTAGCTATTTTTCAATCCATATTTGATTGGGCAACCCTACCCATGGATCTAATTGATGGTACTTTTGCTGAAATTTCTGATTTTGCAAAAAGCAATTTACCCGCGGGTGTTTTCACAGATTTGTTATCAGAAGGAATTATTCCTGGAATTGGAGGAGTGCTCATTTTTATTCCGCAAATTGCCATCCTATTTTTATTTATTGCTATTTTAGAAGAAACAGGCTATATGAGTCGTGTTGTGTTTTTAATGGATAAGATTATGCGTCGTTTTGGAATGAATGGGAAAAGTGTAATTCCATTAATTTCTGGAACTGCCTGTGCCATTCCTGCAATTATGGCAACCAGAACGATTGCCAGTTGGAAAGAGCGCTTAATCACTATTTTAGTAACGCCCTTCACAACCTGTTCTGCGCGTTTACCTGTCTATGCAATATTAATTTCCTTAATCATTCCAGACATAAAGATTTTTGGATTTTTAAACTTACAAGGGTTGGTTTTATTGTGTCTATATGCCTTGGGTTTTGCAACGGCAATAATAGCAGCCTATATTTTACATAAAACTTTAAAGATAAAAACGAAATCATTTTTTGTGGTAGAAATGCCAAATTATAAATTGCCGTCTGTAAAAAATGTATTTTTTGAAGTGGTAGAAAAAATAAAATCATTTGTTTTGGAAGCAGGAAAAATTATTTTAGCGCTGTCTGTTATTTTATGGTTTCTGGCCTCTAATGGTCCTACATCTTTTGACAATGTAGAAAAAAATACGATAGAAAATACGGCAAATCAGAATTTTTCTAAGAAAGAATTGCAACAAAGAATTGCTTCTATAAAATTAGAAAATTCATACATCGGAATTTTAGGAAAAACAATAGAACCAGTCATCAAGCCTTTGGGTTATGATTGGAAGATTGGAATTGCTTTGATTACCTCATTAGCTGCAAGAGAAGTTTTTGTAGGTACTTTGTCAACTATTTATAGTGTTGCATCTGGTGACGAAAATACAGCGACCATTAAACAAAAAATGGCTTCAGAAATTAATCCAGACACGGGTAAAAAAAGATTCAATTTTCCTGTAGGAATGTCTTTAATGGTTTTTTATGCTTTTGCAATGCAATGTATGGCTACCTTAGCCATTGTTAAGCGGGAGACTAAGACATGGAAATGGCCTTTAATTCAGTTATTCGGTATGGGTTTACTTGCCTATATAGCTTCATTTATCACCTATCAAATTCTAAGTTAATGCAAGAAATCATAGCGTACATATTGGTTGCTTTTGCTGTTATTTTTTTATTAAAAAAATACGTGTTTCCTTCAAAAAAAAACAAAGACTGCGGTTCGGGTTGTGGTAGTTGTTAATTTTTTAAGGAAAATGAAGACCTTCCCATTATTTCCCCATTGGAATTACGATGATTGCAGAGAACTTTTCTTGAAATATCACTAAATCTTTGTCCGCTTCTAATTTCGTTTTGTAGTTGCCGACTTGCACTTTCCATTCAGGCGCATTATAGACCAATTTAGAAGGATTGCCTGGGAATGCTATTTTAAATTCCGCGTAATAGCTTCTTGCTTTTTCCTCATTACCGTTGTAAAGCTGAATTCTATAACCAAAGCCATAGGTGTTATTAAAGCTTCTTTTTTTATAAATTAGACTTTTAATTGCTGCTGTTTCATTTGTTTTATTTTGAGAAAAAGAAGTGTAACTTACTGTAAATAAAACAAACAAAAATGGAAAGACCATTATTTTATTTTTCATGGGATTTATTTTTACAAAAATAACGACAAGTTTATGAATAAATTGATTTTCCTTCTTATTTAGAATAGTTATAAATTAATGTTTAAGATTCCTTAAGTTTTTCAAATTTTAGGAAGAAGTAGTACTTTTGTCGGACGAAAAAAGATGGCTTTTGTCATTTTATATTAGATATTTTTAAACAAAGTTTAAATATGAAAAGTGTAGCATTGCACAATAGACAAATCACCCTATTTTTAAAGAGTTTTACTTTTCTTTTAATTTTTGCATTCAGCTTGTCTTCATATTCACAAGATGTGGATGAAGCGCGTCAAAAAGAAGGAAAAAAATTATTTAAATCTCTATGTGCTTCTTGTCACAAATTAGACAGGAAACTTATTGGACCTGCTTTAGGGGGTGTCGAAGGAAGAAGAGAAAATGATTGGTTAAAAGCTTGGATCAAAAACAACGCAGAATTAAGAGCATCGGGAGATGCTGAAGCGGTTGCAATATTTGAAGAGTATAAAGGTGCAAACATGAGTGCTTTTCCTCAGTTGTCAGATAAAAATATCGATGATATCTTATACTACACGACTGTTGGAGAAATTAAAAAAGAAGTCGTAGCGACGGAAGGAGTTCCTGCGCAATCCTCTGGAAGCAGTTCTCCAGAATGGATTATTTATATTTTAGCAGCAGCGATTATTATTGCTTTCTTGATGATTGCAAGTTTACTGAAACAGGTAAATGAGTTAAAAGGAATCAAAAAAGCGCCATCACAATCGAATTTAAAGAGGGATTTGCAAGAACTTTGGGAAGGTTTAAAACAAAATACATTCCTTAAAGTATTGACGACACTATTTTTATTGCTAGTTGGAGCTTATATTTTCTTTGGAACTTTATTTAAAGTTGGTGTAGATGAAGGATACCAACCAATTCAGCCGATTGTTTTTTCACATAAAATTCATGCTGGAGACAATAAAATTGACTGTCAATATTGTCATTCATCAGCAAAACATAGTAAGCATTCAGGAATTCCTTCTGTGAATGTTTGTATGAATTGTCATAAAAGTATTTCTGAAGTTGCTGAAAATACAGTGGTAGAATTGGAAGATGGTGTTGTTCTTGGAAAAGCACAATTGGACAAAGAAATAGCCAAAGTATACAAAGCAGCTGGTTGGGATAAAGAAAATTTAGAATATACAGGGATTGAAAAACCAATCAAGTGGGTTCGCATTCACAACCTGCCAGATTTCGTGTATTTTAATCATTCACAACACGTAACGGTACAAGGAGTTAAGTGTCAAAAATGTCACGGTCCTGTCGAGGAAATGGAAGAGATGTATCAACATTCACCACTAACAATGGGATGGTGTATTGATTGTCATAGAGAAACAAAAGTAGATTTAAAAGGAAACGAATATTACGCTAAAATTCACGAAGAGTTAGCACATAAATACGGTGTAGAAAAGGTTACTGCTGCACAACTAGGTGGAATTGAGTGTGGTAAGTGTCACTATTAATTGAAAAATTCAAATATGAAAAGATATAAAGAATTGTATTCAATTTTTACATCTTTCAATCATTAAATAAAAAGTATAAATGGCTTCAAACAAAAAATACTGGAAAAGTGTTGCGGAACTAGAAAATAGTTCTATTGTTGAAACGTTAAGTAAAAATGAATTTGTTGAGTCGATCTCTACAGAAGCATTTTTAGGTGATAAAGAAACGTTAGAGAATTCTTCAACGACGCGTAGAGATTTCTTAAAATATGTTGGTTTCACTACAGCTGCAGCTTCTTTAGCTGCATGTCAAGGACCGGTTGTAAAGTCGATTCCCTATGTTGTACAACCAAATGACATAATTGCTGGGGTTGCAGATTGGTATGCAACTTCTATGGCAGATGGATATGATTTTGCAAATGTGTTGGTTAAAACACGTGAAGGTCGTCCAATTCAAATAATGCCTAACAAAGAAGCAAACGGAACAACAAGCGCAAGAGTACAAGCTGCTATTTTATCCCTATATGATGAAAAGTTACGTTTAAAAGAACCTACTAAAGGAGGGGAAGCAATTTCTTGGGCAGCTGCTGACAAAGAAATTCTTGCAAAATTAAACGAATTAAAAAACGCAAATAAACCCGTCGTTTTATTAACAGGAACATTAGCAAGTCCTTCAACAGCCAAAGTTATTGCAGAATTTACTGCTGCAAATTCAAATGTAAAACACGTTGTATACGATGCAGTTTCAGAATCCGGAGCAGCAGACGCTTTTATGGTAATGTATGGTAAACGTGCGCTTCCAAACTATCATTTAGACAAAGCAAAAACAATTGTTTCTTTTGGAGCAGATTTCCTTGGAGATTTTCATGGAGGATTAGAAAAACAATATGTTGCAGGTAGAAAACCAGAAATTGGACACATGTCTTACCATGTTCAGTTTGAAGGCAACATGTCTTTAACAGGTGCAAATTCTGATAAAAGAGTTGTTTTAAAACCTTCTGACCAAGTATTTGCTTTATTAAATTTATACAATGCAATTACTGGAGCGAACGTTCCTTCGAAAGCGACTCCTGTTGATGCAACAGTAAAGAAGCTGGCAATTGAATTAAAGAAATCAGGTTCTAAAGGGGTTGTATTAACTGGATTAAATGATAAAAATGCACAATTAATATCTTTGGAAATTAACAAGGTATTGAATAGCGAAATAATTGATGTCAACAACACCTTAAATATCCGTCAAGGAAATGATGGAGAAGTTGCACAATTCGTTTCGGAGATGAAAGCAGGAAATATTGCAGGAATCATTTCTTATAATGTAGACCCACTTTATTCATTATCAAATGCATCCGATTTTGCAGAAGGATTAAAAAAATTAGAAATCTCTGTAGCATTGTCAACAGAAAATAACGAGACGGTAGCTGCAAGTACTTATGTATTACCTACTCCACATTTCTTAGAGTCTTGGGGAGATACTCAATTTGATGAAGCAACTTATGGTTTAATGCAACCAACAATTCAGCCATTATTTGATACTCGTCAGATTCAAGACAGCTTATTAAAATGGTCCGGGAGTACTGTAAATTATTATGATTATCTAAAAACGTACGCAACTACAAGTGTTTTAAAAGAGGGTTCTTGGAATACCGCTTTACACAATGGATTCTTTACGAAGAAAGTAGCAGCAAACAGAACTTTAGTGAAAGTTGCTATTTCAGATGCAGCAGCAAAATTAGCAAATTCCGCTAAAAAAACTTCAGGATTTGAATTAAACCTATATACAAAAACAGGATTAGGAGACGGTAAACAAGCAAATAATCCTTGGCTACAAGAGTTCCCTGATCCAATAACGAGAGCCTCTTGGGATAATTATTTAACGATGTCAATTGCAGATGCAGCAGCATTAGGCTTTTCTAACCCCGTAAAAGATAACGGTTCTATTGATGGTGATTATGCCAAAGTATCAGTCAACGGAAAAGAAGTTGTTGTTCCCGTAATGATCCAACCAGGTCAAGCAAAAGGGTCTGTTGGTTTAGCATTAGGTTTTGGAAGAACTTTTGGATTAAAAGAAGAAATGCAGGTAGGTGTAAATGCTTATCCTCTATATACAAACGCAAACAATATCCAATACGGAGTTGCTATAGAAAAAGTATCAGGAACACATCAATTTGCTTGTACACAGGTACAAAAAACAATTGCGGGGCGTCATGATATTTTAAAAGTTGCTACTTTAAAGGAATACAAAAGTAGTGCAGATCCAAAACACTCTTGGAACAAACCTGCTTATGTATCTTATGATCACAAAGAAGTAGAAGCAAAAACCATCGATTTATGGGATGAGCACAACAGAGAAATTGGGCATCATTTTAATTTATCGATAGATTTAACATCTTGTACAGGTTGTGGAGCGTGTGTCGTTGCCTGTCATGCAGAAAACAATGTACCCGTTGTAGGTAAAAAAGAAGTGAGAGTTGGTAGAGATATGCACTGGTTGCGTATTGATAGATATTACTCTTCTGAAGTGAAAACACGAGAAAAGGCCAAAGAAATGGGCTTAAGTGGAGGAGACTTATACAAAGCACTAGAAACAGAGGCAGAAAATCCTGAGGTTACTTTTCAACCAATGATGTGTCAGCACTGTAACCATGCGCCTTGTGAAACAGTTTGTCCTGTGGCAGCAACAACTCATGGTCGTCAAGGTCAAAACCAGATGACATACAACAGGTGTGTAGGAACAAGATATTGTGCAAACAACTGTCCGTATAGAGTACGTCGTTTTAACTGGTTTAATTATGCAGATAATAACGAGTTTGACTTTAACATGAACAATGAATACGGTAAGATGGTTTTAAACCCAGATGTTGTTGTTCGTTCAAGAGGAGTTATGGAAAAATGTTCTATGTGTATTCAAATGACACAAGCAACAATTTTGAAAGCTAAAAAAGAAGGACGCGCTGTAAATACAGATGAGTTTGAAACAGCTTGTTCATCGGCATGTACAACAGGAGCTATGGTTTTTGGAGATGTAAACAACGAAAAAGACGAAGTAGCTGCTTTGGCAGAAGATAAAAGAGCATATCACGTATTGGATTACTTACAAACGAAACCGAATGTAGTATATCAAGTGAAAGTTACAAATACAAACGAAGCGTAAATAAGTTGAAAAGGTGTAAAGTAGCAAGTTATTTAAACGAACTCTAACTTTATAAATTTTAAACAATAATAAATTAAGTAATAAAAATATGTCTCATTACGAAGCACCCATAAGGGAACCTTTAGTATTAGGTGATAAAAGTTATCACGATATTACCGAAGACATTGCAAAACCGATAGAAGGAGCTGCAAATAAGAATTGGTACATCGCATTTTATATTTCTTTAGCAGCAATGCTTTGGGGATTTGGATGTATTTTTTACACCGTAGGAACCGGTATTGGAGTATGGGGATTAAACAAGAACATCGGATGGGCTTGGGATATTACCAACTTTGTATGGTGGGTTGGTATTGGTCACGCAGGAACACTTATTTCTGCCGTACTTTTATTATTCCGTCAAAAATGGCGAATGGCAATTAACCGTTCTGCGGAAGCAATGACCATTTTTGCTGTTTTTCAAGCAGGCTTGTTTCCAATTATTCACATGGGACGCCCATGGAATGCATTTTGGGTATTACCACTTCCAAATCAATTTGGTTCTTTGTGGGTCAATTTTAACTCTCCATTATTATGGGATGTATTTGCAATCTCAACCTATTTATCAGTATCATTAGTTTTCTGGTGGACTGGTTTGTTACCAGATTTTGCAATGATTCGAGACAGAGCAGTGAAGCCTTTTCAAAACAAAATATATGCATTATTATCTTTCGGTTGGTCGGGTAGAGCAAAAGATTGGCAACGTTTTGAAGAAGTATCTTTAGTTTTGGCAGGTTTGGCAACACCGCTTGTACTTTCTGTACATACAATTGTATCGATGGATTTTGCAACATCAATTAATCCTGGTTGGCACTCAACAATTTTTCCTCCTTATTTTGTAGCAGGAGCAATCTTTTCAGGATTTGCAATGGTACAAACATTATTAGGAATCATGAGAAAAGTTACAAACCTTGAAGACTATATTACACGCATGCACATTGAGTATATGAACATTGTAATTATTTTAACAGGTGGGATTGTAGCAGTTGCCTATGCAACAGAATTTTTTATAGCATGGTACACGGGTTCCCCTTATGAGAACTATACTTATTTATCTGTGGGGGCAGCAACAGGTCCTTATGCCTGGGCATTTTGGTCATTGATTATCTTCAATATCATTACACCACAATTATTATGGATTAAGAAATTTAGAAGAAGTTTTATCATTACTTTTATTATCTCTATTGCCATCAATATTGGAATGTGGTTTGAGCGTTTTGATATTATTGCAATTGTATTGAGTAAAGGTCATTTACCTTCTACTTGGTGGCGCTTTGAACCTACCTTTGTAGATGTAGGTATTTTCATAGGGACCATAGGGTTTTTCTTTGTGTTATTCTTACTATACGCAAGAACATTTCCAGTGATTGCACAAGCGGAAGTAAAAACTATTTTAAAATCTTCTGGTGAGTTTTATAAGAAGAGAAGAGAACAAGGGATTCCTACCAAACCGGCAATTAATATAGCAAAATCAGTAGGAAAATCAGATAAATCAGATAAAGAATAATTATGGAATCATCAAAAGTTATTCACGCGTTTTATAACGATGACGAAGTGCTAATGGACGCAGTGAAATCTGTGAAAGCGGCACATCATCACATCGAAGAAGTATTTTGTCCTTTTCCAGTACATGGATTAGACAAAGCAATGGGATTGGCACCAACAAAACTCGCAATTACTGCATTTTTTTACGGAATTACAGGGTTAGCATTTGCTATTTGGATGACAAATTATATGATGATTCAAGATTGGCCACAAGACATTGGAGGAAAGCCTAATTTTTCTTGGTTTTCAAACATGCCAGCATTTGTGCCAATTATGTTTGAATTGACCGTCTTTTTTGCAGCCCATTTAATGGTAATTACTTTTTATATGAGAAGTAGAATATGGCCATTCAAAGAAGCAGAAAATCCAGACCCAAGAACAACAGACGATCATTTCTTAATGGAAATACCTGTGCATAATAATGAAGCTGAAATTAAGGCTTTACTAGCAACAACAGGTGCGGTAGAAATTAATGTAGTCGAAAAGTAAAAAAAGTACTTAAAGTTTAAAATCTGACTTTAAAAAAGTATAAAGAATGAAAAAATTAAAAATAAATAACTCACAACAAAAAAACAGAAGTCAAAAGCTGATTGTCTATAGCTTGTTGTTTACTGCGTATTGTATACTGCTTACTGCATGTAATGATAAACGTACGCCACAATTACAATACATGCCAGACATGTATGAGTCTGTGCCATACAATACTGATGGAGAAATTGGGTTAAAGGGAAATCCGGTAAACAGCAAACCAGTTGCAGGTACTATTCCAAGAGGAGGACATGCTGCTTACGACATAGCAGATACTAACGAAGGGTACGAAAAAGCAAAATCAGGACTTAAAAACCCATTTGATGTAACTGAAAAGAATTTAGAAGTTGGAAAAAAGATGTATACTATCTATTGTATCTCTTGTCATGGGAAAAAAGGTGATGGAAACGGCTATTTATCTCAAGCAGATAAATTTGCAGGAATCCCCAACTATAAAGATAGAGACATTACAGAAGGTAGTATTTATCATGTTTTAATACATGGTAAAAACTTAATGGGTTCTCATTCTTCTCAATTAACATATAAAGAACGCTGGCAAGTCGTTCAGTATGTAGAAGTTTTACGTGCTGATTTATTAAAATAATTACAAAAAGAAAGAATACGAAAAGATATGTATCAATTCTCAGGTAAATTAAAAAAAGTATCCATTGCATTCATCATTATAGGTGTAATAGGAATTACAATAGGTTTCTTAAATGCTCCTTCAACAATTGAAGAAGCAAAAGAAATTATTGCAAATCAAGCTGCTCATGGAGCTCATGATACTACTCATGAAGAAGTTCAAAAAGAGACCCATCACAATGAAGTAAAAGGGACCTCTCATTTGCATGATGAAAATCATGATACAAAAGAAGGACACTACAATGCAAAACAAGAAGCACATGCTTCAGCAGCAGCTCATGGGAAAAATCACAAAAACGAACATGCAGCACACGTTTTTCATCAATTACAAAATAAACCTTGGTCAGCACTCTATGTATCGTTATTCTTTTTTTTAGGAATCTCTTTATTAGTATTGGCTTTTTATGCAATTCAAAGAGTTGCACAAGCAGGTTGGTCTGTGGTGCTCTTTAGAGTGATGGAAGCAATAACAGCTAATTTAGTGCCAACTTCAATCATCATGGTGTTTGTCGTATTTGCTGCTGTCATGCATTGGAATCATATGTTTCCGTGGATGGGAGAAGGAATCTTTGACCCTACAAGCCCCAATTATGATCCAATCATAGCAGGTAAATCTTGGTGGATGAATGTTCCAGGTTGGGCAATAAGAAGTATTGCATATTTAGCGATATGGAATGCCTACAGATGGTTCATCCGTAAAAATTCTATAAAAGAAGATACCGCAAATGACGGTGGTAAAACATACAAACTAAACTACAATGTTTCCGTAGGATTTCTTTTCTTATTTATGATATCAGAATCAATGATGTCTTGGGATTGGATTATGGGATTAGATCCTCACTGGTTTTCTACATTGTTTGGATGGTACGTATTAGCAAGTTTGCTAGTAAGTGCTTTAACAGTAATTGCTTTTGTAACAATTTTCTTACGTTCTAAAGGTGCTTTACCAGCAGTAAATGATAGTCATATTCACGATTTAGCAAAGTTTATGTTCGGTTTCTCTGTATTTTGGACCTATTTATGGTTCTCTCAATTTATGCTAATCTGGTATGCAGATATTCCAGAAGAAACAACCTACTTTGTAGCCCGATTTAACGAATATAAATTGCCCTTTTTAGCAATGGTCGTAATGAACTTTGTTTTTCCGATATTGTTATTGCTAAATAGTGATTTTAAAAGCGTTCCTTGGTTTGTACTTCTTGGAGGGGTCGTTATTCTTGCAGGACATTACATAGATGTCTTTATAATGGTGATGCCAGCAACTGTAGGAGCTCAATGGTCATTTGGAATCTCTGAAATCAGTTCATTATTATTTTTCTTAGGAATTTTTATATACGCGACATTTAGTGCATTTGCAAAAGCAAATCCAATACCAAAAGCAAATCCATTTTTAGAAGAAAGTAAACATTTCCATTATTATAATATTGAACACAGAGGAGAGGGATCATCAGATCACCACTAATAAATAAGTTAAAATAATTAAGACGAAATAACTATGCTAGCGCTATTTTATATTTTTATAATTGTTGCAATCGGAGTAAGTTTCTGGCAAATAACCAGAATAATGAACTTTAGAAGCGTAATTGCTTCTGATCAAGACAATGCTAAACAAGGAAAATATTCCATATATTTTTTAGTTTTTTTATATGCAATGATGATTTATTGTTTGATCTTCATGAATGTAATTATGTTGCCTGAATCTGCTTCTTTTGAAGGAGAACATGATGACAACCTTTTTAATATTAGCTTTTGGCTAATTGGTATTGTACAGTTTTTAATACAGTTTCTTATTTTCTTCTTCACTTTCAAATACAGAGGAAATAAAGATAGAAAAGCAAAGTTTTATGCAGATAGTCATAAATTAGAAGCAATTTGGACCATTACACCCGCTATAGTTTTGGTTGTTCTAATTGGTTATGGATTATGGCAATGGAACAATGTTATGGATTTATCCAATGTAAAAGATCCTGTTATTATAGAAGTATATTCTCAGCAATTTAGATGGGAAGCTCGTTATGCAGGGGAAGACAATATACTAGGTCTTGGAAATGTAAACTACATAAAAGGGATTAACACGATGGGGGTCAATATGAGTGATCAAAACTCCCAAGACGACAAACAAGTGACAGAATTGTACTTGCCAAAGGGTAGAAAAATTCATTTTAAATTCCGATCCCAAGACGTATTGCATTCCGCTTATATGCCTCACTTTAGAGCGCAAATGAATTGCGTTCCAGGAATGGTTACAGAGTTTGGTTTTACGCCAAAGTATACTACGGAAGAAATGAGATTGAAGCCTGAAGTAATTGAAAAAACAAATGGAATCAATAAAATAAGAATGGCGAAAGGTGAAGACCCTTACGAGTTCAATTTCTTATTATTATGTAATAAAATTTGTGGAGCTTCTCATTACAACATGCAAATGAAAATTACGGTTGTAGAGCAAGACGAATATGACAGATGGATTGCAGAGCAACCAACTTTAGCATCAGTTATTAAATAATTATAATTAAAATACACTACAAATTTAAAAGATTATGTCAGAACATCATCATAAAGAAACATTTGTAACAAAATATATTTTTACACAAGATCATAAAATGATCTCTAAACAGTTCCTAGTAACAGGGATGTTTATGGGGATTATCGCTGTATTTATATCGATGCTTTTTCGTATGCAAATCGCATGGCCAGAAAAATCATTTACAATTTTTGAAGCATTTTTAGGACCACATCAAACAGACGGCGTAATGAATCCAGACATCTACCTTGCTTTGGTTACAATTCACGGTACGATCATGGTGTTCTTTGTACTAACAGCAGGTTTGAGTGGTACTTTTTCAAACCTATTAATTCCATTGCAAATCGGTGCGCGAGATATGGCTTCTGGGTTTATGAACATGATATCCTATTGGTTGTTTTTCTTATCAAGTGTCATCATGGTGATTTCTTTATTTGTTGAAGCAGGACCCGCATCTGCAGGATGGACGATTTATCCACCACTTTCTGCATTGCCACAAGCAATTCCAGGTTCAGGAATGGGAATGACCTTATGGCTTGTTTCAATGGCTATATTTATTGCGTCTTCATTAATAGGTGCTTTGAATTATATTGTAACGATATTAAATTTGCGAACAAAAGGAATGACAATGACAAGATTGCCATTAACAATGTGGGCATTTTTTGTAACGGCAATTATTGGAGTAGTTTCTTTCCCAGTTTTGTTGTCCGCAGCTTTATTATTAGTTTTTGACAGAAGTTTTGGTACTTCTTTTTATCTCTCAGATATTTTTATTTCTGGTGAAGTATTACACTATCAAGGAGGTTCGCCTGTATTATATGAACATTTATTTTGGTTTTTAGGACACCCTGAAGTCTATATTGTATTACTACCTGCTCTTGGGATTACATCAGAAATTATATCAACAAACTCTAGAAAACCAATTTTTGGTTACAGAGCAATGATTGGCTCTATTCTTGCGATTGCTTTTTTATCCACAATTGTTTGGGGTCACCATATGTTTATTTCAGGAATGAATCCTTTTTTAGGGTCCGTATTTACATTTACAACACTGTTAATTGCAATTCCATCAGCTGTAAAAGCCTTTAATTATATTACGACTTTATGGAAAGGTAATTTACAATTAAACCCTGCCATGTTATTTTCCATTGGTTTGGTATCTACCTTTGTTACAGGAGGTTTAACAGGATTAGTTTTAGGAGATTCTGCTTTAGATATTAATATCCATGACACCTATTTTGTAGTAGCACATTTTCACTTGGTAATGGGAGTTTCTGCAATCTTTGGGATGTATGCGGGTATTTATCACTGGTTCCCTAAGATGTATGGTAGAATGATGAACAAGACCTTAGGGTATTGGCATTTTTGGATTACTATAATTTGTGCTTATGGTGTCTTTTGGCCAATGCATTTTGTTGGTTTAGCAGGTTTACCTAGAAGATATTATTCAAACACGAACTTCCCAATGTTTGATGATTTATTACAGATTAATGTTGTGATTACAATTTTCGCCCTTGTTGGTGGTATTGGACAAATAATCTTTCTTGCAAACTTTTTTATCTCTATGTATAGAGGTCAAAAAGCAACCCAGAACCCATGGAGGTCTAATACACTAGAATGGACAACACCTGTTGAACACATTCATGGAAACTGGCCAGGAAAGATTCCAGAAGTTCATAGATGGGCATACGATTATAGTAAACGTGTAGATCCTAAAGATGATGATAGTGATTACTTACATGGAGAAGATTTTGTTTTACAGACAACACCTCTATTAGAAGGTGAAGAGCCTTCTTAGTAAGGTCAAAGTAAATAGCAATTAAGATTGCGAATATTTAAAGTTTAAATGAAGCCAGCGAATATAGTTATTCACTGGCTTTTTTAATGAATAAAAGCACCTATTTCCTTGTTGGGGATAAACCCTTTTAGTATTAAAAAGACACCAAAAATTATTAAAAGGATGCCCATTATTCTTTTTAAACGATAAATTACCAGCGGAGTCATTTTATTTTTTAGTTGTTTTGCTAAGCGTATTTTTCCAAGATCTGTAATAGCATACCCCAAAATAACCGTCGCAAAATACCAAAAAATACTTCTAGGATTCATATTTAGAGCGGGACCTACCACCAGGACAATCCCTAACCAACCAGACAAAACACCTACGTTTATAAAATTTAAGAAATAGCCTTTTAAAAACAACTTTATATAATTGTTTTTTATCCTAATTTCAATGTTTTTAGTGGCTTCTAAAGCTTCTTTTTTGTTTTGCTTATTGAAGTAGGTAATGAGTCCATAAATAATAAGAACTAAACCTCCTATAAAAAAAAGTCTCGGGTCGTCTTTTATCTTTTCTAAAAGTGATCTGCTTCCATAATAAGCAATTAGAATAAAAGAAACATCCCCTAGAAGAACCCCAATATCAAAAGCAATTGCAGCTCTAGCTCCTTTTAAAATACTGGTTTGTATCAACATAAAAAAAACAGGCCCAATCATGAAAGCCATGAAAAAACCAATTAAGAAAGCATTCTTAAAGTCGTAAATGTCCATTGTTTAAAAATACTATTTTGTTGATAATTTTTTTTCAAGTTGTTCAATATAGTTTTCCTTTTCTTTTAGTCGAATTTCAAATTGCTCAATTAGTTTTTTTGAAAGTTGGTTTATTTTAATATAACTTCCACCACCTTTTTGATTGTGATTAATTATTGGGTCTTTTTTTACTAATTCTTCAGGAGAGATACTATACAAGTCACAAATAGCATCTATATGTGCCGCCCAACTGGTGCTTTCTCCATTTTCTATTCTACAATATGCAGATTGAGATATATGCAATCGATGAGCTACTTCTTCTTGGGACAAGTTTTTTTCTTTACGTAAGATTTTCAATTTATTAGCAATAAGAGTGTTCATTTTTTTTTAATTTTAAAGATAAAAAAAATAACCCACCTAAAAAACCCATAATGTTATGCGTTTTTAGGGTTGTAAGAGGGTTGTAAGAATACTATTATTGTAATTGAAAACTGTCTTATATTCTTTTAAGGGAGTTAATAAAAAAAATGTTGCGCAACAAATAGGCAGAAACCGAAAAGCCTTTATCAAATAGAGTAGGTGATCACTTTAAAAAACAATAGGTAAGGGATTCTCTTACTTTTCTATAATTTTCATTTGATTAAAATAATTAACAAAGAAGAGTTATATAATATTGATATTAATAAAAGTGTAACTGTTGAATGGGATACAGATCCTGTAAACGATTTACCAATTTCAATTGTTTTAATTAGTAGGCAATTAGATTCAAATAAAGACACGCAACTTAAAAAGGTAGTTAAAGATGTAGGTACATTTACAATTAACTCTTCTGAATTATCTGTTTTTACTAAAGGAAGTAAGATTGATGTCCTTTTAACTAGAGGAAATTCAGAAACTTTTGGAGACACTGTTGTAAATTTATATAATATTGACTTAATTTCATCTGAAGCCAAATAGTAAATTATTTCAAAAAAATATTGGTCAGAACTACTAAGTTTGTATAACATATTAGTAGTTTTGACTTTTATAAGTTTCTATTCTAATGAAAATAAATTTTTTATTTCTTCTTTTTTTGTTTCTAGTTTTATTTGGGACTCATCAAATAAAAGCACAAAATAATGATTCCCAAGCAGTAATCTATAATATAGGTTTAGGTGGATTTTTTGGAGGATTGGGTGCAGTAATAAATAAAAAACCGAATGAAAAACTTGGAAAAGTTTTTATTAAAAGACTTTGGCAGGGAAGTTTGGGAGGGTTGGTAATATATAAAAGTAAAAAGCTAGTTTATAATTTTTCTAATTCAGGAGATTTTAAAGATGCTTGGGGTTCTAAAATATTAAATTCAATTGGTAATTCTATAGTACATAATGCTGCTTCAAATACAAATTTTTGGGAAAAAATGTATTTGAATTTTGGTTTTAATAGATTAGAATTTTCATTAAAAAACAAATTTAAAGTTCAATATCAAATAATGCCATTATCCCTACTCGCAACTGTTGTTTCTTCAACACAAGGATCCTTCGATTTTAAAAATTCCATAAAAACAGGACATTTTATTTTTAAGACAAGTTATATAGATTTTAATGGTTCTGAACAATCTGGAAGTGGTAGTGCATCTTTAAATAATATTAACCTTTTAAATAATCTTTCTCAAAAAATTGAAAGAAAGGTAATTGCTCATAAAATTATACATGTGTATCAGTACAATGATTTTTCTAATATAAACCCTGTTTTTAACAAACCTAAAAAATTGTTTTTAAACAATGATAATAAAGTAGTTCAATTTTATAGAAAATGGTTTTATTCAGATTTTAATGGACTTTTAAAAGTTGCTCTAAATGAGTTAGAAAACCAAAATAGACAAGATTATTATGATAATTATTTTGAAAAAGAAGCAGATTATTATTCTTTTAAATATAGATAAATAGAATTATTTTGGTTAAAAGATATAAAGGAAAATCCGATAAAACGACAAAAAATATAGAATCTGTTAAATCATTTCAACAATTACACATCTCTCTATACATCATCAAAATCAATTTTTATTTTAGAAGTTGTAGGATAAGCCTGACAAGCTAAAACCAAACCTTCTTCAATTTCACTATCCGTTAAAATAGAATTTTTAACCATTACTGCTTTTCCTTCTGTAACTTTACACATACAAGAACTACAAACTCCACCTTGGCAAGAATACGGTGCATCTAAATCGTTGCGTAAACTTGCAGCTAAAATATCATCAGTTTGTTGCATGGTAAAAGTAGTCTCTTCATCATCTAACAAAACGGTTACTTCTGTAGTACCTTCCTTAATTTCGGAAACTGCATCTTCATCAACAGAAACGGTAAATAATTCAAAATGAATATTTTCATCAGTAAAACCACGTTCAGATAAAGTTGCAGAAACTTCATTAATCATTGCTTCTGGTCCGCATAAATAAGCCGAATCAAAAGTGGTATCTTTATAATTATTGATATAAAAATTAGTGTGTGCTTTATCGATTCTACCAAATAATGAATCTTCAAGTTGTTCTCTACTACAAATATAATGCAGATTAAAACGATCTGAATTTGCTACTTTTAAAGCATCTAATTCCTCTTTAAAAATAATATCACGAACTGTTTTATTACCATAAATTAAAGTGAAAGTAGATTGTTTTTCGTTTTCTATAACATCTTTAATCATTGAAAGTATTGGAGTAATTCCAGATCCTGCAGCAAAAGCAATATAATTTTTATTAGGTTTTGGTTCTAATATAAATTTCCCTGCAGGTTCAGAAATTTCTATAAAATTTCCTTCTTTTAATTCCGAAGTTGCATAAGTAGAAAAAGTACCATTTTCTACCGCTTTAACCGCTACTTTTAAATAGGTATCGCTTGGAGAAGAGCAAATAGAATACGCTCTTCTAACTTCTTTACCATTAATTGTTTTTTTAAGTGTTAGGTATTGCCCAGAATGAAATGCAAATTTAGATTTTAAATTTCCGGGTATTTTAAATACAAGAGAAACCGCATCTGCGGTTTCTCTAATCACTTTATGTATGTTTACTTTGTGAAATGTTGCCATTAAAAATGTATATTTTTATACCAAATTATTTGCTACCAAATATTCGGCAATTTGAACTGTGTTTGTAGCAGCACCTTTACGTAAGTTATCTGCAACGATCCACAAATTTAATGTATTTTCTTGAGACTCATCTCTTCTAATTCTACCAACAAAAACTTCATCTCTATTATGAGCATTTATTGGCATAGGATACACATTGTTTGCTAAATCGTCTTGTACAACAACTCCTGGGAAATCAGATAAAAGTTGACGAACTTCTGTTAAATCAAAATCATTTTCAAACTGAACGTTTACGGCTTCAGAATGCCCACCAGCAGTAGGAATTCTAACTGCAGTTGCAGTTACAGAAAAAGAATCGTCTCGTAAAATTTTCTTAGGTTCTTTAACTAATTTCATTTCCTCTTTCGTGTATCCGTTTTCCATGAAAATGTCACAATGAGGTAAGGCATTTCTACCAATTTTATGAGGATACGCCATTTCACCATCAACACCAGCTTCTTCATTATCTAATTGTTGAACCGCTTTTACACCAGTTCCAGAAACAGATTGATAAGTAGAAACAACCAAACGCTTCATCTTATATTTATCATGTAAAGGAGATAACGCCATTACTAACTGAATTGTAGAACAGTTAGGGTTTGCAATAATTTTATCATCTGCAGATAAAACATCCCCATTAATTTCTGGTACTACTAATTTTTTTGTAGGATCCATTCTCCAAGCAGAAGAATTATCGATGACTGTTGTTCCAATTTTAGCAAATTTTGGTGCCCATTCTAAAGAAGTATCACCTCCTGCAGAAAACAATGCAATATCAGGTTTCATTTTTACAGCATCTTCTAAGGTTACAACAGTATAATCTTTTCCTTTATAAGATAGTTTTTTACCAGCAGATCTTGCAGATGCTACAGGAATTAACTCCGTTATTGGCAAATTACGTTCTTCTAATACTTCTAACATTACAGTTCCAACCATTCCAGTTGCTCCAACTACAGCTATTTTCATTTTATTGCTTTTTGATACTGCAAAGATGATAAAAAAATAGATAAAATAAATCAGTTAAAACCTCATAAGTAAAACAAAGTTTAAAAACAAATCAAATAAATTTTTGGTGTTTAAATTTAAACAAGTTGAAGTGATTTTTTTTTGAAGCTTTTTCCAGCTTTCCACTATATCTTTTTGTGAAAAACAAAAAGGATGCCGTTTCAATCTGGGCTAAACTTGTTTGTGAGCTTTTTGTTTTTAGCAATTATCAGTGAAAATAGGTGAGATCTATGTCAAAAATTGTAATTTTGCCATCAATAAAATTGTTAAATCTAATTCGTATAGCATGCAACTGTACAATAAGTTAAGCGCCATAGAACGCGCTGCATTAATTGATGAAGCTGGCAAAGACCGCCTCACAATATCATTCTATCAATACCATAAGATAGAAAACCCACAACTATTTAGAGATAAGTTATTCTTAGAATGGAATGTTTTAGATGTTCTTGGAAGAATTTATGTTTCTTACGAAGGCATCAACGCACAATTGTCTGTTCCTTCAGAAAACTTCTTTACTTTAAAAGACCAAATAGATAGTATTTCTTTTTTGAAAGACATTCGATTAAATGTCGCTATCGAACACGATAATAAGTCGTTTCTAAAGTTAAAAATAAAAGTACGTGATAAAATTGTTGCAGACGGTCTGCAAGACGCGAGTTTTGATGTCACTGATAAAGGAGTTCATTTAAACGCCAAAGAATTCAATGAAATGTTGCAAAATCCAGCAACTGTTTGTGTAGATATGCGCAACCATTATGAGAGTGAAATAGGTCATTTTGATGGCGCCGTAACTCCTGATGTAGACACCTTTAGAGATTCTTTGGAGATTATAGAAGAAGACCTAAAAGACAACAAAGAAGATAAAAACTTGTTGATGTATTGTACAGGTGGAATTCGTTGCGAAAAAGCATCGGCTTACTATAAACACAAGGGATTTAAAAACGTGTTTCAATTAGAAGGAGGAATCATAGAATATACACGTCAAGTAAAAGAAGCAGGTTTAGAAAATAAATTTATAGGCAAAAATTTTGTGTTTGATCATAGACGATCAGAACGAATTTCTGACGATGTTATTTCCAATTGTCATCAATGTGGAGCTCCTTGTGACACGCATACCAATTGTGCAAACGAAGGTTGCCATTTATTGTTTATTCAATGTGATGCTTGTTCAGAAAAAATGGAAAACACCTGTTCCTCAGCTTGTCAAGAAATTATTCAATTGCCTTTTGAAGTCCAAAAAGAATTGAGAAAAGGCAAAGGAAATAGCAATAAAATTTTCAAAAAAGGACGCAGTGAAATGTTAAAATTTAAAATTTAACATTGTAGAGGACTCCATTTTGATGCTTTTATTTTGTGAAATAAATCCCTTTTATGAGTCCTTTAGATTTCGTATATTTACTGATTAAACTTTGTTAATTTGTCTTTTCATAGCAACTTGACAATCAATTTATGAACCCAAAGTAGGAATTCGTTTTTACATGTTGATTTTTCGTATTAGATTACAAATAACCAGCAACAAAAACCAATAACTATAAAATATATATACTTACGATGGCATGTGGAAGTTGTGGTACAACAGAGAATGGAGTACCAAAAGGTTGTAAAAGTAATGGTAATTGTGGGTCAGGAACCTGTGGAAGTGGTAGTAATAAACTAGCCGTTTTTGATTGGTTATCTAACATGACCTTACCAAGTGGGCAAGAAAGATTCAATATTTTTGAAGTACGTTTTAAAAACGGAAGAAAACATTTTTATACCAATCCTGATAATTTATCCATAGTCATGGGAGATATTGTGGCAGTGGAAGGTAGCCCAGGTCATGATATTGGAACCGTTTCTTTGGCAGGTGAATTGGTAAAAGTGCAAATGAAAAAGCGAAAAATTACTGCAGATCACGAAGATGTAAAGAAAATTTATAGAAAAGCAAGTCAAAGAGATATTGATATTTGGCAAAAATCGAGAGGCAAAGAAGAAGAAACCCAAAGAAGAGGGAGAGAAATTTTGGGGCGTTTAGGTTTGCAAATGAAATTGTCTGATGTAGAATATCAAGGAGATGGTAATAAAGCCACTTTTTATTATACCGCAGAGACGCGAGTAGATTTTAGGCAATTAATTAGAGATTTGGCAAGTGCTTTTTCCATTCGTATCGAAATGAAACAAGTGGGTGCAAGACAGGAAGCGGCTCGTTTAGGAGGTGTCGGTTCTTGTGGTAGAGAATTATGTTGCTCTACTTGGTTAACAGACTTTAGAAAAGTTACCACATCAGCAGCACGTTACCAACAATTATCTTTGAATCCGTTAAAGTTAGCAGGACAGTGTGGTAAATTAAAATGTTGTTTAAATTTTGAATTAGACACCTATTTGGATGCTTTAAAAACGTTTCCAAAACAAGATTTAGTACTTAAAACTGAAAAAGGAGAAGCTGTTTTTGTAAAGATGGATATCTTTAAAAATCATCTTTGGTATACTTATAAAGAAGAACGTTTTAAATGGTTCCGACTCACTTTGGAGCAAGTTTTAGAAATAGTTCAACTCAATAGAAATAAAGAAAAATCTATTTCGTTAGAAGAGTACGAAGCTGAAATTGTGATTCCTGTAAAAGTTGATTTTGAAGATGCTGTTGGCCAAGATAGTTTAACGCGTTTTGATGCGCCAAAAACCAGCAAACGTAAGAGAAATAGCCGAAATAGAAATAAGAAAAAAGCGGTTGTGAATACAAATAATAGGAATAATCCAAATCAAAAAAGAAAGCCACAAGCTAAGAGGCAGCCAAACCAGCATGCAAAACCGAAACCTCAAAGCAATGAAAATCAACCAAAAGGTGAAGTAAAAAAGGGAAATAACCCAAGAAGAAACAACAATAGGAATCGAAAAAATAACAACCAAAAAAATGAGAACAATTCTGAAAATAAATAATTTTTCAATTGTTTTAGGAACTCTTTTTTTATTGTTTTCTTGCACTAATAAAACGGATTTCAATACCTATAAATCATTAGGGTCTGAAGGTTGGAAAGCAAATGAAAAAGTGGTATTTGAGTTTGATGTAAAAGACACCATTTCTCCAAAAAATTTATTTATCAATATTAGAAATAATAATGAATATGCCTATAGTAATTTATATATTATTACAGCGCTCATTTTTCCAAACGAAACGACAATTATTGATACGTTACAATATGAAATGGCAGATGAAACGGGAAAATTTTTAGGAAATGGGTTTACAGAGATTAAAGAAAATAAATTATTTTATAAAGAAAAAAAGGCATTTCCAGTTTCAGGAAAGTACCTCTTTAGTGTGCGACATGCAATGCGAAAAAATGGGGATGTAAATCCAATTGCTTTTTTAAAAGGAATTCAAGAAGTTGGTTTGAGTATCGAAAATTAGATCAAATTTCCATTGCTACAGGAAAGACAAGTTAATGAAATATCACCACTGTTGAGAATCAGTATTTTAGTATGGCGAAAAAGAAAAAAACAAATTTTAAAAAACAGATTAAATGGTTTTGGCTGCTTATTCTTAGTGGATTTGTATCGATACTATTATTGTTTTTTATTGCCTCTTGGGGAGGTTTAGGCAAGTTGCCAACGTTTGAAGAATTAGAAAACCCTGAAAACAATTTAGCCACTGAAGTTATTTCTTCTGATGGTAAAACTTTAGGGAAGTATGCTGCGGAAAACAGAACCCCTATTCATTTTAAAGATTTACCAGAGAACATCATAAAAGCTTTAGTTGCGACAGAAGACGAACGTTTTTATGAGCATTCGGGCATCGATTTTAGAGGTACTGCAAGAGCTGTTTTAAAACCAGGAAGTGGCGGTGCAAGTACGATTACACAACAGCTTGCAAAAATGTTGTTTACTGGACAAAGATCCCCCAATAAAATTAAAAGAGTTTTTCAAAAAGTAAAAGAATGGGTTGTTGCTACCAAATTGGAGCGGCAATATACTAAAAATGAGATCCTAACCATGTACTTAAATAAGTACGACTTTTTGAACCAAGCAGTAGGTATTCGTTCTGCAGCACGGATTTATTTTGGTAAAGAACCTAGAGAATTATCTATTCAGGAATCTGCAATGCTAGTCGGGATGCTAAAAAACTCCTCTTATTTTAATCCTTTAAGAAGAGCTAAATTAGTTAAACAGCGAAGAAATGTTGTGTTAAAACAAATGAATCGAAATGCGTTTATTTCATTAAAAGAAAAAGATTCTTTACAACAATTAGACTTAGGTTTGAACATAAATAAAGAAGGACATAGTGATGGGTCAGCAACTTATTTTAGGTCTCATTTGCAAAAAGTTCTTAGGAAATGGGTACAAACGAATCCGAAACCAAATGGAGAAGAATATAATATTTATAGAGATGGTTTAAAAATTTATGTATCCCTAGATTCTCGAATGCAGCAATATGCAGAAGAAGCTGTAAAAGAACATGTATCTAATTTGCAATCGTATTTTTTTAAAGAACAAAAGGAAAATGAAACAGCCCCTTTTTATGATTTAGAAAAGGAAGAAATAAAAGCAATTATTGAAAGAGGAAAGAAAAATTCTACGAGATATAAAAGGTTAAAAATTGCAGGAAAATCCAAAAAAGAAATAGATAAAATTTTCAATACTAAAACAACAATGAGTGTTTTTTCTTGGAAAGGAAATCGAGATACAATTCTATCTCCCAACGATTCTATAAGATATTACAAGTATTTTTTACGTTCTGGACTGTTGTCTATTGAACCCCAATCTGGTCTTATAAAAGCTTGGGTGGGAGGTATTGACAACAAACATTTCAAATATGATGCTGTTGCGCAACAAAAAAGACAGGTAGGATCTACCTTCAAACCTTTTGTATATGCTACCGCAATTAATCAATTAAAAATGTCTCCATGTGAAGAGTTTCCAAACGTACTCTATACCATTCCGAAAGGAAGATATGGAATTCCAGAAGAATGGACTCCAAAAAACTCTGGTTTAAAGTATGGAGGAATGCTGACCTTAAAAGACGGTTTGGCAGGTTCTGTAAATACAATGTCTGCGAGATTGATCGATATGGTCTCTCCAAATAATGTGGTTCGTTTAGCAAAATCAGCAGGTATTGAAAGTAAAATTCTAGCCAACCCATCCATTGCATTGGGAGCGGTAGATTTATCATTATTAGAGATAGTTAGTGCTTATGCTACTTTTGCAAACAAAGGGCTGCGAGTTTCACCCATGATTTTAACAAGAATTGAAGATAAAAACGGAACTATTTTACAAGAATTCACCCCAGAAACCAAAGAGGTTTTAAGTGAAGAATCCGCTTATGTGGTATTGGATTTATTAAAAGGAGTTACTGAATCTGGCTCCGGAGTTCGTTTGCGTTTGCCTTGGGAAAAACCAAAATATGTAACCGGTTATCCGTATGAATTTACAAATCCTATTGCTGGTAAAACGGGTACAACTCAAAATCAATCTGATGGCTGGTTTATAGGTATTGTTCCAAATTTAGCGACAGGAGTTTGGACTGGCGGAGAAGACAGAGCAACCCATTTTGAAGGAATTTCCAAAGGTCAAGGAGCAACAATGTCTTTACCCTCTTGGGCATTGTATATGAAAAAATGTTATGCTGATGAAACATTAAATATCAGTCAAGAGGACTTTGAAAAACCAGAAAATCTATCCATAAATATTGACTGCGGTAATGAAAAGGATACAGTGGATGAAGAGGGTGTAGAGGATCAAGAGAAGAAAGTCTTACTCCCTGAAGAAGATACCGATTTTTAATCGAAAAAAATTCCTATGGACGTAGCCTCGGGGTTTCTGTTGAAATTGTTTCAGCACTTTTTAATTCTAAATCTGGAAAAACAGTATGATAAATAAAAAAGTAAAAAATGTAGAAGAAGCGCTTCAAGGGGTTCAAAGCAATATGACTTTCATGCTTGGTGGTTTTGGATTGTGTGGTATTCCAGAAAACACAATTACAGAACTCGTAAAACGAGACGTTAGAGATGTTACTTGTATTTCTAACAACGCAGGCGTAGATGATTTTGGCTTAGGTTTATTACTTCAAAATAAACAGATTAAAAAAATGATTTCTTCTTATGTTGGAGAAAATGATGAGTTTGAACGACAAATGTTGTCTGGCGAGTTAGAAGTAGAATTAACTCCACAAGGAACATTAGCAGAAAAATGTAGGGCAGCACAAGCAGGTTTTCCAGCATTTTATACACCTGCTGGTTATGGAACGGAAGTAGCTGAAGGAAAAGAAACTAGAGAGTTTGATGGGAAAATGTATGTTTTAGAAACTGCATTCAAAGCAGATTTTGCGTTTGTAAAAGCGTGGAAAGGAGATGCAGCAGGAAATTTAGTTTTTAAAGGAACTGCAAGAAATTTCAATCCAAACATGTGTGGTGCAGCAAAAATTACTATAGCAGAAGTTGAAGAGTTGGTTCCTGTAGGAACTTTAGACCCTAATGATGTTCACATTCCAGGAATATTTGTGCAACGTATTTTTCAAGCAGAAAATTATGAAAAGAGAATTGAGCAAAGGACAGTAAGAAAATAATAATAATGTCATGGCTTTAAATAAAAATGGAATCGCACAGCGAATTGCACAAGAAGTTCAAGATGGGTCTTACGTTAACCTAGGTATTGGAATTCCTACAATGGTGGCCAACTATGTTCGAACAGATATTGAAGTTGAGTTTCAGAGTGAAAACGGTGTTTTAGGAATGGGTCCTTTTCCTTTTGAAGGAGAAGAAGACGCTGATATTATAAACGCAGGAAAGCAAACAATTACGACACTGCCTGGAGCAAGTTTTTTTGATTCTTCTTTGAGCTTTGCTATGATTCGGGGCAAACATGTTGACCTTACAATTTTAGGAGCCATGGAAGTTGCCGAAAATGGGGATATTGCGAATTGGAAAATTCCAGGAAAAATGGTCAAAGGAATGGGAGGTGCTATGGATTTAGTAGCGTCCGCAGAGAATATTATCGTAGCAATGATGCACACTAACAAACTTGGTGAACCTAAGCTTTTAAAACAATGTTCTCTGCCATTAACAGGTGTTGGATGCGTTAAGAAAGTTGTGACTAACTTAGCCGTCCTAGAAGTCAAAAATAATCAATTTCATTTATTAGAAAGAGCTCCTGGAGTCTCTGTCGAAGAGATTCAAAAGGTGACAGCGGGAACTTTAATCGTAAATGGAGAAATCCCCGAAATGATCCTATCCTAGATCGTTACTAGAGGAAAGAATTTTTTGTGATTAAGGTTCAAACGAAAATATATTTAAGAATGAGTTTTCTTCCCTTTTGGAAGAAGTAAAGATCGGTTTTTATGAAAATAATATCATACAATGTAAACGGGATTAGAGCTGCTTTAAAAAAAGGTTTCATCGATTGGTTGCAAGCGGCAGCTCCCGATGTCATTTGCCTTCAAGAGACCAAAGCACACAAAGAACAATTGGACTTAACTGTGTTTGAAAACGCCGGTTATCCATATCATTATTGGTTTTCTGCACAGAAGAAGGGCTATTCCTCAGTGGCAATTTTCTGTAAAGAAAAACCCAATCATATTGCCTATGGAACAGGCATTGAATCCATGGATTTTGAAGGAAGAAATTTGCGTGTAGATTTTGATGAAGTTTCCGTATTGAGTTTGTATTTACCTTCAGGAACCAACGCAGAAAGACTCCATTTTAAGTTCAATTATATGGATGAATTTCAAGAATACATCAATAATTTAAAACAAGAAATCCCGAATTTAGTCATTTGTGGTGACTATAATATTTGTCATGAAGCAATAGATATTCACAATCCAAAAATGAAAGGAGTTTCTGGGTTTTTACCCGAAGAAAGAACTTGGATGGGGGCGTTTATAAATAGTGGATTTATTGATAGTTTCCGTTTTCTAAATCAAGAGAAACAAGCATACTCTTGGTGGAGTTACAGAGCAAATTCTAGAGCAAATAATAAAGGGTGGCGTTTGGATTATGCCATGGTTTCTGAACCTTTAAAAGATAAAATAACCAGCGCCTATATTTTGCCAGAAGCCAAGCATTCAGATCATTGTCCTATTGTTGTTGCCCTTGATGTTTAAAATTTAAGATGAAGAAATTAATTATATTCCTGCTCCTAACAAATGTTTTTTTTTCACAAGAAAAAAACAATACTGTCTTAAAAACAAAAAGAGACACTTTATTTATTAAAGAGAAAATAGACACACTATTTATTGCTAAAGATTCTTTAATAAAACCGATTAAACCCATATTTTATTCTGATAATGATTTAAAAGTTATTGACAGTCTCCTTATAGAAAAACAATTTAACTCAGCATTAATAGATACACTTGACTATGTGATTAATGATAGGGATATTACCGGAGACACAACAACGGTATTAACATCCGAATTATTAAAAGTTCGCCTTTCAGCCTTAAATGATAGGACTCCTTTTAATTTGGCCTATAATCCCTCTTTAGAAAAAGTAATCAATAGTTATTTACGATATCGTAAAAGATATTATCCCGCTTTAATGGCAAAGGCAAAATACTATTTCCCAATGTTTGAGCAGTATCTAGATCAATATCATATTCCTTTAGAAATGAAGTATTTGGCAATTGTGGAATCTGCTTTAAGGCCAAAAATAAAATCTAGAGTTGGCGCAACAGGTTTGTGGCAATTTATGTATGGAACAGGAAAACAATTCGATTTAAAAGTAAGTTCTTATGTAGATGAACGTCAAGACCCTGTAAAAGCAACGATTGCTGCTTGTAAATATTTACGTCAATTACATACTATTTTTGGTGATTGGGATTTAGCCTTAGCAGCCTATAATTCTGGACCAGGAAATGTAAGAAAAGCGATAAAGCGTTCAGGAGGTAATAAAAACTATTGGAATATAAGACCTTATTTACCAAGAGAAACAGCAGGTTATGTTCCTGCTTTTTATGCAACCATGTATCTTTTTGAATATGCCAATATGCATAAAGTTTATTCAGAAGTCCCTGAGTTTTTTAATTTTCAAACCGATACAATTCAAATAAAAAGAACGATTACTTTCGAACAAATTTCGGAAAAAATCAACGTTCATAAAGATGTATTGACGGACTTAAATCCCGCTTATAAATTAGCAATTATTCCCTTTATAAAAGACAGAAATTATGCACTAAGATTACCGAGCAATAAAATTGTTGAGTTTTTAGATAAAGAAGAAGAAATTTATGCTTTAGCAGATTTAGCTGATGCTCAAAGAGAAAATCCGTTGCCTAAATACTTTGAAATGGAAAAACGGATTCGTTATAAAGTTCGAAATGGTGACTTTTTAGGCAAAATAGCCCAAAAGTTTGGCGTTTATATAACTGATATTGAACGTTGGAATAGCTTAAAAAGTACCCATTTAAAAATTGGGCAAAGGCTGTATATTTATCCTAAAAAGTAATGTTATTCGGCAAAAAAATGCAAATAAAAAGAAAAAAGGGATGTTACCAATAAAAAGAATGCGATTTGAAACTTTTCAATAGAATTTGAAAAAAGGTGTTTCAATTAAGTTTAAAAATGGAACAATTTTTGGTATACTATTTGGAGTTAAATTTAAAAATATGAAAAAATTATATACGTTATTTTCCATCACAATTATACTAACAGCTTGTGTTGGGAATGATAAATTTGTGTTACGAACTTCAATTGGAAAAATAAGTAAAGTTATGGTCGTTGCCAATGCAAGTGATTGGACAGGTGATATTGGTAAAGAAATAAGAAGTTCTTTTGGCGAACTAATGGTTGGTTTACCACAGCCTGAAACTATTTTATCGGTATCTCAAGTAGCTCCAAACGGATTTGGAAATATGATGAAAGTAGCTAGAAATATCCTAGTGATTGGTGTTGCAGATGAAGAAAAATTCTTTGTTAGAAACAATGTTTACGCCCAACCTCAAACCATTATCTATGTGTATGCAAAAGACGATGATGGGGTTTTAAAACTGTTCAAAAAACACGAAAAAGAAATTATAAAGACGTTTGTAGCATCAGACATTCGCATGACTCAAAATTTGTTTAAAAAGAACCAATTAGATGTTTCTCAATTTAAAACTCTCCGGAACCTAGGGGTCTCATTAACCATCCACGATAAATTTAACAAGGTAGATGATACCGGAGAATTCTTGTGGTTGCGCCATCATCTAACGAGTGGGATCGCAAAAACGGGGAGCAATAACATCTTACTATATTCAATCCCCTTAGCGGAGGAAACCCGTGTTTCAGATAGTATTGTTGCAGTTAGAAATAGCATTGGTAAAAAATACATTCCAGGTTCCGATCCAGAAACAATGTATATGACTACAGAAAAGGCCTACACTCCTTTTACGATTGATGCAGTTATTGACAGTAAAAAAGCCTATGAGACACGAGGAAAATGGGAGGTAAAAAATGATTTTATGGCAGGACCATTTTTAAACTACACGGTCGTTGATAAAAAGAACCATAGACTGATTGTTTTTGAAGGATTTACATATGCACCTTCTGTAAATAAAAGAGCTTTTTTGTTTGAATTAGAAGCGATTGCAAAATCGATGAAAATACAGTAAAATAAGCACATATTATTTTAAATAGGAATCGAAAGTAGTCGCTTTCGATTTTTTTTTTGTACATTTAATGAAAAAAAATTATGGAAATGAATTATTTAGTGCTGTTTTTAGCAGCTTTAGTGCCAATCCTTATTGGCTTTTTCTGGTATGGCTCTTTATTTGGAAATGTCTGGATGAAAGAAATGAATTTTACCAAAGCGTCTTTAGCAGGTAAAAACATGGTATTTACATTAATCCTTAGCTATGTATTTAGCTTTTTACTTGCCTTCTTTTTACTTTTTTTAGTGATTCATCAAATGGGAGTAATGCAAGTTTTACAAGGAGAACCTGGGTTTGAAGATCAAACAGGCGAAGCATTTTCTTTTTTCCAAAACTTTTTAGGTACTTATGGAGACCGTTTTAGAACTTTTAAACACGGCGCTTTACACGGAACAATGTCTGGAATCTTTTTTGTGCTTCCAATACTTTCTATTGTTGCTATGTTTGAAAGAAAAAGTGTAAAATATATTGCTATAAATGCAGGTTATTGGATCGTAACCTTAGCAATTATGGGAGGAATTATTTGCCATTGGGTTTAAATAAAATGGATACCATTTTCAATAAAAGGTTCAACAAATAAAAAGGTAGTAAATTTAATTTACTACCTTTTTATTTGTTTATGCGTTCAAAGGTTTTCCATCCCAAGCCGCTTTTGCAGCTTCTTTTACCGCTTCAGAATAGGTTGGATGACCATGACAAATTCTTGCTAAATCTTCAGCAGATGCTCTGAATTCCATTGCAATGGCAGCTTCCATAATTAAATCGGCAACACGTGCACCAACCATATGAACCCCTAAAATTTCATCCGTATTCTTATCGGCTAAAACTTTTACAAAACCATCTATATCTCCACTTGCACGAGACCTACCTAAAGCTCTCATAGAAAATTTCCCAGCTTTATAAGCAACTTTGGTCTCTTTTAGTTCGTCTTCTGTCTTACCAACTGAAGCCGCCTCTGGCCAAGTATAAACGATTCCAGGAATTAAATTATAATTAATATGTGGTTTTTCACCAGCTAAATATTCAGCAACGACTACACCTTCTTCTTCTGCCTTGTGCGCTAACATTGCACCTTTAACCACATCACCAATTGCGTAAATAGTAGCAATGTTTGTTTGCAAATGATTGTTTACAGCAATTTGCCCGCGTTCATTTACCTCAACGCCAATTTTTTCTAAACCTAAACCTTCTGTATATGCCTGCCTTCCAACAGAAACCAAACAATAATCACCAGAAAACGTTATTTCTCGCTCTTTTTTATCAGTAGCTTTTACCACAACAGTATTACCATCTCTTTCGACAGACTTTACTTTATGACTCGTTGCAAACTTAATTCCCTGTTTTTTGAATACTTTTTGTAATTCTTTTGAAACATCTGTATCCATTCCAGGAACAATTTTGTCCTGATATTCTACAACAGTAACATCTGCACCCAAACGCTTGTATACAGAACCTAACTCCAAACCAATAACACCACCACCAATTACAATTAAGTGTTTTGGTACTTCAGGGAGTTTTAATGCTTCTGTTGAAGTGATTACACGTTCTTTATCAAGTGTAATAAAAGGTAAAGTGGCAGGTTTTGAACCTGTTGCTATGATGATATTCGCACCTTCAATAACTTCTGAAGTACCATCATTTTTTGCAATATTTACATGTGTTTTATCAACAAAAGAGCCCAAACCTTCATGCACATCAATATTGTTTTTGTCCATCAAATATTTAATTCCACTTGTGGTAGTTTCAACAACTTTTGCTTTTCTATCTATCATTTTACCAAAATCGAAAGAGGGTTTCTTAACAGAAATTCCATGCTCCTCAAAGTGATGTACCGCATCATAAAAATGATGAGAAGAATCTAATAACGCTTTTGAAGGGATGCAACCAACGTTTAAGCAGGTGCCACCTAAAGTTGCATATTTTTCTATAATTGCTACCTTTTTACCTAATTGAGAAGCTCTAACTGCAGAAATGTATCCTCCAGGACCAGATCCAATTACAATAATATCGTATTTCATGAGTGCGTTTAATTTGCGTATAAGAGAACCTTTCGGTTTAATTTTCAATAATAAGTAACAAAAATACGGATATTTTCATAAAATAAACTGAGAATTTACTAGTTTTACCTCATAAAAATTATAGTATTCGTTTTATTTTTATGCTGTTATCAATTCAAAAGAAATTGAAAAAACCACAAGTTTTAATCATTGGTGCCGTTTGGGTAGCACCCAACGCTTCTGCTGCTGGAAGTAGAATGTTGCAACTTATGGTACAATTTTTACAAGAAGATTGGAACATAACTTTTGCTTCACCTGCTGAAAAAAACGACAACGGAGAAGATCTAAGTTCTTTAGGAATTGATATTGTCTCCATAGCATTAAATAATGCTTCTTTTGATAATTTTATAAAAGATTTACAACCAACGATTGTACTCTTTGATCGTTTTATAATGGAAGAACAATTTGGTTGGCGAGTTATAGAAAATTGTCCAAATGCAATTCGAATTTTAGACACAGAGGATTTACATTTTTTAAGAAAAACGCGGCATCAACAATTAAAAAAAGAAGAAGCGTTTTCATTAGAAGCGCTCTTGAAGTCGGATGATACAAAAAGAGAAATTGCCTCAATTTTGAGATGTGATATAAGTTTAATTATTTCAACTTATGAAATGGATTTACTTAAAAATATTTTTAAAATTGATGAAAAAATACTGTATTACTTACCTTTTTTATTAGATAAAATTGATGATAATCAAATTAAAAAATGGAAATCTTTTGAAGAAAGAGCCCACTTTATTTTTATTGGTAATTTTTTTCACAAACCCAATGTTGATGCCGTTTTAACCTTGAAAAATGAAATTTGGAACCAAATTAGAGCCTCTCTTCCAAAGGCTGAAATGCATGTTTATGGTGCGTATGCAAATCAACAAATAAATCAATTACATAATAAAAAAGAAGGGTTTCTTGTTAAAGGATATGTAGATTCCGCAAAAGAAGTTGTAGGAAACGCGAGATTAGTTATCGCTCCCTTGCGCTTTGGTGCAGGTATTAAAGGAAAACTGACAGAAGCTATGATTTGCGGGACACCAAGTGTAACCACAGAAATAGGAGCAGAGGGAATGTGTGATAGGTTTGCTTGGAATGGTTTTATAGAAAATAATTTTTCTGATTTTGCACTCATTTCAATAGCATTGTATCAAAATAAAAGTATGTGGAAAAACTGTCAATCAAAAGGAATTGATATCATCAATCATGTATATGATAAAGAGAGGTTAGGCTTGCTTTTGATCAAAAAAATCAAAGAAATTCAAGAGAATTTAGAACAACATAGGACACAAAATTTTTTAGGTAATTTGTTACAACATCAAACTTTGCAGGCCACAAAATATATGAGTAAATGGATTGAAGTTAAAAATAGTTTGCAGTAAAACAGTCTTCAGTTTGCAGTAAAAAAAGCTAACTGAACGGAATACTTGAAAACTTATAACAGTCCAGCCCGTCTTAAAAGAGCTTCTGGTTTTGGTGCTGCTCCTCTAAAGCGTTTGTATAATGTCATTGGTTTTTCTGTTCCTCCTTTAGATAATATATTCTCTCTAAACTTTGTTGCCACTTCTTTGTTGAAAATTCCTTTTTCTAAAAAGTATTCAAAAGCATCGGCATCTAAAACTTCTGCCCATTTATAAGAATAATATCCCGCAGAATATCCTCCTTGAAAAATATGAGAAAAAGCAGTACTCATTGCATTTTCTGCAACATCAGGGTATAATTTTGTTTCAGCAAAAGCATTGTTTTCAAATTCTTTTACAGAGGAAATTGTCTGTGGTGACTCGCTACCATGCCATTGCATGTCTAACAATCCAAAACTTAACTGTCTTAACGTTTGCATGCCTTCATGAAAACTTGCAGATTCTTTAATTTTCTCTACATATTTCATTGGGATGATTTCACCTGTTTCATAATGTTTTGCAAACAATTCTAAGGCTTCTTTTTCAAAACACCAATTTTCTAAAATCTGACTTGGTAATTCAACAAAATCCCAAGAAACAGAAGTTCCAGACAGGCTGTTGTAGTTCGTATTTGCTAACATTCCATGAAGCGCATGTCCAAACTCGTGAAACAAGGTAGTAACTTCATTAAAAGTTAATAATGACGGTTTTGTTGCTGTCGGTTTTGTAAAGTTACAAACGATAGAAACGTGTGGTCTGTCGTTAATTCCGTTTTTAATTTGTTGTGATTTATAGGAAGTCATCCATGCACCATTTCTTTTCCCTTTCCTGGGATGAAAATCTGCGTAAAAAACCGAAACAAAATTTCCATTAGTGTCTGTCACATTATATGTTTTAATATCTTCATGATACTTATCGATATTAGCAACTTCTTCAAATTTAATGTCAAATAATTTTCTTGCAATTTCAAAAACACCCTCAATTACATTTTCTAATTTAAAATAAGGTTTTAATAATTCTTGGTCCAAATCAAACAATTCCTTCTTTAATTTCTCTGAATAATAAGCACCATCCCACTTTTGAAGTTGGTCTATTCCGTCTAATTTTTTAGCGTAGTCCTCTAATTTTTTATATTCTTTTCGTGCTGCCGGTTTTGCTTTTTCTAATAAATTGTTAGAAAATTTAATCACTTTTTCAGGAGTTTCTGCCATTCTTTCTTCTAGAACAAAATGTGCATGTGTCTTATAGCCTAATAAATTGGCTCTTTGATGCCGAAGATTTACAATTTCTAAAACATTCTTTTCATTGTTAAATACATTCTTTTGAAATGCTTTTTTTCCAGCAGCGATTGCCATTTTCTTGCGCAATGCTCGATTGTCTGCGTAGGTCAAAAAAGGGATATAACTAGGGTGATCTAGAGTGAAAACCCAACCTTGTTTGTTTTTAGATTTTGCAACTTCTTTCGCTGCCTCTTTTACGCTTTCAGGCAAACCTGCTAACTCGTTTTCACTTGTTAAGTGCATTTCAAAGGCATTCGTTTCTGCCAATAAATTTTCTCCAAATTTTAAAGATAATTTAGAAAGTTTTGCGTCAATTTCCCGAAGTCTACTTTTATCAACCTCGTTTAAATTAGCCCCATTTCTTGCAAAGCTTTTATACTGCTTGTCTAAAAGTGTTTTTTGTTCAGGAGTTAGATCTAACGTTTTTCTTAGTTCAAAAACAGTTTTCACCCTTTTAAATAAGACTTCATTTAAAGTAATATCATTTCTAAACTCACTTAACCAAGGAGAAATTTCTTGTGCAATTTTCTGAATTTCATCATTTGTTTCTGCGGAATTTAAGTTAAAAAAAACACTCGTAATTCTATTTAGTTTTTCACCTATAAAGTCTAAAGTAACGGTTGTATTCTCGAAACTTGGTTTTTCTAGATTATTTATGATTGCATCAATTTCTGATTTTGCAATTTCAATGCCTTTTTTAATTGCTGGCTTGAAATCGTTATTGGAAATTTTAGAGAAAGGAGCCGTATTAAAATCGTCTAAAAGTGGATTCATTTTTAAATAAATATATAATAGTTTTTTTTAAAAGTTGTCATTCCGAATTTGTTTCGGAATCTCATTAAAAAATGGTTTAAAAAGCAGAAATAAGTTTCGCCAGACAGGAGTTATTTTCTTAACTGTTCAGAAGCTTTTTCGACCTTTAATTTTAAGTTTTTTTTGTATTCAATTATTTTATTTAAAACAATTTCGTCTGAAGCACCTATAATTTGAGCAGCTAAAATTCCTGCATTTTTTGCACCATTTAAAGCGACAGTTGCAACTGGAACCCCTCCGGGCATTTGTAGAATAGATAAAATAGAATCCCAACCATCAATAGAATTGCTACTTTTTACAGGAACCCCAATTACGGGTAGCGGACTCATAGATGCCACCATGCCAGGCAAATGAGCAGCGCCTCCAGCGCCAGCAATAATTACTTTTACACCTCTTATGTGTGCGTTTTTAGAATAGTCAACTAATTTCTCTGGCGTTCTGTGCGCAGAGACAATGTCAACTTCTATTTGAATATTAAAATTTTCTAAAATGTCTATTGCTTCTTGCATTATTGGAAGATCTGAATCACTTCCCATTATTATTCCTACCATAATTATTTGCTTATCACTCTAATTGTTTCCTTCACTTTTTGTGCTATTGTTCTTGCTTTATTTATATCAGAGTTTACAATAGTAACATGACCCATTTTACGAAAAGGACGTGTTTCTTTCTTTCCATAAATATGAGGAGTAACTCCATCAATTTTTAAAATATCTTCAATGTTTTTATAAATTACATTACCAGAAAAACCTTCTTCACCGACTAAATTTACCATAATTCCTGCAACTTTACTTTCGGTATTCCCCAAAGGAAGGTTTAAAATACTTCGTAAATGCTGTTCAAACTGATTTGTATAACTCGCTTCAATTGAATAATGTCCAGAATTATGTGGTCGTGGGGCAACTTCGTTTACGAAGATCTTATCGTCTACTGTTTGAAACATTTCTACTGCCAATAATCCAACAAAATCTAAATCACTCACTACTTTTAAAGCAATTTCTCTCGCATTTTCTGCAACTTTAGTTGTTATTCTTGCTGGACAAATAACATACTCTACCTGGTTTGCCTCGGGATGAAATTCCATCTCCACAACAGGATATGTTTTCGTTTCTCCAGCTGAATTTCTAGCAACAATGACTGCCAATTCATTTTTAAAAGGAATTAGTTGCTCAGTAATACATTCAACATTTGGTAAACTTTCTAAGTCTTCAAGACTTCTCACAATTTTCACGCCATTTCCATCGTAACCAAAACGAGCTGCTTTCCATACAAATGGGAATTCAATAATACTGTTTTCAAAAGAGTGTTTTAATTCCTCTAAATAGGCATAATGAGAAAACGCCGCTGTAGGAATCTGATGGTCTATATAAAAGCTTTTTTGATGTGCTTTGTTTTGAATAATTCGTAAATCTTTTGGTTTTGGAAAGATGATTAAACCCTCTTTTTCTAAGGCATCTAAAGCATCAAGATTTACGTTTTCTATTTCAATTGTAAGAAGGTCTACTGTTTTTCCGAAGCTATAAACAGCGTTAAAATCTAATAAATCTCCTACTACAAAACGATTGCATATTTCTGCAGATGGAGCTTTTTTATTACTTTCTAAAATAGCGGTATGAATGTCGAATTTTTGAGTTTCGGCTAAAAGCATTCTACCTAATTGTCCTCCACCAAGGATGCCTAGCTTAAAATCTGAAGAATAGTAGTTTTTCACTGAATATAAAATTGTGTTTACGCAAAAGTAAGTAACTTAAATTTTGTATGCTATTAAAAATTTGTGATTCGAAGTGCTGTTCCATTTTTGAGAACCCTGTATTCTATTGCAGGACATACAAAACCTTCCGTTTGCGGAACACCACCAATGCCTTTTCCAATACCATATTCACTGTTATCACAAGCACATTTTAAAACAATACCTCTTTCAAAAGTCATAGGATCTTCACAGTCTCCTACGGGACAAATTTTATCATAGGCAATAAATTCACTCCCATTTACATTCCCTAAAAGGATTCCTTTAGAACCTCCTGTAAGCTCAACAAAACCACCTGGTACTAAAACATTTATTAATGCTGGATTATTTAAATCTGTGAGATAATTTAAAGGTAATGCTTGTCTACAATTGTTTAAATCTTCATTCTTAGAACAATTTAAAAAGGCAAAGAAGGAAAAGAAAAAAAGTACTTTTTTAATCATGATTATCTTTCGTTACTAAAAGAACGACTGCAATTTACAAATATTTTGTACATTTGTAAGACAATCTCATTCCTTTATAGGTAATGGGATTTTTGGATTTAACCCAAAGACGTGTTTTTAGGGTAAATTAGTCAAATTTGCCAGATGAAATAGACAATTTTAAATAAAAATAAAATGAGCGACATATCTTATTATTCAGTAGAAGGATTAAAAAAATTGAAGGATGAATTAGTTCAATTAGAACAAATTGAGCGCCCTAGAGTAACTCAAGAAATTGCGGATGCACGTGATAAAGGGGATTTAAGTGAGAATGCCGAATACCATGCTGCCAAAGAAGAACAATCCCATTTGGAGTTTAAAATTGCCAAGTTGAAAAATGTAATTTCTAGTGCTAGAATTATAGATGAATCTCAATTAGATACTTCTAAAATATTAATTCACTCTATCGTGAAAATCAAGAACACATCTAATGGAATGGAATTTTCTTACACTTTAGTAGCAGATTCTGAAACAGATGTTAGAAATGGAAAATTGTCTGTAAACTCCCCAATTGGTAAAGGTTTATTAGGGAAAGAGGTTGGAGATATTGCAGAAATTCAAGTTCCAAACGGAATTATGAAGTTCGAAGTTGTGGCTATTTCTCGATAACAAATCTGTCTTTCATACATCAGGAGGATTCTAGAGCTCCTATTTTTATTTACTAAGAACAAACAACTTTTTTATGAGCGTATTTACAAAAATAATTGAAGGAGAAATCTCCTGTTACAAAGTTGCAGAAGATGAAAATTTTATTGCCTTTTTAGACATCAATCCAAATGCTCCTGGACATACGTTGGTTGTTCCAAAAAAAGAAGAAAATAAGCTTTTCGATTTATCACAAGACGCATATACAAACCTTATGAATTTTTCTTATCGTGTTGCAAAAGCTTTAGAAAGAACAGTTCCTTGTAATAGAGTTGGTATGAGTGTTATTGGTTTAGAAGTGCCACATATACATGTACATTTAATTCCTTTAAATGCAATGGCGGATATTCAATTTAAGCAAAAAGTAAAGTTGTCTAAGGATGCCTTTGTTACTTTAGCTGAAAGTATTGCTGTTAATTTTGAATAATCATTTTATTTCCTTTATCATCAGAAAAAACCATTAAGAAGAAAGCAAAGCCTTTTCTAGCAAAATTTCAAAAGTAGTTCCTTTTCCAATTTCCGATTTTTGCACAAATATTTTCCCTTTGTGGTAGTCAGAAACAATACGTTTTGAGAGTGATAAACCCAATCCCCAACCTCGTTTTTTGGTTGTAAATCCAGGTTTAAATATTTGTTTAAAAAGCTTTTTTGACATTCCTTTTCCGTTATCAGTAATGGTAATTTTTACTTTTTTAGGGGTGTTTTCTACCGTTAGTGTTAGTACTCCTTTTCCCATCATAGCATCAATAGCATTTTTGATGAGGTTCTCTATAACCCAACCAAATAATTCTTTATTTAAAAGGGAATAAATTTCAAGATCTGTAGCGGTAAAAGAGAAGGAAATTTGTTTGGAACTTCGAGATTTTAAGTAGTCAAAAGCCACTTTAGTAATCGTAACAATGTTTTCTTTTTTCAATTTTGGAGCAGAACCAATTTTAGAAAAACGATTCGCAATAGTGTTTAATCGATTTACATCTTTTTCTATTTCTTCAACATATTTTTTATTTACTTTTTCTATTTTTAAAATTGCAATCCACCCTAATAAAGAAGACAAAGGTGTACCAATTTGATGCGCAGTTTCCTTTGCCATTCCTGTCCAAAGCTTATTGGTTTCCGCAACTTTATTTGAGTTGTAAAACATATAAATTACACTTAAGAAAAGCAATAGAATTAGTATTAAAGCAATAGGATAGTAGGTTAGTTTGTTTAATAAATCGGAATTTCGGTAATAGATAAATTGCCTATTTTTTCCTTTATAACTCAATTCTATAGGCTTATTTTCAGCCTTCATTTTTGCCAATTGCTTTTCTAAATATTTTTTATTTAATGATTTTATAGAATCAAGATTTTGAAAATAAACTATTTCTCCATTTTCATTCACCAAAATTATAGGGATATTTCGGTTATTTTCAATGACTTTTAAAGGCAGATCAACATTTGCATTTAAATCTAAATTTGAGCCAAGCTCTTTTTGTGCGGTTGCTAAAATTTCCATCTTAACACGTTCTTCTTGTTTGAATTTTTGAAAGAAAATGTAAGTGTTCCATAATATTAATGAAACAATGACTAAAGAAGCTAAGGCAGCAAAGCGTTTAATTATAATGTTATTTATTAAATAATTCATTAAAACAAATATAAAGGTTTTCACATTAAGGGTTCACACTGATTTAATTTCTTTGAGAATTATAAATCGTACGGTTTTGTCTAGAATAATTTTAAGAATCTATATCCACCTTTTGCTAAGATAACTGTTAATAACTTTGGGAAAGAAGACCCGCAATTTATTGGGTTAAAACCTGCAAAAAAACATACATTTGTTTAAGAGTATTTAAAAAAATGATCTATAAAGTGCTGTTAAAGTACTTTTATTAAAATAGAAATTATGGAAGTTATTGGTAAAGTAAAATTAATTGGAGACGTTCAGACTTTTGGAGCTAACGGTTTTCAAAAAAGAGAATTGGTCGTTACAACAGATGATCAATATCCGCAAATGATCATGATTGAATTTGTACAAGACAAATGTGATTTATTAAATAATTATGCTGTTGGACAAGATGTAAAAGTGGCCATCAATTTAAGAGGAAGAGAGTGGATTAACCCACAGGGAGAAGCTAAATATTTTAACTCTATCCAAGGATGGAGAATAGAAAAATTATCTCAAGCTACTGGAACAGCTGACACTTTACCTCCAGTAGATCAATTTCAGCCAGCACCAAATGTTTCTGATACAGAGCCAGATGATTTACCATTCTAGAAAATAAAGATACCTAGATTACTAAAAAGTAAGATTTTTAGATGACACAAAAAAAAAAGGGAATTTTCAATTGAATTCTCTTTTTTTTATTTCTTTTCTCCTTTTTTAGGCATGGGTCCCCGGAGGTGAATAACCAATCCGTTTAAGAAATTTCTTAAAATCTGATCTCCACATTCTACATATTTATCATGTGCTTCGTTTCTAAATAAAGCGCCTAGCTCTCCTTTACTTACTTTAAAATCTACCAAAGCACAAATTGCTATAATATCTGTATCGCGTAATTTATGAGCTACACGTAGTTTTTTTAAAATGTCGTTGTTTGTTAGTCCCATAAAGCAAATGTAATTGTTTTTTAGTCTACAACTTTAAAAATTGCCCAAGCATAAATAGCAAATCTTGCAAAACGAAACAATCCGAAAAAAATAACATTTCTAAAGGAGTATTTAATCATTCCTGCAGCCAAACAAGCAATAGAAAAGGGTAGAGGTAGCAAAGCGCCAACTAAAATTAAAAAACCACCCCATTTGCGAGTGTTTTTTAAATTATCGATCATTTTTACTTCTAAATATTCTTTGAGAACTTTAATTCTTAATGCTGTCTTTCCCAGAAAATAGGAGACCAAACCTCCGATATAGGATAAAGTTGCTAAGAATACTAGATTTAAAATTGGTTCAGGAGTTTTTTTAGTCCAAGCAATAAATATTTCTGGAGGAATTATTCCTAACAATGTTTCGGAGACAAAAAAAGTAGTTAACACACCAATTCTAGAAAACGTTGCTGTAATTGTTTCTAGACCTTCATTGATGTTAAATACATATTTATTGAAAAGAAACAATAAAATAACTACGGCAACAATTGGTAAAAATGCTTTTTTTACACTTTCCCATACAAATAGGTAAAAACCGGTTCTACCATAATAATTGTAGAGCCTTTTTCCTATAAATGCTGTTTTTTTATTTCTTTTTTTACGTTTTTTTTCCAAAAAAATAGTAATTTAATAAGGTTACAAAATTAAGCACAAATTTTAAATAAATAAGTATGTAATTTTAGATTAATACTTTTTTAGGAATTTCTTAATTTAGCCCTAAAGAAAATGAAATGATTTGGCTTACAGAAAATTTAGAATTTCCACCCTATGAACTCACAACAGATGATGGAGTTATTGCTTTGGGTGGAGATTTATCTGAAGAACGATTGATAAGTGCATACAAAAATGGAATTTTCCCATGGTTTTCTGAAGGAGATCCTATTGTGTGGTATTGCCCTCAAGAAAGAATGGTATTGTTTCCTGATGAAATTAAAGTTTCAAAATCGATGCAAAAAATTATCTATAAAAACGAATTTACGATTACAGAAAACAAGGCTTTTAAAGAGGTAATTTATCGTTGTAAAAATATCGAAAGGAGTGATGGTTTTGGTACTTGGATTACCGATGATATGGAGCAGGCATATCTAAATTTACATGAAAAAGGGGTTGCAAAATCGATCGAAGTTTGGCTGAATGATCAACTAGTTGGCGGATTGTATGGATTAGAAATAAACACTATTTTCTGTGGAGAAAGTATGTTTAGTAAAGTTTCAAATGCGTCTAAATTGGCTTTTATTCATTTATCCAAAAATAAAGAATACACTTTAATAGATTGTCAAATTTACAATGATCATCTGGCAAGTTTAGGAGCTAAAGAAATTGAAAGAGCGGATTTTTTACAAATTTTGAAGGCCTAATTTTTATTACCCCATTAGAAATGGAATAATAAACCCCAAGTTTCAGTATCCCCTAAAACGACAAGCTGGTAGGTATTTCTATTGGAATTGGTTTTCGTTTTTTTAAAAATCAGCAGCAACCGTAAAACGCATTATTTCTTTTGTTGTTGGATGTGAGAACTCAATAAATTCGGCATGTAGATGCAGCCTATTTTCTTTTTTACCATACAAATCATCACCAACAATAGGGGTGTTTAAGCCGTCTTTGTGTGCAGCATGAACTCGTAATTGATGTGTTCTCCCTGTAATTGGGTAAAAATGAACTTTCGTTTTCCCTTTTCTTTTTTTAATTATTTCCCAATCTGTTATAGCTTTTTTGCCATATTCAAAATCGACTAATTGCCTTGGTCTGTCATCTAAATCTACGCGTAATGGGAGCTGTATTTTTCCGCTATTTTCAGAGATTTCTCCATCTAACAAAGCAACATAACGTTTTTTAATCGTTCTTTTTATAAACTGACTTTGTAAAATTTTATGGGTTTCTTTCGTTTTGGTCAATATTAAAATTCCTGACGTAGACATATCTAATCGATGTACGATTAAGGGACCAGAAGCATTTGGATATTGCGCTTTAATTCTTGTGTAAACGGAGTCTGTAATGTCTTTTCCTGGAACAGATAAAAACTCAGCAGGTTTGTTTACCACAAGTAAAACAGCATCTTCATAAACAATTTCTAAAGGTTGCTTTTCTGCTAAATTTTCTAGCAATAAGTTCGCGTCCATTTTAACACCTTTTAGCATGTGGTTTAAAATGGGTTTGCATCTACCTTGACATGCAGGGTAGAAATTCTTATGCTTTCTAATGGCTGAATTTGGCGAAATTCCCCACCAAAATTCTGCCATACAAATGGGTGTTAAATCATTTAAAAAAGCATATTGCAATAATTTTGGAGCAGTACATTCACCAGAACCAGCAGGTGGTTTTAGGGCAGGATTATCAAAAATGTCTAATAAATTTTTTTGCTCTTTTTCTTTATTTAAGAAAGCATATTTACTAAAAAGTGTTTGCTGTAAATCATTAGATTTCTCTTTTCTTTGTTTTTTTAAGGATGCAATTTTATTTTCAAAATCCGAAAAGCCTTCCTTTATTTTTGCAATTTTAGCTTCATAATATTCTTGAAGCTCTTTATAGAAAAATTGATCATTGAAACTTTCTTGTACTAATTTTGTTATTAGCCCATTATAATCGAGCTCATTTAAAGTTGACTGCCCTTTTTTCTTTCTTGCTTTTCTTTCTTTCTTATGAAGCTTCAATTTTTCTCTCTCAAGCGCCAGATCGGTGTCAATTTTTTTCAATGTTTCTTGAAAGGATTTTTTTCGGGATATATAATCTTCAACCTTCTTCAAAATTGACAATTGTTTGTTTATTTCGTCGATTTCGGCTTCTCCTTTTAGATAAAAACTGCCCTCAGTTCTCATATTAAAAACGGGTGGCACAAATTTATTTGGCAAACTTTTATCCGCTAACTTGCCAGAGAATGCAGCTAAATAGCCAATTTTATTTTGCCTGTTTTTTACAACCAAAACCCCAAACATTTTACCAATTGGTAACGAAGTTTCTTTTTTAGAAAGTCCAAAATTATGTGTAAAATCAGTTTGATTTTCTAAATATTCTTGGAGTTCATTTGTGGCAATTTTCGCTAAAGGATGTGGTTCGTAATAAAAAGGGAATGTAAATTTTTCAGGAAGGACTATTTTGGAAACAGCAGCTTTAAAATTTTGGAAATAATTCAAAGGTATCAAAAATTATAAAGTTAAAGACTGAAAGTTGCGCGTTGCAATCGATCATTAATAGATTTTCCTAAACCACTATCTGGAAACCTTTCCGTAATAATTACATCTAACTTTTGATCATCCAATTCGTGTAAAGAATCATATAGTTTTGACGCGGCTTCTTGCAACGATCCTTTTTTAGATAAAACAATCTCAGTGAAAGAGGTATTGTTTAAAGAATCTTTAAAAACTAAAATTCCAATTTTTTTACCAGCATGTTTTTTAATTTCCTCTGCAACGGCATCTACCAATAAAGTTTGAGTTGAAGGCGCATAATGCCTTGCTAACATCCCAGGAGCATCTGGGCTTTGCTCTTTTTTGTTTTTTACAGACACTTTACCAACAACGGCTTCAATAGCTTCTATGGACAAAGCACCTAATCGGTATAGTACGGGTTCGTTATTTTCAAAACCAACAATGGTCGATTCAATTCCGTTTTTACAAGAACCCCCATCTAAAACTTGTTTGATATCGTTTTTAAAATAACGTTCCACATGGGATGGTTTTGTCGGACTGATGCTACCAAAAGGATTCGCACTTGGTGCTGCCAAGGGGAAAGGCAATTGTCTTAATAATTCTAAAGTCACAGGATGATTTGGAACACGAACAGCAACAGTGTCTTTTCCTGCAGTAATTATATCGGGAATCTTGTTGTTCTTTTTTAAGACCATGGTTAACGGTCCTGGCCAAAAAGTAGCCGCTAATAATGTTGCTTTGTCAGGAACATGGGCTACAATATTTTCTAGGGCTTCAACGCCAGAAAGATGTACAATTAAAGGATTAAAAAAGGGTCTTTTCTTGGTTGAAAAAATATGTTTAATCGCTTTTTCACTAAAAACATTACCTGCTAAACCATAGACAGTTTCGGTAGGTATTGCAACCAATTCGTCGTCTGTTAATAATCGTATTGCTTTTTGTATGTCTTTAGAAATGATGCTCATCATGAATTTACAAAATTACATATAAAATAGCCGTTTTTAATTTATTAGCCCCTCATTTTTTTTAACAAAAAACCCAAGTATTAACTTGGGTTTTAAAATCTGAATACAAAAAGGCTTTCTAAAATTTTAAAGTAGCCCCTATTAAAAAGTTTCTCGTTGCTTGTGGGTAAAAGCCTTGCACTTCAAAAGAAGTCGGTCCAGTCCAAGTATTTAAATAAGTATAACCTCTGTCTACATATCTTTTATTGAATATGTTATTTACAACTCCAGAAATTGTGATCGATTTAAAAATAGCTGCTGTTTTTATTTCATAAACAAAATTTAAATCACTGATAAAATAGTTTTCTAATTTTGATGCCTTCGTATTTGTATTACTTAAATATTGATCTCCAACAAATTTAGATAAAAATGAGAGTTGAAAATAATCGGTTGGTTTATAAACAATAGCATTCCCAGCAATAATGTCTGGAGAAAAGGCAATGTTTGTTGTGCCAATATTTGTTACAGTTCCTTCTCTATTTAGGATAAAATCTTTAATTTTATTACTACTTAAAGTTAGATTTTGATTGACACTAAATTGGCTTGATAGTTTAATATTAGCATCAATTTCTAATCCAAAACGATAACTATCTTTTACATTTTCTCGCAAATATTCTCCAACATCATTTAAACCACCTGTTTGTATTAATTGATTATTGTATGCCATATAATACAAATTGGTATTTAATTCTACTGTGTTGTTTTTTAAACGCCATCCAAATTCATAATCATCTAAAGATTCAAGTTTTACCTCTTTTCCATTTTTATAATCATCTCTATTGGGTTCTTTGTTTGCTTTCGCATAAGATATATATAAACTGTTTTTTTTATTTATACTATATGTGAAACCTAATTTAGGGTTAAAGAAGCTGAATTTCTCTTCAATATTTAATGGGTTTCTATCAGCAGTTAATCCATTTGTTTTGTAATTCACAAAACGCCCTTGTAGGTCAACAAAGGTTTTAAGCTTTTCAGAAATTTTAAAAGTAGCTTTAGAAAAAACACTAAAGTCTTTTTTGGAGGCGTCACTGAAGTAATATTGATCTCTAATATTTGCAGTTGGAGCAAATTGTTTTGCCCAAATTACTTCTCCAAAATGATCTCCTTTGTAATTACTGTAAGAAAACCCGGATACAATTTCTAAGTTCTCTTTTTTGTAAGTAGTATTTCCGTTAAAAACATAAAAGTGATTGTCTAACCAACGACGAACAATTGCATCTGTGACTGGGGTTCCCCAACTATCTACTCCAGTTTGTTCAACAATTTCATTGTATTTTGAGATACCACTATCCGCTTTAAATTGTTCAAAATACCCTTTTCCTCGGGTATAATTTATACCGATATTGGTAGACCAATTTTCATTCAATTTTTCATCCCAATGCAATTGATAATGATCTTGTTTGTAATTATCAGTTTCATTATCATACGTGTATGGATTTTGTTTTCTGTCTTGTTCTAATTGAGTAGCATCCAAACCATACCAAGCTTGATAGGTTTTTTCTGTTCCACCAAAGGTAATAGCTTTTATTAATGTGTTATCATCCGTATAACTTCCTTGAAAGAAGTACGATTTTAAATCTGTAGAAGCCCTGTCTACATATCCATCAGAATAAATGTTTGACAAGCGTCCAGCAAACTCAAAATGCTTATTTACTTTTCCAGTGGTAAATTTTACGGTATGTTTTCTAGTTCCGTAAGAACCAAAAGAATTCGCAATCTCTCCACCTGCTTTTTCAGAAATAGCATCTGTTAAGATATTTAAACTTGCACCAAAAGCACCGGAGCCATTTGTAGAGGTTCCCACACCACGTTGTAATTGTAAACTTTGAGTTGAAGAAGCAAAATCGCCTAAATTTACCCAAAAAGCTCCTTGACTTTCAGCGTCGTTATAAGGAATACCGTTGATAGTAACATTTACACGAGAAGCATCTGAACCCCGGACACGAATGTAAGTATAACCGACACCAGCACCAGCATCTGAAGAAGAAATGACAGAAGGTAAATAATTTAATAGCACAGGAATATCCTGACCTAAATTCCGTTTAGCAATTTCCTTTTTGGTTAAGTTAGAATGTGCTATTGGAGCATCTGACTGAACACGAACTGCCGCAACCAACACTTCTTCTAAAACTGTTGCATTTGTGAATAATACAAATTCGATTGCATCGTTTTTGGTTAAAGAAATTTCTTTAGAAACCGTTTTGTAACCAACAAAAGAAACTTGAATTGTGGAGGTTCCTTTTGGGAGGTTTACACGGAACTTTCCATCAAAATCGGTGGAAGTTCCTTTGTTGCTTTCTTTAACCAAAACAGTTGCTCCTGCTAAAGATTCATTGTTTTCATTCACTACTTTTCCGTTAAGGGTAAATGTTTGGGCGTTTGCAAGTATACTTGCAAACAAGAATAAAAAAAAGGTAATTTTTTTCATTTTAAAAATTTTTAAAACGAATAAAAAGAGGTAATTATTCTTGTGATTATTATTGAATAATTAATTTGTCATTACAAAGAGTTTACAACATAGTAACCTCATTTAATTAAAGATTTTTTCAGGAACAAATCTTCGCAATGACATTCGATATCCCTAAACAGCATTACCTGTTCTAGGTTCATTGGGTATGATCTCAGCCTTTTAAAAGTTGAAAGTTTAAAAAGTTAAAATAGTTATGAAGTCTACTGAGACCAAAAACCATTAACTAAAAAAGACCAACTAAAATTAGCACCCCTTTATGAGAACGCTGCAAAATTAAGTAGGAAATAGTTCATACGAAATAAAAAAATGATTTATTTAATCAAGTGTTGGTTTTTTACGAAGGGCTTTTTTTAACCCAATTTTCTTTTTGTCTTCTCTATTCTTTCTAATGGAAGATTTACTTGGTTTTGTAGGTCTTCTTTTTTTAGGGCGAATTAAGTTTGTTTTCAATAGTTCTAGAAAACGTTTGATGGCTGTTTCTTTATTTCTGTTTTGGGAACGCGTTGTGTCACAAAATAAAACAAGTTTATTTTGATTGGTTAATTTTGATGAAAGTTTCGACTTTAATAGTTTTTTTTCTGGGTCAGATAAAGAAGAAGAATTTTCTAAATCAAAGATCAATTCTATTTTAGAGGAAACTTTATTAACGTGTTGTCCTCCAGCACCAGAACTTCTAATGGCTTTGAAATGGAGTTCTTTTAAGATACTTTCTTTGTTCATTGAATACGAATCTCATTTTTTTTAAAAACTTGCATATTTCTGTGAGATTTTATTGATTTTTATACAAGATTTTTTTCCAGGCGATATAACCAAATAGCGCGATAATTGTAAACCCTAAGTATTGAAAACTAGTGAATGTAAATCCTTTGTAAAAATATAAAGGTACAGAAAAGCTGTTTCCTACAATCCAAAACAACCAATTTTCTATTTTCCGTTTTGCCATCAACCACATACCAACAAAGAAAATTGCGGTTGTAATTGTATCTACATAAGCAACCCAACTGGTCCATTTGTTAAAATAGTGATAAACGATAAAAACAAAGAGTAAGGTTGCAATAAAGAGAATAATAGCCCCCTTTTTTTCTTTTAAAGTGGTTGTAGAAATTCCGGTGACATTGGTTTGATCAACTTTACGAGTCCAAATATACCAACCATAAATACTCATAATAAAATAGTATCCGTTGATCATCATGTCACCCAAGAGTTCCCATTTCAAAAGTAAATACACAAAAATAGCGGTGCTAATCATTCCTGTTGGAAATACCCAAATTTTATTTTGTTTCGAAAACCAGACGGATAAAAAGCCAAAAATTACAGCAATAATTTCTAAAGTAGTGTCTGTGAGTGAATAGGTTTTGTATTGTCCAAAAAGGAAGTCAATAATTTCAGTCATGTTTTTTTGAGAAAGTTTTGAAAGTCAAAAGTAAATCCATTATTTTAAAAAGCATAGACACAAGTAAAACTCTCAAATTCTAAAAATTCGACATCATAAGAAGCTTCTATCTCTTTGTAAAGAATTTCACCCGTTGTTTTTTCTTCCTCAAGTTTAAAATTCTCAATATGAATATGGTGTAGAAAGGACAATTTTTTCTTTCCATAAACTTTATACAAACTTTCTTTTGCGCCCCAAACAATCGTTAATTTACGAATTAAAGCAGCCACATTGGCAATGGTTTTGTACTCTTGAATGGCGGTAAATTTATGCGCAATTTTTAGAATTTTTTCACGCTGCTTTTCAATGTCAATCCCAACAGGAGTTTCATAAGAAAAAATAATAGCAGTAAATCCAAAAGAATGTGTGATAGAAATATACCTTCCTTTAGTTAAATGCGGTTTCCCATATTCATCGTATCTCAAATCAGCATCTGTCAGGTTTATTTCCTTTAACAACTGTCGGATGCTCAAAAACCCCTTTTGGTGTATTTCAGATTTCATCGCATCAAATCTTTCCTGATTGCTACTTGTTAAAGAGATTCCTTGTTTTAATTGATCAATAGCTTCTTCAATTTTCCAGATGAAAACCTTCGTTGTTGTATTGACTGTTATTGTTTTGTAAAGAGCCATAATTTTAAAATGGATATCGTAACTTTGCGGTTCGCAATTTATTTGAATATAAAGATACACATTATGAGCACAAAAAACGCTTACGTACCATTTAAAGTTAAAGATATTTCTTTAGCTGATTGGGGAAGAAAAGAAATTGATTTGGCAGAAGCTGAAATGCCTGGACTTATGAGTCTGAGAAAAGAGTATGGAGATGCACAACCATTAAAAGGAGCAAGAATTGCAGGCTGTTTGCACATGACCATTCAAACTGCAGTTTTAATTGAAACTTTACAAGCTTTGGGAGCAGAAGTAACCTGGAGTTCTTGTAATATTTTTTCTACACAAGATCAAGCTGCTGCTGCTATTGCTGCAACAGGAACGCCTGTGTATGCTTGGAAAGACATGACAGAGGAAGAGTTTGACTGGTGTATTGAGCAAACTTTATTTTTCGGAGAAGATAAAAAGCCCTTAAACTTAATTTTAGATGATGGTGGAGATTTAACAAACATGGTTTTAGACCGCTATCCAGAACTAGCATCAGGAATCAATGGTTTGTCAGAAGAGACGACCACTGGAGTTCATCGTTTATACGATCGTGTAAAAGCAGGAACTTTGCCAATGCCAGCCATTAATATAAACGATTCTGTTACAAAATCGAAGTTTGATAATAAATATGGTTGTAAAGAATCTGCTGTGGATGCAATTCGCAGAGCAACCGATATTATGTTAGCAGGAAAACGTGTAACTGTTTGTGGTTATGGAGACGTAGGTAAAGGAACAGCAGCTTCATTTAAAGGTGCAGGCTCTATTGTAACAGTTACAGAAATCGACCCAATTTGTGCTTTACAAGCTGCAATGGATGGTTTTGAAGTGAAGCGTTTAGAAACGGTTATTGCAAATTCTGATATCATTATTACGACTACAGGGAACAAAGATATTATTCAAGGGCGTCATTTTGAAGCAATGAAAGATAAAGTGATTGTTTGTAATATTGGACATTTTGATAACGAAATTGATATGGCTTGGTTAAATGAGAACCACGGAAATACAAAAGACACAATTAAGCCACAGGTTGATAAATACAATATCAATGGAAACGATATTATTCTTTTGGCAGAAGGTCGTCTGGTAAATTTAGGATGTGCAACTGGGCATCCAAGTTTTGTAATGTCGAACTCATTTACAAACCAAACTTTAGCACAAATTGAACTTTGGACAAACAAAGAAGCTTATGGGAACGATGTGTACATGTTACCAAAACATTTAGATGAAAAAGTAGCCTTTTTACACTTAGAAAAAATTGGCGTTGAGCTCACAGAATTGCGCTCTGACCAAGCTTCTTATATTGGTGTAACTGTTGAAGGTCCTTTCAAACCAGCACATTATAGATACTAGTATTTTTTTGGGTTCGTTGGTTTTTGTGACCAAAAACGAAAACAATGTGATCTTACCCACTCAGTACAAATGAGGATAAAAAAACATAACGCTTGTAAAACTTGAATTCATTTTAGGTTTCACAAGCGTTTTTTTAAGTGTTTGTATTTCTAAAATTCAATCTTAAAAATGGGCTGTTTTTGGTTATTTATGCTGTAAAAAATAAAATTTACACTCCATAAAAAAAGTGTAAATTTGCGCTATGGAAGAAACAAACAGACAGCGTAAAATTGCAGGAGTATTACAAAAAGATTTGGTAGATGTTTTGCAAAAAGCAGCTCAAGATGGAATGAAAGGTGTCATTATTTCTGTTTCTAAAGTGCATGTAACTTCAGATTTAGGAGTTGCAAAAGTATATTTAAGCATTTTCCCATCTAGCAAAAGAGACGAAATTATTGAAGGAGTTCAATCGAATACTGTTTTAATACGTCATGAAATGGCGTCAAGAACTAAAAAACAATTGCGTAGAATGCCAGAATTATTATTTTTTGGTGATGATACGTTGGATTATATTGAAAAGATTGATAAATCTTTAAAAGGAGCGGATGAAAATCCTATTAAAAATCCTGAAGTTTTACCCAAACGTAGAAAGAATTACTAATGTTAACTTTTTTATTTGAATTTTCCTTTATACATCGCAAAGAGGTATTTATTTTCAAAAACAGGAAATAATGCCATCAATATTATTACAATTATTGCTTCTTTTGGCGTTATTGTTGGCGCTTTAGCGTTGTTTATAATCCTCTCAGGATTTTCAGGATTGCGAACGTTTAGTGATGGTTTGCTAGAAGTCTCAGACCCTGATATTAAAATCACATCCGTCAAAGGAAAAACCTTCTTATACACCAAAGAGATTCATCAAATTTTAGAGAAAGATAGTGCAACCTATGCGGTTTCTAAAGTTATTGAAGAACGTGTTTTTTTAGCCTACAATGACAAGAATGAAGTTGCTTATATCAAAGGTGTAGAAGATAATTATACGGCGGTTTCACCTATCGATTCTGTTTTAAGTTTTGGCAGTTGGATAGCCAAAGACATGTCTAATACAGCTGTTGTTGGAAATGGTATTTCTAGAAAATTATCTTTGGGAGTTTTAAATTTTGGTACGCCCTTATCTATTTTAGTTCCTAAGCCAGGAGTTGGATTTATAAACCCTTCGAATGCCTTCTATAAAATGAATGTTCAAATTGTTGGAACTTATACTGGAACAGAAGATTTTGAAAATAAATACGTGTTTGTTTCTATCAACGATGCTCGGAAATTATTGAAATTTAAAGAGAATCAATTTACAGGAATTGAAATAAAACTAAACAACACCTCAGATTCTGATGTATATTCCGCAAAATTACAAAAACAAATAGGGAGTCAATTTAAAGTGCAAACCAAAGCACAATTAAATGAAGTATTTTATAAGGTAATAAACACAGAAAATCTGGTGTCTTATCTTATTTTCACATTGATTGTTATTATTGCTTTGTTCAATGTAATAGGCGCTATGATTATGATGATTATTGATAAAAAATCAAATTTAAAAACGCTTTTTAGCTTGGGAGCAACGGTTAAAGAAATTAAAAAAGTTTTTGTAATCCAAGGGTTTCTTTTGACCTTTTTAGGCATGTTTATTGGTTTAGTATTAGGGGTGCTATTGGTGCTTCTTCAAAAACATTTTGGACTATTTATGATCACCCAAAATTTGCCGTATCCGGTAGCGTTTCGGTTTTCTAATCTTTTTATTGTTATTGGGACCCTGAGCGTTTTAGGTTTTATTGCTTCTAAAATTGCGAGTAGTAGAATTTCGAAAGCCTTTATTGAAAAATAAATAAGAGCGAAGCAGTGATTGCTTCTTTAGTGTGAGGCTATCATCGATCTTTTTTACTTACAAAACCTATTTTAATAGTATTCGAAATCAGGTTCCTTCATCACAATTTTATAAGAACTATCAGGTTGCACAACGATTAGTGTAGTTAGTGCTTTTTTAATAGTTTACATAAAATTAGCCTGAATAACAGTTTCTAATACGTTACTAAAACAATGTTTTGCAATTGTAAAATCAGGAGCTCCTGATGATCCAGTTTTTGCAACCGGTATTTTCACTATTGGAAACCCGCTAAACAGGTTGACAATTTCTGACGAGGACACCGAATATTTAACCCGAAATGAAGTCTCTAAGGTTTTAAACGTAACAGTCCAAATATTGAATAACAGGAGAAGAGAAGGTGTTTTAAATTTACTAAAAATAGGTGGCAGGGTGTTGTATCGAAAAGAGGATGTTTATAACAACTCACGACTGGTTGCGTGAGTTGTTAATTAAAGTTTTATAATTATATTTGTAACAAATAAATGAGCATATTTTATTTTTCAAACTCTTTAGTTTGTTTTTTTAAACCACTTTTTAAATCACTCATAAATATGTTTACCCAAAATTATAAAATTCTTTTTTTTTTACTAGCTTATACCGGGTTTGTAAATGCTCAACAGAGTATTGTTACAGAAAGTTTACAAGTGTATTTGGATGCAGGAAATGTTTCTTCATATTCCGGTACTGGTTCCACTTGGACAGATTTAACAGGAAACGGTCACAATGGAACACTAGTAAATAACCCTACCTATTCAAGTTTAAGAGCTGGATCTATCTATACAAATGGAACGAATAGTTATATTTATACAAATCAAATTCCGGGCACAGGAAATAGTTTACAGCCTTTAGTATTAGAAGTTTGGGTAAGTCCAAGTAATAGTAGTAATGGAAACATTGTTATGATGTCTAATACACAGCCTGAAGCTCATTGGAATATGCCCCCAATTACTTCAGAAGGAGGTAGATTTAAGGCACTTATGTGGGGAGGGGAGAAATTATCCGACAATGCTGATTTTATTCCAGGGGAATGGTATCATTTATTACTAGCCTGGAATCCCTCCACGCATACACAATCTTTTTATGTAAATGGTGTTTTAAAGGATTCACAAAGTTCTGTTAACTATTCTACAGACGGTGTTGACCACTACATGTATTTGGCTCAGGCAAATAGTGGCGCTAATAATCAAGGGTATTTTGAGGGGAAATACGGTAAGTTTAGAGTTTATACAAAAGCACATACTGCTTCAGAGGTTCTTCAGAATTATGAGGCTGAAGTTGCCTCTTTTTCTGGAAATATTACAATTGTAACTTCTGGCGGTGATTCTGAAAATGGTACTTGGAAGTATGATAACAATGAAATTTTTACTACGTCTTCAAACGCAGAAATTAATGTTGCAGATATAGAAACACATCTTGCTGCAGGGCCGCTTACTATAACTGCAAATGAAATTGTCTTTAATACTTCAGCAGCTATAGATGGTGTTGGAAATACGTTAAGTCTAAATTCAAAAACACACATATCAAATACACAGGCAACAGTAATAAATACTAATGGGGGTAATCTTGTTTTTGCAGCAAACATTGATGATGCAACAGATTCAGAGAGTACTGTAAATGGCAATATTTCTTTTAGAAATGGATTAACGGTATCTACGCAAGGTGGAGATATTACTTTTGGAGGAGGAAACACTCTAGGCACTGAGCATGCTATGGGAATTGCTACTGCCAATAGTTTATATAATGAAGGAGTAAGAATAGATGTTACTTTAAACTTAAATTCATCAGGAGGGGATATAGTTATCAAAGGAAAATCTGCTAATACTAGTATTTCTTCTTCAGGGACTGGTGCATCTGGTGTTGGAGTATATGCTTTAAGTGCTCCTGCATTTATAGAAAGTGGTACAGGAACCATTTTCATAGAAGGTATTTGTCAAAACATAGAAAAAACAGATTATACAGCTGGTGTGATTTTTGCATTAAACAACAACCACACAACTACTATAAAATCTTCAAATACCACTTCTAGTGCAATTCAGTTGAACGGGATTTCAATTCAAGATAAATATAATATTTATGGTATAGACGTTGCAGCTAACTCTCCTTTAACCCTTTTGGCAGATGCAGATGGAGGTGGAGTTTTATTAAAAACTGCTATTGGTTATGATTGGGCTGATTATACTACCTATCCAAGGTATGAAGCGATGTTTAGATCTGAGTTAAATGTCTTGGCAAAGAGTGGGCCTATATCTATATTGGGAGGTCAGTTTGAAGGTGAAAATAAAGGGCGTATTAAATTTGAAGTATCCCCTTACATTGGTTCTAAATCTGGTTCAGAGATTACTACTAGTTCAAGTGATATTAATTTACAATATGATGAATTTAAATGGGGTAGTAATGATCCTCTTTTTGCAACTTCAGGTGTTGTTTCAATTAAACCAACCACAGATTGGTCCCATTATCTTGGTTATGTCGCTACTTCTTGGTTTGGGTTTAATCAAAATAACCATATAATGTCTGGATTAGTTATAGGTAGTGCTGCAAATTTAAGTGATATTTATATTAATTCAACTCTACTGGGTAATGGTTCTATCTCTATATATGGTAGCGCAATTGATGTGACTTCAGACATAACAACTACAAATGGAGATATTCTTTTAGATGCTGATAATGGTACTGCAATTTCTATGAATGATGACGGTGTATATGTTGGCCCGAATGTGACGCTAAAAACCCAGACATCTGGGGATATCTATATTTATGGTCGAAGTGGAAATGCTAATTCGGGTGGTCAAGTAGGGATCTCAACCGCTGGAGCTGATGGGGCTATAAATATTACTTCTGCTGGAAATATTACCATGCTAGGGATTTCTGAGTCGGCAAGTAGTAATGGAGCTAGGGGAACTTATTTTAATACAACCTCAATGTCAGCTGTTGGAGATGTCACAATTTTAGGGCAAGGTTTAAATGATGGTAATGATTATGATATTTCTTTTCAAAACTCCACTATAGATGCTGGTGGTAAGATAACCTTAGATGCCAAAAATGGAGGGCGAATTAATTTTTCAGCTACTAATACCCTAACTGCAGTTGGAGATCAAGAATATATTGCTGATAAGATTGGTATTAGTGCTGGATCAATAAACACGATCAATGGTTCAGGGGCTTTTTTATATATGCCAGATTCAGACAGTACTTCTTTTAGTGAAGATGTTAATTTAAGTTCAATTTCTTTTGGTAGTTCTCTTACAGGCTTTAGTATCGGTGATTCACAAAACACTACAAATGTCACAGTCGGAGCTCTTGATTTACAAGGGCCTATTTCTTTGTATGGGACGGATATTGAGTTTAGTAGTACGGTAGTCAGTTCGGATTTAATCAATGCTAATGGAAATCTTAACATTACATCATCAGGATCACTAACATTAAATAGTAACGCTGCGATGACCGTAACCGGTAATCTTACCAACAATTCAGGAAGTCCTGTCACTATGAACAGTAGTTCTTCTATGATTGTTTCTGGGAGTTCTTCCGGCGAGATTACATATAACAGAACCCTAGCTACAGATAATTGGTACCTCGTATCGAGTCCAGTAGCAGGCGAAACAATGGAAGACCTGATAACAAATAATACCTTTGCAACCGGATCAAGTTCTAATATTGGAGTGGCACCCTATGCAAATAACGGTACAGCTTGGAATTATCAAACCACAGCAGCTACAGGTAGCTTAGCCTCAGGAACCGGATACTCCGTAAAGTTAGCATCCCCAGGAGACATTGCCTTTACTGGCACCATACCAGTTACCGATGTCGGAATCGCAATTACGACAGATACCAATGGATATAATCTGATCGGAAATCCGTACCCATCGTATCTCCCAGCAAATTTAAATGCAGATGGGACTCATAATATTCTAAAAGTAAACGATACAGACAATGATTTCTTAACAGAAGCAACCCTTTGGCTTTGGAATGAGACGACCAGCACTTACGATGAAATCAATCATACATCGGATGCGCTTTTTCTTGCACCAGGACAAGGATTCTTCGTAAAATCGAACGGGTCCAATACCTTTAGCTTTACAGAAGCCATGCAATCTCACCAAACAACAGACCAATTTCAAAGACCCGTAGCACGTCCAGAAATTAATTTGATACTGACCCATGAAACCAATACGAGTGATACCGATATTTTCTACATCGATGGCACAACCGAAGGATGGGACAATGGTTATGACAGCACCCTCTTTGGAGGTACCGCCAATAACTTTGCCATCTATACCCATTTAGTTAGTGACAGCCAAGGACAGGATCTAGGGATTCAGTCGCTGCCAAATACTAATTTTAAAAACAGGGTAATTCCCGTCGGAGTCAACGCTTCAGCAGGAACCACCATCACCATAGCAGCAGCAACCCAAAACTTACCCGAAGATGTAGAAGTATATCTAGAAGACAGAGAAGCAGGTTCCCTTACATTACTAGAAACAGACGAAAATTATACCATTACGCTTTCAGAAGCACTAAATGGCATTGGACGTTTTTACCTCTACACAAGTGCCCAAGTTCTCCTTATTGATGATGTAGCTATGGATGCAATTAGTATCTATACCTTCAATAATAATCACTTAAAAGTAGTAGGAGTTCATGATGGAGCCGCAAAAGTAACTGTTTACAACATACTAGGAAAACAAATTTATACTACCTCTTTTCAAGGAAACGGGGTCAATGAATTCTCTTTGGCAATGATTTCCTCTGGCGTGTATATTATCGAGTTAGATACAGCGATTGGTAGGTTGAATAAAAAAATAATTATCGAATAGTAGAAAGCCCAAAAGAATATGAAAAACACTACTAAACATAGCGTACAAAATATTTCACGAAAAGAGGCCCCAAAAAAAGATGGGTTCATTTGGGAAATATGCAGCTCTTACAGCTATAGGTACCTATACCTTATTAAGCCCTCAAAAAGCACAGGCAGCAAGCCCGGAAGCTCCAGGAAGTGGGTTTTGAATTAAGAAGCACTTACAATTTAGACCAAAGATATTCTTCAGAGAAACCTCCTCAAAAGGAGTCCGATCTTAAAAGTATATGGGGTATTGGAAAAGTGAAATATGCTGAGGTTTTTGGCGTTTTTTATAATTAAAAAAAAATACCGGACATATACACTTATAAGTTAGTATTAGAAATTTTTGTAAGTACTAAAAATTGATATTCTAAAATTTATTGAACAGTATATTGCAAGTGTAAATGTTGATATTATATTAGACAGGTTCAGTATATCTTATCGAAAACTCAATAAAATATTAGGCAATAGTCCAGGAAAAGTGATAGCGTCAAAAAGAAAAGTTATAGCACAAAATTTAATAAAAAAAATAAATATTTAGAAGAAATAGCTTTATTTAGTGGGTATTCTATTTCTTATTTAAAAAAAACTATTAAAAATTAACTAGCTTTCCTTATATCTAACTAAAGATATTATTAAAATTAATACTTTAGATCTTATGTTAGAACAATCTTATGGTGCAACTAATATCAATCCTTTAAATTAGCGTTTAGTGTAATTAGTAAAGTCAAGCATCAAAAATTTGATCTCCCACAGTTACTTCAAGGTAGTTTCACAGATAAAAACCAGTTTTAATGACTCAAATTCTTTAACTTTGTTAAAGATTTAATTAACCATATATGAGTAGTCCATTACTTACTAAAACTATCGAAGATAAAAGATATCTTTGGTTGGAGGGAACCAATCAATATGTGGTATTGGAACACGAAGCCTTTAGTGTTGTAGAGAAACTTATTAATGGGGTATTACCAAAGACGATTGCAACAGATCTTGAAACAACATTATCGGTTCCATTTGAAGCGGCTCTAAAGTTTGTAAAAGAGTTAAAAGAACGGGTTTTAAATTCATCCATAACCGTTCAAGAGAAAAGTATCATCGAATTATCAAAGGTTACAATTCCAAGTAACTTTGAGATTATAACTACCTATCGAGTAAACAGTACGCTTATAAAAGTTTCGTATAAAGGTGATTTAGAAGCTTCTTATATTCATCCTAAATTTGCACACTTAGAAACTGAAACAGCTAATAAAGAAACCGATTTTAAGATTTTTATAGCAAATGATAAAATCTATTTAGCAATTAACAATAAAGTAAAGTACGGATGGTCTAAGGAAGAAATTCATTATTTTCAAGGGAAGTTTTCTATGGAGTTTATACAAGCAATGTATCATAAAGAGGAATCTGAATGGATGGGTGTTTTTCACGCATCAGCAGTAAGCAACCAACAAAAGGCAGTACTTTTTTTAGGTGACTCGGGAAATGGTAAAAGTACTTCGTTGGCACTTCTTCAGAAACACGGATTTCAGTGTTTGGCTGATGATTTTGTGCCAGTTGCAGCTACAAATAAAGAAGTATATCACTTTCCTGCAGCCATTTCTGTTAAAAACAGTAGTTTACAAACATTAGCACCCTTGTATCCTTTATTAAATGATACAAAGGAATATCATTTAAAAAGATTGAATAAGAGAGTTCGTTATTTACCGCCAAATTATACAGATACTCAAACCCACCTTGCTTGCAAGGATTTGGTATTTATAAAATACCAAAAAGACGTTGCATTATCATTTTCTAAAATATCTAAACAAAAGGCTTTCGAGCAGTTGGTACCTGATTCTTGGTTATCTCCAAAAAAAGAGAACGCTGCTACTTTTTTAGAGTGGTTTGCTACATTAAACTGCTATCAAATCACCTATTCACAAACTAATGAAATGGTAGCATCAGTTTCTAAAATATTTAATGATGACGTATAAAGAAACGTTTTACTTTGTGGCAAAATGTTTTATTCTTTGTTTCATAGGTTACTTAAGTCATTAATAACTTAATTTTTGGAGATTAATAAAACCAATTTCCAGTTATCTTTTTATATCTCCCGAGCAACCTTTGGAGCAACTCTAAGAACCAAAAAACCCGTAAATCATTGTTTATAAATGAGTTACGGGATAATTTTGTGGTACCTCCAGGAAGTTTTAGGTTTTACTTCATTTCATGTGTTTTCATATAAGTATATGAAAATCAATAGTATAATGACTAAATCATGATAAAAAAGTAAAGAGAAATCAAACCAAATAACAAGGATTTAAACCTGCGGAGCAACCTCTCGAGCAACCGGTATTCTCGCCATATCTTAGCCTTAGTCATCAAAATTTAAGAAATATGTATAAGGTTCTAAAATCCTCAAAGGCAGCAATTCGATTTAGTCTAAAACATTCCAAGAAGCATTTGTCATCAAATTTGTATAAAGAAAGTTTAATTGTTTTATGGTTCTCCTTCGGAGGTGCAGACAAACGAGTAAGTTATTCAACTGGTTATACAGTTTCTTATGTAGACTGGGATTATCAAAAACAACGTGTTAAAACCAATAAATCAAGAGTTATTAATTCTCATACCGTCAATAACTACTTAAATAGGTTGGAGACAGAATTAATGAATCAATACAGTCGATTTATAGATGAAGAAATACCAATCACAAAAGAATTAATAAAGGAAACTCTTGATATAATTTCAGGAAAAATAGTTCCAGTAGAAGAGCAAGAAACAGTTCCTGTTGATTTTTTTAAGTTCTCAGAAAATTATCTCCACCAAAAGAAAGATAGAATAGAGAAACCAACATTTACTTTGTACAAAGGAACCTTAACAAAATTGAAGAAATATGCACGAATAAGAAAAGTTACAGTTGATTTTAGTTCGTTTAACAAAACCTTTTTAGATGATTTTAGACAGTTTTTAGAGAATCAAGAGAATCTTGCTTTAAATACAGTATCAAAACACTTTAAGAATCTTAAAATGTTTGTGATTGAAGCCAAGAACCAAGGTCTTATATCCAATCCACCTTTAAAATATTTTAAAGTATCAACAGAGGAAACCACCAAAATTTATTTAACAGATTCTGAAATTGAAAAAATGTTGAAACTGGATCTGTCTTATAACAAGAGATTGGATATAAGACCTTGGTTCTTGGTTTCATTTATTTCATCAATAATTCTTACAACTTTCACTATCTCAGCATCATCACCAAAGACTTCATCAATTCCTTAATCATTTAAGTCAGTGAAAGGTGATTCAAACAAAATTTAGTTATATTTGAAATCGGTTAGTTAATTATAGTTATATTTAATTTTCAAAAAGCAGAAAAGAAGCAGCCACAAAATAATTCCTCAATTAAAAAAAATGAAAAGAATCTGTTTATTATCATTGTTATTTATACCCTTAATTTCTTTTGCACAAATCACCTTATCCCCAAAAGATGACTTAGGAAGAACCTTAGCTAAAAATAAATATGGAAAAATCATTGCTATTGGTGAAAAAGACTTTTTAGGTAATTTTGTTTGGAAAGACCCTGCTGGTAACATTATTAAAAAGGAAACTGTAGATTTTTTAGGAAGAACCTTATCAAGAGATGATAAAGGGAAAGTGATTTCAACAAAGGAGAGAAATTTTATGGGAGATGTTGAGGAAAAGGATCCTCAGGGAAATTTAATAGCAAAATATCGAACTAATTTTATGGGTGAAGTAGAGAAATTAGACGCTTATGGAAGAATTATTGGAAAATATAGGTCATCTTTTTCTGGAGATATAGTGTATAGTGAAAATACTAATTATAGATCTGAGACTTCTGAAAACAAAAAAGGGAGCTATAGTAACCCTAAAGTAATTACTCCTGTTTATTCCAAACCTTATCAGTTTAGTGAAGAATATTATGAGGCAATGGGTGCAATATTGGCAAAAACTCTAACGGGTTTTGGTTTATATGCAGGTTATAACGAAGGGTTTAATTTGGGGATTGACGTTTGGTTAGGGAAAAAAGCAAGTTATGGGATACATTATGGAACCACTGATATTCAAGATAGTGATGGTTATGGGATTAATACCCGAGAGGAGTTTGCTCTTAATTTAGGTTTTTATATAACTAAAAAGAAAAATTTAATTTTAAAAACAAGTTGGGGTTATACTAATTTAGACCTTAATTATGATGAATATCCAGACTTAGGGCAACAAACTTTTGAACAATGGGAGGAAGGTTATAATAGATGGGCAGACAAAGCTTATACAAAATTTTACTATAAAGTTGGAATTCAATTTGCATTGAGTAAGAAAAATAAGGGTAGCGGATTCTCACCTGAAATATATTATTCAACTAATGGTATTGGTTTTGGTTTAGGATATATTATTAATGTAAAAAACTCTAACTATTAAAATTTAATAGTTAGCTCTGATGTGAAGTTCCAATTCAACTATTTTAATGTTTTTTTAAATTTATTAACCTAACTAAAGGTGTCCTTTTTTTTAGGGTGCAAGTAAATTACTTCGGTTAATAATGTTTAAGCTTTCCAAGTTCCTCCATATTTGTAGTCAGAATTGTCTTTTTTAACATTTATAAGACACTCTTTACAGACAAACACCCATTCTTTTGGGTTTTTATATTGCACTCGGTACATCGTAGAGAAATCGACTTTACAAATGGCACAATGTTTAATTCGTTGTTTCATAATTCACTTAAGTCATTAGTAACTTAACTTTTGTAATACAAATATAACCCCTTTCCCGTTATCTTTTTATACCTTTCGAGCAACCTTTGGAGCAACTCTAAAAACCAAAAAACCCGTAAATCATTGTTTATAAATGAGTTACGGGATAATTTTGTGGTACCTCCAGGAATCGAACCAGGGACACAAGGATTTTCAGTCCTTTGCTCTACCAACTGAGCTAAGGTACCATTGCCTTAGCGGGTGCAAATATAAAATGTTTTTTTACATCTACTAAAGAAAATTAGAAAAATGTGTTGTATTTTTGAAATTATTTAAGGAAACAAAGATGAATCTAATTATAGATGTTGGGAATACAAAAGTGAAAGCAGCTGTATTTGAGGGAGATACAATAGTTAGTATTGCTGTCTTTGAGCACGAAATGATTTTGTCAGAAATAAAAAAAATTGTAAAGAAACAGCCTATTTCTAATGCAATTTTATCAAATGTTGCTTTAATTGCAGCCGATACCTTGAAGAAAATTCATGCAATTGTTGCGTTTAGTACTGTTTCTTCAAAAACTAAAGTACCTTTTGTAAATTTATATAAAACACCAACGACCTTAGGAGTTGATCGAATTGCTTTAGTTGCAGGAGCTGTTTGTGAGTTTTCAGCTAAAAATGTGTTGGTAATTGATGCGGGTACTTGCATTACTTACGATTTTGTAAGTGCTAAAAGGGACTATATAGGAGGTGCTATAGCACCAGGAATAGAGATGCGGTTTCATTCGCTACATCACTATACTGCCAACTTGCCTTTGTTCGAAAAAAAGGAAGTCGATAATTTCATTGGACATACGACAAAAGAAAGTATGAATTCTGGAGTTGTAAACGGCGTACTTCAAGAAATTGAGGGCGTTATTTATCAATACAAAATGAAATATTTGGATTTAACAGTTGTTTTAACAGGAGGAGATACAAAATTCTTGTCAAAACAATTAAAAAGTAGCATATTTGCCAATCAAAATTTACTCCTAATCGGATTAAATAAAATATTGATACATAACCTACACAAATGATTAGAAACCTTTTATTCGTTTTTTTACTTATAGCCTCTCTAGCTACAACAGCACAAAAAACAAACCAATCACCTTATTCTTTTTTTGGTATCGGAGAAGGGTCTAATCCTGTTACTGTAGAGCAAAGTGCTATGGGAGGTATTGGAGTTGCCTATAGTCATTATAAGTATTTAAATTTTACAAATCCTGCAGCCTATGCAGATTTAAAATACGCAACCTATTCTTTTGGAGTCTTAAACACTGAACTTACCATTGATGATGGTGTTAAAAATGAAACCTCAAATTCGACAAGTTTAAGCTATTTCACTTTAGCGCTCCCTTTGGGTTCTAAAGCAGGAGTGTCTTTAGGAATTCAACCTGTTTCATCTGTTGGATACTCTTTGACAAATTTGGTTTCAGATACTTCTGGAACGATTACTGAAGCTAATATTTTTAGTGGAGAAGGGGGCGTAAGTAGAGTGTATGGTAGTTTTGGAATCAAGTTATTTAAAGATATTTCAGTAGGAATTGAAGCGGATTTTAGTTTTGGAAGCATAGAAAAAAGCATTACAAATCAAATTCAAAATGTGTCTTTACATACAAAATATAAAGAAGACCTTTTGGTTAGAGGAGGTACTGTAACGCTTGGTGTTCAATATAAAAAAGCACTAAAAAACAAACTAGAATTGAGTGCTGGAGCCACCTTAAAAATGGGAAATAATTTTAAAGTAACAGGAGATGATTACCTCTATTCTTTTACTTTTATTAATGGCAATTCTGAGTTTCCAAGAGATACCATTTCTCAATCTCGTATTAACGGAAATTACAAACTGCCTTTAAAAGCAACGATAGGTGCCGGTCTGGGTCAATTCGATAAATGGTATGTAGGTTTAGAATTTGAAAGTCAAGATGCCATAGAAACTAAAGGTTTGTTAGATAGTTCGAATGCTGGTTTTCAATATGGAATATCAAATAGAATTTCTTTAGGAGGTTATTATTTGCCAAAAGTAAATTCAATATCAAGTTACTGGGAACGAATTACATACAGAGCGGGTGTCCGTTTTGAAAAGACTGGGTTGTTGGTAGATGGATCCGTTCCATATACCAATTTTACCTCTGTAGACGACTTTGGCATGTCTTTTGGATTAGGTTTGCCATTAAAACAATTATCTTCAATGAATATGGGTTTTGAGTTTGGTAAAAGAGGATCCATTACGAATAATTTAATTCAAGAAAATTATTTTAATTTTAGATTAAGTCTATCTTTAACAGACACAAACTGGTTTAAAAAAAGAAAAATAGATTAATAAAAAAAATACAATACAATGAATAAAACTACGTTTTTATTAGCGGCACTGTTATTATTAGTTTCCGTAAAATCAAATGCACAAGAGGATTTAAAAAGAGAATGCACTATTAAGTACAATCTTTTTAAAGGAGATTACCAGTCTAAAAAGTATGAAGAAGCCTATATCAATTGGATGTACTTAATGGACAATTGTAAAGATTTATCTGTAAATATTTATAAGTTTGGTTCAAATTTAGTAGAAGATGTTCGAAAAGACCCTGCATTAGCAAAACGAGTTTATGAACAAAGATTGCAGTATTTTCCTACAAAGAATCCAGCAAAAGTACACAGTGATTATGCGACGTATTTAGCAAAAAACAAATTAGTTTCTGAAGATGAAATTTTTTTAATCTTAGAAAAAGGATACAATATAGACCCAACAAAAATGGGTGTAAAAAATTTATACATGTATTTCCAAGGAGTTACGGATAGAAATAAAGAAACCAATCCTCAAAAAGTATTTGATACTTACGATGATGTTTTAGAAAACGTAACGATAAAGTTAGAAGGATATGCAGCGAAACTTAAACAATTAACAGCAGATTCTACCAAGGTTCTAGGGAAAAGAGAGATATCTTTGGTAAGAGCCTATACGATTAATTCAAAAGCTTTAGGAACTGTAGAAAGTAATTTAGATGTTATTATTTCAGAACTTGCTACTTGTGAAAGATTGGTTCCTTTATATCAAAGAGATTTTGAAGCGAACAAAACAAACGCAGTTTGGTTAAAAAGAGCTGTTTCTAGAATGTTTAATAAAGGTTGTCAATCGGATCCTTTATTTGAAATTCTTGTAAGAGCCTATGCAGAAGCCTCTCCATCTCCAGAATCATATGCTTTTTTAGCGAGTCTTTTAGAGGATAAAGGAGATGTAAATGGCGCAAGTCAAATGCGCCAAAAATCTTTTGAATTGGAAACAGATCCTCTGAAAAAAGCAAAAATAAAATTAAAATTTGCACAGGCTGCAAAAGGAAGAGGGCAGTTAAGCAAAGCAAGAAGTTTAGCGAGAGAGGCTTTAAAATTTAATCCTAATTATGGAAAGGCTTATTTGTTTATTGCGAGATTGTATCAATCTAGTGTCAATAAATGTGGTAAAAACGAATTTGAAAAAAGAATGGTATACGTAGCCGCTTTAAACAAAGCAAGAAAAGCAGCTGCTGTAGATCCTAGTATTTCTGGAATTGCAGCTAAATATATCAGAAGTTATAGCGGAAATGTACCGAGTAAAAAAGTTATTTTTACAGCAGGTGTAAATCCAGGAAGTAGTTATACAATCAAATGTTGGATTGGAGAAGCGGTTCGCGTACCCCAAAAATAATTTCTGTAAAACAGTAATTATTTTATCGTCAAATTGTTTTGAATAGCCAATGGTTGCCTTTTTTAATCTTTAAATTTTTTAATTTTTGAATGGTATTCAACAAATATTACAAAAAAGCATTGCTGTAGTAACTCTTACAGTGGTGCTTTTTTCATGTTCTAATAATACCCAAGAGGTTAGAGATTTTCTGGTGTCTAAAAACTTGCCAATTGGGATTGCAAAAGATGCGTTTCACGTTTATAAAGATTCTGGTCGAATTACTTCAAAATTAATAACACCCTTATTACTCGATTTTAGTAATAGAAAACAACATCCTTACAATGAATTCCCAAAAGGAATAAAAATAATAAATTTTAAAGGAAAAGATTCCGTTACCATTACGGGTAATTATGCATTGACGTATTCAAAAACGTCTGTTTCTGAGATTAAAGGAAATGTGGTCGTTTTAAACCATACAGAAAAGTCTCGATTAGAAACCGAACAATTATTTTGGGACCAGAAGACCAAATATTTCTTTTCTGAAAAAGCATTTGTATTACATACTTTAAAAGATACTATTTATGGGATTGGATTTGAGTGCAAAGAAGATTTAAGCAAACACCTGGCTAAAAAAACAATAGGAAAATTAGAAACTTTAGAAGAAGAATAAAATGAATAAAATTTGGAAATTTTTTCAGTACGGCTATTTACTAGTAGCTTTAATATGTTTATTTGAAGGAATCTTACAATGGAATTCCAACAGAGAAAAAGCAGTTCTATTTCTTGGGGCTTCTATTTTTATTACCTTAGTGTTTTTCTTTAAAAGACATTTTAGGAAGAAAATTGAAAAGCGCAACCAGCAATAAGTAACTACTTTCAAGGTTAAAAAACCAATAGCAAACCAATAGATTATTTAAATTTCTTAATGGAAATTGAAGTCATAATTATCAGTATCTCAATAGTACTTTCCGCCTTTTTTTCGGGGATGGAAATCGCTTTTGTTTCTGCGAATAAATTGCATCTTGAATTAGAGAAGAAACGCATAGGTTTTATTCCTAAAATTTTAAATATAATTACCCAAAAATCATCAAAATTTATCACCACCATGTTGGTTGGTAATAATATTTCTTTGGTAGTTTATAGTTATTACATGGGAAGTTTTTTAGTTAAAATTCTTCCGCTATCTGGCTTTAATGATTTCTCTATCCTTCTAATACAGACGATTATTTCGACTATTTTAATCTTAGTTACTGCTGAGTTTTTACCTAAAACTATTTTTAGAATTTATGCAAACGAGGTTTTAAAAATATTTGTCCTTCCTGCCTATATCTTCTATCTTTTATTTCACTTTTTTTCAGAATTTATTACGTTCATTTCCGATTTTTTTTTACGTGTTTTCTTCAAAACAAATGCAGACCAGCAACAAACCGAATTTAGTAAAGAAGAACTAGGGAACTATATTTCAGAACAGATAGAAGAAACTAGGGAAGAAGAGCTTGATTCTGAAATTCATATTTTTCAAAATGCATTAGATTTTCAGAAGGTAAAAGCAAGAGAGGTAATGGTTCCAAGAACCGAAATCGTTGCTGTAGAGCTCCACGAAAAAGTAGCCAATCTAAAAAATACTTTTATTGCTACGGGTTTGTCAAAACTTTTGGTTTATAAATCTTCATTAGACGATGTAATTGGTTATGTAAACGCTTTCGAATTATTTAAGTCTCCAAAGACAATTAAAGCAATTTTATTGCCTGTTGAGATTGTACCAGAATCTATGATCATCAACGATGTTTTGAACTGTTTAATGAAAAAACGTAAAAGTGTGGCTATTGTGGTAGACGAATATGGAGGAACTTCTGGGATGATTACTGTAGAAGATATAGTCGAAGAACTCTTTGGTGAAATCGAAGATGAACATGACAGCCAAGAGTTTTTGGAAAAGAAAACGGGTAAAAATGAATTTCATTTCTCTGCAAGATTAGAAGTAGATTATTTAAATGAAGAATACAGTATAAATATACCAAAATCTGAAGCCTATGAAACTTTGGGTGGATTTATTATTGAGTATACAGAAAGTATTCCTAAAGAAAATGAGCTAGTAGATATTGAAGGTTTTGAAATCAAAATCTTAAAAATGAGTAGCGCCAAAATTGAAGAAGTATACCTGAAAGTAATTCATGAAGATGCTTAAAGACAAACCATTTATAGTGAACAATTAGAACCCCTTTTGATCGGGTACTAATAAGTAAAAAATCGGTTGCAATATTAAAACCCAAATCGTATATTCGCCTACTGAAATTAAATAATCGACGTATGGCAGTTTTATCAAAAATTAGAGAACGCTCAATGTTCTTAATCATTATAATTGGTTTAGCACTTTTTGCTTTTGTATTAGATCCTTCTACTTTAGGAGATTTTTTCAACTCAAGTAAGGTGAATGAAATCGGAGAAGTAAATGGAGAATCAATCTCAAGAGAAGAGTTTTCTGCAGCAATAGAAACTTACAAGCAACAAGCAGGAAATGGTGTTTCTGAAATGCAAGCAAGTAAAACTGTATGGGACAATATTGTTAGAAAAAAAATCTATCAAAATCAGTTAACAGAAGCAGGAGTTACTGTTGGTGAAACTGATATTTGGAACGAAGTTATAAATGCTTCATCAGTTAAAAATAATCCTCAATTTTTAAATGAAGCGGGGTTATTTGACGAAACAAAATTCAAACAATTCTTAGCAGACACTAAAGAGAATAACACACAAATGTGGAGTGCTTGGTCTAATTATATAAATCAAATTAGAGACAATACAGAAAAAAACACTTACAATAATTTAGTAACTGCGGGTCTTGGAGCTTCTTTAAAAGAGGGAGAATTTAAACACTTTGTAGAAAATACAAAGCTAAATGCACAATTTGTGTTTGTTCCTTATACAACGATTGCTGATAGCTTAGTAGCCGTTTCTAAATCAGAAATAAAGGCTTATATCAATGAAAATGCAAAGAACTTTCAAGTTGATGCATCTAGAGATATCTCTTATGTTAAATTTAATATTAAGGCAACTGCAGCCGATGAGAACGCAATTAAAGATGAGGTTGCTGGTTTCATTGAAGATTTTAAAGGTACTTCCGATGAGAAAGAATTTTTAAGCGAAAATGATGCCGATACAAATATTGATGAAAACTTTCAATTTGAAAGCGATGTCAATAAAACCATGGCTTCAACTATTTTTAAAGGTACAAAAGGGGCTGTTTTTGGACCTTATAAAGACCAAGGGTATTTTAAAATCTCAAAAATTACGGCTGTTTCAAAAATGCCAGATTCTGCAAGAGCAAGTCATATTTTAATTCCTTTTGTTGGTGCACAAAGAGTTGCTCCAGACGTAACAAGAACAGAAGAAGAAGCTAAAAAATTAGCGGATAGTATCTTGAAAGTTGTGAAAAGAAAGCGTAGAAAATTTGAAAAATTAGCGAAAGATCTTTCTTCGGATAAAGGCTCTGGCGCTAAAGGTGGAGACTTAGATTGGTTTACTTATACAAGAATGACTCCTAAATTTAGAGATTTTGCTTTTGAAGGTAAAAGAGGAGATATTGGGGTTGTTAAAACACCATTTGGATACCATATAATTAAGATTGATGGACAAAAGAACAGACAAACAGTTTTGAAATTAGCTACTTTTGGAAGAAAAATAATTGCTTCCGAAGCGACAGAAAACACTGTTTTTCAAGAAGCAGGAAAATTTGCTTTGGCAGTATCTAAAGACAAAAAGTTTTTCGATATCGCGAAAGAAAATAAGTACGAAACCCAACCCGCAATTGGTTTAAAAGTTTTGGATGAAAATGTTCCTGGTTTAGGAAATCAAAGACAAATTATTTCTTGGGCTTTTGGTCGAGATACAAAAATTACCGATTTTAAAACCTTTGATTTAGAAGGAAGTCACGTGGTGGCTTTTTTAACTGCCAAAACAGCAAAAGGACTATTGTCTGCAACAAAAGCAATCAATCGTGTTCGACCAACTTTGATCAATGAAAAGAAAGCAACATTAATTGCGAATACATTTACTGGGAACACTTTAGAAGAGATATCTAAAGAAAACAACACTCTTGTTAGAAATGGAACAGGTGTTACTTTAAAAAGCCCAACATTATCTGGAGCAGGCTCTGAACCTAAAGTGGTAGGTGCAATGTTTCATGCAACAGCTAATAAAGTATATAAAAACATCGCAGGAAATAAAGGTGTCTATGCATTTAGGTTAATCAGTAAAGAAACCCCAACAGCTTTGCCAAACTATGAAGCTGTGAGAAATACAATTTCTAGAGGTAGAAAAACAAAAACAACTGTAATCTATGAAGCGATTAAGAAAGCTTCAGAAGTTGTAGATGCTAGAGCAAACTTATATGTTGGTAACTAACAGTTAAGATTTTATACCAGTTTAATTTATTTAAACTAAGAGTAGTTTTTATAAATACAATGTCACTTTGAGTGAATCTTTTTTTGGTATTTTATACAGAAGTTTTTGATACGACTATAATCCAACTTATTTTAAAATAAAATTCCGCCTTTAGGCGGAATTAATCTAACTAATATCCTTAAATAGTAGCATTTATAAACACAATTTCACTCTAACCGACATTGGGAAAGTTGTTTTACATCTAAATGTTATTTCTATCCATTCATTGAGATTAAAAACTCATCATTATTTTTAGAAAATTTAATTCTCTCGTTAATGAATTCCATTGCTTCTATAGGTTTCATGTCTGCAAGGTATTTACGTAAAACCCACATGCGTTGTACTGATTTAGCATCTAATAATAAATCATCTCTTCGAGTAGAAGATTTAATCAGATCAATAGCAGGATAAATTCTTCTGTTAGAAATATTTCTATCCAATTGCAATTCCATGTTCCCAGTTCCTTTAAATTCTTCAAAGATTACCTCATCCATTTTAGAACCCGTCTCTGTTAGCGCAGTTGCAATAATTGTCAATGAGCCTCCATTTTCAATATTTCTTGCAGCACCAAAGAAACGTTTTGGTTTGTGTAATGCGTTGGCATCAATACCACCAGAAAGTATTTTTCCAGATGCAGGAGCAACGGTATTATAGGCTCTTGCCAAACGAGTAATTGAATCTAATAGAATTACCACATCATGACCACATTCAACCAAACGTTTTGCTTTTTCTAAAACAATATTTGCAACTCGTACGTGTTTGTCTGCTGGCTCATCAAAAGTAGAAGCAACCACCTCACCACGCACATTACGCTTCATGTCTGTTACCTCTTCTGGACGTTCATCTATCAATAAAACAATTTGATATACCTCAGGATGGTTTGCAGCGATCGCATTTGCCACATCCTTTAATAACATTGTTTTACCTGTTTTAGGCTGTGCTACAATCATACCACGCTGCCCTTTTCCTAAAGGAGAAAATAAATCGATAATTCTCGTCGATAAAGAACTTCCTTTTTCTGCTAAATTGAATTTTTCTTGGGGAAATAACGGCGTTAAATGCTCAAAAGAAACTCGATCTCTAACAATATTTGGGTTCAATCCATTAATTTTTGAAACTCTAATTAAAGGAAAATACTTTTCACCTTCTTTTGGTGGTCTCACATTTCCTTTGACAGTATCTCCAGTTTTCAGACCAAATAATTTAATTTGAGATTGAGAAACATAAATATCATCAGGGGACGATAAATAATTATAGTCAGAAGAACGTAAGAAACCATAACCATCGATCATCATTTCTAAAACGCCTTCGCTTTCTATAATGCCGTCAAACTCGAAATCTGGGTCTTTATATTTATTATTAGATTTATTACCATTACTTTTACCAGAAGGACTCTTGTCTCTGTTTTGGTTATTGTTTTTGTGCGTCGCATTGTTTTTATTCGGATGCGGTTTGTTTTGTTTATTTACAGGTTTGTGTTCCCTCTTTTCTACCTTTGGTTTAGAAAGAACACTCTCGTTCTTTTCTATACTTTGAACCTCTTTATTTACAAGCGGTGTTTTTGGTGTTCTTGGAGTAGGTTTTGTGCGTTCAATAACAGCAGTATCTGCTGTCTTTTCTTTCTTTTGAACGTTTTTTAAAACGGGAACGTTCGTTACAATTTTATTTTTTTCAACAATGGGTCTGTTTTCAATAGCCATCGGTTTTGCTATTGCTGGAGCTTTTTTAACAACACGTTTTCTTCGAGGCTTTTCTGTTTTCTCAATTTCCGTTTTTTTAGGAGTTGATGTCTCTCCTACTTTTGAAGGACTTGCAGCCTGCGTATCTAGAATTTGATAAACTAAATCTAATTTTTTTAATTGACTTGTTTTCTCAAGACCAATTGTTTTGGCAATACCTTGTAATTCTGAAAGGCTTTTTGCTTTTAGTTCTGATATTTCGAACATTATAAAATTGTTAAGTTAAATATGAATCTTTATAAGATATGCGGTTTTTTTTTGAATTGTGCTATTAGAGTATAGTTCTACAAAATAGCTTTTGGTGTGGTAATTCAATAACAAATATATACAATTTTTTTTAGTTGAGGGTTTTCTTTTTAAAAAAGAATATCCTACTTTTGTGATACTATAAATTACAAATGATTCAAAGAATACAAACAATATATTTATTATTGGCTTCTATTATTTCTGGAGTACTCATTTTTGTCTTTAATTTGTGGAAGTCTATTGAAAAAAATATTTTTGCTTTTGACTTATTATCTAGTGAATCCTATTTATTAAAGGGAATTCCTATTTCATTTATAGTATCGGCGCTGTTAGCTTTTGTAGCAATTTTTATATTTAAAAATAGAAAGTTACAATTTGTGATCGGCCGATTGACAATTTTGATAAACCTTATTTTATTAGGAGTATTGATTTATGTATCGCTAACGTTACCTGGAGAGGCTGCTGTTTCTGAGAAAGGTATTGGGATGTTCATACCTATTTTGGCTATTTTGCTTCTTGTTTTGGCAAATAAAGCGATTAAAAAGGATGAAGATCTTGTAAAATCTGCAGATAGATTGCGATAAAACTAACATCTTAGTATATTTAGTGCGAAAAAAAACCGAGAATTTATTTCTCGGTTTTTTGTTTTCTGTAATTTTTGAATTGAACCCAAAGCAATTGTATAATGTTATAGAAAAAACAGACTAATCTCTTGTAGCGAGTTCAATAATTTCCATATTTTTCACTTCACCATTATCAAGTTCAAAACGCAGCATGGTTCTGACTTTATGAAACCCATAGTTTCCTGCAGCACCAGGATTTAAGTGCAGCAAATTAAGCTGCTTGTCATATTGCACTTTTAAGATATGAGAATGTCCAGCAATGAAAATTTTTGGGGGGTTTAATTTTATTTCATCACGAATCCTTTGATTGTACCTATTTGGATATCCGCCAATGTGGGTCATCCAAACAGACACTTTTTCAATTTCAAATTTTAAGTCTAACGGAAATTCCAATCGTGCATCCACACCATCAATATTACCAAAAACAGCACGCAATGGTTTTAGCTTTTTTAGGCTATCAATTACTGCCAAATCACCAATATCTCCTGCATGCCATACTTCATCTGCTTGCTTTACAAACTTTAAAATTTGAGCGTCAATAAAACTGTGTGTATCAGACAATAATAGAATTTTCTTCATGTAAAAAAATAAGAATAAAAGTTTAGGGCTTCTATTAGGTTCAAAAGTAATCATAACAAAATAAATTCCGTAATTTTGAGAGCTACAAAAAAACATATTTTCTTGAGGTACTTTATAGAACTTTCTTATAACGGAAAAAATTATCATGGTTGGCAGATTCAACCGGATGTAATTTCTGTGCAAGAAAAACTGAACAAAGCTGTGAGCACCATCTACCAAGAAAAAATAGAAGTTGTAGGAGCAGGAAGAACAGATACCGGTGTGCATGCATCTCAAATGTTTGCTCATTTTGATACAGAAAGAACCTTAGAAGGGGATGTTCCTTATAAATTGAATTCCCTTTTACCTCATGATATTGTTGTTTATAAAGTATTTCCTGTTACGGATGAAAAACACGCTCGATTTACTGCAATTAGCAGAAGTTATGAATATAAAATATGGTTAGGTAGCAACCCTTTTTTATTGGATTTTTCATGGCAAATACCTAATCATCCTATAAATGTTGACCACATGAACGAAGCGGCAAAACTATTATTAAACTACACAGATTTTCAAACTTTTTCTAAAGTAAAGACAGATGTGTATACCTATAATTGTGATATTACAGAAGCTGTTTGGAAACAAAATGGTCAGGAACTCATTTTTTATATTTCAGCAAATCGTTTTTTAAGAAATATGGTGAGAGCAATCGTGGGCACGCTTATAGATGTTGGTATGGGTAAAATTTCGATTGTGAAATTTAGCGAAATTATAGAGAGTAAAAATAGAAGTAATGCAGGTTTATCAGTTCCTGCAAAAGGGTTATTTTTAACAAACATAAAATATTAGGTTTTGGGAAGCAAAACAGGAAAAGCTTTTGATTTACAAATTTTTTTAAGACTCATGTCTTTTGCAAAACGCTATAAATTTAATTTTTTTATAGCAACAATTTCCACGATTTTATTGGCTTTAGTTTCATTGATAAATCCCTATTTAGTGAAAGAAACTGTAGATAAATACATTTCAGAAAAAGACTCTGAAGGACTGGTTAACAACGTGATGCTAATGTTTGGAATAGTCTTTCTTGAAGTATTATTGCGTTTTGCATTTATTTATTTTGCAAATTGGGTTGGGCAACATATTATTAGAGATATAAGAGCAAAAATTTTCCGACATATTTTGCAATTTAAAATGTCTTATTTTGATAAAAATTCTGTTGGGAAATTAGTAACTAGAGTCGTTTCTGATATTGAAACAATTGCTGCTTTTTTTAGTAGTGGCGTTTTTACAATTGTAAGTGATATTTTGCAAATGTTTGCAGTTGCAGCGCTAATGTTTTATTTCAATTGGAAACTAGCTTTGATTGCCTTAGTAGTATTGCCAATTTTAATTTATGCCACAAGAATTTTTCAAAAAGCAATAAAAGCAACATTTCAAGAAGTAAGAAATCAGGTCGCAAATCTGAATGGATTTGTACAAGAAAGAGTTACCGGAATGAAAATTGTGCAACTCTTTAACAGAGAAAAAATAGCATATAAAAATTTTAATGAGATTAATAATAAACACAAAGAAGCCTATGTAAAAACCATTTGGTATTTTTCAATTTTCTTTCCAATAGCAGAAATTTTATCCTCGATAGGTATCGGTTTAATTGTTTGGTTTGGAAGCAAACAAATTATTGGTGGTTCCGTTCCTGGTCCCGGAACAGTAATAGCTTTTGTGCAAATGGCACAAATGTTATATAGACCCTTACGTCAAATTGCAGATAAGTTTAACCAATTACAAATGGGAATTGTTTCTGGGGAACGTGTTTTTAAGATCATTGATACCCAAAGTAGTATTGTTAAAAACGGAACGATTAAAGCTGAAAAACTAAAAGGTCATATCAATTTTAAAGAGGTTCGATTTAGTTATATCGAAGGTGAAGAAGTTCTAAAAGGAATTTCTTTGAACGTAAAAAGCGGACAAACCGTTGCAATTGTTGGTGCTACAGGAGCAGGAAAATCAACCATTATCAACTTAATAAATCGTTTTTATGAAATAGATCAAGGGAAGATTTGTGTTGATGAGATTTCTATAAACGAGTATACTTTAGAAAGTTTAAGAAATCAGATTGCTGTGGTTTTACAAGATGTCTTTTTATTTTCAGATTCAATATTTAACAATATTACTTTAAAAGATGAAAAGATTTCTTTGGAGGATGTCATCAAAGCAGCAAAACAAATAGGAATTCACGATTTCATCATGACACTTCCTGGAGGTTATCAATACAACGTAAAAGAACGCGGAGTAATGCTATCTTCTGGTCAAAGGCAATTAATTGCTTTCTTGCGAGCATATGTTAGCAAGCCAAGTATTTTAATCTTAGATGAAGCGACTTCTTCCGTAGACTCCCATGCAGAACAAATGATTCAATATGCGACAGAAACAATTACTAAGGGAAGAACATCGATTGTTATTGCACATCGATTAGCAACCATTAAACAAGCAAACAAAATTATTGTGATGGACAATGGTCTTATCGTTGAAGAAGGTACACATCATGAGCTGTTAGGCAAAGCAGAAGGGTACTATAAGAATTTGTATGACAAACAGTTTAGCTTAGAAACTTTTTCGTAATCTGAGTTCGGTTATCAATAATTCAGTAATGGGTTCTCAAGGATTTTTCAAAAGAATTTTAGTTATTGAAAGTATGACACCCTATAGGGTCAAAAAGTCTTTTTGACCAATAAGTCATTTTTATGCTCAGGGAAGGGTTTTAGTAAAAAAAATTGGAATAGTGATATAGATTATAGGTAAATTGAAATATTTAAAATAATGCAAACAACAAAACTTACTTCTCAAAGTATATTGCCTCTTACTTGTTCTCGATCGGGAACCTGTTGTTTTGGAAAAGTAGTATTGTTGAACCCATGGGAATTACGAAATTTAAGTAAAGAGAAAAAAATTACTTCGAGAGCTTTTCGTGATCTTTACTGTGAATTTGGTGGTATTCGTTTACGTTTTAACGGAAAATCAGATAAAAAAGGGCAACAAGCATGCAGTCAATATGTTGATAATATTGGTTGTAGTGTTCACTTGGGTCGGCCTCTAGCCTGCCGTTTGTATCCTTTAGGTCGTCAGATACAATTTGAGGCTGCACACTATATGTACGAAGGGGATAAATTTCCCTGTTTGACAGACTGTGCTGAAGTATTAGAGTTGCCCAAACTTCGTGTTGGTGACTATCTTAAAGGACAGAAAGCAGCTCCTTTTGAAAAAGCGCAAGATGCATATTTAAGGATTATGCAAAACCTTGCTGACATTTCTTTTGAATTACTTTTAGACTCTGGCTTGGCTGCCTCTGGAGAAAAAAAGACACTTACCGTATGGAGGGTCATAGGAAATGAACTTCCAGAAATAGTCGCAGAAAGAATAGGTGCAGAATGGATGGATTGCTTAATGATTCCCGAAATTGATGATGCTATTGAGAGCTCCATTACTTTTGCGAAAAAACACAATGATTTATTAATGTTGAAAGCACAAGAAAAATTTGGAAACTTAAAAACAAACCAGGAACTTCATGAAGCCTCTATTTTATTATATAGTGTCGCATTGCATTTGGCGAGAGGCATAGGAGCAGATACAAAAGGGATTTCGGAACATTGGATTGCTACAGCAAAGAGCCATGGAGCTCTAGAATAGTCTTTTAATAATTTATAAGACAAAGAGCACAAACCTCCACATTTTCAATTTGTATCTGAGTTTTTATAAATGCTAGTTTTCTTGTTTCCATTGTTTATAACCCCCCAAGATAGTATAGGCTTCATATCCTTTTTCTAGTATTTTTTTGACTGCTTTTTCGCTTCTTCTTCCACTTTGACAGTAGATATAAATCGCTTTATTTTTGTCTAATTTTGAAACAAGTGTCTCTACAAAATGAACATCAAAATAATTCATAAAAAGGGCTGTTTCTATAAAACCTCCTTCGATCTCTTTTGGTGTTCTTACGTCTATTAACTGAATTTTTTCTTTGGAAAGTAATATGCTTAGTTCGCTTGTTGAAATTGATTTTACTTGTTGCATTTTACCACAATTGATAAAAAGAAAACTCGAAAACAAAATGCATGCTAATGGGTTCATAATTTTATTTTAGAGTAGATGGACAGACCGCTTCCGTTCTTTCACTAGTAGTCTTTTTGATGGCAGCATACCCTCCTGCAACGTCTATTACGTTGTGAAAGCCTCTTGCTTTTAATATTGAAGCAGCAATTACAGAGCGATAACCACCTCCACAATGGATATAAAAATCTTCATCCTTTGGAAATTCACTGAGATGGTTATTTAAGAAATCTAATGGGGTGTTTGCTGCAATTTTAAGATGCTCACTTGCATATTCACCTGGCTTTCTAACATCAAAAACCAAACAAGAACCAAGTTTGTTATCAGCTTCTTTAATTTTGGTTTCTAAAGCATTTGCAGAAACAGAAATTAATGAGTCTATTTCTTTGCCCGATTCTTTCCAAGTATCAAAACTTCCGGCTAAATAACCTAAAACATTATCAAAACCAACTCTAGACAAACGAGTAATTGTGTCTGCTTCTTTTCCTGCTGAAGTTACTAATAAAATTGGCTGACTAATATCTTTAATCAATGCGCCAACCCAGGGAGCAAAACCACCATCAATACCAATAAAAATTGATTGAGGAATAAAACCTTTTACAAATTCGGTTTGATGACGAACATCTAAAACAATTGCTTCTGTTTCGTTGGCTACCAACTCAAAATCTTTAACAGACAATGGTTTTGCACTGTTTTGTAACACCTCGTCGATACTTTTATATCCTTCTTTATTGAGTTTTACATTTAGAGGAAAATAGGCGGGAGGAGGCAACAAGCCATTGGTAACTTCATTTATAAATTCGGCTTTTGTCATATTCGCTCTCAAGGCATAATTGGTTTCTTTTTGATGACCAATGGTTCCCACAGTTTCTCTACTTAAATTCTTACCACAAGCAGAACCCGCTCCATGTGCAGGATATACAAGAACATCATCCGCTAAAGGCATTACTTTATTTCGCAAGCTTTCATATAAAAAACCAGCCAAATCTTTTTCTGTGAGCGTTCCTTTTTGAGCTAAATCTGGACGACCAACATCTCCTAAAAATAAGGTGTCTCCACTAAAAAGGGCATGATCTTTTCCGTATTTATCTTTTAATAGAAAACAAGTGCTTTCCATTGTATGCCCCGGAGTATGTAATACTGTAATGGTAATTTCTCCGACTTTAAAAACTTGATGATCTTCTGCGATAATTGTTTCAAAATTTGTTTTAGCGGTGGGTCCAAACACAATTTTTGCACCTGTTTTTTCAGCTAGAGTAACGTGTCCACTCACAAAATCTGCATGAAAATGAGTTTCAAAAATGTATTTTATTTTTGCATTATTTTTAGCGGCGCTATCAATATAATCTTGCACTTCCCTCAACGGATCGATAATAGCAACTTCACCATTACTTTCTATATAATAAGCTCCTTGTGCTAAACAACCTGTATAAATTTGTTCTATTACCATTGCTATTAATTGAATTTCTAGAAGGTGTTAATAACCTTTAAAGTTTGTTAATTTTAATTATTTGTATACTTGATGAATATATTTCGCATATTTTTCTTGCTGTTCTCGATCTCCTGTTTTATAAAAATTTACGGCGTCATTTACACGCATAAAAAAATGATCAACAGCTATTATAGATAAAATTCCACTTCTAAAAAAATCGTCTCTTACGGGACCTTTTACACCTGCAAATAAAAAAATGATGCCTTTCTTTTTATAAAACTTAATTCGTTCTTTTAACATTTCTATCCCAGTACTGTCTACTCTGTTGATACTTTCCGCGTCCAAAACTATCAATTTTAAACCCTTCCCTTTTTCATGCACCATTTCATCTAATCTGTCCCTAAAAAAACTTGAATTGGCATAAAATATTTGAGCATCAAACCTAAAAACTAGAATGTCATTTTCAATAACAACTTCGTCAAACCGATTTTTATTCTTGTAAAAGTTTGAGTTGGGTACTTTCCCTAACTCAGCAACATAAGGTCTTGATGTTCTGAAAATTAAAACGATTAAAGAGAACCCTACACCAACGATAATACCAAATTCAATTCCTAATAATAAGGTTCCAATAAATGTGGCAATCATCAACCAGAAATCTAAATGATTCGCTTTCCATAGAAAAACAGCTTCTTTAATATTTATTAACCCAGTAACTGCAACAATAATAATTGCAGCTAACACTGTTTTTGGTAAATGATAAAACAAAGGAGTTAAAAATAATAGGGTAAAAACGACCATTACAACAGAAATTAAAGCTGCCATTCCAGTCTTTGCCCCACTTTCTTTATTGATTGCAGAGCGTGAAAAACTAGAAGCGGTAGGATAGGCTTTGAATAAAGAGCCCACCATATTACCTAACCCCAAAGCGATTAATTCTTGATTGGGTCTTATGGTATATTCGTCTTGTTTTGCTTCTAATGATTTTCCAATAGAAATCGTTTCTAAATAACCAACCATGACCAGTGTAAATGCAATGGGCAATAGTTCCCTGATCTGGTCTAAATCAAATTCTGGAAACCCAAAGATGGGCATACCAGCAGGAATGTCTCTAACAATGGAAACATTATCAAGGGATTTTCCAAAATATTTCATTGTTATGATACCTAAGACAACAACAATTAATGCATTTGGAATTTTTTTATTGAGCTTTCTAAAGCCACTAATTACAATAATAGAAATCAATCCTATCAGCGTTGTGTGGTAGTTATAATCAACTAGATTGTGCCAGATATCTTCTATCAGATAGTGTATTTTATCTGTTTGAATTAAATTAACCCCAAATAAATTTTCAAATTGATTGAAGCCAATAATTATTGCAACAGCAGAGGTAAAGCCAGTAATTACTGGTTTGGAAAGGAAGTTTACAATGAACCCCAACCTAAAGACACCCATAATAAGTTGAATAACCCCTACCATTAAAGTCAATAAAATTGCTATTGAAATATAACTTTCTGAACCCGCTAAAGCCATTGTAGAAACACCTGTTGCTACAATGAGTGAGTCCGTAGCAACAGGGCCTATTGCAACTTGTCTTGAAGTTCCAAAAATAGCGTAGAGTACTTGTGGAAATAATGCACAATACAAACCATAAATCGGAGGCAACCCAGCAATAAGTGCATAGGCAACTCCTTGGGGTATTAAAACAATACCAACGGTAATCCCTGCCACTAAATCTCCTTTAAAAAGAGCGGTGTTATAGTTTGGTAACCATTCTAAAATTGGTATAAATTTTTTAATATTCATTTTTTTAGTTATTGGCAAACTACTCCTTTAAAATAATTCTCCCTGATTTTTGCCTTTTATTCTCCCCAAATGTTTGTATGCTAAATCTGTAACTTCTCTTCCTCTTGGAGTTCTCATTATAAAACCTTGCTGTATTAAAAAAGGTTCATATACCTCTTCAATCGTTTCTGTATTTTCTGAAACCGCAGTTGCTATGGTCGTTAAACCAACAGGTCCTCCTTTAAATTTATCAATAATTGTGACAAGAATTTTATTATCCATTTCATCCAAACCATGTGCATCCACATTTAATGCTTTTAGTGCATATTTTGCAATTTCTATCGAGATGTTTCCATCGCCTTTTATTTGTGCAAAATCTCGAACTCTTCTCAATAAAGCATTTGCAATTCTTGGTGTTCCTCTACTTCTACCTGCAATCTCAATGGCAGATTCCATCGAAATAGCAACGCCCAAAATAGTGGCACTTCTTTGAATTATGGTCGTTAATAATTCTGTTTTATAATAATGTAATCGGCTACTAATTCCAAAACGCGCTCTCATTGGGGCGGTTAGTAACCCTGAACGTGTGGTCGCTCCAATTAAAGTAAAGGGTTCTAAATTGATTTGAACTGTTCTGGCATTTGGACCAGATTCAATCATAATATCAATTTTAAAATCTTCCATTGCAGAGTATAAATACTCTTCTACAATTGGGCTTAATCGATGAATTTCGTCAATAAATAAAACATCCCGTTCATCTAGATTTGTTAACAATCCGGCTAAATCTCCTGGTTTGTCTAATACAGGCCCAGAGGTAACTTTTATTCCAACTTCTAATTCATTGGCTAAAATATGAGCTAATGTTGTTTTACCTAAACCCGGAGGGCCATGAAAAAGGGTATGATCTAAAGATTCCCCCCTTTGATTTGCTGCTTCAACAAAGATTTTTAAATTATCAATAGCTTGGTCTTGTCCTGTAAAATCATCAAAAGAAAGAGGACGTAATTTTTTTTCTACATCTAAATCATCATTTGATAGGTTGTCATTTTCAGGATTTAAGTTTTCGTTCATAGCCACAAAGATAAATGAATTTAAATTACAGTTTTGTATGTTTTGTTACACAACAAAGTATTGTAAATAAATTTGAAATAGCGACCTCTATAAATACTTATAATAGTGCTGAATACGCTCTTAAAATTAGTAAGCATCTGGGTTAGATGACAAAAATATTTTTTGGAATTAAAAATACAGGTTACTATAAAACATTTATTTAAGTCTATTTTACTTCAAAAAAATTGTTTTCTAGATAAATATCTGCCATAAGACCGTTTTTATCAATAATAACAGATTTTACAGGTTTAGAAACTTCAAAAGAATAGGTTGGAGATGCCCAACCCCAATCTTTTAAAATTTTAGCGGTTGTTGGCTTGTTTGCTCTCATCATTTCTAAAGGTATATTAAATCTTCCTTTACTTCCATCAGTATAAATTACAGAAACATCTATCGGCATGGGCATTTTTCCAATTCTTTCCAAAGTAATTTTTTGTTCGTTAACAGCTTTTACACCATAATTTATGGTATGTGTCGTTTGTGTCCATTCGTTTAAATACCAACCTAAATGAACCCCAGAAATTTTTTCCATAACGCGTTTAATATCATTTGGAGTTGGATGTTTAAAACTGAAATCATGAAAGTATTTTTTGATCCCTTTTGCAACATTTTCGGACCCAATTACGTATTCTAATTGTGACAAAAATATATTTCCTTTTGAATAACTTGCTACCCCATACCCCCAATTTGTATCGTATCTGTCTGCATGTGTCGACAAGGTTTCTTCATAGCCTTTTGTTACAATTGTTCGATACCCTTTGTAAGAATCTATATGTGGATTTTTTTTGTTTTCTTTTAAAATTTCGTTTTCAGCTTTGTTGGAAATATAGGTTGTAAAACCTTCGTCCATCCAAGGATGTAAACTTTCGTTAGAGGCCAATAAAAATTGAAACCAAGTATGTGCCATTTCATGGGCTGTTACACCAAAAAGACTTCCAAACTTACGTTTACCAGTAATTAGAGTTGCCATTGCATATTCCATTCCTCCGTCTCCACCTTGAATTACAGAGTATTGCTTATAGGGATATTGACCAATTTTTTGACTAAAATAAGTCATTAATTCTGCAACTTTAGGTTGAAGATATTTCCAGTTTTTCAAATAATTTTCTTCCAGATTATTCTTGTACAAGAAATGTAAATCGATTCCGTTTTCCATTTTTAGTACATCATGAATGTATGCTGGATCTGCAGCCCAAACAAAATCGTGTACATTTTCTGCTTTAAAATACCATGTAAATTTATCACCTTTTGGCAAGTGTAAATCTTTAGAAGGATCTTCATAACCATGTCCAGTTTCTTGAGGGTTTTGTAAATTACCAGACCCACCAAGAGTATACTTTTTATCGATATGAATTGTAACATCAAAATCTCCCCAAACACCATGAAATTCTCTTGCGATGTATGGAGGAGTATGCCAACCTTGAAAGTCATATGCTGCCAATTTTGGATACCATTGTGCCATAGACAATGCAACTCCTTCTTCGTTATTTCTTCCAGAACGACGAATTTGTAAAGGTATTTGCGCGTCAAAATTCATTTTTAAAGTAACCTTTTCACCAGATTTTATAGGTTGCTTCAATTTGACTTCTAAAGTGGTACCTACAGTTTCATGGGCAACTATAACGCCATTCTGTTTTAGAGAATTTACTTTTATATACCCAATTTCATTTGGTTGTAATTTGCTTATTCTATCTCCCACTCTTCTGTCTGGATCTTTAATATTTAAAGACCGAACATCCATTTGAGAACCGGGTTGAAATGCATTAAAATATAAATGATAAAAGACCTTATCTAAGTCGTCTGGTGAATTATTAGTGTATACTAAAGTTTGTGTTCCTTTGTATTTATAATTGCTTACATCCACATCTATGTCCATCGTATAAGCGACATGTTGCTGCCAATAGGAATTGTTCGCAGATGAGCTATTGTTCGTTTGATACACCTCTTTTTTGGTAATCGTACAAGACACAAATAGGGTTATTAAAAAAGTAAATAAAAGTATTTTTTTCATGCGATGGTCAATTTAGTTTTTCCCATTAACAATTGTATCAGCCATTTTTAAAGCAGTATAAGCATTTACAATTCTACCAGAAACAGACAACGCTGCAAATGGCACCTTTTCTCCATAAGGTTGTTCTCTTGATTTTGACCCTGGTTTTATAACATTGAAATCTATTTTGACTCCCGAATTCATTAAAATATGTTTCACCTGAGCCGCACTTAGTTTTGGGTAATACGAACGCACTAAAGCTGCAACGCCTGCTGTAGAGGGAGCTGCCATTGAGGTTCCGCTAAATTCTTTATACTCATTTTCTGGAGTTGTTGCATAAATTTGAACTCCAGGTGCAAAAACATCTACATTCTTTTTGCCATAATTTGAAAAAGAAGCGGGTAGGTTTTCATCATAATTCAAACTTATAGCACCTACAGTTAATACGTTGTCGGAAATTTCAGTGACGAAGTCTTTAGTATCATTCGGGTAGGTTTTTTTAACATCGATGTTTTTACCAGAATTTCCAGCAGCATTCACAATTAATACATCCTTTGATGCCGCATATTGAATAGCTTCATATACCCATTCCTTTTTAGGAGAATAGCCTTTTCCAAAACTTGTGTTAATCACTTTTGCGCCATTATCCACCGCATAACGAATTCCTAAAGCGACATCTTTGTCATATTCATCTCCATCTGGAACTGCTCTAACAGCCATTATTTTTACATTAGTTGCAACTCCATTCATTCCCAACCCATTATTTCTACTTGCTGCAATAATTCCAGAAACATGGGTTCCATGTGCTTCGTCTATTATAGAATGCCCTGTTTTATTATCTCCATAAAACTTTTGATCCATTGTGTTTGGGTCGTCTCCCAAGGGGCTCCTATAATCCACTTTTAATGCATCCCCATTTAACAAATTCGTTGCGTCTGAAACTAATTTAGTGAGCTCCTTTTTTGCAGTTTCTAGGGAAGGCAAACCAAAACTATACATTTGTTTAGCAACTTCAATACCTTCCAGTAAATCCGGGGCTACTGTAACAATACCTAAAACGTCCTCTTTTGTATATACTGATTTCTGTAAATTTTCAGAAATAATAGTATCTGCATTGGTAACTCTTTCCAAAATTTGCTCAAATCGTTCTTTCGAATTTTTTGCGTCTGCTACTTTTTTATCATAAAAAGCTTTGGCTTCTTTGACTTCTTCTTTTCCTGTAATGGAAGGGTTTTTTATAATTCTTTCGTACTCTAAATTTTCTTTATAAATACTTCCTAAAAAATTCCACCCGTTGATATCATCTATATATCCGTTTTTATCATCATCAATACCATTACTCGCAATTTCCTTTTTATTAACCCAAGCAACATTTTTTAAATCTTCGTGTTCTAAATCTGTTCCAGAATCAACGACTCCAACAATCACCTCAACGCCTATTTTTGAAGCAACAAATTGGTACGCTTTTTCAATACTCATTCCTGGAATTGAATCTGTTTCTAAATCTGCATGACTCCAACGCTTTGCTTCATCAGGAGATAATACTGCTTTTTTTGCAGGAATATTTACAATCGTTTCTGAACCTAGAGGAACTGGAATTTTAGAGATTGATTTACAACTTGTAAAAATAATACTTGCAAGGATTGCAAAAAATAGGGATTTAAATATCTTCATAACTGAGTTTTTTTAATTAAATATATCTGTAAATTTATGTGTATTTTTTAATCGAACTCCTTTTTCTGTTTGCTGAACTGTGCATAGTTCATTGTGGGCATCATGTTCTAAAAAAAGAAAATATTCTTTGTCTGCAGCTTGGTTTAAAAAAGTTGCTTTTTCTTTAATTGTCAGTAAAGGTCTAGTGTCATAACCCATAATATATGGCAACGGTATATGACCTACCGTTGGCAACAAATCTGCCATAAAAACTATTGTTTTTCCTTGATAAGAGAGCATTGGTAGCATTTGTTTTTCTGTATGACCGTCCATAAAAAGGATATCAAAACCAATTTGATCTTTGTAATTACTATGAATAAAATTGAGTTGGCCACTTTCTTTAATAGGGTTAATATTCTCCTCTAAAAAAGAAGCTTTTTCTCTGGGATTTGGTACTGTTGCCCATTGCCAGTGTTTGTCATTAGACCAAAATTTCGCATTTTTAAAAGCAGGTTGTAAAAAAGTACGATCCGCATTCCATGCGATGGCGCCTCCACAGTGATCAAAATGCAAATGTGTTAAAAAAACATCTGTAATGTCGTCTCTATGAAAACCATGTTTTGCCAAAGAAGTGTCTAAAGAGAAGTCTCCAAAAAGGGAATAATAGCTAAAAAATTTATTCGATTGTTTTGCTCCTAAACCCGTGTCTACAAGAATCAAACGATTTCCATCTTCAATAAGCATACTCCGCATACTCATGTCTATCAGATTTTTATCATCTGATGGATTCGTTTTTTGCCAAATAGTTTTAGGGACGACGCCAAACATTGCACCTCCATCTAATTTAAAATTGCCAGTTTCTATAGGATAGATTTTCATCTCAAAAAATTAAAATCATTAAAAGTAATTTAGAACCTAATCAAATTAATTTGATCTTTACAAAGATGAAGAAAAAAAGGGTTTTTTTTGTTAAGGAAAATCTAAAGATTAAGAAGTCTCATTTTAATTTTAAAATGCTAGAAGAACTTTCGCTATAATTTAAATAAGGATTATGATCTCTGAGTCGTTGTAATCCTACTAAAATAAAAAAACCTTAATCGGAAGATTAAGGTTTTTCAGAGGTGTCTAGCGGATACCAAAGTCTTTTTTTATTAGTTTTTACTTATTCTTAAAAATACGATAAAACCTATTAAATATAGAGATAAAGACATAATAAAAACATATAAGTAATAACTGAAACATAAAATGTGGGTAATATTGTGGGTAATATTATTAATAAAAAACACTAAATTTGCAGTATAAATAAACTACATATTGGCTAACATAAATTTTAAATTAAACAACGGAAAAGCTACTGAAAACGGAAAAGAATATTCTATTTACATTAGATATAGGTTTGGAAGAAAAGTAGATATTAGAAAAGCAATAGGCTTTAAATCAAAACAAGAAGATTGGAATAGTGAAAAACAAGAAGTAAAAAACAGAATCCATATAAAAAATCGTGCTAAAATCAATAATCTTATCAAAACTTTAATTAGAAGAATTGAAGATTTTGAAGACAACTTGATTCAAAATGGTAACCAACCCGACCAGAAATACGTTGAAAGAAACTTTAAAAATTTCTTTGGAAGTAATGATGATAAATCAATTCCAAAAAACTTACTTGACTTTATTGATGTTCTACAAAAACGTCCAGATATAAAAAAATCTAAAGCAAGTGGAACGTTAAAGAACTATTTAATTACTGAAAACATACTAAAACGATTCAACAACGAAGTTTATAAAATCGATTTCGATAATATTGACATAGACTTTTATAACGACTTTATAGATTGGTGCGAAAAACAGAATTTAACTAGGAACTATATTGGTAAGCTCATACAAACTTTTAAATTCTTCTTAAATACAGCTACCATAGAAAAAATCAATACAAATTTAGAATTTAAGAATCCACGTTTTAAAGTTATTAGAGAAGAGGTTGATAATATATATCTAACTCTAAAAGAACTAAACAAAATTTACAAATTAAACTTATCCAAACACCCCAAATTAGACCAAGCAAGAGACCTTTTTTTAATTGGCGCATACACAGGTTTACGTGTTTCAGATTTTAACTATCTAAATGAAGAAAACATTTACGAACATAATGGAGAAACATTTTTAAAGATAAACACTAAAAAAACAACTAAAAAAATAGTAATACCCCTGCGTCCTGAAGCAAAAGAGATTCTGAAAAAACATGGTAACAAACCCCCAAAACGAATGCCAGACCAACAAATCAATTATAAAATAAAAGAAGTATGTGAAAATGCTGGGATAGATGAGCTAGCTAGCATAACAAGAACTATTGGTGGACAAAAAATAACAAAAAAAGGCTTTAAATTTGATTTAGTAAAAACCCACACTGCTCGCAGATCATTTTGTACCAATGCATATTTAAGCGGAATGCCTACAATTGACATAATGCAAATTAGTGGTCACACTAGCGAAAAGACATTTTTAAATTACATTAAAGCAGATGCTCTTCAGAAAGCAGTTAAAATTAGTTCACATCCTTTTTTTCAAGGAGAAAATTATTAAAAAATAAATTTCATGAATGCACATATTGATCTTTACAAAAATGTAGAATTTATAGTTGAAATGAAATCTAAGCAATTCGAAAATAATTCAATTACTGAATTGACAGAATTTAAATTACAATTGAAAAATGTTTACAGAAGGATTAAGACTGATCGAAAAAGATTTAACAAAACAAAATCTTTCTACAGAGATTCAGGTTATAGGATGAATGATATTAAAGAAAAAATTGGTGAGATAAAAAACATAATCAAGCATAAAAAAAAGCAAGAGAAAAAAATTGAGGATTTATCAAAAAAACCAAAACATGAATACTTTATTATTGCAGAATTACTAGCTACAAATAAAATTGAAATACGCGAAAAAAAAATATTTCAATATAAAGATATTAAATATAAATCTGGAGCGGAACTTGGCAGGGTTATTAACATTGATTTTGGAACAAAAAATAAAGCTTTCGAGCAATACTTAAATGATTTTAAATCACAAGCAGGAGGAAAATACTTTCTGGAAATCTTAGATAAAGAAAATAATTTAGATGAAAAGAATGTTAAAATTCTTAAAAAAGTGTTCGAATATTTTTCAGACAATAAAATCGAACCAGTGAATAAGAAATTTTTAGATTCCTTTAAAATTTTAAAAGAAAAAAATCTAATTTAAATCTAGGTCACATCTAGATTAATACATTGTTTTTCAAATATTTAATTACAATAAAGTAGATATTTGCACCATAATTATAAATCAATAAATATGGTAATAAACACTTTTATTCAAATGACGCCAAAAGAATTGGCAAACCTCATTAGTAGCGAAATAAAAACGGAACTCCTAAAGTTCGCTGCAAATCCAAAGGTCAAGTATCTTAACTTGACCAACAAACCTCACTTAACTCGAAAAGAGACTGCAAAGTTTTTCGATGTTAGCCTTAATTGCATCAATGACTGGAGCAAAAAAGGAATCTTAAAACCCAAAAAAGTTGGTCAACGTACTTACTTTAAGAAGACTGATATCTTGATAACTTTATTTGGCAAAGAAGATATATAAAAAAATCACGATTAATAATATCGTCTTCTTATTACTAATTAACCTTAGTCAATTTTATATGTATAAAATGACAATAAAAAAAACAATTCAAAAACCAGATAACTATAACCACAGCAAAAGTAAACTGACTTTGTCAATTACTAAATGTTATAATTGTATAAAGCAGAAGATAGTATGCAAAAGATACAATTTAGATTATGAAGGCCAGAAATAATTCTAATAATCAACGTAAGAAATGCCTAAAACAATTTAAATTAAATAATAAGTTATGACAAATTCTATTTCACGAGCTAAAAAAGCTCAAAAATCAAATTACAAGGAAACTCCAGGTTATCAATAAAAAAGGAGAAGTAAAAAAGAGCGTTTTAAACCAATTAAATGCTAAAGAAAATGGTGCAATAGGTTTTATTTTTATGAATCATAAAAATGTGCCTAATTGGGCAGAAAATGAATTTGGTCCGAATTTTAAAATGAGGGAAGACACTTATACAGCTTATGATATTGATAATCCTGGAGCAAGATTTCTACAACAAAGTCTAATTAAAAATGTAGTGCCAAAAATGGCAGGAAAACAATATTCTAAATTGGGATATATGTTGGTAAATGAACCTCACTTTTTTACACAAGATGAAGGCAAGAAAAAAACTTGGGCTTCTGGACCTGTTTCAAATTATACAATTGATAAATTTAAGCTTTGGTTAAAAAACAAACACAAATCCATCAACCAATTAAATAAATTATGGAAATCAGAGTTTAAAAATTTTGATGCTATAACTATAGATATTCCAATTCATATCAACCAAAAAGGAACTCCAAAATGGTATGATTGGAATTTGTTTAATATGAATCGTGTTACAGAATGGTATTCTTTTTTGAAAACAGAAATCACAAAATATGATCCTGAAGCGAATGTTCATTTAAAAATAATGCCCAATTTATGGACAGAAAATAAAAGAAGTCACGGAATTGATTTAGAAGCTTTAACAGATTTAGGCGGAATTATTGGTAACGATTCTGGAGCAGCTCATACATATATTTGGGGAAAACCTCACGATTGGGAAAAGCATTATATTTTTGAATGGAGAGAATTATGTATGGGTTATGATTTTATGAAATCTGTAAGTCCAAATAAAATCAATTTTAATTCAGAATTGCATTATTTATCAACTGTAAGATCAAGAAAATTAGATTTAGACCCAAAATATGCAAGAGCTTCCTTTTGGTTGGCTCATTCTTATGGTATGACTGCAAGTCAGATTTGGTATTGGCCAAGAGAAGCAAATGGTGCTATTTCTAAAAAGGCTCTAAATGATAAAGGATATGCAGGTTCTAACAATCAGCAACCAAGAGTTACCAATGAAGTTGCAACAACTTTAATAGATTTGAATACTTTTTCAGAAGAAATTATGGCAATGCAAAGACAGCGAAAATCTTTGCGCATTTTTTATTCAAAAACTGCTGCTATTAATAAAAAACAGCATATGGATGACGTTTTTGAATTGTATGAATCTCTCAATTTTGAAGGAACTCCAATAGGATTTGTTACAGAAAACATCATCAAAAAACAAGACCATAAAAACTGGGATGTTGTACTAATTCATAAAACAGAATTTATTACAAATACAGAATTAAAAGCCTTACAAAGCTATCTAAATACTGGAGGAACTATTATTGTTGATGAAGTAAGTTTAACAAAGGATGAATATGGCAATCCACATCAAAAATTATTAAAAGGACAAGGGAATTTAATTGTTGTAAATAATTTAGATGCTTATAAAAGTGAAGCACTGTCTATTTTAGAAAGTAAAAATTTACTATCAGAAATTAACATCACAGAAACCAATAAAATAGGCGTAAAAGGATGCATTTGGAAAGTGGTAAAAAACAGTAGTGGAAATTATACTTTATCTGTAGTTAATGTTGGTAAATCTAATGCTACTTTAAATATAACTTTAAAAGGAGCTAATACAATTGTTTGTAAAGATTTAATAAACGGAGTTGCAGTAAGTACAACACCAACTTTAAAACCTAATGAAGTTTATTTTGTTGAGGTTTCAAAAAAATAAAAGTTAGAACTTTTTTAATGAAGAGACTTGTGCGATTTGTGTACAAGTCTTTTTTTTATCAATTTAGATGATAATTATTAAAGAATATTAATACTTTAAACTACATTTTTTATACACAGACCTACATTTTTTCTATTTATATAAGCAATATTTGTTTGGATTAAAATCGATAAATCTGTATGAAAATATTAATAAACCACTTTCTTTTTTTTAGTTGCATTTTATTTTCAATTCTAATTTTTGGGCAAGAACGCAGTTCAGAGAATTTTAAAATGCTAAAATCTATCTATGAGAAGCATCCAAAGATAGATGTAAATAAAGATGGCGTTTTAACAGAAACTGAATATAGAAAATATCAAAAGAAACGTTTTTATAGAAAAGCAGCTTATCAATTATATGGCTATTATGATTATATAGAAAACGTGCCTTATGTAGAAAATGCAAGTAAAAGTTATTTGTTAGATATTATTATTCCCGAAAACAAAATAAAAGAAAAATTACCTGTAGTTATTTTTATTCACGGAGGTGGTTGGAAAGGTGGTAACAAAGCAATGGGATTAAGAATTTTAGACAAAGTGCTAAATACAGGGAAATATATAGGCATTAGTATTAATTACAGATTGTCTGGCGAAGCAAAATGGCCATCACAAATTTACGATTGCAATGCTGCAATTCGCTGGGTAAAAGCAAATGCAGAGAAATACGGAATTGATAAAAATAAAATTGCAGTTTGGGGAACTTCTGCTGGAGGTCATATTGCTGCAATGTTGGCAATGACAACAAATAAAAAAGAATTTGAAGGAAATATTGGTAATCATTTAAATGAATCTGCAGCTGTTACTTGTGCAATAGATGGTTTTGGTCCTACAGATTTTTTAATGAAGGAAAGCGTTTCTATCATTCCTAAATTAATTGCAAACAAGATTGAAAACATCAAAAAAGTATCTTACAACGTTTATAATTTGCTGGAAGGCATAGAGCAACAAGCCAGAAATGCATCACCAATTTACTTTGTTCATAAAAAAGCAAAACCATTATTTGTTTATCATGGACTTCAAGATCCTTTGGTAAGTATAAAGCATTCAGAAAGAATTGTAGAAAAGTTAAAAAAAATAGGAGCGAATGACACCTATTTAACCAAAGTAGAAGGTTTAAAACACGAACCTAAAATTTCCATTAGTTTACAAGAACGCATTTTACAATTTTTAGATAAATATCTGTATGATAAAAAGGGAGATTTAATAGAAATGGCAACTGTATCTAATAATTAGTTATTAAAGAAATGATTATGTTTAAAAAAGATCGTATTTATAAAACTATTACTAAAATTCTTGCAATTTTTGTAGTGATACTATGTTCTGCTTTTATATTATTTCCACAGGATAAAAAAATAACAAATACTTCACAAAAAGAAGGAGTTCACGCACCATTTAATAAGCAATACAAACCAGAAGAATTAGGTAAGGTTTTATCTTGGATAGATTGTGGTAAAGGTTTAAGCGCAGTTTCTTATCACAGAGGATTAATGTTAGCGCCAATGAGTTACGATTTTGGTGGCGGACTTGGAGATGGTGCTTTTGTGGCCTATAATATAGACGATCCTACAAAACCATACAGCGTTTTTGACTCAAGAGAGTATCCAGAGATTTATCACACAGAAGGTAAAAAAGATTATTTAGGAGATATTGCAGAAAATCACGGAATGTATTTTCATAAAGATTTGGTTTTGTTTTCAGAAAGAGGCTATAACAGAACAGGTTTTATGATTTTAGATTTGGCGCCTTTGTATGATAATGACCCAAAAACATTGCCGAAAATAGTAAGTAGATATCATTTTCCAGATGTTGAAAAAACAACAGTTTACGATGGTTTTTCATTTGCGCCAACTTGGGCTGGAGGAAGATATCTATATGCGCCAACAGGTTCTAACGGATTGTATATTGTAGATACTCAAAATTTGGATGAACCAAAATTATTAGCACATTTACGTAAAGACCAATTGTATAACCAAACATTGCGTTCTGCAAATGTAATTGGCGATTTATTAATTTTATCTCCAGCAGCAATTGCAAGTGATGATGTAGATATTGTGTTGATTGATGTTAGCAATCCATCTTTCCCTAATTTGTTAAATCATCATACCATAAAAACAGGTTATCAAGGCACAATCTATGGTTCTCGATTTTATAATGGTGCTTTTTCAGGAAATAGAGGTGCAGACAAAACATCAGAAATTATTGCCTATGATTTTTCTGACCCAATGAATGTAAAAAACATCAACCTAACCAAAACAGAAAAACTTTTTAAACCAGAATATTTGTTTTTGCAAGATGATAATTTATTTATTGGACATTATCCAGGTTTAAGCAAATGGAAAACTGAAAATGATAAACTTACTTTTGATGTAGCTATTGAACCAGAACATCCAAAAGCGAATGATTATGCATTTGTTTCTCCATTGGGTAATTTATCAATTGTTACTTCTGACCATATTGTTGAGAGTAGAATAAATATTGGAGTGCATCAAATAGAGCCAGATTTAAAAGGACCAGAATTAAAATATGTATTGCCTAAAAAGAATGCGAAAAATGTATCTAAACTTACAAAAATCGGAATTTCTTTATCAGATTTTACAAGTAACGAAACCTTAACTGATGATGCCATTTATATCCAAGAAAGAGGAACAAATTCTAAAGTTCCTGCAGATTTAGGTCACGGATTAGGTATTGTACACGCAATTCCTAAAAAACCTTTAAAAGACAATACTACGTATGATGTTTACATTACCAAAAACCTGAAAGATATGGTTGGTAATTCTTTTGAAGGTGAAAGTTTAATTACTTCATTTTCAACAGGAACAACGTTGGCAGATTATAGTTGTGAAATTAATACAGATTTACCCAAAGTAGTTGGTAAAAAGGTAACGATAAAAGCAATTATAAACAATAAAAAGTTGGCAGATAAATTACAGTATGCTTGGAATTTTGGAGATGGAACAGCAAATACTGAATTTTCTAAAAAATCATTCATAACTAAAAAATTTAACAAACCTGGTAATTATAATATCACTTTAATGACCAAACAAAAAGGAAGCGATAAAATTATAAAAAGTACTTCTGTACAAGTGGTACACGCTTCTTTGCCAAAGAGCAAACCTGTTTCGAGTTCAAGTTTGTTTTTTGATGAAAATACAGACAAGTTATATGTTGTAAATCCAGATAACAATACGTTTACGGCTATCAATTCAAAATCTGGAAAGGTTATTTATGAACAAGAAACTCCAAAAAATCCGGTTGCTATTATTGGTATTGAAAATAAAATTTGGATAACTTCTAAAAAAGACGATAAAATAACTATTTATAATGCTGAAGATGGAAGTTTTGTAAAAACCATCAACTTAAATTATGGGAGTTCGCCTCACGGAATTACTTATAATCAATTTAATAATAAATGTTATGTGGCATTAACTGCATTAGGTCAATTGCAAGAAATAAATACCAAAAACTATACTTTAGAGCGAAATATTCAATTAGATGGTTCTTTAAGAAACGTATCTTTTGTGCCAGAAAAAAATATTGTTGTAGCTCCTCAATTTATTGCATCTAACCAAAAAGGAGCAAAAGTTGAATGGGTAGATTTAAAAAGCTGGAAAGTAAGTTTTAGTGAAACATTAAAACCATCTTTAGAAAATGATGGTTTGGCAAATGGTAGAGGTTTTCCAAATTATTTGGGTCCAATTGCTGTAAATCCGGAACAAACTAAAATTTGGATTCCAGGTAAAAAAGACAATCTTTTAAGAGGTTTAAGGCGAGATGGAAATCCGTTAGTTTTTGACCACACAGTTAGAAGTTTAGCTGTTTCTATCGATTTAAATAAAGAAAAAGAAATAGAAGAAGATAGAATTGATTTAGATAATAACGATTTTGCTTGTGCTGCTACATACAACCCTTTTGGTAATATTTTATATGTTGCAACTATGGGAAGCCAAATAATTATGGCTGTAGATGCTTATAATCCAGGAAATCAATCTATTTTTAATTCTTATGGAGAAGGCACAAATGCGTTAACAATGGATACTGATGGTTCAAAATTATACGTTCATAATCAACTTTCACGAGTTGTAAGTGTTTTTGATAGCAAACCAGATGGAGAGCTTAAATTCAATACAAAATGGAAAACAGTTGCCAAAGAAATTTTATCAGAAGATGTTTTAGAAGGTAAAAAACTGTTTCATAACACAACCAGAAGCAGTATGTCTCAAGAAGGATATATGAGTTGTGCAAGTTGTCATATAGATGGAAGTTCAGACAAACGAGTTTGGGATATTTCTAATTTAGGCGAAGGTTTTAGAAATACAATAGATTTAAGAGGAAAAGCAGGAATGAAACACGGAATGTTGCATTGGTCTGGTAATTTTGATGAAGTTCAAGATTTCGACAATCAAATTCAAGCATTAAATGAAGGAACAGGTTTTGTTTTTGATAAAATTACACGCAATCATCCACAGCTGTTTTCTAGCAAATATGGCTTGCATCGAGAACTTGATAATTTAGCAAAATATGTTGCTTCTTTAAATGAATATCCTAAAAGTCCGTATAAAAATAAAGACGGTAGTTTTACTGCAAATGCAAAAAAAGGGCGCAAACATTTCATTGATTTAAAATGTTATACCTGTCATTCTGGATCCACATTTACAGATAGTAAGTTAAGAAAATTGCACAATGTTGGCACTATAAAAGAAACAAGTGGAAATAGATTAAAGGGAGATTTATTAGGATTAGATACACCAACTTTAATCAGTATTTGGGATACTGCACCTTATTTACACGATGGTTCTGCAAAAACGTTAAAAGATGTTTTTTCTGTAGGGAATTTGCCAGAAGCAGCAGTGCATCAGAGCGCAAATACGCTTGGTAAAAAAGAATTTAATGAACTAATGGAGTATATAATGCAGTTAGATTCTGAAGATGGTGTAACTACAAAAGATATTGGAAGTAAAAACACAAATCCAGTTTTTGAAAAAGAGGTTTATACATTTAATTATACGTATCGTTATGATAAACGAGTGCATCCAATAGGGAAAATTAAAGCGTTTGATGCTGATAAAAACCAAACTATTTCTTACAAATTAGCACCTTCTGGTGGCGCAGGTTTTTTCTCTGTAGATGCAGAAAATGGCAAAATTAATTTCGATTATAAAGACATTTATTTTAGACATAGATTTAATGCACCTTACCAAACTAAAAAAACATATTGGTTTAATGTAATGGCTTTAAATAATGATAATTTTCCAAATCAGATAGAAACAAGAGTAGTTGTAAATGTAACGTATCCTAAAATTGAAATTCCTTGGAAAGAATTAAATGAGTTGAAAAAAATAAATATACTTTTAGACAAAGGGAAAAAAATATCACAGCATCAAACAGAAAGATTAAAAATATTAAATAGAAAGGTTGTAAAAGTTCTTAAAGGCGAGGTAGAGCAATCAATTCATTAAATAACATATCAAAATAATCAAGCATAAAAAATATGAACCAATTTATGAATTATAAAAACATAACAAAACTATTTCTTGTAGCTACAATCACACTTTTTAGCTGTAAAGGAAGTAAAAACCAAACCCATAAAAAGGAGAATAAAGTAGCTTCAAAACCAAATATTGTTATTATTTATGGAGATGATGTTGGTTATGGAGATGTTGGTGCTTATGGTTCTACAATGATTCCAACACCAAATATTGATAAATTAGCAGCAGAAGGATTACGTTTTACAGACGGACATTGCTCTGCTGCAACTTGTACACCATCTAGATATTCTATGCTTACAGGAATCTATGCATTTAGAAATGGAGTAAATATTTTACCTCCAAATGCACCTTTAACTATTCCTACAGATATTTTAACACTTCCAAAAATGTTAAAACAAGCAGGTTATACAACAGGAGTTATTGGAAAATGGCATTTAGGAATTGGCGAAAAAGGAGTTGATGTAGATTGGAATGGAGATGTAAAACCAGGCCCAATTGAAATTGGTTTCGAAAGTTCATTTTTATTGCCATCTACCAATGATAGAGTGCCTTGTGTGTATTTAGATGACCATAAAATCTTGAATTTAGACCCAAATGACCCTTTGTATGTAAGTAGAAAAGTAAAAGATGTTCAAGGAAAAAATAATACGCAATATCCAGATGCTAAAATCAATCCAGAAGCAATGACTTTTTATAAAAGTACTCACGGACATAACAATTCTGTAGTAAACGGAATTGGAAGAATTGGATATATGTCTGGAGGGAAATCTGCACTTTGGAATGACGAAACAATAACGGATGTTTTTATAGAAAAAACCAAAAAATTTATTTCAAAAAATAAAGAAAAACCATTTTTCTTGTATTATGCTGCGCAAGATATTCACGTACCAAGAACTCCCCATCCACGTTTTAAAGGAGCCACAAAATTAGGTTACAGAGGTGATGCAATGGTTCAATTTGATTGGGCTACTGGAGAAATTATGAAAGCTTTAGAAGAAAACGGTTTAACTGAAAACACGATTGTTATTTTCTCAAGTGATAATGGTCCTGTGTATGATGATGGTTATGATGATGGAACAACAATTAATCAATCTTATGGAGAATCTGATAGAGGACACGATGCTTCAGGGATTTATACAGGTGGAAAATATCAAATTTATGAAGGAGGAACACGTGTTCCTTTTATAGTGCGTTGGCCAGCTAAAATTAAGCCAGCTGTTTCAGATGCTTTGGTGAATCAAATAGATTTAATGGCATCTTTTTCTGATTTATTAGATTTTGAAATCCCTAAAACAGCAGCTTCAGATAGTCAGAATAACTTAAAAGCATTATTAGGAAATGATACAAAAGGATTGCCATATATGTTAGAAGAAACCAGACGTCAAAAAGCAATTAGAATTGGTCATTGGAAATACATTATTGGTAAAAATAGAAAAGATAAAAATTCTACAGGAAAACCTCAATTGTACAATTTAGAGTCAGATCCAGGAGAAAAAAATGACCTTATTAACAAGTTTCCAGAAAAAGCGGAAACGTTAGCTAAAAAGTTGAAGGAGATTATGGAATCTTAAAACTGAAAAAGTTTTTAAAAGCAAATACTAAAAAAAATAAGCACTAAATGTCTTTTCTATAAATAGCTAGATATGTAGTGCTTATTTTTATACCACAGATTTATAAACCAACAAATACATAGTTTGTACCTATAGAAACAAAACTTGGTTTTTTAGATCTTATTTTTATGTAACTAAATTTATATATCAAAAAATAATGAATACAAAATTGTGTTTTACCAAATTAATACTTCTATTCGTTTTTACTTGTTTTATGAGCTCTTGTAGTAGTAATTCACAGGTAAAATCAGAACAGAAAAAACCAAATATTCTTTGGATAATTGCTGAAGATTTATCACCATTTATGGGAGTTTATGGAGATTCTATAAACAAAGGTCACACACCAATTATAGATAAATTAGCTGCAGATGGTGTACTTTTTAAAAGAGCTTATGCTACAGCACCAGTTTGTTCTGCAAGTAGATCTGCGTTAATTTCTGGAATAATGCAAACCACAACAGGTACACATAATCATAGATCCAATAGATTCACAGATGATGAAATTGTGCCAGAAAAATTAAGAATCCATTTTCCTAAAGGTGTAAAAACCATTCCAGAATTGATGAAAAAAGCAGGTTATTTTACATTTAATAGTGGTAAAGACGATTATAACTTTCATTATGATAGAAGAGCTTTGTATGACACAGGTACAAAAGAAGATTATGTTGCAGGTATGAATGGTTGGCAAGGTAATTTTGCAATCGATTATATGACTGTAGATAATTATGTATGGAATGCCAGAGAAGATAAAAATCAACCTTGGTTTGGTCAAGTACAAATTATGGGCGGTAAAAAAGATTCAAAATATGTAAGAGAAGGAGAAAAATTAGCTGTTAATGATGTTCCTTTACCTCCATATTTCCCAAATATAAAATCGCAAAGAAAAGCTTGGACAGATCACTACAATGCCAATAGAGGTTCTGATGTTACTGTAGAAAAAATTCTAAAAAAATTAGAAAAAGATGGCGAATTAGAAAATACCATTATCTTTTTCTTTTCTGATCACGGAAGCAATACTTCTTTAAGACACAAACAATTTTGTTACGAAGGTGGTATGTTAGTTCCATTAATTATAAAAGGAAACCACAAAAAGTTAAAAGCTGGTGAAGTTAAAAATAACTTGGTTTCTTTATTAGATGTTTCTGCAACAACATTAGCAATGGGTGGTGTAGCATTGCCAGATTATTTAGATGGTCAAGATTTATTTAGTTCAAAATACAAAGAACCAAAATATGTTTTTGGAGCAAGAGACAGATGCGATTATACAATTGATAGGATTAGAACTGCGGTTTCTAAAAAGTACAGATATATTCGTAATTATTTTCCAGAAAGACCAATGTTACAAGCTGGTTACAGAGATAATAAACCAATTGTAAAAGATTTTAAGAGGCTGCATAAAGAAGGGAAGTTAACTCCTTATCAAGACAAGCATTGGTTTGGAATTCGCCCAGAAGAAGAATTATATGATTTAAAAGCAGATCCTCATCAAATGAACAATCTAGCAGAAAATCCTGAATTTGCTTCAATCTTAACAGCTCATAGAAATGCTTTAGAAAATTGGATTAAAACAACTGGTGATAAAGGTCAAAATCCTGAAGATGCTACACAATTAAAAGCAACTTATGATATGTGGAAAGACAGACCACGATTTAAAAATGCAAAAGTAAACCCTGAATATGATCAGTTTAAAAAAGACTAATTATTAAACCTAATTATTTATAAATAATCTAAAGATTAAATAATATAAAATGATAAAAAAAATATTCTTCACTGTCTTACTTTTAGTTAGCTTCATCGCAAATAGTCAAAACTTTTCTACAGAAGGCAATGGAATTAGAAATGCAGTTAGCGCAAATGTTAATGGAAAAACAGTTCTTTATTTATCAGAATTATCAGGAAACATAGCAGCATATTCCATTGAAGGTGAAAAAATATGGGAACATAAAACAACATCTCCAGCAGTATTATTTGAAATAAATGCAGTAGATATAAACAATGATAAAAATGATGATGTAATTGCTGCAAGTGCAGATGGCAATATTTATTGTTTAGACAGTTCAGGTAAATTACTTTGGAAATTTAATCCAGGACATAAAGTTCGTTTTTCTGAAATTGCTATTGTTAAAAATGATGGTAAGATTCAAATTTTTGCTGGTGGAAATGACTACAAATTGTATGAAATTAATGCAAAAGGAAAATTGATTTCGACAACAAAAATTGCAGGTGTTGTCAGAAAAATTGAAGGAGGAAATTTCATTTACCCTAACAAACAATCACTTTTCTTAATGACTTATAATCACGATAAATTTCGTTGGGAATTTATGGGGTTTCTAGACGCTGAAACTAAAGAAATAATTAAAAGTGTAAAGTTTAGTGATAAAAGACTAAAAGCTTTAAGAAAAGCAATGGTTACAGATATCAATATTGCAGATATCAACAATGATAAAAAAGATGATATTCTATTATTTGCAGATATTGCTTTCACTCCTTTTATGACTGCTTTGGATTCAGATTTTAATGTATTAGCAGAATTTAAAGCGACAAAAAAGGAAGTGCAACGTTATGGACATTCACAAGGAACATTTTTAACAAACAGAAAAGAAATTATGTTTCAACATGGTGGTATTTTGTTTGTTTTGGATGCTAAAGGAAAGTTGATTGCTAAAACAGGTGAAAGATATGGAGATCAAGTATACAGTGATTTTACTTATGATTCAAAATCAAATCAGTTAATTGCAGCAGGTGAAGTTGATGGAGGAAATGGTGTTTATTTTTATGATTTAAATAAAAATAAATGGTGGAATACCACTCAGAAAAAACAAGGTAGAATGTTAGAAGTTGAGCAGAACTTAAATACATTATACGAACAAACTTTAAAATTTAAAGCGCCTAAATATCAAAAAAAATCAGTTAAAGATTGGGTAATGATTACATCCAAAAAAGTTGATACTAAAGTTAATAAACTGAAAGGACAAGATATTAAATTCGTAATTCAAAAATCTCCAAAAGAAAGCACAAATCGTTCTCATTTAGTAAAGATTATAGGTAAAGAAGCATTAAAAAAAGATAAACGAGGTAAATATCAAGATTCTAGAGAAGACATTGTACAAATGGCTAGAAATTATGAAGAAGAAGGACAGCCATTTACCTTCTGGGCTGGTCATGGTAATGATCCTTTTTACATTCAAATAGAAACTTTAGAGCAAATATTAGAAGTTGCTCCAAATACTTGTTATGGTTTTGTGTATGCAGAAATGGATAAAGTAGAAGATCCTAGAGTTCAGTATTATATAAAAGAATATTTGCCACGTTTAGCAAAAGCCATCAGAAAGAATAATAGAGCAAAATTGTATTTTAGATATAAGAATATGTTTTGGGCAGCAACCTCACATTTACCTTTATGGAAAGAAATGTTTTTCTCCGGAAAATACAACGATTTTTTAGTACCTGCATCAGAAGACACAAGCAATCGTATTCAAGATTTGAATTTAGCAGGAAGAGTTGGAATGCATTCTGGAGGATATGTAAATGATTTTGCAATGCGTTTAATTGATGATAATCCAACAAGTTGGAGACCATTATCTCCTGGAGGACAAAATTCAATATCACCCTATTTAAGACAGGGTGTTATTATGGCAGCTTATGGTGCACGTTATGGAATTGTTGCCAATAACAAATTTACAAAAGGTAATGGACTTAATGTATTATTTGCATTGATGAAATCTGGAGTTTTACCAATTGTAAACCCAAAAGATATTCAATCTATAGGTTCTTGGCATTTAATAAAAGATGTTGAAGAAAAATTAATTCATACTGTAGATACGCATCATAATTTAAAACAGTACAAAAAGGATGATGACAATGCTGTTTTTTCAGTTGCACAAATGCATTGGGCAGGTACAAATATTCCTGATTATGATTTTTCAAATGCAGCTTTAGGAATTAAATATAGATGGCTAAATTACATGCCTGAAATGCCCTATGGAATGGTGCCAGTAGCTCCAATTGAATCTAAATCTATGGTAAAAAAACAGAACAAGCCTTATTTTGTGTCTAATGGAAAGATTGGTATTATAGATGATAAAAAAATAGCAGCAAGTCAGTTTGGTGAAACTATTAAAAAAGCGGTTCATAAAGGAGAACAAGTTTTACCAATTGTTGTGAAAGGAGCTTCTTGGAGTGTTATTAAATTAGATGAAAATCATTCAAGAATTATTTTGGTAGATCAAGGTTATTTAGATCCTCAAAACAGAGAAGCTATTATCATTTTTCAAAAACGACAACCAATATCAGTAAAAGATATTTTGAGTAAAGAAGATTTAAAAATCAATGAAAAATCAATAAAAACCATTGTTCCTGCTGGTTCATTACGTTTTATAGATGTAACTTATTAATTAAGAATTATGAAATTATTTAGATTTAAGATTTTTATCATTTTAGGAATCATCATTAGTATTCAAATGGATGCTCAAGAAAACAAACCTAATATTGTTGTAATAATGGCAGATGATATTGGTTTGGGAGATATTGGTTATTATCACAGATTAAGAACTGGTAAAGAGCCTTTGGCACCAACACCAAATTTAGATAAAATTGCGAAAGAATCTATGCGATTTACAGATGCACATTCTCCAGCTCCTTTGTGTGCGCCAACTCGTTTTTCGATGATAACAGGTAATTATTCTTACAGAAATCAACGTTCTTATGGTGTTTGGTCTCCAGATGCAGATGCTTTAATTGATTCTAATAATTTTACTTCTGTTGGAAGAATAGCAAAAAAAGGAGGTTATACAACAGCTTTTTTTGGCAAATGGGGTTTAGGAGGTTCTTGGGTTAAAAAAAGAGGAACAAAAACAGATTATACGCAAGAAAATGCAGGTGCTTTAACTTACGGATTCGATTATGCATTAGAATTGCCAGAAGGAATTCAAAATAAACCTTATGCCTTTTATGAAAACCAAAAATGGATGAAATTAAAACCAAATTCGGTTTTAAAAGATTTAGATGCAGTTCAGACGCAATATGCGTATGCAAAAAAGCATAAAAAAAGAGGTGGAATTGGAGATTCTAATTGGAATCCTGCAGATGTTGGATTTATTTTAGCAGACAAAGCTGTACAATATATAGAAAAGCAAAAGCAAGAAAAACCATTTTATATGTATTACTGCAGTCAAGCAGTTCATATTCCTCATGCACCACCAAAAACATTTAATGGCGAAAAAATTGAAGGCAGTACACCAGGTTTTCACGGAGATATGATTAAAGAATTAGACCTACAAGTGGGAATGATTGTAGCTGCTTTAAAGAAAACAGGAGCTTATGAAAATACCTTATTTATTTTCACTTCTGATAATGGTGGACTTACTTTTGATAAGAAAATGACCAAAGCTGGCCACGTAACAAGTAATGGTTTAAATGGTTCTAAAGGTTCTATTTTTGAAGGCGGACATAGAGTGCCATTTTTTGCAATTTGGCCTAGAAAAATTAAGCCAAATACAGAATCTAATGAGCCGATAATAGCTCACGATATTGTTGCAACAGTTGCAGCATTATCAAATCAAGAATTGGATAAAACCAAAGTCTTTGATTCTGCGAATTTATTACCATATTTTTTAGGTAAATCAGATGGAAAAGCGCATCAATATTTAATGCATCAATCTGCAGGTGGACCAACATTTGCCATTAGAGATGGTCATTTTAAATTGATTATGAAAGGAGGAAGCAAAAAAACGGGAAGCATAGCGAATATAAATCCAACCCATTTATATAACTTATCAGATAATTTAAATGAAGAGGAATCTAAAAATTTATTAGATAATTTAAAATATAAAGACAGAGTAGAAACAATGTTTGCTAAATTTAAAGAATTGAGAGTAACAAAAGCAACTACTGTTAATTAACAATATTCTTTAAGAGTTTGTTTTAACAAAAAAAGCTCTAAAGTTTTAAACTTTGGAGCTTTTTTAAATTCAATTCAAATAAGTTAGTTATTCTTTTTCTTCTTCCATTTTTTTGGAGGAGCAATAAATTCTACAAAAGTTAACTTTCCGTCTTTATTAACATCTTTATTTTTAAAGATTTTTGCTCCATCAAAAGGGTCACCTTTTTTGTTTTTTTTGCCTTCATAAAAAGCAACAATTTCCTCTTTGCTTACAGAGCCATTACTATCTCCATCTATTTTACTAAATTGTTTCTTTTGTCTTTTTTCTTTCTTGGCATTATCTTGTGCATTTGTTTGCATAAAAACACCTAAAGCAATCACTAAAATACTTAATTTAATAATTTTCATCTTTTTTTTTATTTAATAATTAACAACTCAAAAATCTACTTTTAAATATATAAAAATGTATACGTGAGTTTATATTTTGTGCTTTCAGATAAAGAAATACTCTTTATGTTTAAATCAATTACCCATAGAAACATTTATTAAACTTATGCAGACAATTAAAGGTAGTTTCTAAATTATTTTTGATTTAAGAATAAGATAAAAACAGCGTAAAACAAGATAAGTATCTTTAATATCTTTCAAATAAATCTAATGATATTTATAAAATAAAACAGTTTTAATGCAAAGTAAAATTTCAAAAATAAGTTTGTTGTTGTTTTTATTGATAACAATGAATTCCTTTTCTCAAAACGATTGGGAAAACGAATTGATGTTCGAGCAAAATAAGTTGCGTTCTAGAGTACCAAGTTATTCCTATACAAATCATCTTGACGCTTTAGAGGGCAATAGAGAGAATTCTAGAATGCAATCTTTAAACGGAACTTGGAAATTTAATTATGTAGATAAATCACAAGACAGACCCAAAAATTTCATTCAAAACGATTTTAAAAGTGATGCAAACTGGAGCGATATTCCAGTTCCATCTAATTGGGAATTACAAGGTTTTGGGCAACCCATTTATAGCAATATTATTTATCCTTTTACGCCAGATATTAAAAACGGAGGAAAAAGGAATTTCAATTATATGGGGCCACATCCACCTCAATTCCCATTTATAGAAAAATATAGAGACAATCCTGTTGGAAGCTATTATAGAGATTTTACAATTCCTAAAGATTGGAAAAATCAATCTGTAATTTTACACTTTGGAGGTGTGTCTTCTGCTTTTTATGTTTGGGTAAATGGTAAAAAAGTTGGTTACAGTCAAGGAAGTAGATTAGCTGCAGAATTTGATATTACAGAACATATACAAGAAGGAAAAAATAAAGTAGCAGTTCAAGTTTTTAGATGGAGTGATGGTAGTTATTTAGAAGATCAAGATATGTGGCGTTTAAGCGGAATTCACAGAGAAGTTCTTCTGTTGGCGCAACCAAAAATTTCTTTAAATGATTTTTTTGTAAGAACAAAATTCGATGATAAATTAGAAAATGCCAAATTAGAAATTCGTCCTCATTTATGGATGAAAGGAAATGAAAACAATTTAAAAGATTGGAAAATTAATGCAGACTTATATGATGCTAACAATCAAAAAGTATTAGAAAAACCAATGTCTTGTAGTATTGAAGATGTGTTTTTCGAAAGATGGCCACAAAGAGATATTACAAAATTTGCTTTTTTAGAAGCGAACATTAAAAATCCTCAAAAATGGTCTGTTGAAAATCCATATTTATACACATTGGTTTTTGATGTTAAAGATGCAATAGGCAACATTATAGAGTCTCGTAGTCAAAAAGTTGGTTTTAGGCAAGTTGGTTTTTCAGATGAAAATGAGCTGTTAATCAATGGGAAATCAGTAAAAATTAAAGGTGTAAATCGTCACGATCATCATCCAATTAGAGGAAAAGCGTTAACCAGAAAAGATTTAGAAGAAGATGTGAAGTTGTTAAAGAAATTCAACTTTAATGCAGTTAGAACTTCACATTATCCAAATGACCCTTATTTCTATGATTTATGTGATAAATACGGAATTTATGTAATGGATGAAGCAAATATAGAAACGCACCATTTAGGAAGTTACGCACCACAGCAACCAAGTTTAGCAATCCCTATTTTAAGTAGAGTAATGCGAATGATAGATAGAGATAAAAATCATCCATCCATTATTTCTTGGTCTTTGGGTAATGAAGCAGGAACAGGACCCGCTTTTGCAGCAGCTGCAAGTTGGGCTAAAGATTATGATGCTTCAAGATTTATTCATTATGAAGGTGCACAAGGAAACCCAAATCATCCTGAATACAAAGAAGGAGAAGAGGGGCAAAAAGTATTTAGAGGAAAAGCACACGCAAACCCAGATGACCCAAAATATGTAGATGTTTTAAGTAGAATGTATCCAGAGTTGTATCAATTGGAAGCAATGTCTGAAAGCAAATATATAGACAGACCCATTATTATGTGCGAATATGCACACGCAATGGGAAATTCTATTGGTGGTTTGGGTGAATATTGGGACTTAATTAACTCTAAAAAGAATTTAATTGGTGGTTTTATTTGGGATATGATAGACCAAGGTTTGGAGAAAAAAGATAAAAACGGGAATAATTTTTATGCTTATGGTGGCGATTTTGAAGAGTATCCAAACGCTAAAAATTTCTGTATTAATGGTGTTTTTTCTTCAGATAGAAAACCAAATCCACACGCTTGGGAAGTAAAATACATTCATCAACCATTTAATTTTAAAGCGAATTTAAAAAACGGAACAGTTTTAGCAATTAACCATTTAAATGAAACCAATTTAAACAACTATAATGTAAAATGGGTTTTATCTGAAAACGGAAAAGAAATTCAATCTGGAGTTTTAAAAAATGTTGATGTAAAGGCAAAATCATCATCAGAAATAAATATTCCATACAAAAAAGCACGTTTTAAAGATGAAAACGAATATTGGTTAAAAATTTCTGTAAACGAAAAACAAGAAACATTTTGGGCAGAAAAAGGATTTGAAATTGCAAAAGACCAGATTTTAATCCAAAAGAAAACAGCATTAAATAATTATACTTCTTCATCAAAATCGAAATTGAATGTTGAAGAAAATACAAAAGAGATTAATGTGGTTGGAAAAAAATACACAGCTAAAGTTGATAAAAAAACAGGAGAAATCATTTCTTTTATCAACCAAGGAAAAGAACAAATTTTATCACCTTTAAAACCTAACTTTTTTAGACCACCAATAGATAACGATTTACGTGGAGCAAGTAGTAGAGATTTTAGAAAATCGAGAAAATATTGGGAGTTTTTAAATGAGAAATTAGAAACAAAATCTATAAAAGTACTATCAGAAAAAAACAACGAAACTAAAGTTTTGGTAGAAAAAGTATTTAAAGATGAGGTAAAACTACATATTCTGTACACATTTTTAAGTGATGGAAGAATCATTGTGAAAATGGAAATGGATGCTGATAAAAAATTACCAGGTTTGGTAAAATTCGGAATGACTTTAGGAGTTTCCAAAGAATATAGAACGACAACTTTTTACGGAAAAGGTCCTTGGGAAAATTATATTGATAGAAAAAGAGGAACAGAAGTAGCTGAATTTACGTTTAAAACAGATGATTTATTTACAAATTACGTGTTTCCGCAAGAAAACGGAAATCGTTCTGATGTAAGATGGTTGCAAATTTCAAAAGACAAAAGAAATAGGTTAAAAATTGAAGGTTCGCCAACTTTTGGGTTTTCAATTTGGGAATATTCAGCAAAAAATATTCAAAAGGCAAAACATCCTTTCGATTTAGAAACACAAGGTTTTTACACGTTGAATTTACATTTAATTCAAATGAGTGTAAATGGAACCTTATCAGAAACATTACCCAAGTATGTAATTCCTTCAGGGAAATATAGCTTCGAATTTATACTAAATGCACAAAATTAAAACGATGAAAAAATTAGGAATTATACTTTTTGCAGTCTTTTGTTTTGGAAATTTATTTGCCCAAGAAAAAGGGGTTGTTAATAATGCAGATAGCAAATTTGTAAAGTTTAAAAGCATAGATATTGGCGATTGCGTTTGGACAGATGGTTTTTGGGCAGATAAGTTTGAGATTGCAGAAAAATCGATGGTGCCTTCTATGGGTAAATTGTTAGCAAGTGATACAGGACACGCACTAAATAATTTCAAAATTGCTGCAGGTCTTAAAAAAGGAAAACACCAAGGAATGTTTTGGCACGATGGCGATTTCTACAAATGGATGGAAGCAGCATTATACATTTATGCAGTTAATAAAGACAAAAGTATTTTAAAAGAAATTGATGAATATATTGCTATTATTGGAAAAGCACAATTAGAAAATGGGTATTTACAAACGCAAGTTACCATTCCTAATAAAAAACCATTTTCAGAAAGAAAACATCACGAAATGTACAATGCAGGTCATTTATACATAAGTGCTATAATTCATCATAGAATTACCGGCAAACGTAACTTTTTAGACATTGCCATTAAACACGCAAACAATTTATATAGTGTTTTTAAACCCCAACCAAAAGAGTTAGCGCGTTTTGGCTTTAATCAGGTGCAAATTATGGGCTTGGTAGAATTGTATAGAACTACAAAAGATAAAAAATATTTAGAGCTCGCAGAAATTTTTGTGAATATGCGTGGTAAAGCTAAAGTAAAACCAGATGCAACTGTAAGATTTAGAAATATTGGCGATATGACCCAAGAAAGAACCGCTTTAAGAGATGAAGACGAAGCAGTTGGTCACGCAGTTTTAGCACTTTATTATTATGCTGGTGCTTCAGATATTTATGCAGAAACAGGAGAACAAGCACTAATTGATGCTTTAGATAAAATTTGGGGAAATATAGTAGACAAGAAAATGTTTATTACAGGAGCTTGTGGGCAAAAACACGATGGTGGTTCTTCTCAAAGAGATTTTGTACACGAAGCGTTTACAGTAGATTATGAAATGCACAATGCACATTCTTATAACGAAACCTGTGCAAATTTGTGTAATGCAATGTTTAATTATAGAATGTTGGGTATAAAAGGCGAAGCAAAATATGCAGACGTAATTGAAACAGTAATGTACAATAGTGCTTTGTCTGGAATTGATATTGGAGGTACAAATTTTTTCTATACAAATCCGTTAAGAAGAGGTTTCGATCATAAAATGGGAGCAACAGATTATGCTACAAGAGTGCCTTATATTTCTTGTTTTTGTTGCCCACCAAACTTGGTAAGAACCATTGCAAAACTTTCTGCTTGGGCTTATAGTTTAACAAAAAACGGAATTGCCGTCAATTTATATGGAGGAAACAAATTGGAAACAAACTTGTTAGATTCATCCAAAATTAAATTAGTTCAAAAAACAGATTATCCTTGGGATGGAGCAGTTTCTATCGAAGTTAAATCATCTAAAAAAGAAGCTTTTGATATTATGCTACGCATCCCAGAATGGGCAAATGGAAGTACAGTTTCTGTAAACGGAAAAGAAGAAAAAGCAACAGCAGGAACTTATTTTACAATGAATAGAAAATGGAAAAAAGGAGACATAATTACCTTAAATATGCCAATGAAACCAGCATTAGTGGTTGGTCATAGAAATATTGAAGAAGTTAGAAATCAAGCAGCTATTAAAAGAGGACCAGTTGTATATTGTATAGAAACTCCAGATTTACCTAAAAACACTAATATTTTAGATGTGTATATTCCTTCTAATATTAAGTTGACTCCACAAAAAGAAGTGAATTTTTTAGGAGGTTTATCAACCTTAAAAGGAACAGTAATGTTAACAAAAGATACTGGAGAAAAAATGTACAATACTTTAAAGAAACCAAATTGGAAATCTTATGAAGCTACCTTTATACCATATTATGCTTGGAGTAATAGAGGTGTTAGTGAAATGACGGTTTTTATGCCAGTTCTTTGGAAGTAAAAAAATAGACAAAAAGAGAAATTATAGTTAAAATAAATATATAAATGAAAAAAAATATACTTTCTATCTTATTTATAGGATTCACTTTACTAGGTTTTTCACAAGAAAAGCCAAATGTATTATTCATTATGGTAGATGATATGAACGATTGGGTGGGTGCTTTTGGCGGAAACCAACAAGCAATTACGCCAAATATAGATGCGTTAGCAGAAAAAAGTGTCATTTTTAAAAATGCCTATTGTTCTGCTCCATTATGCAATCCATCAAGAACAAGTATTTTAACAGGTTATAGACCATCTACAACAGGTGTGTATGGAAACAATGAAGTTTTTAGAGAAATGAAAGGTTTTGAAAACACAGTTACTTTACCACAATATTTTGAAGCAAATGGATATAATACTGCAGCTGCAGGAAAAATATTTCATAACGCAAGAGGTAAAGACAAAGAGCCAAAGGAAGGTAGTGACCCTGGTTCTTTTCAAACAGAAAGAGTAGGGAAAGCTGGTACAGAATATCCAGGTAAAAAAGACAGACATCAGCATAATTTAGAATTGAAGAAAAGAGGTGTAAAAGGTTCTTTTGTTAGGTCTTTTGATTGGTTTGGTACAGATACTAAAGATGAAGAAAACAATGATTGGAAATCTGCTAAATATTGTGCAGATTTTATCAACCAAAAACACGACAAACCTTTCTTTGTAGCCTGTGGAATTTTTAAACCACATTTACCTTGGTATGCTCCTAAAAAATATTTCGATCTATATAATTTAGAGGATATACAATTACCTAAAGTTCTTAAAAACGATCTAGAGGATGTTGGTAAGATGGGAAATAATATGGTGAAAAATATAATTCAAGATGCTGTAGAAGACACTAATAAATGGAAAGAAGCTGTAAGAGCTTATTTAGCAAATATTTCATTTGCAGATGCTTGTATTGGATATTTGTTAAAATCTTTAGAAAAAAGTGAATATGCAAACAATACCATAATTGTTGTAATGGGAGATCATGGTTGGCATTTAGGTGAAAAAAGACATTGGTCTAAAAATGTACTTTGGGAGCGTGCTACAAAAACACCTTTATTAATCTTTGATCCAAGAAATAAAGAAAAAGGTGTGAGTACAAAAATAGTTTCTTTGTTAGATGTGTATCCAACTTTAGTTGATATGGCTGGTTTGCCAAAAAAAGCAGATTTAGAAGGAAAAAGTATTGCAAAATTAGTAAGCAATCCTAATTTAGATTGGAATAAAATTGCGCTTACATCAAAAGATAAAAAGATGCATACGTTAAGAAACGAAAACTATAGATACATTGTCTATACAAATGGTTTTGAAGAGTTATATGACCACAGAAACGACCAGAATGAATGGAATAATATCGCAGGAAAATCATCATCAAAAGAAGTTTTAACAATGTTTAGAACCGAGTTAAAAAAAATAATTAAGTAATATGAAAAAGTTAATTTTTATTTCTAAAGCCATATTTTTTTTAGCAACATTTGTTTGCAATGCACAAAACCCTATTGATAGAGTTTTACCTGCTGATGACTATTTTTATAATCCAATAATAAACACAGCAAATCAAGCAACTTTTCCAAATGGCAATAGTTCTACAAATGCTTTACAAACTATGATAAATAATTTATCAACTTCTGGTGGAGGTGTTTTAACCATAAATGCAGGAACTTATACTTTAGAACAAGTCCATATGAAAACGGGTGTACATATTCGTATTCATCCAGATGTTATCTTTAAATCTGTGCCAAGAAACGCATTATTTAGAGCAGGTTTTGATAATAATTTTGAAAATGTAAGCAATTGGAGTTTTACAAGTACAAATGGAGAAAAATTTACTTTTGATTTTTCAGATATACAACCTACAGAAGATATTAGAGCTTTTCAATTAGGGAATTGTACCAACTTTAAGTTGGCAGATTTTTTGATTCTTGACAATTACACAAAATTTAATGGAATTTCTTCAGGAGCAGTTGGAGATTCCCCTGCAAAATTCCCAAGTTTTGGAATTATTGAAAACCTAGATATTAAGAAAGCACATTATGGCTATGGTTTAACCCAAAATCAAGTTGCGCAAGATATGTTGTTTAGAAATTTATCTGGTGAAGGTGGTGTTACTCTTCGTTTAGAATCAGGTTTTAAAGGTTTGGCAGATTTATATCTTACAGATAAAACACCAATTATAAATAATGTTTACGGACGAAATATTTCGTGTACAAAAGGGGCGCACGCAGTAATGTTATCTCCTCATACAATTACACAAGGAATAGTAGATATTAGAGATGTTTCTGGAGTTGATTGTGAAGCTATTGTTTCTGCAAATTTCGGATTTTTATCGGAGAGTAAAGGACAAGTAGATTCGAATGGAAATCCTTTAAATGGTCACAGTCCAGGAACTTTTTCAGAAGAATCTGTAATTGCTAATGTTTCTGCAACTTATGGCACAAAAGCACAAGTTAGAGCTGCACGTTTAAGACACATTCCTTGTGCTTTAAGAGGGCATATAAATATGACAAAAAATTTAGATGAAGAGTCTTATGAAGCACCTTCTTTAGCTCCTGTTTATTATTTGGCGTTAGAAGATTATGTGTCTTTAGATAGTCCAGAAGGAAGATTTAAAATAGTTTTAGAGAATGTAACTCACACAGGTTTTTCATCAGAAGTAAGAGCAGATGGTTTAATTACAGATGGTGGAGAAAATGATTTTGAAGGATGTGATATAGATGATTCTCCAATTTGGATTAAAGCAGAAGATAGAAACACACCAAACCCTTTGCAAACTTCTTATGTGGCTACTGTTTTAAATTTAGAAGATGTAATTAATGAAAGTAAAATCTTAATTTTTCAAAAAAATAATTCAAATTACTTAACCATAAAAAGTAGTTTTGAAACAGAAATAAAAATATATAACACTGTTGGTCAAATTATTAAGAAGGATGTAAAAAGAAACGAAGATTTAAAAATTGATATTTCTAATATGTCTAAAGGGATGTATATATTACAATATAAAGTAAGTGAAAAAATATTCACTAAAAAAATATTAATAGATTAATGTACCACTAAACACATCAAAAAAACTAAAAGCTACATTTCTATTTTATATTATAATCATATTTACAACTATCAATTTATATAGAATATTAAAATGAAAACCAACAATCCTTATTTAGTCAACCTTTTTTTAATTTTCAGTTTTATATGCTTAGCTTGTTCATCAGATCCAGTTCAAAATCAAGAACCAGAAGAAGAAGTATCAAATTTAGTTTATGAGGGTGAAACCACATCAGATAGATTAACAGATAATGAAGATCGATTTTATGAAAATAAGATACCAAATACAGAAGTTATAGCAACTTTAAAAGGAGATTGTAGTTCAGAAGATACTAAAAGTTTAAATCAACAAATAACAAATTTATCAAATGCTGGAGGTGGAGTTATCAGAATTAAAAAAGGAAATTACTGTTTTTTAAATGTTATTTTAAAATCTAATATTCACATTAAAATTGATTCAGATGTAACTATTCAACCAGATTTAAGTGGAAATACTGCTGGTAAAAATTTGAATATGTTTAGAGTTGGCGAAGACTTTTTAGTAGAAAATGTAGCCATTACAAATTCAGATGAAGATAATACAGATATAAATACTTGGTTTAAGGGTAATATTCCTATTGGAGATTATAATGGAGTAAGATTTGTTGAGTTTAGCAATGTTAAAAACTTTAAATTTTCAGGAATGAATTTAACTGATAATTTTTCCGTTTTTTCTAACATCGTATTAAACCTGCCATCAAGTGCAAATGTTGATGAGATACCAATAGGTGGTATTGTTTCTAATGTAAAAATGACCAGTTTGCACGTAGGTTATGGTGTTGTTCAAATGCAAACAGGTAAAAAGGTTTTATATAAAAACCTTGATGGAGAAGGTGGTGTAACTTTAAGAGTAGAAACTGGTGCAGCTGCAACAAACCAAGTAAACAAGATTACTGTAGATGATGTTGTTGGTAGAAATATTAAAGTGTCTTTTGGTGATGCTGCTTTTAATATGTCTCCACACAGAGTAGATCAAGGAAGAGTAGATATTGAAGGTGTTACAGCAGTTAATTCTACACACGCAGTACAAATTGCTGCAGGTTTTATTGGCTCAAAACCAAATTTAATCAATAGTAAAGGAACTTTTGATAGTCGTTCTTTTATAGGTGATATTACAGTTACAGGAGGAGATGGAGCCCAAATAAAAGGTAAAGATTTTAAGTATTTCGATTGTGAAGACAGAAAAACGTTAATCTTTAAGTGTCAAAACCCTGATAACGAAAGCACCTTTGGAAAATCTATAGGAGCCATTAGAGACAATGCAAGTTCTAAAAGCGGTTGTACAGGTTCTGGTAATGGATGTTATGATGTAATTATAGGGAAAATTACCAAAACTAATACAGATTTTGAGCAAGAAGAATTTTTCATTTATCCAGGTAATGCTATTAATGGTTGTGGACAAATAACAGCTCCTGCTAATTGTATTTAACTTAAATTAGTAGAAAATTTTATAGATGTATTTATTTTTTAAAAAATATACGCTAATAATAGGGGTATTTTTTTTAATACTGATTTCTTGTACTACCTCAAAAACTAAAAGTGTTTCAGAAGCTAAAAAACCTAACATTGTTTTTCTTTTGGTTGATGATTTAGGTTGGGGAGATTTTGGTTGTTATGGAGCTACATTTAATGAAACGCCAAATATAGATAAATTGGCGAATCAAGGTGTGTTATTTACCAATGCCTATGCTTGTAGTACAGTTTGTTCTCCTTCTAGAGCTGCAATTTTAACAGGAAGATATCCTGCAAGAACACATTTAACAGATTGGATTTCTGGACACGATTTTCCCAACGCAAAATTGTCTGTTCCTAATTGGAATATGAGAATCGAACACAAAAGAACCACTTTAGCAGAAGCTTTAAAAGAAGGTGGTTACAGCACTTCTTTCTTTGGGAAATGGCATTTAATGCCAGAAAACCAAGATGATTTTCAACAACATTATCCTACAAACCACGGTTTTGATATTAATATTGGTGGCAATCAATGGGGAATGCCAAAAGGAAAAGGAAAATATTTTTCTCCTTTTCAGATGCCTAATTTAGATGATGGTAATCCAGGAGACTATCTTACAGACAAATTAACAGATGCAGCTTTAACTTATTTAGATACCCTACAAAAGAAAGACCCATTTTTGCTATACTTTTCTTACTACACAGTACATGGCCCATTAATGTCTCCAAAAGAATTGGAAGAAAAGTATCAAAAAAAAGCCAAAGAATTTAAAAATGAAAAAAATGAATACCTCAACCCTAAAAGAGCAGGTATGGTTGAATCTTTGGATATTAGTGTTGGAAGAATTATCAATAAATTAGATGAACTTGGAATATCAGACAATACAATTATTATTTTAACAGGAGATAATGGAGGTAATTTTGACGAAACAACTGCTGGACTTAAAGGATATAAAGGATTTTCGCACGAAGGTGGGGTTAGAGAACCTTTCATTGTAAAATGGCCAGGAATTACTAAAGCAAGCACTAAAAGTGATGAAGTAATCATTGGCACAGATATCTACCCAACACTATTAGAAATGGCAAATTTGCCTTTAAAATCAAACGAACATAAAGACGGATTAAGCATAGTATCATTACTTAATGGTTCTGATAAAGAATTAAAACGAGATGAAATTTATTGGCATTATCCTCATTATCATAGAACAAAACCTTATGGAGCGATTCGCAAAGGCGAATTTAAATTGATAGAATTTTTTGAAGATGGAGAATTAGAGTTGTATAACTTAAAAGAAGACCCAAATGAAGTTCATAACATTATAAATACGAATCAAGTTTTAGGTGAAGAATTGCTTCAAAATTTAAAAAATTGGAGAAAAAGAGTTGGAGCACAAATGATGAATGAGAACCCTAACTACGATCCAATAAAAGCAGAAATAAAAAGAAAAAACAAAGGAATGTAATTTTTTTGAAGTTGAACCACCAAGTACATTTTCTAAACTTAAAAGCACAAATAAGTATCAATATTATCAGATATTTACAAATATTATAAATAAACCTAATGAAAACAGTTTTTAAAATAGTAGTAATTTGTTTTGCAATTACTTTTACGGCTTGTAAAAGTAGCACATCAAAAACTAAAACAGAAGTAGCAGATAAGGTTAAAAAACCAAACATAGTCCTATTATTTGTAGATGATTGGGGTTGGGCAGATGTTGGTTATAGAAACCCTATTTTCGTTACGCCAAACATTAATCAACTAAAAAAAGAAAGTTTAGATTTTACAAGAGCCTATATTCCTACACCAACTTGTAGCCCAAGTAGAGCGTCAATTTTAACAGGTAAAGAAGCTGTTAGAATGCAAATGGTACGTCATATTTCTGGAGATCCAGCAGTAGAAAAATACAGTTTATGGCCAAAAGACCCTGTGCAAATGCCATCAATTAATTATTTACCATTAGAAGAAGTTACCTATGCAGAACGTCTAAAAGAATATGGGTATTACAATATGTTTTTAGGAAAATGGCATTTAGGGCATCAAAAAAGATATCCAAACAAACAAGGTTTTGATGCAATGTATGGCACAACAAATGCAGGGCATCCAAAAAGTTATTATTATCCGTTTTTTAAAGCAAAAGATGATCCAAATGGGTATTTAAAATCGGGCATTAAAAAAGGAGATTATTTAACAGACGATTTAACTAACAATGCCACAAATTTTATCAAAAATTACGATAAAGACCAACCATTTATGATGTCTTTCTGGTATTACACAGTGCATGGGCCATCTATTGGTAGAAAAGATTTGTTGAAGAAATATCAAGACAAAGGATTAAAAGGAAAATATGCTCATCACGCAGCAATGGTAGAAGCTTTAGATGAATCTGTTGGTGCTATAAGAAAAAGTATTAAAGACAAAGGTATTGAAGATAATACTGTAATTATTTTAATTTCTGACCAAGGAGGAGCGTATACAAATGCTCCTTTAAGTGGAGGTAAAAAAGGTGGAAATACTTTGGGTGAAGGTGGTGCAAGAGTACTTTTACATATCAATTATCCTGGAGTTACAAAAGCAGGTACAGAAACAGCAATTCCTATACAATCTATAGATTTATATCCAACTTTAGTTGAAATCGCGTCAGGAAAAAAATGTGAAGACAATTGGATTCAAGGTAAAAGTTTACTACCAATTTTAAAAGGTAAAACTATAGAACATAGGCAGTTATATTTTTTTAGAAGCTATGAAGACCAATATGCTGCAGTTATGGATGGAGATTTTAAATTGATAAAATATCATTCTGGAAAATATCAATTATTTAATGTTGCAAAAGACATTAACGAGCAAAACGATTTAATAGGAACTGGTTTAGAGATTGAAAAGAAGTTAATTGTGGACATTGCTAAATGGGAAAAAGAAGCAGTGCCTGCTTATTAATTTTTTTCATAATTTCATTTCTGTATAAAATTCCAAAAAATAAATGTTTCAGATTCTATTGTATAAGCATTTAATTAAGAGCATTTTTATTAAGAAATACATATCCTAAACCATTAGATACAATATTGTAAGTATCTTTTACTTTTTTTGTTAATGAACAACTAAAGTTAACTTATGAAATCTGTTATTTATAGTCTTTGCCTTGTGTTTCTTTTTGCTTCTTGCAAAAACGAAATAAAAAAAGAAACAACTGCAACAAATCAAAAAAAACCAAATATCATTTTTTTATTGGCTGATGATATGGGGTATGGAGAATTAGGCGCTTTTGGTCAAAAAGAAATACAAACTCCTTTTTTAGATTCTTTAATTGGTCAAGGCAAAAAGTTTACAAATTTTTATGCAGGTACAGCAGTTTGCTCACCTTCAAGAGCTGTTTTATTAACAGGAATGCATACAGGTCACGTAAGTATTAGAGGAAATAAAGGTGTTCTTGGTAAGAAATTTACCAGAATTCCATTGCGTAAAACAGAAGTTACCATTCCAGAAATGCTAAAAAAAGCAGGATATCAATCTGCAATGATTGGTAAATGGCATTTAGGCGTTCCAGAAGATGTTTCTACTTGGGCAAAAGGCAGAGGTTTTGATTATGCTGTGCAAGAACAATGGGGAAAAGATGTAAATGGTAAAGAGATTGATGAAAGAATGCATTGGGTAAATAACAACCAAGATTCAATTTTTTATGATTTTAAAAAGTATAAGATTTTAGATGAATTTAGAACCAATTTTGCATTAGAATATTTAAAAGAAGAGAAAAAACCAAACGTTCCTTATTTTTTATATATGTCTTATAGAATTCCGCACGCACACGAATATCATATAACGCATAACGATTTATACAGAGAAAAAGGCTGGCCAGAAGCAGAAAGAAATCACGCAGCAAGAATTACGTTGTTTGATAATCAAGTAAGAAGATTATTCAACTTATTAAAAAAACAAGGCGAATTAGAAAATACATTAATTATTTTTTCGAGTGATAATGGCCCTCAAAAAGAAAATCACGATCCTTTATTTTTTACAAGTTCAGCAGGTTTAAAAGGACATAAAAGAGATTTGTATGAAGGTGGAGTTAGAGAACCAATGTTTGCGTATTGGAAAGGTAAAATTATGCCAGGAACTGTTTCTAATCATCAATCAACTTTTTATGATGTAATGCCAACAATTGCAGAAGTTGCAGGAGTAGAAGCACCAAAACAAACAGACGGAATTTCATTTTTACCAGAATTGTTAGATAAAAAACAACCAAAACACAAACATTTATATTGGGAAATTCAAATAGGTAAAAAAGTAGAAGGTTTTAAACAAGCAACAAGAAAAGGAAACTGGAAAGCAGTTAGAATAGGCAATACTTACAAAACAGAATTGTATGATTTGTCTAAAGATGAATTTGAACAAAATGATGTTTCAGAAAAATATCCAGAAATAGTTAAAGAAATGAATAAAATTCTTCAAAAAGAAAGTGTAAAAAATGAATTTTATCCTTTCTCTGGTGGAATTTTCAAGTAAGTGAAATCCAATGTTTAAAAATTGATGATTGAACTTATCCCGCTTTTTGCGAGATCTTATAGAGTTTTAATTAATTGAAGAAATGTATCAAAAAAAATAAAAGTAAAAATGATGAAAATAAAAGTTTCAAATAGTATTTATATAGTTCTTTTAACTTGTTTCAGTTTACTTTCTTGTGAACAAAAAAAGAAAGAAATTTCTGAAGTAAAAAAAGTTGTAAAGCCAAATATCATTTGGTTAATGGCTGAAGATATGAGTACAGATCTGGAAGTCTATGGAATGCCAAATGTAAAAACACCTCATTTAAATAAAATGGCAGCAGAAGGTATTCGTTTTGATAACGCTTTTGTAACCAACCCAATTTGTTCTCCAAGTAGATCTGCAATGATGATAGGTACACATCAGGTTAAAACCAATTCTCATCAACATAGAAGTAATAGAAAAGTACCTTTAGATGCCCAGTTTAAACCATTCACAAAGTTATTAAAAGATGCAGGTTATACTACTGTTTTAGGAAACCACTCTGTGATGAAAAAAGGACGTAAAATAGATGTAAATTTCAAACACAAACCTATTGGAAATTGGGATGGAAAAACAGAATTTGGCTTGTTTGATAAGTATGATACATTTACAAAAGAAGACCAACCATTTTTTGCGCAAATTCAGTTAGCAGTAACACATAGAGGAGATTGGTGGGATGAAATTAGAGAGAAATCTAAACATCCTGTAGATCCTAAAACGCTTACTTTGCCTCCTTATTTGGCAGATCATCCAGCAATTCGATTAGATTGGGCTAAATATTTAGACCAAATTGAATATATGGATGATGAAGTTGGGATGATTTTTAAAGAATTGGAAGACAAAGGAATGGCAGACAATACAATTGTTATTTTTATTGGCGATAATGGACGTTGTAATATTCGTGGAAAAGGATATTTACAAGATACAGGTTTACGAATTCCGTTTATCATCTATTATCCAAAACAATTTAAAGGTGGTCAAGTTAGAAAAGATGTAGTTTCTGCAACAGATATAACTGCTTCAATTGTAGATTTTGCAGGCATTGAGGTTCCAAGTTATATGACTGGAAAAGCAATTTTCAACAAAAATTTCGATAGAAAATTTGTGTATGGAGCACGTGATTTATGGGATGAAATAGATGAAAAATCAAGAGCAATTACTTCAGCAGAATGGGCTTATATTAGAAATGATATGCCAGAAGTTCCTTATGATGCACAGCAAGCGTATTTAGAATTTTACAGACCTGCAGTGCATATTATGCGTAAAATGTACAGTGAAGGAAAGTTAAATGAAAATCAAAAACCATTTTTTGAACCTACAAAACCAAAAGAGGAATTGTATAACTTAAAAGAAGATCCACATCAATTAAATAATTTAGCTACAAATTCTAATTACAAAAATATTTTAGCTGAATTACGAGAAGAAATTAAAATTTTTGATAAAGAAATTACACCTGTAAGTAGTATTTATCATCCAAATCCTGTCCCTGGGCAACCATTTATAAAATGGTTTCAAGAAAATCATCCTAATGCATATAAAGAAATGAAAGCAGGAAAAGAAGTGGGTTATAAAAAATATAGTAGCGCTTACAAAAAACAATTAAAAAAGAAGTAATTAGTATTCGTTTTCAGTTGCAAAACTCTTTTGAGCTTTGCGTTTAAATCAAAAAAAACAAAACCAAACCAATGAAAAACAGTTTTAAAAATTTATTAAAGTATTCATTTTTACTTATGATTACTTTTAGTTTAACTTCTTGTGAAAAAACAAAATACGACGCAAAAGTAAATTTCAATCAAGATTGGAAGTTTACAAAATTAGCTGAAACAGAAACTTCAGACGATGCTTACAGTAAACCAAATTTTGATGACACAAGTTGGGAATCTGTGAGTTTACCACATACTACAAACATAGAGCCACAAACAGTAAACAATCAATGGCAAGGAATTGCTTGGTACAGAAAAAATTTTGATGTTCCTGTAAATCCATCAAAAAAGAAAGTTTTTTTAGATATAGAGGCAGCAATGAATTTTTCTAAAATTTGGATAAATGGAATGTTAGTTTCAGAGCATCATGGAGGTTATTTACCAGTAAAAGTAGATATTACTAAATATGTAAATAAAGGTAATAATGTTGTTGCTATAAGATTAGACAATACAGATAATGATGTTACTGGGCCAAAACCTTTAAAGCGATTAGACTTTAATATGTATGGTGGTTTGTATAGAAATGCTTGGTTGCATATTTCTGAAAAAGTTTATATTTCTGATGCAGTTTTAGCTAAAAAAGTTGCTGGTGGTGGGATTTTTATAACCTACCCAAAAGTATCTGAAAAAGAATCTGTGGTTGCTGTAAAAACGCATATCATCAACGAAGAAAATGAACCAAGAGAAGTTAAAGTAGTACAAAGTGTTTTTTATGATGGAAAGTTGGTACAAGAACAAGCTTCCACAAAAACAATAGCAGCAGAAAAAGATATTGAATTAAAAGCTTCCTTTACTTTAAATGATGCAAAATTGTGGTCGCCAAAAGACCCAAATTTATATCAATTAGAAACACAAGTGTTTGTTGGTGAGAAAGAAATAGATACTGAAACTACAAATTTCGGAATTCGAGTTTTTACTTTTGATGAGAAGCATCAATTGGATATTAATGGTGAAAAAACATTTTTACGAGGTGTAAATCGTCATCAAGACTATCCTTTTATTGGCTATGCTTTGTCTGATAATGCACAATATAGAGATGCAAAAAAGATAAAAGATGGTGGTTTCGATTATATTAGATTGTCTCACTACCCACAATCGCCAGCATTTTTAGATGCTTGTGATGCGTTAGGAATTGTGGTCGTTGATGCAATTATGGGATGGCAATTTTATAATGATACAGATGCGTTTAGAGATTACTGTTATAGGTCTGCAACAGAGTTAATTAGAAGAGATAGAAACAGACCTTCTGTTTTGGCTTGGGAAGTTTCTTTGAACGAAACCAAAGCAATGACCATTCCTTTTATGGAAGAATTAAACAGAATTACACACGCAGAATATCCAGGAGAAAACGTGTATTCTTGTGGTTGGAAAGATGATGTGTATGATATTTATTTCCAAGCTAGACAACACAGAATTTTACATCCTCACGAATTAAAAGACAAGCCATATTCAGTTTCAGAATATGGAGATTGGGAGTACCATTCTAAAAATGCAGGCTTAAATCAAGATAAATTACCTAATGATTTACGAGCAGAATTAAGTAGCAGACAAGCAAGAGGTTTTGGCGAAAAAAGATTGTTAAATATGGCTTATAATTTACAAGAATCTCATAATGAGAATATGCACACAGCTGCTTATTCAGATAGTTATTGGGTAATGTATGATTATAATAGAGGGTATCATCCAAATATAGAACATTCTGGAGTTATGGATATTTTTAGGCTGCCAAAATTTGGTTATTATTTTTATCAAAGTCAAAAAGATGTTAGTGTTGCAAATGTTATAGAAATAGCAACCTATTGGGATGAAAACTCGCCAACAGATGTTATGGTTTTTTCAAATGCAGAGGAAGTAAAATTATTTTTGAATGATAAATTAATTGCTACTCAAAAGCCAGATTCAGGAAAAAACACAGATAAGTTAAGTCATCCTCCATTTACATTTAAAATCCCATCTTTTGAAGCAGGAACTTTAAAAGCAGTTGGTTTTATAAACGGAAAACAAGTTTCTGAAGCTGTTGTTAAAACACCAAAAACAGCAACTAAATTAAAAATTTGGATAGACGAAAGTGGCAGAAAACCAGAGGCAGGAGTTAACGATGTTGTGTTTTGTTACATAGCAGCAGTTGATGAAAACGGAACTGTAAATCCAACTTTTTCTGAAGAAATTGCTTTAGAAATTAATAAAGATATTTCAATTATAAACCCAGATGTTATTAAAGCTGAAGCAGGAATTGCAACTGCTGTAATTAGAATTGGAAAAACCTCAAATAAAGTTGACGTTAAAGCAACTTCTAAAAAATTAAAAGGTTCATTAAACTATAAAATAGATTAATTAGTGCTTGATTTATTGAGTTTTACCTAAACAAAACAACAGTTTTTAAATTATAGAAACTGTTGTTTTTTTAACTTAAAGATACAAGTAAATTACTCTCAAATACTTTTTTAATCAAAATTTAACGCAAATTTACAATAGATTTAGTAAGCTTTTATGTCTAACATCTATCATAAATATGAATTTTAAGAACAATTCTTTTTTAATACTTTTTTTTATTTTTTCAATAAGTTTTTTTGCTTGTAATGATAAAATAGAAAAAGAAGTTGCTTCAGAAATTATTTTTAATACCGCAATTAGTGATGATGCTACAGCTGCTGTTGTTTCTAAAATATTAAAAAATAAAAACCTTACTTCTATAAAATTCGAAAAAGGAACCTATCATTTTTATCCAGATAAAGGTTTTGAGAAATTTGCATATTTATCTAATCACGGAGATTTAATGGTAAATACCCCATTTCCTTTAGACGGTTTTAAAAATTTAACGATAGATGGACAAGAATCTACTTTTATTTTTCACGGAGTTATGATCCCTTTTTTAATCGAAAACGGAACAAATATTACTGTAAAAAACATAACAATAGATTGGGCAAGATCTTTTCATAGTGAGGGTTTAATTGTTGCAAATAATAAAAAAGAACATTCGTTTGATATGCAGATATCAGATGAATATCCTTATGAAATTAGAAATGAACAAATCTTTTTTATTAAAGAATATTATGAGCATAGTTTAGGGCAATCTATTTTATACGATCCCAAAAGAAAAGCAATTGCTTTTAATACAGAAGCTGCAACACAAATTACGTCAAAAAGTAGAATTTCTAAAAATAATAGAAATAATATTGATAAAATAAACTATAAATACAAGTATGATAAACGTGCTCCAGAATATAAAAATATTGGAGCAGAATATAGAACAAAAATTGTACAATTAAAACCTGGTTTGGTGCGTGTTTTTAATCATAAAAAAGCATTACCTCCAGTTGGGCAAATTTTAACAATGAAAGGCGCTCAAGGATTTAATAGAGTTTCTCCTGCATTTAGCGTAAAAAGTACTAATGGTTTTAACGGTACTAATGTACATATTCATCACGCAGGTGGAATGGGAATTATTGCAGAAAACTCTTCAGATTTAATTTTAGATAATTTTAATATTACACCTTCTAAAGGCAGAATGGTTTCTACAACTGCAGACGCAACTCATTTTGTAGGTTGTAGAGGGAAAGTCGTTTTAAAAAACAGCACATTCAACAATCAATTAGACGATGCTTTAAATGTGCACGGAACCTATCAAAGCATTATAGATATTTTATCTAAAAACTCCATTGGTGTTAGAATGGAACATCATCAACAATTAGGTTTTAAAATAGGGAAAGAAAACGACACATTAGGTTTTGTTAGATTAAGTAACTCGTTTTTTGCGTATGATAAAGCAACCATAAAGAATATAGAATATAGAAATAATAGGTATCAAATTATCACTTTAAATGAAGACTTACCAAAAGATTTAAAAGAAGGAGATTTAATAGAAAACCTAGATGCATACCCAGATTTATTGGTTCAGAATTGTAAAATAGCAAATAACAGAGCAAGAGGTTTATTAATTTCTAATCCGAAGAAAACAGTTATAGAAAATAATTTTTTCAGCACAGAAATGGAAGCGATTTTAATTCCTGTAGAAAGTGGGCATTGGTTTGAATCTGGCAATGCTTCAAATGTAATTATAAGAAATAACGTATTTCAAGACAACCAACATAGTGGTTTTAATAGAGGTGTAATTCGTTTTGCAACAGATGATGATAATGAAAACATAGCCTTTAGAAATATAGAAATTTCGAACAATACTTTTAATCAATTTGATAATCTAATTTTACAAGTTACAAATACAGATGGATTAATTTTTAAAAACAATACGATTACAAATTCAGGAACATTTCCTCAATTACATCCTAAAAATCCGGCAATAAGTATTCAATCGTCAAAAAATATAGAATTTAAGAAGAATACCTATAAAGGTAAAGCATCAAAAATTTTAAAAGTAGACAAGCAACTAATTAATTTAACCTTTCAATAACTATGATTAATAAGATTACACAATAATTAATAACAAAAACAATTTGAATAAAAACGATTAAAAATCAACCCATGAAATTAAAATTTTTATTAAAACACAAGATTTTAAAATACAGTCTATTAAGCTTGTTTGCTTTAATGTTCTGTACTTTTAATGTCAATGCACAAGAAATTACAGTAAAAGGAACAGTTACAGATAGTGCAGATGGTACTCTATTACCAGGAGTTTCTGTAATCGTAAAAGGTACATCAACAGGAACAGAAACAGATTTTGATGGAAAATACTCCATTAAAGCTAAAATTGGTGAAACATTATTCTTTTCATATTTAGGTATGAAAAATAAGGAAGTGAAAATTACAAAGACCACTTTAAATGTTTCTCTAGATTCTGATATAGAATCATTAGACGAAATTGTTGTTGTTGGTTATGGAACTGTTAAGAAAAAAGAGATTACAGGTGCAGTTAATAGAGTTGTTACTCAAGATCTCGAACAATTTATAACATCAGATGTTGCGTCACGTTTGCAAGGGCAAATTGCAGGAGTTAGTGTATCTGCAAGTTCTGGAGAACCAGGGGAAGCCTCCAATATTCAAATTAGAGGAATTACTTCTTTAAGCGGAACAAATACACCGTTATTTGTTGTGAATGGAATACCACAAATTGGAGACCCAGGTTTGGCACCAAATGAGATTGAAAGTATAGATATTTTAAAAGATGCTGCATCAACAGCTGTGTATGGTTCTAGAGGAGCAGCAGGTGTAATTTTAATTACAACAAAACAAGGAAAAAAAGGTACTATGAGTATCGATTTAAATTATAATTCTGGTCTTCAATTTTTAGGGAATGGTACGCCTTTAATGAATACAGAAGATCAATTGTTTTATGAAATTAATACGGCTAACTATTTTGGAGGCTTTGATCCAGTTACTGTTACTAATCCAGAGTGGTTAGGTAATGATAATGCTTTTGATGACTATGTTTTGGTTGATGCTGCAGAAGTTAAAACATATAGTTTAAATTTAATGGGAGGAACAGATAAGTTCTCTTATAGTGCATCTGGAAGTTTGTTTGATCAAGATGGGTCATTAATTAATTCAAATTTTAAAAGATTTAATGGTAGGGTTTCTGTTCGGTATAATACTGATAATTGGAAAATTAATGGAAGTATTGCAACAACTAACCAAGATAGAAGACGTTCTAGTGGTGGTCTAATAGTAAGTGCAAACAGGTATAGACCTTATTTTCCTCAAGTAGACCCAGATTCCAATGTTGCAATTGTTAACAGTTCTGGAGGAACAAGAACACCAACAGTTGCATTAGGTCAAGCACTTAAAAGAAAAGATGATAGTAATAGAGACAAGACAGATATTAATTTAGGTGTAAGACGTAAATTAATAGACAACTTAGATTTTATTACCAATGTTGGTTCTTCTATTATAAATGATAACAGAAATGTTTTTCGACCAAGATTTGATTTATATAATGTAGATAATGGAGAAATAGAAACTGATCCTACTTTAAGTGGAGTAATTACAACTTCTTCAAGAACAACAAAGTTTAGTTGGGATGCAGGTTTAGATTTTAAGAAAAAAATTGGAAAACATAGTATTTCAGCACAAGGAGTTGTTACGTTAGAAGAAGATGAAAATACAACTTTTTTTGCTTCTATAGAAGGTATTACTAACAATTCAATTACTGTTTTAAATGGAGGTACTTTAAATGAAAATGTAGGAAGTGGTTTTAATTATAACACTAAAAGAATTGGTACTTTAGGAAGAGTACAATATAATTATGATGGTAAATATATTTTATCAGCATTAGTGCGTTATGATGGTTCTTCAAGATTCGGTAAGGAATACAGGTGGGGAACTTTCCCATCATTAGCTGCAGCATGGAATGTGTCTAGTGAGCCTTTTTGGAAACCTCTAAAAGGAACAATTAATAAATTCAAAATAAGATTAAGTCATGGTCAAGTAGGTAACGATAGTTTTAGTGACTATGAGTTTGCAAGTACTATATCTCCTTTTGCAGATTATGTCTTTGATGAAAATGATGGTTCAGTTGTTTTTGGTTCTTCTATTAGATCTTATGCTAATAGAGATGTTAAATGGGAAACATCAATCTCAAATAATATTGGAGTTGATATTTCAATGTTTAAAAATAAAATTACTTTCACTGCAGATTACTATATAACCCAAAAAGAAGATATGTTATTCCCAGTAACTCTTCCTGGTTCTTCAGGAGCTTATTATGATCCAAACCTAACGCTTAATGTTGGTAATATGACTAATAAAGGATTAGAATTAGCGGCTAATTATAGAGCCTCAATAGGAAAAAGTAAGTTTAGAATAGGTGGAACATTTACAACGAATGATAATGAAATTACAAAAGTTGTAGGCGATGGTATTATTTATAATAGTAATTCTGCAATTATTAGTGGAGATGGAGATACCTATGCAACAACAGTTATTGCAAAAGGTTATGAAGCAGGAGCATTTTTCTTACATGAAACAAACGGTACTATTAAAACTATAGAAGAAAGAGATGCTTACAGACAATTCCCTTCCAGATCTAATGCAGAATTAGGAGATTTGAAATATGTAGATACTAATGGTGATGGAAATATTACGAGTGAAGATAGAACATATCATGGAAGTGGTTTAGCAGATTTTGAATACGGTGTAAATTTCAGATGGGATATAGGTGGATTTGATTTTTCTATGAATTGGTTTGGTACAGTTGGAGCTGAGATTTTAAATGGTAATAAAGCAGCTGCTTATGGCTGGCAGCGTCATCAAGATTTGGTAAATCAATGGACCCCAGATAATCCTACTTCAAATATTCCTTCATTTAGGGGGCGTGGTAGAGAGCATCCTAATTATGCGGGAATTACAGATTATTGGTTAGAAAATGGTGATTACTTAAGATTAAAACAAGTAACTTTAGGATTTTCACTGCCTGAAGATGTTTGCGAGAGAATAAAAGTAGATAAATTAAGGATTTACTTAAGTGCTCAAAACCCAATCACTATTACAGATTATGAAGGTTATGATCCAGAAGTAGGAAGTAGTAATGTAGCACGTAGAGGTATTGATCAATCAAGATATCCTATTTCATCAACATATAGTTTAGGAATAAAAGTTTCTTTTTAATAAAAATCAAAAAAAAATGAAAACACATATAATAAAAATAGTAAGCTTTGTCTTTTGCATTGCAATGATGCAATCATGCGAAAAATATTTAGAAGAAGTAAACCCAAATGAAATTTCTGCGGATACTTATTTTAAAAACTTAGATGAGTCTGAAACTGTATTAACTTCTGTTTACGGAGGGATGTTAAATACATGGATAGTTAGTGCAAGAGAAGAATCTTGGCGATCAGATATGGCATTTCCTGGTATTAGGTCAGGTAACATTAGGGCTACTGCATTAAATATTTATGAGCATGTTATTAATGAAGATAATCAGTTTATAAATTTACGATGGAATGCTTTATATCAAGTAATATGGAGAGCAAATCAGGTTATTGAAGGCTTAAATAGTATGACTGAAGATTTGAAAACAGAAACCCGTTGGACAGAGCAAATGGGGCAGGCTCGTTTTTTTAGGGGTTTAGCGCACTTTTATTTACATTCTCTTTATAATAATGGAGAAATAGTTATTAGAGATGAGGTACCTGGTAACCAAGAAGATTTTTCTAAACCTTTAAGTACATCACAAGAAGTGATGGATTTCTTTAGAGCAGATTTAGAATACGCTTACCAGAATTTGCCAGCAACGTTTCCAGAGAAAACAAGAGCAACTGCAGGTACAGCAGCTACTATTCTAGGTACAAGTTATTTGTATTCTGCATCAGCAGGTAATGCAGCAGATTATCAAGCAGCTAAAACCTATTTTGAAGATGTAATTAATGGCCCTTATGGATATGCTTTAATACAAGATACAAGCCTTATGTTTACACAAGCTGGAGATTTTAATTCTGAATCTATTTTAGAGATTAATTATACGGTAAACCAGCAATCGGAAGAGAATCAATGGGATGAAGAAAGTTTTGTTATGAGAAACGGTAGATATTCTACACCAAGGGAAGCAGGTGGTTCTAGTGTAAGTGAACAATTTACTGCTGCTGCATGGTTAATTCATGCCTATGCAAATGAACCATTAAATATGTTAGATTCAAGAAACACAGTAATAGATAGAGAAACTGGGTTGTCTAGAGCAAGAAATGTATCGCTTAGGTCTTCAGCAATGATTGCTGTGGTTAATGATCAAGATACAGAGTATTACCAACAGCCATCTGCTCCTAATCTTGTAAACTTTGGTAGCACACAACGAAAATACGGGTTCTTTAAAAAATATAGCAATCATGATATTGTGGCTAGTGAAAATGATACAGGAGATACAAACTGGAAGTCTGGGAAAAATGTAATCATGAATCGTTTAGCTGATGTGTATTTAATGTATGCAGAATGTGTATTAAAAGGAGATAGTAATATAAGTGGAGCAATCGACCTTATAAATCCAATTAGACAACGTTGGGGACTACAATTATTAGACCCTAATGCAAGTTTAGTAGACGGAACTGCTTATACTGAAGATTCTCTAATGGATCATTTAATGTATGTAGAACGCCCATTAGAATTGTCTGCAGAAGGTGTTTCAACTAGGATTATAGATTTAAGACGTTGGAATGTTGCAACAAGTAGATTTAATGATTTATCTACACAATCATTTTACGTAACAGATTATGATTATTATAATGATGCTACTTCTAATACTTTATCAAGAAATAATTCTTTAGTGCAAAAAGGAATCAGCCCTGATCCAAGTGGTGACCCTCAATTAGTGCAAGAATACACAGGGGCAGCACAGTTTTACACTGATGGGTATTTTCCAATACCAACAAGTGAAACCCTAAATAATAACTCAGTTTCTAATTAATTTAAAAAGAAGAAAGATGAAAAAAATATTTATTATTTCCTTATTAATACTATCATTTGTCACTAGTTGTGATGATAGTGAATATCAAGCACCTTATGGAGATTTCTCGAGTTTATCATGGATTACAACCGAAGGTTTTGAAGACTCTAATTACGTATCAGCTTTAAACAATTATATAGGCTTTAGCGATGTATCTAATAATGCTTTAACACATAGTTGGAGTATACCTAGTGGAACTAATCTACTTAATAACAATTTTAATGCAGAACAAGATACAATCTACACAGATTTTATAGGAGCTGCTGGGCCTTTGGATTCTGGTGAAAAACTAATTAATGTTATTTTTAGAGCGCCAGGAATAAAAGAAATAGAACTAAAAAATACTTTTAAGGATTCTGTTGCAGAATCGGTTCTTACTAATGGTGTTTGGGTTGTAAATAAGGTTTTTACAGTGAATGTTTTCGACGATGTTAAACCTATGTTTAAAGTTATGAAAGGTACAGAAGAAATACTTACTGTAAGTGAAACAGATATGCCAAGTGAAGCAGATGTAGCTTCATGGCCAACTGTAACCGTAGAAGCTGGAGAACAATTAACATATATAGACTTAACAACAACAGGAGATCCAGATACAAGAACTTGGAATTTTAATGGTGGGGCAATGGATTCAAGTGGTGCAGAAACCGTAAATTTATCTTATAATGGATTAGGTAGTTTTATAGCAGGTAGTATCACTTCAAGAAGAAATGATGCTGCTAAACCTGATGGAGAAACAATGAAGTTAATTCCTCTTAAAATTGAAGTAGTACCATCTTCACAACCTTTTGTTATTAACGGAATGATAACAGAAGATGCTTCTGAGGTTATTTCTTTTAATGTAACTGGAGAAATAGCAACACTTACAGGAGAAGAAAGTAATTTTACTGTACATGTTGTTAATACAGCAGCTGGATTCGACCAAAATATTGCAGTACAATCTGCAAAAGTTAATAGTTCAGATGCTACACAAATAGATTTAGTATTGTCTGCACCGATTTATAATTCAGATAATATTACAGTTGAATATGTTGCAGGAAACATTGAGTCTGTTGACTTTAGAGTATTAGATGGTTTTTCAGCTACAAACGTATTAATGCGAAGAAGCGATAATATAATTACTGGAGCTGGAGCAGGAATTGGATTAGACTATACAGGATATGAGGTAGAGGCAGTAACAGGTAATTTTCTTAAGAAAGGGTTTGCTGAAGGATATTGGGTTGGTAACACTAATGTAGCATTTTTGAATTTTTCAAGAACTGCAGATCAATCAAACAGTGGTTCTTTCTCAATGAAATATGAAAGTCCATCAGGCGTTACAACAGCAAAATTACAAGGTTCTTGGTTTACTAATGCAACAAAAACTACATATGCTATAGCTACTTTACCAGCAGGAGATTATGATGTATCTTATATGGTATATTTAGAACCAGGAAATACAATGCAAGCTTTTCAAACAGAAGTACAGGGAGGTGTAATTACTTCTTGGGATATTTCTACATTACCAAGAGGACAATGGGTTGAAGTAAGCAGTACAATCACTTTAGCTGCAGCATTAACTAATAAAAAGTTTGATTTATCAATAAATGCATCAAACAATGTTGGGGTTACTGGAGAACAAATAATGTATTTTGATGATTTAAGTTGGAGACCATTAGAAGCTAGATAATAGTATAGATTATGATTGATATAAAAAGACTGTTTTTTATTGACAGTCTTCTTATATCAATTTTTTCTTAGAATAAGTCAATTATAAAAAGGCATTATGATAAAAAAGTATTTACACTTTATAATATTTACAGCAGGTATCCTTTTACTGGGTTGTAAAACTGATAAAAAAGAAGAAGTAGTATTAAAAACTCCAAACAAACCTAACATTGTAGTCATCTACTTAGACGATTTAGGTTATGGAGATTTAAGTGCTTATGGAGCAACGGAATTACAAACACCAAATATAGATGCTTTAGCTTCTGGAGGAATTAAATTTACAAACGGTTATGCATCTTCTGCAACTTGTACTCCAAGTAGATATGCATTGTTAACAGGTATGTATCCTTGGCGTAATAAAGATGCAAAAATTTTACCAGGTACAGCACCATTATTGATAAGTACAACACAACAAACGTTGCCAAAAATGCTTAAAAAGCAAGGCTATCAAACAGCAATTGTTGGTAAATGGCATTTAGGTTTGGGAACAGGTGTTGTAAATTGGAATGAAAAAGTTACTCCAGGGCCTAATGAAGTTGGTTTTGATAAATCTTATATTTTAGCAGCAACTCAAGATAGAGTGCCAACTGTTTATATTAAAGATGGTAATGTAGTTGGTTTAGATAAAAATGATCCTATTCAAGTAGATTATAAAAGTAATTTTGAAGGTGAACCAACAGCAATTTCAAATCCAGAAATGGTAAATATGAAATGGCATCATGGACATAACAATAGTATTGTAAATGGTATTCCAAGAATTGGGTATATGAAAGGTGGAGAAGCTGCAAAATGGATAGATACAGAAATGGCAGATCACTTTTTAGTGAAAGCCCAGAATTATGTAAAATCACATAAAGACAACCCTTTCTTTTTATATTACGCTATGCAGCAACCACATGTGCCTAGAACTCCACATCCAAGATTTGTAGGTAAATCTGGAATGGGACCTAGAGGCGATGTGATTTTAGAAGCAGATTGGATGATTGGTGAGTTTATGAAAACCTTAAAAGAAGAAGGCATTTTAGAAAATACGTTAATTGTTTTTTCTAGTGATAATGGCCCAGTTTTAAATGATGGTTATTATGATGATGCAGTAGAAAAAAATGGTAACCACGATTCAAAAGGAGGTTTAAGAGGTGGTAAATACAGTATTTTTGAAGCAGGTACAAGAGTTCCTTTTATTACGTATTGGAAAGGTACAATTCAACCAGCAGTTTCAGACGCTATTGTTTGTCAAATGGATTTATTAGCATCTATTGCAGATTTATTAGATACAAAAGATTCCTCAACAGATAGTAAAAACGTTTTAAACGCTTTTTTAGGAAAATCTGATAAAGGTAGAGACAACCTAGTAATAGAAGCTACAGGAAAAACCGCTTTAAGAAGTGGAGATTGGTTATATATACCTGCATATAAAGGAAAAAACTTTAGAGAAAAAGTAGGTGTAGAAGTGGGTAACTTTCCTTATGAACAGTTATACAATGTAAAAGAAGATATTGGTCAGCATAAAAATTTGGCTGAATCTAGTCCTGAAAAACTTTCAGAAATGAAAGCCATTTTCTTAAAATTAAGAGGAGTAGATTTTACGAAAGGCGTAAAAGAAGTTCAGTTTAGATAAACTCTTTTTTCACTGAATAGTATATTAAAAATGTCGCATATTATATATGCGACATTTTTTATGTTACTTTTTTTTCTTTTTTCTCTTGCCACTATTTAACTTATAAGTATAACTTAAAACCACGTATCTTCCTAAACTTTGCAAGTTGGTTTCTTCGAAATAATTTTGAGTACTTCTTCTAAAAACATCAACATTTTTATCTAACAAATCGATTAGCACTAATTTAATTATATTGTTGTTTTTAGAGATAGAATAAGACATTGCTGCATTCCAAATAGGGATTTCTTGTCTTATCGAAAAACTATTATCTGTATACACAATATAATCGAACTGTGTGTTTATATTAAGTTTTTTGGTGACATCAAAGTCAATCATTCCAAAATATTTTTGCGTTGTAAACTTTCGATTTAAATCTTTTTCTATTGAAAAACTAGTGTTATTTATGCTATAAGTGGCGCCTGCTTTTAAATCTACTTTACGTTTTCTATTATTCTGAACCATTAGGTTTACTAAATAATCTTTAGAAACCACATTGTTCAATTCAAAATTTACTATTGAATTCGCTGCATTATAAGAAAATTTATTTTTTAAGCTAAATCGTACACCTAAATTATTTACTTTTTTACCAATATTTCCTAAAGCATTAAAACGTGTTTTTGTTCCGCTATTTTGGTAACTTCTTATTCTTATAAAATCGTCATCAATAAATACATTTCTAATAATGGCATCAGTAGAATTTAGATATTGTAATCTTCCGTTAAAACTGACTGATGATTTAAAGTCGTGTACAACTGCTGTTAATAAAAATGAGTTTGTTTTTTCTGTTTTTAAATCTGGGTTTCCAGTAATTATTGAAAAAGGATTTATATCATTAAAAAAAGGATTTGTTTGATTTGCTCTGGGAGCTCTTATAAATTTTCTATAAGTAAAACGAAACTTCTTGCCTTTTTTGGGTTTGTATTGCATAAAGAAATAAGGGTTTACATATTGTTCTTCTCTGTTAAATTGTAGTTTATTTACTTCACCAAAACTTCTATGTAAAGTTTGATATTCTAAACCTGTAGATACATTTAAAATTGATGTATTGTAACTATGAGAAAACTTGGTTTTAAAACTATTTTCAGAATATTTGTAATTATAGGCTATAAAATCTTCTGTAGTTGTTGTTTTTATTGTTTTTCTAAATTGATTTGTATTTTCTCTTCCAGATAAAATTTGCGATGAAGCTTCAGAATTAAAATAATGATTTCCACCTAAAGGTTCTGTATATTTAAATCTCACAAAAATGTTAGCAGAATTAATATCTTCATCTCTTAAAATTTCAAAATCTGTATTAAATGTGTTCGTTTTATTTATATTTCTAGTAATAAAAGTATTTTGTTGATTACTTCTTTTGTAATTATTAAGTACTGCATTAAAATTAGTATTAAAACTTCTTCCTTGTTTTTCTAATTTTTGGTAATAATTCAAATTTAGATTCCCATATTTTTTAAGATTTGTATTAGAAGATTCATTGTTATTTGTGGTTACCAATTCATCAGTTGTATTAAAAAAGAAACCTTCTCTGTTTAAATTAGAAGTTCTATTATCGGAATAAAAACGACCTCTAATTCGTAAACTATTGGTTTTGTTAGATTTATTTTTATAGTTAAAATTCAAATTGTGATTATCTGTTATGTTTACGTAAGAATTATCAGACTTGTAATTAAAATTATTTGTGTTAGAAAAAAAGACTCTACTTGTATTAGAAACACCACTATTTTCAGATAGATTGTAAAAATAATCTGCATTTAAAGATTCTTTTTTCTTGATTTCTCTACCATAATGAATTCCTGCAACAGCAGTTTTTAAGAATCCGCTTAAGTTTTTTTGAAGTTTTATAAAATCAGTTTCAGCATTATCATCAGAATCATCTGCAATACCATCTGCATTTTGCAAAAATCCTTGAATATTTGAGCCAGTAACATTAATATTGTTAAACTTACCAATAACAGATAATTGCGATTTTGAGTTAAATTGATTGTAATTAAAATTGCTAAAATATCTACTATCTAAACCCAAACCAGATGCAATTTTACCAAAACCACTATTCTTATTTGTCTTTTTTAGCGTAAAATTAATAACCACTTCTTTGTTACCATCACTTACACCTGTTAATTCAGCTTCGTCACTATTTTTATCAATCACTTCAATTTTAGCAATAGCATCTGCAGAAATATTTTTTAAAACGATGGATGGATCTCCACCAAAAAACTCTTTTCCGTCAACAAAAATTTTAGTTACTGTTGTTCCTTGCGCAATAATTTTTCCTTCTTCTATTTCAATACCCGGAAGTTTATTTAATAAACCTTCAATATTATCATCATACTTAACTTTAAAAGAATTCGCATTAAAACTAACGGTATCTTTTTTTATTTGAATAGGAATAACCGCAGAAATAATAATTTCATCTAAAACACCAACATCTTCTTTTAAAATGATTGTTTTTAAATCGATAAGTTCTTTTTTGTAAATCAGTTTTTTTGAATACGGTTTAAAACCTAATAAATTTAATTGAATTAGAATGGTGTCTTTAGGAATGTCTTGCAATAGAAAACTCCCTTTTTCATCTGTAGTTGTATAACTTAAAAAGGTGTTGTCTTTTGGGTTAATTAGAGCTACAGAAACCATTTCTAATGGAATCTTCATTTCATCTATAACATTCCCTTTAATACCTTTAGATTGGCTCTGTGTTTTAAAAGAGAAGCTTATAATAAAAAGTAGTAATACTAATTTTAAATAACTATAGCAATTGCGTGGTTTCAAACTCGTTTTTTATTAGACTTTGTATAAGTGTGAAGGTTTAACTAGTGGTAAAATAAATATAAAATTTTAAAATAATGCATACAAGAAAGTGAAAAAAACAACATTACTTAAATTTATTCTTAAGCCTAAGCTTATAAAACAATAACAATTTGTAAAAAACATCCAAAACTACAATATTTTTACTGTCAAGCACATTTACAGAAAGGCTATAAGTTAGATTTGAAAAGTAAAATTAGTGTTAGAAAAACTAATAAATATCAATATAGCATACAATAATGTTAAAATAATACCACAAATGGTTAAAATTTATCTGTAAAACACAAAATACCAATCTTAATTTTACGAACAATTCTTTTTAACAAAAACAAATAATTTATTATGAACAAAAAATTACAAAAACACACGCTGCTTTTATTGACTTTTATAGGTCTATTAAGCTGGCAAACTAATGCCCAAGAACCAGTAGTAACATTGGTTAACATAGTTCAAGTTAATTCGTTTATGGTAGGTGAAACAGCTACTTTTAGACTTACTTATAAAACAGATAAACCTGTTACAGACCCAGATATTGCATGTACTGAGAGGTTATATTTGTCAGGTACAGGTACAGTTTCCCCAGGTTTTGCGACTCTTACATTACCCAATACTAATGGAGCAGAGGCTACAGTTGATATGTCTTTTACATGGCCATCAGGCTTTGATTCGGGTACTTATGATTATAGAATTTTTAATCCAAATCCAAAAACGGATATGGATTGGGCACCTTATGCAGATAATTATGTAGGTAGAACTAAAAGCCCAGGGTCAGGCAGTTTTGACCCACTAGTAGGCTACTTAGGTTTAAATGACCTTACTGTTACTGTTACTGCTCCTGCTTGTACTGTTGCTACAGATGTAAGTGGTTTAGCAACTGCTGGTGCAGGCTCTACTCAATTAGATTTAAGTTGGACAGATTCTGTTTGTTTTGATGAAGTATTAGTTGTGGCTAAAGCAGCTTCAGCTGTTACAGTAACACCTTCAGGAGATGGAACAGCTTATACAGCTAATGCTGCTTTTGGTTCAGGTACTGATTTAGGTACTAACGAATATGCAGTATATAAAGGTGTTGGTAATTCAGTTTCTGTTACAGGGTTAACAGATGGTACCGATTATCATTTTACAGTTTTTACACGTAAAGGTACTACTTGGAGTACAGGTGTAGTTGGTAATAAAATTGCTACTACAGGTCCAATAACAGTAACGTCTCACCCTGGTGTAAGTGGTGCAGATGATAATTCTACAATGAATTGGGAAGATGGAACTACTTGGATAGGAGGAACTTTGCCTTCATCTATAGATAATGTAATTATTAAAGGAAGAGTGGTTATAAATTCTTCTGATGTAACTATTAATGATTTAACAATATCAGCACATGATGCTGGTAATACAGACCCTCTTCTTAGTAGTCAAGTTTCTTTAGGTGTTGCTGCAGGAAGATCGATTACTGTAGATGGAGACGCAAATACTTCTGGTGATTTATTTGCACAATCTACCTCTACTAGTTTTGGTAGTTTTATTTTAAAAGGAAGTGTTACCGGTTTTGTTTCTTACTATAGGTCTGTAAATACAACACCTAATAACGATTTAATAGCTTTTGGTGTTGATGGTATGAGTGTTGCCGCTAACAGTGCTGGTTTTGCTGTTTCTGGTTGGAATAAAAATAGATTACACTCTAACACTGCTACAGCTAATGCTGATGATGGAGATATAAAGTTATTGGGACCTTTTAATAATGCAACAGGAGCATATGTAAACTATAGTAAAACTACAGATGCAGCTGTTACATTTACTCCTGGTAAAGGATATAGAATGGCTACTGCAACTGCCAATACTTTATTATTTAAGAGCAATTCACATTCAACTTCAACGCCAATTACTATTCCTATTACAGATGAGTCAGCTACAAATGCATCTTCTGGTGAGTGGAATTTAATAGGTAACCCATTCCCATCTTATATTAATTTTTCATCTTTCTTTACAGCCAATACTGGAGAGTTTGATGCTGGTTCTTTTAATGCAGTATATGGTTATGATGGAGATGGTACTTTTACGGCATATAATGCTTTGAATGCACCTGCCAAAATATCACCTTTACAAGGTTTCTTTGTAAAAGCTAAAACAGGTGGTGGTACAGTAACTTTTAATCAAGCGTGGCAAGAAGTAGGTACTGCAGATGATTTTATTGCAGGTAAGTCAGCAAATCAAAATAAAGCTTTATCTAAATTGGTTCTAGAAAATGGAGATGAATCTTACGCTACTAGTGTTTATTTTGCAGATAATGCAACAAAAGATTTAAACCCTGGTTATGATTCTGGTGCTTTCTTTCAACAAACTAAAGGTATTTTTACACGTTTAGTAGAAAATAGCGATGGAACACCTATGACTATTCAAGCCCTAGCTTATGAAGATTTTAATGATGTTTCTATTCCTTTAGATATTAGAGCAGAAGCTGGAAGTCAATTAACTATTAAAATTGATGCTTCAAAATCTACGTTATCAAATAACATTAATGTTTATTTAGAAGACACTGTTAATAATACTTTAACATTATTAAATGAAGATAATTTTACTTTCATGCCTAGTGAAGAATTAAATGGTTCAGGGCGTTTTTATGTGAGATATAGTTCAAAAGCTTTATCAACAGAAACACTTTCTTTAAATAAATTAGAAATCTATTCTTCTAATAAAACAATATTTATTAATGGTACCTTAAAAAATAATGCAAAAGCATCTATTTTCGATATAAGAGGTAGAGTCGTTAAACTTAAAAATATTGAAGTAAATACCAACAGAAATACCATTTCTATTCCTGTTTTAAATACAGGTGTTTATATAGTTAAAGTAAATAATGGCAATCAGGTAGAAACAAAAAAGGTAATTATTAACTAGATAATTATTGTAATAAGAAAGTTTTAAATTATAAAACATATAAAATGAATAATACAACAGAAAATAAAGAAAATATTACGCGTAAGGATGCCATAAAAAAAATTGGAAACTATGGTAAATATGCAGCATTAACTGCTTTAGGAACATATATGATTTTAAATCCACAAAAAGCACAAGCAAGTTCTCCTCCAAGTGACTTAGATCCATCAGGTTTCTAAGAATCTTTTTTCTTAAAACTATTTATTAGCACAATTCCTATTGAAGTTTCTTCAATAGGAATTGTTGTTTTATAATATCAAAATAGATAACTTTTAAGGTAAAATAGTGTTAAAAAAAGGTAAAGTTCGTAAAAATAGTAGTGACGTTTTGTAGAACTTTGAAAAGTGAATTAAAAATTTATCAAATTCATAATTTATAACAATTAACAAAACCCAATTAATTATGAGAAAAAAACTATTTTTTAATAATAGTTCTAATGTGTTCTTACAAAAAAGAACTAGAATTTTAGGACTATTATTAATATGTTTAATCGCTTTTCCAACCCATTCTAATGCGTTAGAAAATAGTGATGAAAGTATTAATGAAGCTAATTTTCAACAAACTGTGAGTGGAGTGGTTTCAGACGAAACTGGGCCAATACCCGGCGTTACTGTGCAAGTAAAAGGAACTTCAACAGGTACAGTAACAGATTTCGATGGAAAGTATTCTATTAATGTAAGTTCTGATGCAATTTTAGTATTTTCTTATATTAGTTTCAAAACACAAGAAATAGCAGTAGCAGGTAAATCTACTATTAATATTGTTTTAGAAGCTGATGTAGCAAATTTAGATGAAATCATTGTTGTAGGTTATACTTCTAAGAAAAGAGGAGAAGTAACAGGTTCGATTAGTACTTTAAAGGCAGAAGAAATTGAAAATACTTCAAATAGAGAAATAGCAAAATCTTTGTCTGGTAGAGTTACTGGTTTAATTGTTTCAGACAGAGGGGGTTATCCTGGTTCAAATAATGATGTAACACTTTTAATTAGAGGTCAATCTACACTTAATAATAATGCTCCTTTAATTTTAATTGATGGAGTTCAAGCTGGTATTGGTACTTTTAACCAATTGGCACCTCAAGATATCGAGAATTTAAGCGTTTTAAAAGATGGTGCAGCAGCTGTATATGGAAATAGAGCAGCAAATGGAGTTATTTTAGTAACTACTAAAAGAGGTAAATCTGGTAAACCAAAAATTAATGTATCGTCTTCTTATAGTATTTCATCTTTTTCAGCAAAACCGAGATTAATGAATTCAGAGCAATTTGCAATTTATGAAAATGAAATAGCTACAAGAGTAGGTAATCCATTACCATACTCACAAGCTGATATAAATAATTTTGCTTCAGGTACAGACCCAATTAATTTTCCTAGTACAAATTGGTTTGATGCTACTTTTGCAGATTCAGCTCCTGAATATAGAAATTCAATTTCTATTTCTGGAGGTACAGAAAAAGCAAAATATTTTTTAAGTTTAGATAATATGCAAAGACAAGGTATGTTTGCTTCTGGAGATTTAACTTTTAAGCAAAACCAAGTTAGAACAAACTTAGACGTTAAACTTAGTGAAGATATAAAATTAAGTGCAGATTTTTCAGGAAGATTTGCGGATGATAAATCACCAGGAGTACCAGCAAGTTTTATTTACAAACATATTTATACAAATTTTCCTACAGATGTTGCTGTATATCCAAATGGATTACCAGGAAGAGGTGGTGAAGATGGTGCAAATCCAATAATAATGTCAAGTAGAGAAGCTGGTTTCAATGATAACAGTGTTAATGATCTTAGAGGTAGATTAGCTTTAGATTGGAATTTAGATAAAGTAACAGATGGATTAAGTTTAAACGCTTATGCAGGTCTTAGAAGAACTGTAAGTAACCAAAGAGATTTTTATAACCCTTGGACATACTATGTGTTAAATCAAACTACAAACGAGTATGAAGCTAATCCTGGTAAATCACAACAAGGAAGTGTAAATATTTTAAGAGATACTTCTTTTAAATTTGATGAGGCTTTACTTAATGGATCGTTAAGGTATAATAATACTTTTAATGATGTACATTCAATAAATGCTATGGCAGCAATTGAACAAATTACTACTAAATCAAGTACCTTTTTTGCTCAAGCAAACGATTTGCCTTCGGCAGAGTTACCATTTTTGTTTTCAGGAGATCCTGAAACTGCTATAAATGGAGGAACAGGTTCAGAATTAGCAGTATTAAGTTATTTTGGAACATTATCTTATGATTATGACAAAAAATATTTTGTAGATCTAATGTTAAGAAGAGATGGTTCTAGTAGATTTGGACCAGGTAAAAGATTTGGTACTTTTTATAGTGTTGGAGGTAACTGGGCATTGGGTAAAGAAAAGTTTTTAGAAAATGTTTCTTGGTTAAATGCATTAAATGTAAAAGGTTCTTATTCGGTTATGGGTAATGATAGAATTGCACCATTTCAATTTTTATCTCAGTTTGCTTATGGTAATACTGGAGGTAATAATAATCAAAGACCAAATAACTATGTTTTTGGAGAATCTGGAGCAGTTTTCAATGGATTTAGAACAGGTTTAGCACCAAATCCAGATGTAACTTGGGAGACTGCCGAAATGAGTAACATAGCAGTTTCTTTTGCAATGTTTGATAACAGATTATCTGGTGAAGTGAATTTTTACAAACAAAAAAGATCAGATATTTTAGTTTCTAATGCAGCAGCAGTTCCAAATTTTACTGGGGTAAGATTACCAGACGAAAACTTAGGAAAGGTAAATAGTAATGGTGTAGAAATAACATTAGGTTGGGCAGATCAAATTGGAGAAGTTTCTTACAACCTAGGTTTTAATCTAACTCAAGCACAAAATGAAGTAGTATTTTTGCCTCAACCAGCAAACTTGCCAGAAAGACAAGATATTACTGGATTCAGAATAGGGTCATATGTTGTGGCACCAACAAATGGTATATTTCAAAATCAAGACCAAGTAAATAATGCTACTGCAACAATTAACAATACTGTAGAAGGAGAACCGTTTTATAGAGATGTTAATGAAGATGGTGTAATTGATAACCAAGATTGGACTAGAATTAATAGTTCTAATATACCAGAAATTCAATATGGTTTTACAGGTGGGTTAAATTATAAAAATTGGAACTTTAATTTCTTATTACAAGGACAAGCTAAAGCTAAAGTTTTAGTTTATTTCGATCAGATTGGTTCTAAACCAGAACATGTTTTTACAGACAGATGGACACCAACTAATACAGGAGCAAGATATCCAAGAGCATTTGGTTTAAATGACCAATACAGTGGTCCTCAAGACAATGATAATTCTGTATATGCAGATTTATGGTATCATGACGCTTCTTTTTTAAGATTAAAGGAAGTAGAACTTGGTTATACACTTACAAAAGAGAAAACAACATTTGCAGACATCAGAATATTTGCAAGAGGGTTTAACTTGTTAACAATGTTTTCAGATGTACAAAAGTTAGGTTTAGATCCTGAAGCTTCAGGGTATAATAACTTTAGAGATTCAACATATCCATCTTTAAAGATGTATACGTTTGGTTTAAATTTTACTTTTTAAAAAATAAAAATTAGGAATAATGAAAAAAATAAAACAAATATATTTAATTATCTTTATAAGTATAATGTCTATGACAAGTTGTGAAGATGTTTTAGAAACTACAAATTTAGGAGGATTTCCAGAAGATATTGTATTTAGCGATCCAGCTCAGTTAGAAAGAGTAGTTTTTTCGGCTTATAATAGTACAGAAAGTTGGGCTCTTAATAAATCAATTTGGTGGGCTAGAAGATTCAACATTGAAGCTGGTTCTTTTGAAGCTAAATTTAACTTTAGAGATTTAGATAGACTTCGTTTAAGAGGTAATGGATGGACAGCTCAAAATGAAGGAGATTTTAGAAACAAATGGAGAGATAATTTCCGTTTTATTAATGAAATCAATCAATTTTTGGATAATGTTGATGATAGTGAAGCAATGAAAATAGATGCTGATAAAGTACAATCTTTAAAGGCCGAGATGAAATTTTTAAGAGCAAATATCTATGCTAAAATGATAAAAATGTATGGAGGTATTCCAATTTTCACTACAGCATTTGGTTTAAAATCAGAATTTGATGTTTCTAGAAACTCTTATGAAGAATGTGTAGATTTTATAGTTAAAGAATTGGATGAAGCTGCAGCAGTCTTACCAGCAACAAGGTCTGAAGCAGAATTTGGTAGAGCAACAAAATTAGCAGCATTGGCAGTAAAATCTAGAGCTTTGTTATTTGCAGCTAGTACATTACATGACCCTTCTACGTTGCCAAATGGACCTTTGTATGACTATACAAAAGCATCTAAATGGCAAGATGCAGCCGATGCTGCCAAAGCAGTTATAGATTTAGTAGGAGCAAAAGATTTAATTGCAACTCCAGATGCTCAAGCATATAGAAACTTATTTTTATCTGCAAATGATGATATTATTTTTGCAAGACCATATGGAGGAGACTTATGGGATTTTGGAACAGATGCAAACTCTTTAATCGATCAAACACAATCACCTCCAGGTTATGGTGGTTGGGCTATTTCTTCTCCAACACATAATTTTGCATTAGAATTTAATATGGCAGATGGAACAACAACAAATGGAGTAGCTTATGACGCTAATAATCCTAATGATAATAGAGAAATGAGATATTATGCAAATTTAAACTTTCAAGGAGCTATGTTTAGAGGACGTCAAGTAGATTATGCTTTATCTCCTTCAGATCCAACTAAAGATGGTTTAGATTCTCCAAATGGATCAAAAGTAGGAAGCCCTGGAAATGATTTACACTCTTCAAAAACAGGGTATAATATTAGAAAATTTCATAATGAGAGCTTAGCTTCAATTAACGAAACTACAGCCGGTAGACCTTATATTTTGTATCGTTTAGCAGAAGTGTATTTAAACTATGCAGAAGCACAAGCAGAACTAGGTAATGACATTGAAGCAAGAACTTTTTTGAATAAAGTTTCAACTAGAGCATTACAGCCTGCTATTACTGCAAGTGGAAATGACTTAAAAGAAGCAATTAAAAGAGAAAGAAGAATAGAATTGTCTTTTGAAGGACATAACTTTTGGGATGAGAGAAGATGGATGAATACTGCTAACTTAGGATTTGATATCAAAGGATTAAAATGGGAAAAAGATGCAACAGGTGCTTTAACTCATACAGAATACACTGTAGTAAATAGACCTTGGTTTGATAAACAATACTATTTACCAATACCTAATGATGAAGTGTTAAAAGCACCAACATTACAACAGAATGATGGTTATTAAAAAAATATAGTAATTTGAATTTGATTAAAATGCTGTTGGAGTTTCTTCAATGGCATTTTTCTTTTTACAAATCTTAATACAGATAAAATAGTATTAAAATTTGATAAGATTTAGAATTATTGTGCGTGTTTAATATCGGAAATTACAGAACTAACTAATTATAAAATGAAACCAACAAAAAAAAGATATAATATACTTGCTCTAATTTTTGGGACAGTTGTTATTAATTATTTAGACAGAACAAATATTTCTGTTGCAACGTCTGCTATTAGTGAGTCTTTAAATCTATCAACTGTGCAAATGGGGTTAATTTTCTCTATTTTTGGGATTGCTTATGCAGCATTACAAATTCCAGGAGGTATTATTGTAGATAAAGTAAGGTTACGATTTTTATACGCATTTATGTTGTTAATGTGGTCTGTGGCAACATTATTTCAAGGATTTGTAAATTCATTTAAGCTTTTATTAGGCTTACGTGCTACTATAGGTGTTTTTGAAGCACCTTCTTATCCTGCAAATAATGCCATTGTAACCAAATGGTTTCCAGAAACAGAACGTGCTTCTGCAATTGCAATTTATACTTCTGGTCAGTTTATTGGGTTGGCTTTTTTGTTTCCAGTTTTAACATTAATTCAAGATAAAGTGGGTTGGAGAGGATTGTTAATTATTTCTGGAATTATAGGAATTGTTTGGGCAGCAGTTTGGTATATTTTCTACAGAGATCCAGATCAGCATAAAACAGTAAATGAAGCTGAATTAAAAATAATTAAAGATGGAGGTGGTTTTGCTAAAAAGAAGAAATCTGCCAAAAAAGAAAAATTTAATTGGAATGATTTTTACGAAGCTTTTAAACATAAAAAATTATGGGGAATTTACATTGGTCAGTTTTGTATGGGCTCAATGTCTATTTTCTTTTTAACTTGGTTTCCTACGTATTTAGTAGAATACAGAGGTTTAGATTTTATTAAATCTGGTTTTTTAGCATCCATCCCTTTTTTAGCTGCTTTTTGTGGTGTTTTATTAGCTGGTTTTTCATCAGATTATTTAATCAAAAAAGGAAAATCGCCAGAGTTTGCAAGAAAA
>JAOLXX010000010.1 GCA_028343155.1 Polaribacter sp.
AAGCTTTTTTTTAAGAAAAACCCTACACCTTCTATTTTTGAATCTATGCAAAATGTAAACGGTGTTAGACCCCAACTAAATTGTAATGTGTGTAATACCGGTGATATTCATATAAATGGACTAGAAGGTCCTTACACTTTTGTTTTAATTGATGGAATGCCTATTGTTAGTGGACTTTCTACCGTTTATGGATTAACAGGAATTCCACAAGCTTTAATTGAAAGAGTAGAAATTGTTAAAGGACCAGCGTCTACTTTATATGGTTCTGAAGCTGTTGGTGGAATTATAAATATCATTACAAAAAAACCATCAAATTCTCCTGCATTAGCAACTGATATTTTTGTTAGTTCTTGGGGTGAAGTCAATACTGATATTGGTTTGCGTTATAAACTATCAGAAAAAACTCAAGGATTGTTAGGCATAAATTATTTCAATTATCAAAATAGAATCGATATTAATAAAGACGGTTTTACAGACTTAACGCTTCAAAATAGAATTTCAATTTTTAACAAAGTAAATATAGAAAGAGAAAGCAACAAACTTTTTATAATTGCTGGTCGTTATGTTTATGAAGATCGTTGGGGCGGAGAATTAGATTGGGAACGTAAATTTAGAGGAAGCGATATAAAATACGGAGAAAATATTTATACAAATCGATGGGAAACTTTTGGAACCTATGAATTGCCAACATCTGAAAACATTAATTTTCAATTTAGTGCAAATGGACATTACCAAGATTCTTTTTACGGAACAGATACTTATGATGCAGAGCAAATCATCGGTTTTGGACAATTTGTGTTCAACAAACAAATTAATAAAAATCACGATTTACTATTAGGTCTTGCCTACAGATATACTTTTTATGATGACAATACGTTTGCTACTTTTAAAAACGATGGAATTACAAACAAACCTGCTATAAACCATTTACCCGGTATTTTTGTACAAGATGAAATTGCATTAAATACTCAGAATAAATTATTATTAGGCACAAGGTTAGATTATAATAGTGTGCACGGAAGCATTTTTTCGCCAAGAATAAATTACAAATGGAATGCTTTAGATAATTCTGATATTATAAGAGTTAGTATTGGTAATGGCTTTAGAATTGCCAATATTTTTACAGAAGATCATGCTGCTTTAACAGGTGCAAGAGAAGTTGAATTTGAAGGCGAATTACAACCAGAAACTTCTTGGAATGGGAACCTAAATTATATAAAGAAAATAAACATAGAGAACTCATTTATTACTATAGATGCAAGTGCCTTCTACACCTATTTTGATAATAGAATTTTACCCGATTATGAAACTGATACTAGTAAAATTATTTACGCAAATTTAAATGGATTTTCAGTTTCTAAAGGGATTTCTTTAAACACAGATATTCTATTTACAAACGGACTTTCTATAAACGCAGGTGCCACTTTGCAAGATGTTTCTATTACTGAAAACGGCTTAAAAAAAAGGCAGTTGCTCACAGAAAGTTTTAGCGGAGTTTGGTCTATTTCTTATAAATTTAACAGGAACTTTTCTATAGATTATACAGGAAATGTTTATGGCCAATGATACTTCCTATATTAGGAAAAAATGATACAAGAGCTGTAAATTCGCCTTGGTTTAGCATTCAAAATATACAATTAACAAAGAAATTCACCAATAGTTGGGGATTGTATGGAGGTTAAAAAACTTGTTAAATTTTACGCCAGCTGTTAATAGTATTAATAGTTCCGATAATCCTTTTGATAAAAATATTGACGGAACTGATATTATTTTCACGAGAGAGAACGAACATAAAGCTTTTGACCCAAGTTACGTATTTGCCTCTAACCAAGGAATTAGATTATTTTTAGGTTTAAGATATACTATATTTTAATTTTTCGAGTTTTATTTAAAATGATAAAAAAATACTCCTTCTTTATATTTTCTCAGGAAGTCTTGCTACATTTTAACATAATGAAAAAGCGTCTTTAAAAGTGCATACCTTTTCTGAAATCGAAGAATTGCAGCATTATAATTCAAAACCTATTCTTATTTTTATTTATTCAGATTGGTGTAAAATCTGCTAAGGAATGCAAAAAACCAACTTAAAAAAAACGAGGTAATGCAACTTTTAAATGAAAATTTTTACTTTGTAAAATTAAATAGAGAAGAAAAAAAAGATATTCATTTTTTAGGAAAAAAGTTTATTTACATACCTACAGGAACAAATACTGGAATTCATAAATAGCAAATGAAATGGCCTCAAAAAAGAAAAGAATTGCATATCCCAACACTACAATTTTGAATTCAGAATTTGTAATAGATGAACAATTAACTGGTTTTTATAATAGTAAAAAAATGACAACTATTTTAAATAAATATGTAAGCGTCCCTTAATTCAAAGTTATATATTTGTATTAAAACAGTAGACCGTTGAGTACCCAAAACATTGTAAATCAATATCAAAAATCTGCCAATGTTTCGCAGATAACGAATCAACTTCAACAAGAGAAAAACCATTTTCGGATTACGAATTTGGTGGGTTCTTCATTGTCTTTTGTTATTTCAGAAACTTTTAAAAAAGCTGACAAGCCCTTTCTTTTAATTTTTAATGACAAAGAAGAAGCTGCCTATTATTTAAACGATTTAGAACAATTATTAGGAGAAAAAAATGTGCTTTTTTATCCAGGTTCTTACAGAAGGCCTTACCAAATTGAAGAAACCGACAACGCCAATGTTCTGTTGCGTTCTGAAGTTTTAAATAGAATTAATTCTCGTAAAAAACCGGCTGTAATTGTAACCTATCCAACGGCATTATTTGAAAAGGTAGTCACCAAAAAAGAACTGGAAAAAAACACCTTAAAAGTTAGTGTTGGTGAAAATTTATCACTCGATTTTGTAAACGAAGTTTTATTCGAATACAAATTTAAACGCGTTGATTTTGTTTCGGAACCTGGCGATTTCTCCCTACGCGGAGGGATTATAGATGTGTTCTCTTTTTCTAATGATATGCCTTATCGAATTGAGTTTTTTGGGGATGAAATAGAGAGCATTCGTTCTTTTGATATCGCAACACAACTTTCTAAAGAAAAGCTGAAAAAAGTTTCTATAATGCCAAATGTAGAAAATAAAACGCTGCAAGAAAAAAGAGAAAGTTTTCTAAAATACATTGACAACAAGACTGTAATTTTTTCAAAAAATATTGATTTATTAGCTGGGAATTTAGATAAATTCTTCCAGAAAGCAGAAAAGGCTTTTGAATATTTATCTAAAGAAATTCAACAAGCAAACCCATCAGAATTATTTTGTGATGGAAACTTTATAAAAAACCAATTACAAGATTTTACCTTGGTTGATTTTGACCCAAAGCGTCATTCTAAACCTGTTTCAGAATCAGATAAAAAGTTACTGATTCAGTCTAATCATCAGGAAATCATAAATTTCAATACCATCCCACAAACTTCATTTAAAAAGCAATTCAATTTATTAATTGAGGATTTGAATGAACACCATAAAGCAGGTTTTACCAATTATATTTTCTGTGCAAATGACCAACAAGCAACTCGTTTTCATGATATTTTTGATGATGCTGAGCAAGAAGTTCATTATGAAACTGTTGTTTTTCCATTGTATCAAGGATTTGTAGATGTAGAAAACAAATTAGTGTGCTATACAGATCATCAGATTTTTGAACGCTATCATAAGTTTAGATTAAAAAATGGCTATGCAAAAAAACAAGCGATTACGATTCAGGAATTAAATAAACTTGAAATTGGCGATTATGTGACGCACATGGATCATGGAATTGGGAAATTTGGTGGTCTACAAAAAATTGATGTACAAGGTAAAAAACAAGAAGCCATCAAACTTGTTTATGGAGAACGGGATATTTTATATGTCAGTATTCATTCGTTGCACAAGATTTCTAAATTCAATGGAAAAGACGGTAAAGCACCCAAAATATACAAATTAGGTTCTGGCGCTTGGAAAAAAATCAAACAAAAAACCAAAGCGAGAGTAAAGCACATTGCGTTTAATTTAATTCAATTATATGCAAAAAGAAAACTACAAAAAGGAATTGCCTTTGGTCCAGACACACACATTCAACATGAACTAGAAGGGAGTTTTATATATGAAGATACGCCAGATCAGTTTACGGCGACACAAGATGTAAAAAATGACATGGAAAAAGAACAACCCATGGACAGGTTGGTTTGTGGTGATGTTGGTTTTGGAAAAACAGAAGTTGCCATAAGAGCGGCTTTCAAGGCTGTTGACAATGGCAAACAGGTTGCCATTTTAGTTCCAACAACGATTCTTGCTTTTCAACATTACAAAACATTTACAGAACGCTTAAAAGATTTCCCAATCCGAATTGATTACTTGAACCGTTTTAGAACAGCAAAACAAAAAACAACCGCTATTAATGGTGTAAATGATGGATCTGTAGATATTATTATTGGAACTCATCAATTGACAAATCAGCGTTTACAATTTAAAGATTTAGGTTTATTAATTATTGATGAAGAACAAAAATTTGGTGTCTCTGTAAAAGATAAATTAAAAACACTCAAAGAAAATGTTGATACGTTAACATTGACTGCAACTCCAATTCCTAGAACATTACAGTTTAGTTTAATGGCAGCAAGAGATTTATCTGTGATAAAAACGCCTCCACCAAACAGACATCCAATAGAAAGTAATGTGATTCGTTTTTCCGAAGAAACAATTAGAGATGCTATTTCTTATGAAATTACTAGAGGAGGACAAATTTTCTTCATTCATAACAGAATAGAAAACATAAAAGAAGTTGCCGGTTTGATTCAAAGATTGGTTCCAGATGCAAAAGTAGGCATCGGTCACGGACAAATGGAAGGTAAAAAACTAGAGGAATTAATGCTCAGTTTTATGAATAATGAATTTGACGTATTGGTTTCTACTACCATTGTAGAAAGTGGATTAGATGTTCCAAATGCAAACACAATTTTCATTAATAATGCCAATAATTTCGGACTTTCAGACTTGCACCAAATGCGTGGTAGAGTGGGGCGTTCTAACAAAAAAGCCTTCTGTTATTTTATCACACCTCCTTATCATATGATGACTGATGATGCTAGAAAACGCATAGAAGCATTGGTCTTATTTTCTGATTTAGGCAGCGGAATTAATATTGCCATGAAAGATTTAGAAATTCGTGGAGCAGGTGATTTATTAGGCGGTGAACAAAGTGGGTTTATCAACGATATTGGGTTTGATACCTATCAAAAAATACTGCAAGAAACGATTGATGAATTGAAAGAAAATGAGTTTAAAGAATTGTATCCAACAGATACTTCTAAACCAAAAGAGTTTGTAAAAGAAGTACAAATCGATACTGATTTTGAGATTTTATTTCCAGATGATTATATCAATTCCATTACAGAAAGATTGAGTTTGTATAACAAATTAGGGCTTTTAAAAACAGCAACAGAATTGCAAATATTTGAAACTGAAATTGTAGATCGATTTGGGAAAATACCTAATGAAGTCAGTGATCTCCTAGATTCAGTTAGGATAAAATGGCTTGCAAAAGAATTAGGTTTAGAGAAAATTATTATAAAACAAAAAAGAATGATTGGGTATTTTGTTGCCAATCAACAAAGTGAATTTTATCAAACTGAAGCGTTTTCTAGGCTGTTGAAGTATGTTCAGCACAATGGGAAAAGCTGTGTAATGAAGGAAAAAGAAACCAAAAACGGTTTGCGTTTATTAATTACTTTTATAAGAATTGATAGTGTAAAAACAGCCTTAAGTATTTTGAATAAAATTTAAAACGCTAAACAATTTCCATTTTTTTCAACAAAAAAGAAGCGTTCATATTTTTACAAATTCCGTTTTTTAAAGTGTAATCGAAATGCAATTCGTTGTTACTTATTTCTGCATCAAAATAATAGTTTTTAATATTCGAAAACTCATTTTCTAAATCACACAAACTCACGTCATGGGTTGCAACAATTCCTGTAGATTTGTATTTTATCAACTTTTCTATAAATTTCTTGGATCCAATAGCCTTATCTTTACTATTGGTTCCTTTCAAAATTTCATCTAAAATGATAAAATAATCGTTGTTTTCAATTTCGTCAACAATCAACTTTAACCGCTTTAATTCTGAATAAAAATAGGATTCATCTTTCGTTAAAGAATCTGTCGTTCGCATACTTGTAATCAACTTAATTGGCGAATATTTAAAGCTTTCCGCACAAACAGGTAAACCACAATTTGCCATCAAAATAGACAAAGAAATGGTTCTTAAAAAAGTACTTTTACCAGCCATATTTGCACCTGTAACAATAAAAAATTGTTCTTTATTAATAGTAAAATCATTATCAATTCTTTTGTCAATATTTAATAAGGGATGCCCTAAATTGGTTGACTTTATAATTCCTTTTTCTGCTGTAATCTCTGGAAAAATAAACTTCGTATGATTAAAATGAAAGTTCGCCAATGAATTTTGAGCATCAAAAAAAGCGACGACTTCAAACCATTTATCAACGGTGTGTTTATAATTAGAAATCCACTTTTCTGCTTTATAAGCATTGTAAATTTCTGATAAGAAAAGACCATTACCCAAAAAAGCGATTAGGATATTATTTCGTTGATCAAATCGGTCTAAAATTTTAGAAAACTCTTTAAAAATTGTGGAAGCTTTTTTGGTTTCTGATTTTATAATTGTTTGCTTTTCTTGTAAAATTTTTGACAAAAATTCTTCTCCTTCAATTTCATTTAGCAAAACATGATATTGTCTAAAAGTTTCTCTTACTTTATCTGTTTGTGAATATAAACTACTGGTCTTTTTCAATAAACTCCCTGAGATAAAAAGACCTATAAAGAAGCAAATTAACACCGATGAAAACGGAAAAATCCCAAGAGAAACCAATACAATTAGAACCAATGAAAAGGTAGAAAAAACAAGCTGTATTATCTTTATAAACTTAGGTAAAACAGGTTTGTAATTCTGAATCCAACCCACAATAAAATCAGCAGTATCTTTTGTGGTAACCAAACTTGCTAAAGCAGAAAAATGCTGTCTCCATCTTACTTTTTTAGACAATTCTTTGATAGTATTCTGTTTGGCTACGATTCCTTGCGTTTTATTTTCTGTCAGCACCTTTGAAAGGAAGGTTTTTCCTTCATTAGTAACCGTCCTATTTGTATATTGAAAAAAAGAACCTACGCCAAATAAATCAATATCATTACTATAATAATGTGAAGAATTTACAAATTCATTTCCTGTATTTAAGTCATGAAAAGCACCATTTAAAACTTCAATTTCTATTTTATTAATATCAATTTTAGCATTTACAAGCGCTCTTTTTCTTTGTAAATTAACGTGTTGTACAACTAAAAAGCTAAAGAATAAAATACCCAAAAAGGCGATGATAAAAACAGCGGGATAACTGCCAAACATTATATAAATTAAAAAACAAGTGGTTAAAAAAACAGTAAATCTAAGAATACTCAAATTGAAAGATTTACTTTTTAATAGGGCAGCATCTTTTTCGAATACTATTTTTTCTTGACGATAAAAATCGAAGGGTTTTTTCATTTAAATATTATTTTATATAACCAGAGATTCCTCCAGACAAACTGAAAACATGTAATGCTGTATACTTTTCTTTCAACATTTCTGCTGCTTTATAACTGTTAAAACCTCGTTGACAAACCATAACATAGGTTTTGTTAAAATCGACTTCAATCCTATTCACATCAAATTCTTCAATCGATATTGTTTTATTAACTTCAAAAGGCAATTCTAAGTTTGCTAAAACGGCTATTATTTCTAAATTTCTAGACGTTGTTCTATGTGACAAAAGTTCTTTTAATTCTTCTGAAGATATTTCTAAATCGGAGTTTTGAGTCGTACAAAATTTATCAAAATAAGTTTCAATTTTAAAGATTTTTGTTATTTCATCTTTTAAAACTGTTGGTTTCAATTGCATCTTCAATGATGTATTTTGAAGTGAATTATAAATCAGTAATTCATTTTCCAGTGGTTTTCCAATTCCTGTTATCAATTTTAAAACTTCATTTACCTGTTGCATTGCAATTAAACCTACAATAGAATTCAAAGTTCCTGCTGCTTCACAATTTGGAATATCGGTTGCCATTTCAGGAAAAGCATCTCTTAAATTTGCAGAATAACTTCCGTCTTTTTGCAAGACATTATACGTGGAGACATAGCCATCAAACTTATACAAAGATCCATAGACCAAGGTTTTTTTTTTTATAACACAAGCATCATTTAACAAGTACTTTGTTGGTAAAGAGTCTGTCCCATCTAACACAATATCAAACTCAGAGATGATTTCAAAAATATTTTCTTTGGTGACTGGTTTATTTGTATAACTGACCTCAGAATAAGGGGCTCTTTTTTGAATAAATTTTGATAAAACGGCTGCTTTCGATTTGCCGATATCGTCCAAAGTATAAAAAACCTGTCTATGTAAATTGGAAATATCAACAGTATCAAAATCTACTAAGTGAATTTTTCCAACTCCACTCGCAGCTAAGTATACTCCAATAGGACTTCCTAAGCCTCCACAACCAATAACCAAAACAGCAGCATCTTGTAGTTTTTGCTGCCCAACTTCCCCTATTTCTGGCAAGGTAATTTGGCGTTTAAAAAGTTGTTTTTTTACTAATTTCATAGTGTACAAGATAGTTAATTAAAAAAGTCATTACAAATGCTGTATAAATTTTTATTGTAACTAATTTTTAATTTTTCATACTGCATTGTGTCAAAATATTGGGAGAGCCCTCATTAATGTATCGCTCAAGAGGATCCAATAAATTAAAAATTAATATTATCTATATTTTAATTTCATGGCCACTAAAAATAAGGTAGAAATGATAGTAACAGAATTCGCTAAAATCATTGGCAAGCTTCTTAAATGAATCCCGTAGATTAACCACAAAACGACTCCAAACAAAAAGGAAATATACATTGACAAAGAAAGCCCAGAAGTATCTTTTGTTTTATAGGTTTTAAAAACTTGAGGCAAAAAGGCAGCTGTCGTAATAATTGCGGCAAATAAACCTATAATTTCATAAAAATCAATCACTCTTTTCTATTTTTTTTTAAGCATTCATCTGTCCTCTCAATTGGTCATTGATCGATGTAAATAGTCACTTTTTCTAAATTCCTCTTTTTTAAAAAAATGACGGTGTCTTTAGAGAACGATATTGATAATTTTACCAGTAACAATAATTATTTTTTTAGGAGTTTTTCCCTCTAATTGTGCAATTGTTTTTTCGTTTTCCATCACTGTTTTTTCTATTTCTTCTTTAGACAAATCTAATGGAAGCTCTAGCGTAAAACGCATTTTACCATTGAAAGAAATAGGGTAATTTTTAGCACTTTCTACCAAATGTTTCGGTTCAAAAATAGGAAAATCTACTGTAGAAATACTCTCTTTATTCCCAAGCAAACTCCACAACTCTTCTGCGATATGTGGTGCATAAGGTGAGACTAAAACAGTTAAAGGAGTTAATATTTCACGGGTATTACACTTTAAAGCAGTTAACTCGTTTACAGCAATCATAAAGGTTGAAACGGAAGTATTAAAAGAGAAATTCTCTATATCTTCTTCTACTTTTTTAATTGTTTTATGTAAAATTTTTAACGCATCTTTTGTCGGTGCTTCGTCTGAAACTTTAAAGACATCTCCATTAAAATAGAGTTTCCATAATTTCTTCAAAAAGGAAGAAACTCCAGAAATACCAGAAGTTTTCCAGGGTTTTGCTTGTTCTAAAGGACCTAAAAACATTTCAAATAGTCGCAGTGAATCTGCACCGTATGTTGCACAAATAGCATCAGGGTTTACTACATTGTACTTAGACTTCGACATTTTCTCTACTTCTCTCCCTACTTTATAAACGCCTTCTTCTAAAATAAATTTAGCGTTTTTATACTCGCTATTTAATGCATGATTCTTAAATGCTTTAACATCCAATTCATCAGAAGTATTTACCAAAGAAACATCTGCATGTAGAGCCGTTTTTGTAATCATTATTAAATCTGCAAAATTCGGATTCAAAAAATTATTATCTATCAAATAATTTTTAACAACACTTTCAAATTCATCATCAGAATTAAATAAGCTTTTTGAGACAATTACTGTCGGAATCTTATTTAAAATATCATCATTAGATTTTTCATCAGAACAGCCACAACCATTTCTCACAAAAGCAGTTGTTTTATAAACAAAAGCAGAAGTTCCTAAAATCATCCCTTGGTTAATCAGTTTTTTAGCCAACTCATCTACAGGTACAATTCCTTTATCAAAAAGGAATTTTTGCCAAAAACGAGCATATAATAAATGTCCTGTTGCATGTTCTGATCCTCCGATATATAAATCTACTTCTTTCCAATATTCTAAAGATTCTTTACTTGCAAATTCATTAGAATTTGTAGCATCCATATATCTATTAAAATACCAAGAACTTCCTGCCCACCCTGGCATGGTGTTCAATTCTAAAGGATACACAGTTTTGTTTTTTAACTTATCGTTAGAAACAACCTTCTTTGCTCGAGAATCCCAAGCCCATTCTGTTGCATTTCCTAAAGGTGGTTTACCATCTTCAGTTGGCAAGTATTTTTCTATTTTTGGCAACACAATTGGCAAATGTTCTGCAGCAATCATTTGTGGCATTCCATCTTTGTAATATACAGGAAATGGTTCCCCCCAATAACGTTGTCTACTAAAAACGGCATCACGCAATCTGTAGTTTATTTTTCCATAACCAAAGCCACGTTTTTCCATTTCGTAAATGGAAAGTTTTAATGCTTTCTTATATTTCAATCCTGATAAAAAGTCTGAATTTGCAATAACAGTTCCGTCTTTATCTATATGTGCAGCTTCAGAAATATCTACGCCTTCAAAAATATTAGGAATTGGAATCTTAAAATGTTTTGCGAAATCATAATCACGTTGATCTCCACAAGGAACTGCCATAACTGCTCCTGTTCCATAGTTTGCTAACACATAATCACCAATCCAAATTTGCACTTTTTTTCCAGAAAAAGGATGAATTGCATAAGCCCCAGTAAAAACGCCAGAAATGGTTTTTACATCTGCCATTCGATCGCGTTCAGAACGCTTTGCTGTTGCTGTAATATATTCTTCTACGGCTGCTTTTTGAGCATCTGTTATAATTTTAGAAACCAATTCATGTTCTGGAGCTAGCGTCATAAATGACACTCCAAAAATTGTGTCTGGACGAGTAGTAAAGACATCTATTTTGTATTTATTTTCTTCTTTTATAATTTCTTTATTTTTAGTTGTTTTTTCAACTATTTTTGGAAATTGAATTGCTGAATTAATTTTAGAAACTACGCCAAGAACATTTTCTATTACTTCTTCGTTTGTAAAACGAATTATATTAAAACCTTCATTATTGAAAAATTCAGTTCTTGCTGCTTCATCTTCTTTCCCAGAAAATTCAATAATTATATTTTTTGCGATACACACATAATCTACTAAAAAAGTACTAATTGTGTATTTTTTTCTAAATTTTGAGGCGCCTTTCTTATTCTTTAATTCGTCCCAAAGTATTGTTTCTGCTTTTGATAAATTCTGACGTAATTCTTTTAAAGCTTCTAATTCTTTATAAGTTAATTTTACTTCAGATGATGATTTTTCAGAACCATTATCAACATTAAAAGAAACCATAGCGCCTTGAGAACGTCCAATCCAATTGGTCTGAGAATCTTTTAAAGGTTGTGGCCAATCAATTTTTTCTAATCCGTCTAACAAACGTTGTGCATATGCAGAAATTCGCATCGACCATTGCGTCATCTTTTTTCGCACAACAGGATGACTTCCTCTTTCTGAAACTCCGTTTACAATTTCGTCATTTGCTAAAACGGTTCCTAGAGCAGGACACCAGTTTACTTCTGTATCAGACAAAAATGTTAGGCGGTATTGTAATAAAATTTCTTCTTGTTCTATTTTTGAAAATGCTTTCCATTCATCTGCAGAAAAAATAGTAATTTCTTCATCTGAAACTGCTTTTACAGTCGCATTTCCTGATGTTTTAAAGATTTTAATCAAAGTAGAAACATCTTCTGCTTTGTCTGTATCTTTATTGTACCAAGAATCGAAAAGTTGAATAAAAATCCACTGTGTCCACTTATAATATTCTGGATTTGAAGTCCTTATTTCTCTACTCCAGTCAAAAGAAAAACCAATTGCATCTAACTGTTTTCGGTAGGTTGCAATATTTTCTTCTGTCGTTTTTGCAGGGTGTTGCCCAGTTTGAATCGCGTATTGTTCCGCTGGTAAACCAAAAGAATCATATCCTTGAGGATGTAAAACATTAAAACCTTTGTGACGTTTGTAACGTGCATAAATATCACTTGCAATATAGCCTAAAGGATGTCCAACATGCAAACCTGCGCCTGAAGGATAAGGAAACATATCTAAAACATAATATTTAGGTTTATCAGATTCGTTGCTGGCTTTAAAAGTTTGGTTTTCTTTCCAAAATTTTTGCCATTTCTTTTCTATATCTAGGTGATTGTATTGCATCTGTTTTCTTTTAGAAGCGACAAATTTACATTTATTCTAAGAAAGAATAAAGTAAATCAATTGTTCATTACCCATATAAAGGACACAAAAAAGTCGAGATTTCAGCATGCTAAAATCTCGACTTACAATATAAATTTTAAATTTATTATTTCAATTTTTTCTTAACGGCTACTTCTTTGTAAGCTTCAATAAGATCACCTGTTAAAATATCATTATAGTTTTTAATTTGAATACCACAATCATATCCTTTTGCAACTTCTCTGACATCATCTTTAAAACGTTTTAGTGCTATTAAAGTTCCGTCATGAACTACAATTCCTTCTCTGATAATTCTAATTTGAGAATCTCTAAATATTTTACCAGACATGACCATACAACCTGCAATGTTACCTACTTTAGATATTTTATAAATTTCTCTAATTTCTACATTACCTGTAATTTCTTCTTTCATTTCAGGAGATAACATTCCTTCCATGGCATCTTTTAAGTCATTGATGGCATCGTAAATAATAGAATAGGTTCTAATATCTACTTCTTCTCTATCTGCAACGACTCTTGCATTTCCTTGCGGACGCACATTAAATCCAACAATAATTGCATCTGAAGCTGTTGCTAATAACACATCACTTTCTGTAATAGCTCCAACTCCTTTATGTAAAATATTTACTTGAATTTCTTCTGTCGATAATTTCTGGAAAGAATCTGTTAATGCTTCAACAGAACCATCTACATCTCCTTTTAAGATGATGTTTAATTCTTTAAAATCACCCAACGCAATTCTACGTCCAATTTCATCTAACGTTAATGTTTTCTGAGTTCTTACAGATTGCTCACGTTGTAATTGTGCTCTCTTTGACGCAATTTGTTTTGCTTCTCTTTCATCATCAAAAACAACAAATTTATCTCCAGCTTGTGGTGCTCCGTCTAAACCTAAAATTGATATAGGTGTTGATGGTTTTGCCTCTTTTAGGTTGTTTCCTTTGTCATCAAACATCGCCCTTACTTTACCACTGTGTTTACCCGCTAACAAGTAATCTCCAATTTTTAAAGTTCCAGCTTGTACTAAGATTGTAGAAACATATCCTCTACCTTTATCTAATAATGCTTCAACAACAGCTCCAACTGCATTTTTATTAGGGTTCGCTTTTAATTCTAAAATTTCTGCTTCTAATAACACTTTTTCTAATAATTCTGGAATTCCTTCTCCTGTCTTCGCAGAAATATCTTGTGATTGTATGCTTCCACCCCATTCTTCAATCAATAAATTCATTGAAGATAATTGTGTTTTTACATTATCAGGATTTGCGTTTGGTTTGTCAATTTTATTTATTGCAAAGATAATTGGCACGCCAGCTGCTTGTGCATGCGAAATTGCTTCTTTTGTTTGCGGCATTACATCATCATCTGCTGCAACTACAATAATAACTAAATCTGTTACTTGTGCTCCACGGGCACGCATTGCTGTAAAGGCTTCGTGACCTGGTGTATCTAAAAAAGCTATTTTTTGATCTCCTACATTTACAGAATAGGCACCAATATGTTGTGTTATACCTCCACTTTCTCCATCTACAATATTTGCTTTTCTAATATAATCTAATAAAGATGTTTTACCATGATCTACGTGACCCATTACCGTAATAATTGGCGCTCTATTTTCTAGGTCTTCTGGTTGATCAATAACTTCCTCAATAGATTCCTCTACTTCAGCACCAATAAATTCTACTTTATGATTAAATTCTTCAGCAACAATTACGAGTGTTTCTGCGTCCAAACGTTGGTTCATTGTTACCATCATTCCTAACATCATACATGATGAAATAATGTTGGTTACTGGAACATCCATCATGGTTGCAACTTCACTTACCGTAACAAACTCTGTTACTTTTAATATTTTATTATCTAATGCTTGCGCTTCTAGTTCAGCATCAGAATATTCTCTATGTGCCTCTCTTTTATTTCTACGATATTTTGCGCCTTTTCCTTTTGAAGATTTCCCTTGCAGTTTCTCTAACGTTTCTCTTACTTGCTTCTGAATTTCTGCTTCTGTTGGTTCTTCTTTCTTAACGGCTGCTGGTCTTGTTACTCCTCTTCCTCCTCTAAATGGAGGCCTTCCTTGACCGCCTCTATTACCTTGACCTGGTCTTGCTGTCGCTGAACCTGGCGCACCTGCTTTTGTTACAATACGTTTACGCTTCTTTTTAGCATCTGCATTTGCATCTTTTTTAACTTCAGGCTTTTTCTTCTTAGATCTTTCAAATTGTTTTAAATCAATTTTCTTACCTGTGAAATTTGGACCGTCTAACTTTTTGTACTGAGTTTCTATTGCTTCTGCATTTTCAGCAGTAACTTCTTCTACTTTTTCTTCTTCTTTTGATGCGTCTTTTTTAGCCTTCGGTTTTTCCTCAACTTTGAAAGCTTCCTTTTCGATTTCAGAAACAGGCTTTTTAACGGCCGGTTTAACAGTTTTTACTTTTTCAACAACTGGCTTTTCTTCAACCTGCTTTTCTACTTCTTCTATCGCTTCTTTTTTAGGCTCAGTAACAACCTCCACAGGCGCTGCTTCAACCTTTTCAATAGGCTTTTTCCCGATAGCATCAATATCGATTTTGCCCACAGTTTTAAACTCTAGCTTATCTGCTTTTGCTTTTAAAACCTCTTCTTTCTTAATGTCTTCAGCTTTTTTCTTTTCTAACTTAGCTTCAAGTTCTTCTCGAATAGCCTCCTTCTCCTTACGTTTTTCTTCTCCTACTTCTTTAGATGCAGCTTTCTTGTTTGCATCTGTTTCAAAGCCATCAAGTAAAACTTGATAGACATCATCCGTAATTTTAGTGGTAGGTCTCGCTTCTATTTCGTGACCTTTATCCGATAAAAATTCGACTGCCCTATCAAGAGAAATATTTAATTCCCTTAAAACTTTATTAAGCCTCATTGTTTTGCCTTCAGACATATATTCTTTTTAACTTTATACTTGTAAAAATATACTTTTTACTTTACTTCTGTGCGATCTTTAGTCCTCGAATTCTTCTTTCAGAATTCTTTGAACGTCCATAATTGTTTCTTCTTCTAAATCGGTTCTTTTTACCAACTCTGCAACGCTTGTTTCTAAGACGCTTCTCGCAGTATCTAAACCTATCTTTTTTAATTCAGTAATAACCCAATCTTCTATTTCGTCGATAAATTCTGTCAACTCAACATCTTCTTCTTCTAAACCTTCTCTTTTAACGTCTATTTCATAACCCGTTAACTCACTTGCTAAACGTATGTTTACACCACCTCTACCAATTGCTTTAGAAACTTCTTCTGGTTTTAATAAAACGCTTACACGTCCTTTTTTACCGTTTTTCTCTTCTTCAAATACCTCAATCTCCATTGAAGTCACTTTTGCAGGACTTAATGCTCTAGAAATAAATAATTGCTCGTTTTTGGTATAATTAATAACATCTATATTTTCATTTCCTAACTCACGAACAATACCATGAATTCTAGAACCTCTTACACCAACACAAGCTCCTACAGGATCTATTCTATCATCATAAGAATCTACCGCTACTTTTGCTTTTTCTCCAGGAATTCTTGCAACCCTTTCTACAGTAATTAAACCATCAAAAACTTCTGGTATTTCTTGTTCGAATAATTTATTTAAAAAATCAGGTGACGTTCTAGATAATATGATTGCAGGCTTATTTCCTCTTAATTCAACAGATTTTATAACGCCTCTTACAGAATCTCCTTTACGAAAGAAGTCAGAACGGATTTGTTCACTTTTTGGTAAAACAATTTCATTCCCATCATCATCTAATAAGATAATTGCATTGTGACGAATATGGTGCACTTCTGCACTATACAAATCACCTTCTAACTCTTTAAAATGTTTGAAGATATTTGTACTATCGTGTTCGTAAATTTTAGAAATTAAGTTTTGGCGCAATGCTAAAATTGCTCTTCTTCCTAAATCTATTAATTTCACTTCTTCCGATACATCTTCACCAATTTCAAAATCTGGTTCAATTAGTTTTGCTTCCGCTAACTCAATCTCTTCATTGTCGTCCTCAGAAAAACCATCTGCAACAACTACTCTATTTCTCCAAATCTCTAAATCTCCTTTATCGGGGTTTATAATAATATCAAAATTATCATCAGACCCAAACTTTCGCTTTAATGCAGCTCTAAAAACTTCTTCTAAAATAGACATTAATGTTACTCTGTCTATACTTTTGTTGTCTTTAAATTCTGAAAACGAATCAATTAATGCTATATTCTCCATGCTATATTTTACTTAAAATACAATCTTCACTTTTGCTTCTATAATATCGTTATGTGCTAAAGTTGCTGTTTTTTGAACAGTAACTTTTCCTTTACCTATTGGTTTTGGCTCTCTTGCTTTCCACTGTAAAACAACTACGTCTTCATCTGCCGATACTAAAGTTCCTTCTAATTCTTCTTCAGAAGTTTTTACTTTTAGTATCCTATTGATGTTTTTAATATATTGTCTTTTTACTTTTAATGGATGGGCAATATCTGGTGTAGAAACTTCTAATGAAAAATCTTCTTCTTCTCTATCAAAATGGGAATCTACACTCCTACTAATCCTAATACATTCACTTAAAGGAACTCCTTTATCACCATCTATTATTACCTGAATTCTGTTATTTACTGAGATTGTTAATTCTATCAAATATAACGACTCATTCAGTAATAGTGCTTCATCTACTAAATCTCTTACCTTTGTTTGGTCCATTTTAAATCTTAAAATAAAATATAAAAAGAGGGGACTTTTAGTCCCCTTCTTCCTCCATTTATTGTAAATTTCGCTGCAAATATACGAATTGTTTGGAACTTACCAAACTATGTTCAAATCAATTATTTTTTAAATTTTATAATCTATTAAGTAAAAAAGACAGCTACTTCTTTAAAATGCATAACTAATACCAAACAACCAATAGGATTGAATTTTGTTATCTACAGAGTCAAATGTTGCATTGCCATTTGAAATCTTAGCATTATTTAAAGCCTCTTGTTTGTTATCACGCAAACCCAATTCAAAACCAACTCCAATTCCCTTCCAAAGCGTATATCCGAAAGAGTTTGTCCAAGTCCAGTTAGAAAAATTTCCTCCTATGTAACTTTGAAACACAGAAAGGTTCGATTTCACATTTAATTTATGATAGGTAGCAGTATAATCTGCAACTATTTTTGCACCAAGAGAAGAACTAAAAACACTTTCTCCTCTACTAAATATAAAATTGTAATTCCCTGGATGAATGACAACAACCAATCTTTCTGTGGGTGTCCATGTCATACCAACCCCAAGATCTAAAAATCCAGGATCGTTAAAATTATCTATTATTGTTGTTCTGTACTCTCCTAGAGCAGAAAGTGCCCATTTTTTATTCAACCTTCTACCATATAAAGAAGAAATTGTAAAGACGTCTGTTGCCGTTTCAAAATCTTCATCACCAGATATAGCTTCATTATCTAACTTTACCCAACCTAGGTTGATGGCAGCGGAGTTTCTCCAAAAGAATTTGTCTTGAATTAAATTTGCAAAACCATTTACCGTAACACCAATATTACCAGCAGATGAATTTGGAGCGGTTCTTGAATACCAATTATCAAAACCTGACAAACTAGCGCCAATAGTACCAAAAGCCCCTTTTCTCCAACCGGGAATTGCATTGATTTTTGCTTGCAAAGCATTTATTTCGCCTTGCAACTCTGCAATTTTAGCTTTTTTAGGAGCTTGTTCGGCTTTTAATTCTTCAGCGGATTGACCATTTGCTGAAAAACAAATTAATACTAAGAGTAATAAGATGGATAACTTTTTCATTTTTTTTTTAATTTAAGAGACTAAATTACACATTTCCTTTTAGACAACAAAAAAGTTCGTAAGTCAATTTTTATCTGTAAAATTGTAAAAAAAAATTATTTGCTTTTGTAGATTGGCACTGTTGAACATGCTTCACCAAATAAAATTGAGGTAGCAATGGGTTGTAATTTTTCAATTAAAAAAGCATAGGCAGCATTAGGTATTGGCTTGGTTGCACACCCTTTTATTATTACAGGAGAATTCACAAATTCTTTCAAATCTAAAAAGCTAATTAATTCTTGATAAAGAACTGTTTCTAACAACTCTAAATCGCCAATAACTACTTTGTTTGCAAACGGCGTCAATTCTGAAGCAACTAGCATAAAAGCCCAAGAAGGAATAATCGCATCAACAGAACAAGAAACCGCCACAAAAGAATTTTTATATTGCGTCCAGTCATGATTTTTTACAGAAGCTCTAAAGTCTTTTTCTTTCAAGACCAACTCTTGAAACAACCACTCTTTTACATCAAACAAAACGCGCTTTCCTTCGGGATAGATTTCTTCTAAATCAAAGGTTTTTAGCTTGCTGTTTGTAACTCTATTTATAATTTCTTTTGGCATTTTTTTAGTTTCAAAGTTCCAAAGTGGCAAAGCTTTCAATTTAAACTCATTACTCAAAACTCAACATTCATAACTAATTTATAACATTCCCAGTTCTAGTTTTGCTTCTTCACTCATCATTTCTGAGGTCCAAGTTGGGTCGAAAGTAATTTCTACCTCACAAGTTTCAATTTCTTTCAACGATTTTACTTTCTCTTCAATATCTAAAGGCAAGCTTTCTGCTACAGGGCAATTTGGAGATGTTAAGGTCATTAATATTTTTGCATTGTTTTCTTCAGAAACAAAAACATCATAAATTAAACCTAATTCATAAATATCTACAGGTATTTCTGGATCGTAAATTGTTTTTAAAACATTTACAATTTTATCTCCTATCTCTTCTAATTCTTTATCTGTCATCTCTAAAGTCTTAATTTGCTAATCTTATTTGTTGCGCTATTGCATACATTTTAATATGCTTAATCATAGAAACTAATCCATTTGCTCTTGTTGGTGATAAATGCTCTTTCAATCCAATTTCATCAATAAAATCAGTATTCGCATTTAAAATGTTTTCTGGTTTTTGATGAGAATAAACTCGCAATAACAAAGCTACAATTCCTTTGGTCAAAATAGCATCACTGTCTGCAGAAAATTTAATTGTTTCGTTTTCTAATTCAGAATACAACCAAACTCTAGACTGACATCCTTTAATTAAATTTTCATCTAACTTGTTTTCTTGGTCTATCATAGGCAAAGATTTTCCTAACTCAATAATGTATTCATAGCGTTCCATCCAATCATCAAACATGGAAAACTCCTCAATAATTTCTTCTTGTATTTCTTTGATAGTCATTTTTAAAACTTATTTTTGCGGTATTACAAATACCTTTTTAAAACACAAAAATACAATAAAAAAAGCATTAAAAACGCTTGTTAAAGGTTAAGTAAATAGAATATTAATTTTGTTAGTTAGTATCATTACATATTAATTAATGTATTAAATTCCTTCCTCTCTGGAAGGTTCGGATAAGAAAATGAGTAAATTATTAGCCGTTGGTACAGTTGCATATGATGCCATTGAAACCCCTTTTGGAAAAACGGATAAAATACTAGGAGGTTCTGGTACTTATGTAGGTTTAGCTGCAAGTCAATTTAGTGTAAAAACAGGTATTGTTTCTGTAGTTGGTGGAGATTTTTCTACTTCCTATTTAGAAATGATGAATGCGAAGGGAATCAGTACTGAGGGAATCGAAATAATAAAAGAAGGAAAAACTTTTTTCTGGAGTGGTAAATATCATAATGATATGAACACACGAGATACTTTAATCACAGAGCTGAATGTGTTGGAAACATTTTCGCCAGTAGTTCCTGAAAATTTTAAAGATGCAGGGATTGTCATGCTAGGGAATTTACATCCTTTGACGCAAGCAGCTGTTTTAGATCAAATGTCTGAAAAACCAAAATTAGTCGTTTTAGATACGATGAATTTTTGGATGGACATTGCTTTAGACCATTTACATACTGTTTTAAAAAGAGTCCATGTAATTACAATTAATGATGAAGAAGCACGGCAGTTATCTGGAGAATATTCTCTGGTAAATGCGGCAAAGAAAATTCATGAAATGGGTCCAAAATACGTGGTGATTAAAAAAGGAGAACATGGCGCTTTATTGTTTAATGAAGGAAAGATGTTTCATGCACCCGCTTTGCCTTTAGCATCAGTTTTTGACCCAACAGGAGCAGGAGATACTTTTGCAGGTGGTTTCTGTGGCTATTTAGCAAAAACAGAAGACAACTCTTTTGAAAATATGAAAAATGCGGTCATATATGGATCTAATTTAGCGTCTTTCTGTGTAGAAAAATTTGGAACAGAACGCATGCAAACGCTAACAGCAGGTGAAGTTAAAACACGTTTGCAAACTTTTAAAGAATTAACACAATTTGATATAAAAATATCTTAATTTTAATCCGCGGTTTTGACTGCGGATTTTTTATGAAAACAAACCAACAACAAAAAACTACAAACACCAATGAGTGATGCTATTAAACATGAATGTGGAATTGCACTTGTTCGATTAAAAAAGCCTTTACAGTTTTATAAAGACAAATACGGATCTGCTTTTTACGGAATTAATAAAATGTATTTATTAATGGAAAAACAGCACAATCGTGGACAAGATGGCGCAGGTTTTGCCAGCGTAAAGTTCAATGTTGAGCCAGGTACGCGATATATCAGTAGAGTTCGCTCTAATAAATCGCAACCAATACAGGATGTTTTCGCTCAAATTAATGACCGTTTAAACACTGTTTTAGAGCAAAATCCTGATAAGAAAGAGGATGTTGCATGGCAGGTAGAAAATATGCCTTACATCGGAAACTTGTTTTTAGGGCATGTTCGTTATGGAACTTTTGGTAAAAACAGTATCGAAAGTGTACATCCCTTTTTACGTCAAAGTAACTGGAAGCATAAAAACCTAATCGTTGCTGGTAATTTTAACATGACAAATTCTAAACAATTGTTAAATGAATTGGTTGAATTAGGACAACACCCCAAAGAGTTTACTGATACGGTCACTGTGATGGAAAAAATTGGTCACTTTTTAGAGAATGAAGTAGGCAAATTATATCAAAAAGCAAAAAAAGAAGGATTTAATAAAAAAGACGCTTCCCAGTTTATAGAAAAAAACTTAAGTATTAAAAAAGTACTTCAAAGGTCTTCAAAAAACTGGGATGGCGGTTATGCAATGGCTGGTATAGTTGGGCATGGAGATGCTTTTGTTTTGAGAGACCCTAACGGAATTAGACCTACTTATTTTTATGAAGATGACGAAGTCGTTGTGGTTGCTTCTGAAAGACCGGTGATTCAAACCGTATTTAATGTAAATATTGAAGACGTTAAAGAATTAGAAAGTGGACATGCTTTAATCATAAAGAAAAACGGGAAAACATCCATCGAATTAATCAATGAACCGCAAGAAAAATTATCTTGTTCTTTTGAGCGCATTTATTTTTCTAGAGGAAGTGATGCAAGTATTTATCAAGAACGTAAAAATTTAGGTAAAATAGTATTTCCAAAAATTTTAAAATCGATCAATAACGATATTTCTAATACAGTATTTTCTTATATTCCGAATACTGCAGAAACCTCTTTTTATGGAATGACGGAAGCTGCTGAAGATTCTTTAAATGAACAAAAAACAGCACATATTTTAGCAGGTGGAAAAAACTTATCAGCAAAGAAAGTTACCGAAATTCTTTCTGAAAGACCCCGTTTCGAAAAAATTGCAATTAAAGATGCAAAACTAAGAACTTTTATTGCAGATGATAGCAGTAGAGATGATTTAGTAGAGCATGTTTATGACATTACCTATGGCGTTGTAAGACCTACAGACAATCTTGTTATTATTGACGATAGTATCGTAAGAGGAACTACTTTAAAGAAAAGTATCATTAGAATTTTAGACCGATTGAGTCCAAAAAAAATTGTCGTGGTTTCTTCTGCTCCGCAAATTCGATACCCAGATTGTTACGGAATTGACATGGCAAGAATAGACGCTTTTATTGCGTTTAAAGCAACTATTGCGTTGCTGAAAAACACCAATCAATATCATATAGTAGGAGAGGTTTACGAAAAATGTAAAGCCCAGCAATCTAAAACAGATACAGAAATTATCAACTATGTTAAAGGAATTTATAACCCTTTTACAGCGGAAGAAATTTCTGCAAAAATTGCAGAAATGTTAAAAACAGACGATATTAATGCTGAGGTTGAAGTAATCTATCAATCTATAGAAGGTTTGCACAAAGCGTGTCCAGAAAATCTTGGTGACTGGTATTTTACTGGAAACTACCCAACTCCTGGGGGTCTTAGAGTTGTAAACGAAGCTTTTATTAACTTCTACGAAGGGAATGACAAAAGAGCTTATTAATAAGTTGGAGGATAATGAGAACCTGAAACAAGTTCAGGTTGACAATCATCTCACGTTGTCAGATCCAATGGTTTCGCTTTTGAATGGAATCGGATCGAGATCTCGTTTTATACCAATTTAACTATATTTTCACAAGGTTATTTTTCATGAGTTATACATTGCTTTCTTCCCCTTTACAGGGTTTTACGGATTTCAAATTTAGAAATGCATTTCATCATTTCTTTGGCGGAATAGACACTTTCTATTCGCCATATATTCGGTTAAATGGAAAGATGGTGATTAAAAACTCTTATAAAAGAGATCTTCTTCCAGAAAATAACACGACCCTAGAAGTGATTCCTCAAATTATTACCAATGATGCAGATGAGTTTTTATTTGTCTCAAAATATGTACAAGAATTAGGATATAAGGAGTTGAACTGGAATCTAGGCTGTCCATATCCAATGGTGACCAAACGAGGAATGGGTTCTGGCTTGATTTGCGATGCGGAAAAAATAAATAACATTCTTCATCGAGTGCATAATGAATCTGATATTCTTGTTTCTATGAAGATGAGAATGGGCTATGAAACTCCAGAAGAAATATTGGATGTTTTACCAATATTAGACAAGTACCCTATAAAGAATATTGCAATTCACGCTAGAATTGGCAAACAATTGTACAAAGGAGGAACCAATTTAGAAGCATTTCAGAAATGCTTAGACAATAGTAAACACAAAATTTATTATAATGGAGATATTACCTCTGTTGCTGCATTTAAAAAATTACAAGAACGTTTTCCAAGCATCGAGCATTGGATGATTGGACGCGGTTTAATTGCCGATCCTTTTTTACCAAGTATGCTTAAAAATAACATAGATGAATACCCAAAAAATAGGTTCGATATCTTCTATGAATTTCACGATCTTATTTTTCAAGAATATGATGCGGCGCTCTCTGGCCCCACCCCTATTAAAATGAAAATGCTTGGCTTTTGGGAATACTTTTCTCAAAGTTTTTCAAATCCTCAAAAAACGTATAAAAAAATTAAAAAAGCAGGAAATGTTAAAGCATACGGTATTGCAGTGAGAGAAATTATTAAAGAAGCAAAAAGTAGTTCCTAGGTAGCGAAATATCTTTTAAAAAAGGCTTCGCCTAATTAGCTTTCCTTATTGAAATCACTCACAATCTTTGCAACAACAGCATCCGTTCTTTCTTTATCAGTGTCATATTTGAGACTTATTCCTTTCTTTTCTGGAAATTGTTCAATCGTAACTGTTGTAGATGGAAATGCAAAATCGACGCCTAGTTCTTTGGCTAATTTTACAATTGCAATGTGCAATCTGTGTTTGGAAGATTGCTCTATACCCCAAGCCAAACTTTTAAAATAGACATTTATCATAATTAACAACGCAGAATCTCCAAAACCTGTAAATTCTACATTAAAAGAATCTGAACGTGTTTCTGGATGTGCAATTATCAATTCTCGAACGCCTTTTACAAAAGCTTCAATCAATTCTGGTGGTGTGTCATAGCGAAGACCTAAATTCGTATTATAACGTCTAAACAAACGCAAACCTTTATTATTGATTACAATTTCAGACAATTTACTATTCGGTATTTGGTACACGGAAGTATCTGCCGCACGGACACTTGTCGATCTAAAACCAACTTTTTCTACGGTACCCACTACCTCTCCTGCTTCTATCCAATCCTCGATATGAAAAGGTTTGTCAAGAAAAATCATAATAGTTCCTATCAAATTTTTCACGGTATCTTGGGAAGCTAAAGCGACTGCTAAACCTCCAATTGTTGCACCAGCTAATAGGGTCGTAGCATCTACTCCAAAAAGAACCAACAATTTAAAAACTCCAAAGACAATAACTAACCCCGTAAAAAAACTATCTAAAATAGGGACTAACTGATCATCTAATCTTCCATGGGTTTTTTGGGCAAATTCTCCGTAGATAAACATGACGACTTGCACTAACTTTAAGAAAACATAAATCCAAAAGATTGTTTCGGCAATATTTAACAACAAAAGTACCCAGGTATTAATATCTAAACCGAATTGTAGGGAGGGAAAAATTTTATTTACAAATGCGACGCTTACTAACAAACTGATTGGGTGTGCTAATTTCTTAAGTATTTTATTTACTTCTAAGTTGGTGTTTTTTGTGATTTGATGTTGGATCTTTCGTAATAGAGAAAAAGCAATTCTTTTTACAATTAAAAAGATAAAATACCCCAAAGTGAGCATTATTAAAAAACCTATAAATTGCCATAATTCTAGTCCTAATATTTTTTTATGTCCAGAAATTGGAATTAAACTTTGTATTTTTTGTACATACCAAGGATACACTTCTTTGTACAAATCCTCTATTTTTGCGACCGTTTCTGAAGAATAATACCAATTATTTTCAATTTTTTCTAAATAAATTTGAGGCATTCTATGAGGAAATAATACATATCTAAAATAGGAAGAGTAACCAATAGTGTCTTTATAGTTTGGATCAGTGGGTATTTTATTAACATCTACATACAACCCTTTACCATCTAATACTTGTTTTATTTTAAAGGCTTTTTTAATTGCTTTATCTTCTGAAAGTCCTAAAATTGTTTTTGCTGCTTTTTTTGGTTCATAAGAGTCTGTTTGTAAAAAATATAAATGTGTAAAAACGGCCGCATGCGGATTACTTATGTCTACAGAAATACTATCTTGAGCAACGGTAAACATTGGCATCAATAAAAGGAACCACAAAAAAAATCTCATATTAACTTTGTTAAAAATGTGTATGTAAAAAAACAAATTTAAACCTTTTCTTTTTTTCATTGTCATAGAAGTATCATAAAAATAATTAAAAATGAAAAAAGTAATAACACTATTGGTACTTGTATTCGCTTTTGCACTTTCAACACAAGGGCAAAAAAAGAAAGCTCAAAGAGCTTCAAAATTAACGATTGAACAACAGACAACTTTGGCTGTAAAAAAAATGACCTTGGCTTTGGATTTATCTGAAAAGCAACAAAACGAGATCAAACCAATTTTAATGGCGAAGATGACTGAGCATAAAATGGCTGTAGAGAGAAGAAAAGCAGACAAAGAACCTAAAAAGAGACCTTCTACTGATGAAATTTACGCAATGAAAAGTAAGCAGTTAGACGGTATGATATTGATGAAAAACAAGATGAAGAACATCTTAGATAAAAAGCAATATGAGCAGTTTGAAAAAATGCAAAAGAGAAGAATGAAAATGGGGATGAAAAAGAAAAAAGGGCATCAAAAAAAGAAAATGATGAAGAAACAGAAAGAAATTCGTGAGAATAAATAGTTTCGGTTGATTTCTTTTGTCCGTTAATTTAAAATCCAATTTCTTAATTGAAATTGGATTTTAAACGAGTTATAGATACGATTCTGCCCAAAAGCGAAATCATTGGAACTAGTCAACACCTTTTACAAATATTAATAATCATACTGTCACTTCGTAATATTTGTCTACCTGAACTTGTTTTAGATTCTCATTATAACCTACTATAATTTATACCATTTCTATATTGAAATTACTGTTAAATAAAAAGCAGTCTTGATTTTCTATTCTTTAAACCAACTTGAATATTCTAAATAATTGGTCGCAATTCTATTGATCTCTCCAGAAATTAATTCTTGGGAAATATCTTTTACTTTTTTGGCAGGAACTCCAGCATAAATGCTACCACTTGCTATTTTTGTGTTCTTGGTAACTACTGCTCCTGCAGCAATAATTGAATTGGATTCAACCACACAATCGTCCATAATAATAGCTCCCATACCTACTAAAACATTATCGTGAATTGTGCAACCATGTACGATTGCATTGTGCCCAATTGAAACATTATTACCGATTGTTGTTGGCGATTTCAAATAGGTTGCATGGATGACAGCACCATCTTGAATGTTAACTTTATTGCCAATTTTTATAAAATGTACATCGCCACGAATTACTGCATTGAACCAAATACTACATTCTTCTCCTAGTGAAACCTCCCCAACAATAGTTGCGTTTTCTGCGATATAACAATCTGCTGGTATTTGTGGATGTTTACCTTTTACGGATTTAATTATTGGCATAATTTTTTGTTTTAAATCGAATTTATACAGAACTCTATTCATCATTAGATCTGAATTTTTACTACTAAACCTTCATTGGATCTTATATTAAAAACAGTTTCGTCTTCAAAAATTAAATACTGCCCTTTTATTCCCACTAACGTTCCAGTATAATTAAGTGTTTTTATCAAGTTCAAACTTTTTGGTTTTTCGGGGTATTTTTTTACGGGAAAGTTAATCTTAGTTTCCGTATTATTTTCAATAAAATATGCTGCTGCTTCCTCAGGAATAAACTCTTTAAGCTTGTCTCTCCATGTTTGTAAATTTGCCTCTTCAAAATCATTCTTTAACATTTTGCGCCAATTGGTCTTATCCGCAACATGTGCTTTCAAGGCGACTTCTGTAATTCCTGCTAAATAACGATTAGGAGCTTCTACAATTTCGATTGCTTCGTGCGCTCCTTGATCTATCCAACGCGTTGGCACTTGCTGCTTTCTTGTTACCCCAACTTTTACATTGCTAGAATTTGCCAAATAGACGATATGTGGTTTCAATTGTACTGATTTTTCGTAAATCAAATCTCTATCTTCTATGCCTAAATGGGCTTTACTTAATTCAGGACGCATAATCCAATCGCCAGCATTTGGCGTATCAAAAAAACAAGATTTACAAAAACCTTGTCGATAAATTTGTTTTTCTAGATGACAATTTAAACATTCATAGGTAATAAAACTAATTGCTATTTCTTTATTCAATAACTGATTCATGTTTATAAAATCAGTTTTCATATCTAAATAATACTGAATTTCCTTCCCATTTTCAGTTAACATTTTTTTTAAAACTCCTTGATAGTTCATATGAAATATTTTACTACTTTTAGTCTTGGCTTATAAAAGTATTTTCGATGTAAAAATCGAATGAAACAAACTTACGAATTTCTATGGCGTTTCAAATTATCAATTCTATAATTTCTTGGTTTTTAAAAAAAAGAAAGCATCAGATAGCCTTGTTTTTAAAATATCCTGTAGATGTTCAAGAGGAATTGCTTTTGCATCTTTTAAAGACTGCTAAAAACACAGAATTTGGTATCAAAAAAAGATTTTCATCTATCAACAATTATGCGGAATTTTCGGAAAATGTTCCTATTCAGGAATACGAAACTTTTGAGCCTTTAATAGAACGTTGTAGAAATGGGGAACAAAATTTATTTTGGCCAACAGAGATAAAATGGTTTGCAAAATCTAGTGGAACTACCAATGCAAAAAGTAAATTTATACCTGTTTCTGAGGAAGCTTTAAGGTATTGTCACATGAAAGCAGGCAAAGACATGTTGTGTTTATATATTAATAATAACAAGGATACTCAGCTCTTTACGGGTAAAGGTTTGCGGTTAGGAGGAAGCTCTGAAGTGTACCATGACAATGGCTCTCATTTTGGAGATTTGTCTGCCATTATTATAGAAAATATGCCTTTTTGGGCGGATTTTAGCTCCGCCCCAAGTCAAGAAGTTGCGCTAATGAGCGATTGGGAAACAAAAATGGATGCTATTATTGATGAAACCATTACTGAAAATATTACAAGTTTAGCAGGCGTACCCAGTTGGATGTTGGTCTTATTGAATCGTATTTTGGAGAAAACAGGCAAAGAAAATATTCTAGAAGTCTGGCCAAATTTAGAAGTCTATTTTCATGGGGGTGTAAACTTCAATCCATACAGAGCACAGTATCAAAAAATTATACCAAAAACTAATTTTAAATACTATGAAACCTACAATGCTTCTGAAGGTTTTTTTGCAATTCAAGATCGAAATAACTCAAAAGAGTTGTTATTGATGTTGGACTATGGAATTTTCTATGAGTTCATTCCTATGGATAAATATGAGGGTGAAAATTCAAAAACAATACCACTCTCTGAAGTAAAAAAAGAAATTAATTATGCGATTCTAATTACTACAAATAGTGGTTTGTGGCGTTATCTAATTGGTGACACCATTAAGTTTACTTCGACAGATCCCTATAGAATTAAAATCACGGGACGTACAAAACATTTTATCAACGCTTTTGGTGAGGAGTTAATTATTGAGAATGCGGAAGAAGGCTTGAAAATGGCTTGTGAAAAAACCAACGCGATCATTAAAGAATATACGGTTGCCCCTATTTTTATGGACGGCACAAAAAGTGGCGGCCATGAATGGATTATTGAGTTTGTAGAAGCCCCAGAAAGCTTGTCTTTTTTCACTATAATTTTAGACAATACATTAAAAGCGATTAACTCAGATTACGAAGCTAAACGCTATAAAAATATGACGCTAATGCTTCCTAAAATCCATAGTGTTCGTAAAGGTTTTTTCTACGAATGGCTTAAGAAAAAAAATAAATTGGGAGGTCAGAACAAAATACCAAGACTCTCTAATTCTAGAGATTTTGTTGATGAACTTTTAAAGATTTAAAAAATAAAATAAGTTATAAAAATGACTACTATCCTACGATAAATAGTACTTTCAATTATATTCTTATTACTTAGCCTCATACACTTAAATTGGGCAATGGGTAATAAATGGGGTTTTAAAGAGGCAATACCAATAAAAGAAAACGGAGATAGGGTTTTTAACCCTAAAAATTTTGACTCGATAATAGTTGGTTTAATTCTTATTACTTTGGCTTGTTTTTATTTATTACAAGTGAATGCAATAGAATACAAACCACCAAAATGGAGTCACTTTTTTTTATGGATAATTCCTAGTCTTTTTTTACTGAGAGCAATTGGAGATTTTAAATATGTGGTTTTTTTTAAAAGTATAAAAACCACACTATTTGCAAAATGGGATAGCAAATCATTTTCTCCTTTATGTTTAAGTATTATTGGTTTTTTAATTGTCTTTTTAAACTAAATCTTTCGTTCCACAACATAATCAATCATTGTAACCAAAGAGCTTTTATATTCAGATGCTGGAAAATCTTTAAGAATTGCCAAAGCCTTGTTTTTGTAATCATTCATCTTAGTCGTTGTATATTCAATTCCACCATTTTCTTTTACAAAAGCAATGACTTCTTTTACACGTTTTTTGTCTTTGTTGTGTTTTTTTATAGAATTAATCAACCAAGATTTCTCTTTTTTAGTACATATATTTAAAGTATGAATTAAAGGCAACGTCATTTTTTGTTCTTTAATATCGATACCCGTTGGTTTTCCTATTTTTTCATCGGAGTAATCAAATAAATCGTCTTTAATTTGAAAGGCAACACCAATATATTCTCCAAATTTTCTCATTTTCCGAATACAATCTTGGTTTGCTCCAACAGAAGCAGCTCCAATACCACAGCAAGCAGCAATTAATGTTGCGGTTTTTTTCCTAATAATATCAAAATAAACAGCCTCTGTAATATCTAATTTTCTGGCTTTTTCTATTTGCAACAATTCGCCTTCACTCATTTCACGAACGGCTATGGAGATTAATTTTAACAAATCAAAGTCATTATTGTCAATAGACAATAAGAGTCCTTTAGATAATAAAAAATCACCCACTAAAATAGCAATTTTGTTTTTCCACAGTGCATTTACAGAGAAAAAACCTCTACGCCTGTTGCTTTCGTCGACAACATCATCATGGACTAAAGTTGCTGTATGAATTAACTCAACAACAGAAGCGCCTCTGTATGTTCGCTCATCAAAACCACCATTAGAAACCATCTTTGCGACTAAAAAAACAAACATTGGTCGCATTTGTTTTCCTTTCCTACGCACTATATAATATGTAATTCTGTTTAACAGTGGAACTTTAGACAACATAGAATCTTTGAATTTTTCTTCAAAGAGTTCCATCTCAGTTAAAATGGGAAGTTTAATTTGTTCTACTGGATTCATGTACTACAAAAATACTAAATATAAATAAGAAGTCATTGATTTAAAAGAAGTTGAAAATCAGTGAAATTTGAGTTTTTTTTAAGCTTTATTTGCCAATTGCCCACAAGCAGCATCAATATCTTTACCTCTACTTCTTCTTACGTTTACAGTAATGTCATGCATCTCTAAGTTAGAAATATAATTATTGATTGCTGCCGAACTTGCTTGCTGAAACTCGCCGTCATCAATAGGGTTATATTCTATTAAATTTACTTTACAAGGCACCGCTTTACAAAAATTAACTAAGGCTTTTATGTCTTCTTTTTGGTCGTTAATTCCTTTCCAAACAATATATTCGTACGTAATTTCTCGTTGGGTTTTTTCGTACCAATACTCCAAAGATTCACGTAAATCTTTTAAGGGAAACGTTGTATTGAATGGCATTATAGAAGTCCTAACTTCATCTATAGCAGAGTGTAAAGAAACAGCTAAATTGAACTTCACTTCTTCATCTGCCATCATTTTTATCATTTTAGGCACGCCAGAAGTAGAGACGGTAATTCTTTTTGAAGACATGCCTAAACCCTCTGGAGATGTAATCATTTCTATAGATTTCATCACGTTTTTATAGTTCATTAAGGGTTCTCCCATCCCCATAAAAACGATGTTTGTCAATTTTTTTTGATGATACAATCTACTTTGTTTGTCTATCACAACAACTTGATCGTAAATTTCATCAGGATTTAAATTACGCATTCTTTTTAAACGTGACGTTGCACAGAATAAACAATCTAAACTACAACCAACTTGACTAGAAACACAGGCTGTCGTTCTTTTTTCTGTGGGTATCAAAACAGATTCAACCACAAAACCATCGTGTAATTTAATTCCATTTTTTATAGTTCCATCCTTACTTTTTTGCATGGAATCTACTTTAATGTGATTGATTACAAAGTTTGCTTCTAACATTTCTCTGGTTTCTTTAGAAATGTTTGTCATCGCTTCAAAAGTATGCAAAGACTTACTCCAAAGCCACTCATATACTTGATTTCCTCTAAAAGATTTATCGCCATTTTCTACAAAAAAATCACGTAATTGTTCTTTAGTTAAGGCTCTTATGTCTTTCTTTTTATCCAAAATAGAAAATTATTAGAGATTAAAAACTGAAAGATTAAAAAGAAACTTAGTGAAAAATAATTCACAAAAAAACTGGCACTTAAAGTTAAGAACCAGTTTCATTTAATCTTTTAATATTCCAATTCGTAAATGGTTTAATATTTCAATCTATCAATTAAAAATTATATAATTAACATAGCATCTCCATACGTAGAAAACCTATATTTTTCTTTTATTGCTACTTTGTATGCTTCCATTACAAAATCATAACCTCCAAAGGCTGCTGCTTGCATTAATAAGGTAGATTTAGGTGTATGAAAGTTGGTAATCATTGCAGTTGCAATACTAAAATCATGCGGAGGAAAAATAAATTTATTTGTCCAACCTGTAAAACCATTCAATTCACCTTTAGATGAAACTGAAGATTCTATTGTTCTCATTACCGTTGTACCAACAGCACAAACTCTTCTTTTCTCTTTTTTTGCGATGTTAATTCTAGCAGCAGTTGCATCTGAAATAATAATTTGCTCAGAATCCATTTTATGCTTTGATAAGTCTTCAACCTCTACTGGGCTAAATGTACCTAAACCAACATGTAATGTCGTTTCTGCAAACTCAACTCCTTTAATTTCTAGACGCTTAATTAAATGTTTAGAAAAGTGTAAACCAGCACTAGGTGCTGCTACAGCTCCTTCATGTTTTGCAAAAATAGTTTGGTATCGTTCATCATCTAAAGCTTCTACCTCTCGACCAATCGCTTTGGGTAATGGGGTTTGACCTAATTGTAATAATTTTGCTCTAAACTCTTCATAAGAACCTTCAAATAAGAAACGTAAAGTTCTTCCTCTAGAAGTTGTATTATCGATCACCTCAGCGACAAGGCTATCATCTTCACCAAAAAATAATTTATTACCTATTCTGATTTTTCTAGCTGGATCTACTAAAACATCCCATAGTCTATTTTCAGCATTTAATTCTCTTAGTAAGAAAACTTCTATTCTAGCACCTGTTTTTTCTTTGTTACCAAACATTCTTGCTGGAAAAACTTTGGTATTATTTAACATCATAACATCCCCTTCATCGAAATAATTTATGACGTCTTTAAAAACCTTATGTTCTATGGTTCCTTCTTTTCTGTTCAAAACCATTAAACGAGATTCGTCTCTATGCTCTTCGGGGTATTGAACTAATAACTCTTCAGGTAATTCAAATTCAAAATGCGATAATTTCATATATATTTGTGTATAAAGCGGCAAATATACGATATCACAATAGGCGTTGTCAAGTGTTTGACTGTTTATTTACAGTTTCTCTATTTTAATGCCAATTTGTTGCATGTCGTCCCAAAATTTTTGATACGATTTTGTCACCACTTCTGCCTCTAAAATTTTAATGGGAACTTTCAATGCCAAAGGCGCAAAAGCCATTGCCATCCTATGGTCTTTGTATGTTTTTATAGCAACATTTGAATTTATTTTTGAAGATATTTCTAAATGTAAACTCCTATCTGTCACAGAAATATTAGCGCCTAAATTTGTCAATTCTTCTTTGAGTGCTTCCAGCCTGTCTGTTTCTTTAATTTTTAGGGTATGAAGCCCCACTAATTTACAGGCAATATTTTCTGAAAAACAAGTTACAGCAATTGTCTGCGCAATATCAGGTGCGTTTTTTAAATCAATTTCTAACGTTTCTTTTTTAGCTACACGCTCTTTTCTTAAGGTGATAAAATTATCACCGAAAATAGTTGTTACTCCAAAATGTTGGTAAATTTCTGCCAAACAAGAATCTCCTTGTAAACTTTCTTTTTTGTACGCAGATAATTCAATTTCAGACCCGATATCTGAAGAAGCAATAATTGAATAAAAATAACTCGCAGAAGACCAATCAGATTCAACAACTACCGTTTGTTTCGTGATTGACTTTTTAGGAGTAACTTGAATAGAATTTCCTTCAAAACTAGTTTCTATTCCTAGTTGATTCAACAAACTCAAAGTCATCTTAATATAAGGAACCGAAGTGATTTTTCCTATCAATTTAATTTCTAAACCGTCTGCTAGTTTTGAGGCAATCAATAACAATGAAGAAATATATTGACTGCTGACGTTTCCATTAATTTCAACTTTACCTTTTATTATTTTAGTTCCTTTAATTCTAATTGGTGGATAACCTTCTTTCGCTTCATAAGAAATAACTGCACCAACATCTTTTAATGCATTTACTAAGATTTCAATGGGCCTGTTTTGCATTCTTTCAGAGCCTGTTAAAACAACTTCTTTGCCTTCTTTTACAGCAAAATAGGAAGTTAAAAAACGCATTGCAGTTCCTGCATGACCAATATTTACGGTTTCTTTATCTGTAGAAAGTGCATGTTGCATGTGCACAGAATCATCAGAATCGGATAAGTTATCGATGGTAATTTCTGGAAATAAATTTTGAAGAATTAACAACCTGTTCGATTCACTTTTAGAACCAGAGATGATTATTTTCTCATGAATCTTTTTATTTCCAACAACATTTAACAATATATCCATTTCCTAAATTCTATAAACTGGGTTTCATTTCAAAGTGCCAAAGTTAACATTCAAAAGAAATCTAACAAAGTTTCTGAGCACTATTTTAGTGTAATAAATTGAAACCGCTCTAATTAAGTATTTATAAAAATATTGCGATGTATTCTTAGAGATATTTCTAACTCACAATTGATTTTCAATGAGAAAGAAAATCTTAGTTTTTATTTGTTTATTTTTGCGCTACAAAGTAAATTGATACCATTTCTAGGTTTTTATTTCAGTGGGTGTAAAATATTATGAATAAAATTAAAAAATTCTTTCGTTCGTTTGAGCAAAGCTTTTCGCTACTTTTTCTTTTAAAATGGACTGGTATTTGTTTACTCATTGGTGCATTTACAGGGAGTGCATCTGCTGTTTTTTTATGGACTTTAGAATGGGCAACAAATTATAGAGAAACTAATATATGGGTTATTACACTACTGCCCATTGCGGGGCTGGTTATTGGTTTATCTTATCATTATTACGGAGAAAATGTCGTCAAAGGAAACAATTTATTGCTCGATGAATATCATTCTCCACAAAAAATTATTCCTTTTAAAATGGCTCCTATGGTCTTTTTAGGAACCATTCTTACCCATTTATTTGGTGGATCTGCGGGACGAGAAGGTACTGCTTTACAAATAGGGGGTGCCATTGCAGATCAGTTCACTAAACTATTTAAACTTTCTGATTTAGATCGAAAAATTATAATAATTGCCGGGATCAGCGCAGGTTTTTCATCTATTTTTGGAACCCCTTTAGCAGGTGCTATTTTTGCATTGGAAGTTATGGTAATAGGAAGAATAAAATTTAATGCGATGCTCCCTAGTTTTTTAGCTGCTGTTTTTGCAAACTATTTTTGTAATCTTTGCGATATCGCTCATCATACGCACTATACAATTTCTACGATTACAGCAATAACACCAACAACTGTTTTATGGTCTTTATTAGCAGGTATTATATTTGGACTGGTAAGTATGTTGTTTTCAAAATCTACTCATTTATGGGGAGATTTATTTAAAAAATATATTTTATACCCGCCGCTTCGTCCCTTAATTGGTGGGGTAGTCTTAGCGGTAATTGTCTATTTGATGGGCACTACAAAATATATAGGATTGGGATTACCAACAATTGTGGATGCCTTCAATATTGATTTGAGTTCTTATGACTTTTTCTTGAAATTATTGTTCACTTCTTTTACATTAGGTGCTGGATTTAAAGGAGGAGAAGTCACTCCTTTATTTTTCATCGGGGCGACCCTCGGAAATGCTTTAATTTGGTTTATCCCTTTGCCTATGGGATTACTAGCAGGAATGGGTTTTGTAGCCGTTTTTGCTGGAGCAACCAATACGCCGATTGCTTGTACCTTTATGGGTATTGAATTATTTGGAATAGAATCTGGAGTTTTTATTGCCTTAGCTTGTGCATCCTCTTATTTGTTTTCTGGGCATTCTGGCATTTACACTTCTCAAATTATTGGAAGTCCAAAACATTTGTTTTTTAAAAATGAAAAAGGAAGCACTCTTGCGGATGTAGCAAAGCTTCGGAGTAAAAAATAGCTACTAAGTCTAAATTGTTTTTACAATTCTAACTCATCTGCATCGATCCAATTTTTCTTTTGAATAACAGTTCCTTTGTCTAAAATAATAACTCCAGGGTTAGCTCTAATCATTGTTTTTAGGGTTGTTTCATCACAGAATAAAAAGTCGAAAGGTAAATTGTATTTCTCTTTTGCAAGTAGTAAATCATCTGAAAAAGAAGCAGAAACTCCATAGACAATATATCCTTTTTTAATTGCTTTTGTTGTAATTTCTTTAATTTTTGGAAATCCTTCTGAAGCTGCCTTATCTAAATTATAAATAATAATAAGGAGTACTTTTTCATTTTTCAATAATTGGGGCGCTAAATCTGCTTGTGCATCTTCTAGCATAAAATCGTGCACAGGAGGGGTGCTTCCGTCTATTGGAAAAACCATTCCTTCTGGAATATTTTTACCGATAGCATAAGCTCTAAAATCTATTAAAGGTAAATGAGTTAAAACATGTTGTATAATATATAAGAATACTGCCAATGATAAAAAGGTAATTACTTTTGGAATTTTCCCTTTAAAAATAGGTTTTATTAATTTTACTTTTATAAATAAAATAAAAATAAACGCTATTAAAATAACATTTTTATAGAAGGTATCCCAAGGAGTCAATTTTATGGCATCCCCAAAACAACCACAGTCTAATACTTTATTGTAATAGGCAGAATACCAAGTTAAAAATAAAAAAACGAGGGTTAGAATTAACAAGCTCCAAACAGTGAATTTTGATTTATAGCCAATTAAAACCATGACACCTAATAGGATTTCTGCAACAATTAAAACAATGGCAAAGGGCAGAGCATACGGAATTAAAAACTCCATATTTAAAACCGATTCAGAAAAATATTCTTGAAATTTATATTGAGAACCTATTGGGTCTACTAATTTTACAAAGCCTGAGAAAATGAACAAGGCGCCTACAAGTATTCTTGAAAGTTGTACAAGTATTTTCATATGATATCACTCTATTTATTTGAACTTAAAATTAAAAAACTTATCCCAATGACAAATAATTTGTAACGCTACCAGTTTACTAGCATTGCAGCTTCAGAACTTTACGAACCCTCCAAGTGAATCATTGCAAAAACCGCATAATTAATCATGTCTTGATAATTTGCGTCTATTCCTTCTGAAACAATCGTTTTCCCTTTGTTGTCTTCAATTTGTTTTACACGTAATAATTTTTGTAAAATCAAATCGGTTAAACTAGAAACACGCATTTCTCTCCAAGCTTCACCATAATCATGATTTTTATTTAGCATCAATTCTTTGGTAATTTCACTATGCTTATCATATAAAATGATTGCTTCTGCTGAGCTTAAATCAGGATTTTCAACAACGCCGTTTTCAATCTGAATTAATGCCATAATAGCATAATTAACAATTCCAATGAACTCAGATTTTTCTCCTTCATCAACTTTCTGAACCTCATTTTCCTGTAATTGACGAATTCTTTGTGACTTAATGAAAAGCTGATCTGTTAACGATGGCAAACGTAAAATACGCCACGCAGAGCCGTAGTCAGACATTTTCTTAATAAATAAACTTCTACATTCGTTTATTACAGTGTCGTATTGTTTTAAGGTGTTTTGCATTTTTGTGAAAAAGTATTTTTCCAAATGTAGTAAATCTTCAATGCTTTTCATTTATTTTTACCAAGAATTTATCAACGCATTTATAAACGATATAAAAGGACAAATAAATTATGAACAAGCAATAATCAATCGAATTATTATTGATTGTAAGTTCTAAAAAAAGGGAATGAAACAAAGAATTACTAAGCACCAAAGATTTTGCTTGTAATACATAAAATGAGACTATAAAATGACCATAAATTGTAAGGGAACTTTAATCGATTTGACAGCACCAAAAGTGATGGGCGTTTTAAATATTACTCCAGATTCTTTTTTTGACGGGGGAAAGTATAAAAACGAAGCTGACATCCTACACCAGGTTGAAAAAATGCTTGCTGATGGTGGTACTTTTATTGATATTGGCGCCTATTCTTCTCGACCTGGCGCAAAACACATTTCTGAAGATGAAGAACTACAAAGAATACTCCCTGTAATTAATTTATTATTAAAAGAATTTCCTGAAATTATAATTTCTGTAGATACTTTTAGAAGTAAAGTAGCGCAAGAAACCATCAATGCTGGAGCTGCAATTATAAACGATATTTCTGGTGGAAAAATGGATGCTCAAATGTTTTCAACAGTTGCGAACTTGCAAGTTCCCTATGTCTTAATGCACATGTTAGGTACTCCTCAAACCATGCAAAAAAATCCTATTTATGAAAATATAACCAAAGAGATTATTTCCTTTTTTGCAGCACAGATAAACCAACTTCATCAACTAAAATTAAATGATATTATTATTGATGTTGGCTTTGGCTTTGGAAAAACAAACACTCATAATTTTGATATTTTGAAAAACTTAGCGCTTTTTAAAAGTTTAAAAGCACCTATTTTGGCTGGGATTTCAAGAAAATCAATGCTGTATAAAACACTAGATATTTCTGCGCAAGAAGCATTGAATGCAACCACTTCAGCCAACACCATTGCCTTATTAAATGGAGCAAGTATTTTACGTGTTCATGATGTAAAAGAAGCTGTTGAGGCGGTGAAAATAGTAGGTCAACTTTCTTTATAGCAATTAATGCTGCTTTATAAGTGGTAAAAAAGTACTTCTAAATTTAAGAACCAAAGGCAAGCCCCTTGCAATAATCCATAATGTAAAAGCAAACCAAATGGCAGTTAGTTTTAAATTGTAATAATCACAGAGCAGCAGTGTTGGTATAAAAACCAATCCTGTTGAGAGTATTAAAAGGTTTCTTAGATATTTCATTTCTCCCATTCCTTTAAACATTCCATCAAAAATAAAGGTAATTGCACTTATGGGTTGAGAAAGCAAAATAATCCAAAAAACACTTTGAAACTGTTCTAAAACAGCCAGATCTTTTGTAAATATCTGCCCTATGAAATTATAAAAAATAAAACCCAATACGCTTATGATTGTTCCTATTACAAGTCCATATTTAAAAAGTTTACGGCTCAGTGCTACCAGAGATTTATAGTCTTTTGCTCCCAAAAATTTACCAGACAAAATGTTTCCAGCACTGGAGTAGCCATCAATCATAAAGGCGCCTAAAAGCCAAATATTAATACCAATTGTATAGGCAGCAATGTATTCTTTCCCATAACCCGTCGCGTATGAAGTTGCAAAATAGAGGGCAGTATTTAAAGCAATCGTTCTAACAAAAAGGTTTCCAATCATACCCAATAAACGAGGGACTTCTTTATGTAATACCCTGCCTATTTTTAGGGAAATAGTTGTTTTTTTGAGCAACAAAAAAAGAGCTATAATTGCCATTATAATTTGAGCAATAACACTTGCGTATGCAGCTCCTTTTATGTTCATTGCAGGAATATACCCCTCTATTCCGTAGACAAGAATAAGATCTAAAACGATGTTTAATAAGGCACCAATAATAGCAATGATCATTGGGTAATAGGTATTTTGCAAACCCCTAAAAATACCAAAAACTGCAAACACAAAAAGTGAAAAAGGGAATCCAAAAATTCTTATTTTAAAATAACTAATGCAGTAGGCTAATACTTGACCTGATGCATTATAAAATTGAAAGATTTGTTTTGCAAACGGATAAGAAATTGCTAAAATGAATAGACTTCCTAAAATTATAATTGCGATTGCTTGCCAAGGCAACGTTTGCAATTGCTCCAGTTTATTGGCTCCTACATATTGAGAAATAATAGAAGAGATCGCACTTCTGATTTGTCCAAAAACCCAAATCAACATCGAAATAAAAGCACCAACAATACCAACTGCTGCTAAGTTTTCGGTTGCATTTTCACTAATATGACCAATAATTGCAGTGTCTGTAATAGATAGTAAAGGTTCTGCAATCCCGGCAATTAAAGCAGGAATTGCTAATTTATTAATCTTTTGAAAACTGATATTTGTATTCATTTCTTATATTTGTAAAGGTAACTATATTTGCGTTAAGGGTTGAAGTGAAAAGCCCACAGTGAGGAACGAACTAGGACTTGAAACGAAAAGCCTTACCCTAAAGGTAAACCCAAAAAAATATGTAACTTTGCCGTATAAAATTCATTAAAAATGAGACATATCCTAGTACCTATTGGATCTACCGAAAGTGCTCAAATTACTTTGCAATACGCCATTGATTTTGCTGCAGAAATAAATGCAAATATTTTAGTTTTTAGAGCTTATAAAGCAATTTCTAAAGCTGGAATTATGGCCAATATGACTGCAATTATTGAGCGTGAAACCAATTTATATTTGCGAAGAATGGTAAACGCTGTAGATCGAAAAAATGTTGCTGTAAAACTAATTTCATCAAAAGGAAGTGTTCTTGAAAGTGTTGCAGCAATTGACGCTGAAATTGGTATCGATTTAATCATTGTAGGTGCTAAAAGCAACTCAATGAAAGAAGAACTTTTTTTAGGAAGTACCGCAGGAAATTTAGTTAAAAACTCCAATTTACCAGTTTTAACTGTCCCAGAAAACTATGTTTACAAACCGATAAATTCTATTTTATTGGCATTTAAATCTGGTATTGTACAAAGTGAAACAGCGTTAAATCCTTTAAAATTTATTGTTAAAAATTTAAAGCCAGAAGTAAACTCTTTGTTAGTAAAAACTGCCGATTATTCTGATAAAGATTTAGTTTTAGACAAAGATCTTTCCGAGTTACAAACTAGTTTTACTACTACTGAAAATGCCACAACTTTTCAAGGTGTGTTAGAACATTTTAAATCTCACAATCCAAGTATGTTGTGTGTCTTTAGGCGTAAACGTGGTTTTTTTAAGAAATTATGGGAAAAGAATACGGTACTAAAACAAGAATTTTACACCTCTATTCCTTTATTAATATTAAGGGGAAAATAGTAGTTATACAAACGAAGTGACAGTATGTTTATCAATGCTGGTATAGCCTGTTGTCAGTTCGAATGCTTCCGATTTTGGGGGATCATATCGAGAACTCGTTTCAAATAAGTTAAATTATAATATCCTCAAAAACTTCTCGATACAAAATTTTTGAAAAAAAAATTTCACTCGAAGTGACAGTATGTTTATCTATACTGGCAAAGCGTATTGTCAGTCCGAATGCTTCTGATTTTGGGAGGAATCGTATCGAGTACATTTAGAAACAATAATGATATATTAGATTGCTGTTAATACTTTAAATCTGCAGGCTCTTTAAAATCGACCTCAAGGGTGTAAATTTCTTTAATGTAATTTTTAATTTCGTTGATGAATTCATCTAGTTTTTCTTCAGTAATTTCTACTGCGGGTTTTCTATAATTTGAAGAAAAATCAATCGCTAAAAAACCGTTATTTAGATTTTTGAAAGAATAAATTCCAGCGGCTAAAGGTTGACTAAAGTCATACTTTTTGCTTTTTGTATATAGATATGCATATAACAATACCTGGATTGCTTTGTACTGTTCTTTTTCTCTTAATTTTTCAAATTCTAGAACGCGCAAATCTGAACCACTTACCATTCCTGTTTTGTAATCTATAATTCGTAAAACGCCGTTTAGTTCATCTACGCGATCTACTTGTCCATGAATTTTAATTGGAAAATCAATTCCTTCAATCGTTATTTCTGTTGCAATATTTTCTTCTGTTGCAATAATTTTTAATTGATTTTTTTTATCTTTTAATAATTCTTTTTCTTGTGCTAAAAAGTTATTGACAAATCTATTGGCAACTTCAAAAATTAAACGGTTTCTGCCCGTAGAGATATCGCCGTTTTTAAATTCATTTTTAAAATATTTTTCAACGAGTTCTTTGGATTTTTTTTGCATCGAATCAACCGCATCCTCCAATAAAAATTGCCCCACATAGGGGGTATATAGTTCATCTAAAGTTTCGTGAACAACAGTGCCTAAAGTATTATATGCAACTGTTTCTTCTACATCTTCAAATTCTTTTAATCTGAGTATTTTTTGCTTGTAAAACGAAATTGGATTGTATAAATAATTTGTTAAAGCTGACGGTGAGATTCCTTTTTTTGCCAATTCTTTGAGCCGCTCGATAACGGATTCATTCTTTGCTACTTCTTTCAATTTTACTTTTGGAGTCAGTACTTTTGGAGCAACAATCTTCTGAACAACATCGGTTCTCATCATTTCTAATTGGGTAACAAACCTGCTTTTTTCGCCACTTCCAAAAACGTCATGTTCTGTATTGTAAATGATAAAGACGTTTTTTGCTCTTTGTAATAATCTAAAAAAATGATAAGAAAAAATGGCATCTTTTTCTCTGTAGGATGGTAATCCAAACTCGATCTTAACATCGAAAGGAATGAAAGAATTTTGTTGACTAGTTGCGGGCAAAACACCCTCGTTTGTAGCAATTAAAATAATGTTTTCAAAATCTAAAGCACGGGTTTCAAGCATGCCCATTAACTGTAAACCTTTTAAAGGTTCTCCCTGAAAAGACAAACTTTCTGAAGCTATTAATTGCCTAAAAAAAAGTGATAATGTTTTTAAATCTGTAAAGTATTTATATTCTTTCTGTAAAGTTTTTAGTTGTGTAAATCTGGTGTAAAAACGAAATAAATATTCTTTTTCTAAATCGTTTACATCTTCTTTTAAAAAATCTATTAAATTTAAAATTCTATCAATAAACGAAGTAATAGAATCGTAACCTTTAAAAATAGCACTCAATATTTCCTTAAGCTCTAGAGAGGTGTTTTGTAATAATTTAAGGAGGTGATTTTGATTGATAAAAGTTTGATTCTGTTTTGCAATTTCATCTGAAAAAGCATCTATTTCAGGAAGGAATTTATAGATAGATTGCTGCTTAAAAAACCGAATTACATCTTTAAAATAAAATTCTTTTTCAACTACTTTTTGTAATTTTTCTTGAGAAATAAACAGTTGAAAAATAGAAAACAGCAAGTTGGTTGTAGGTAGATCTTTTAAAGGATATCCCATTGTAATATTAATTGCGTCAATGTTTTTTGGCAAAGAGTTCAGTGTTATAGGCAACAACGTTTCATCTGCTAAAACCAATGCGGTATTTGTGAAATCTGTAATTTTTTCTAAAATTTCTCCTGCATATTTTAGTTGAGTCGTGTTTTTAGAAGCTCCAATTACTTCAATTTTTTTTGGTGTAGAAAATGTATTTCCGACGATTTTTATATCGTTTTTATCGTAATATTTCCATTCCGATTTGTATTTTCTAATAAATTTTCCTGCTTGATGGTTTGAGTTTAAAAACACGGTATCAATGTCCCAATAAATTTCTGAATTTCCTGTTTCTAATATTTTTTTAAACAGATATTCTTCCGCTTTATTCAAAGCATTGAAACCAATAAAAAAGAATTTTTTATGTGAATTTTGTTGTAAAAAAATATCGATTTTTTGACAAGATTCTCTGTAAATTAAACCTTGGTATCCGATGTTTTTTTCTTTTAAAAAATTATAAAAAGTAGTGTAAAAAGTAGTTAACTTTTCAAGAAAAGAGTAATGGTCTTTCATTAATTCTGTTTCTTTAAACTCGCCTTTTACAGACCATTTTTTTAAGCGTTGAATATCTCTTAAATAGATAAAAATATCTTTGGCATCAATCAAATGTTGATCTATTTCATTAAAATCTTGAATAACAGTGAATGCCCAAGAAGCAAATACATCAAAAGAAACATAGTCTTTCTCTAAATTTTTATAAATGGTGTAAAAGTGAAATAACAACTGAACATTATCTGCTTTTTCTATTCCCGAAATTTGATTCACAAATTGCTCAATGCTTAAAATTTCAGATAAAAAACCCACCCTAATCTTGTCTTTAAAAGTTTGTTTTACAAACACTTTTGCTCTTTGTGATGGAAGTACAAACACAACATCTTCAAAAGATTTTGTGGTCTTTAAAATAGTGTCTAAAGTCTCAGATATGAAAGATTGCATTAATTTTTTTTTAAAATCAATTTGAATTTCTAAATTACAAAAACTTACTTTTATAACTCTTTAATAATTAAATTATTTTTTATATGAAAAATGAATTAAACATAGTAGGCATACAAGCTGATTTGGCTTGGGAATATCCCACTGAAAACCTTACTTTTTTTGAAGAAGAAATAAAAATTTTATCTAAAAACAGTGATCTGGTTGTTTTACCTGAACTATTTACAACTGGTTTTAGCATGAATGCTGAAAAAATTGCTGAAAAAATGAATGGAAAAACTGTTTCTTGGATGCAAAAAATGGCGAAAGAAAACAGCTTGGCTATTTGTGGAAGTTTGGTGATTGAAGAAAATAAAAAATACTACAATCGGTTGATTTTTGTTCATCCTTCAGGGAGAATAGAAACCTATAATAAAAGACATTCTTTTACCTTAGCTGGTGAAGATAAAATCTATACTTCAGGGAAAGAAAGCCTAGTAATAAACTATAAAGGATGGAAAATTTGTCCATTAATTTGTTACGATTTGCGTTTTCCTGTTTGGGCAAGAAACACACATAATTATGATCTTTTAATTTATATAGCAAATTGGCCAGTAACCAGAATTAATGCTTGGGATACTCTTTTAAAAGCACGTGCAATAGAAAACATGAGCTATGTAATTGGTGTAAATAGAACAGGAAAAGATGCAAACAATTATGAATATTCAGGAAATTCTTTGATTGTAGATTTTTTTGGTAAAGAAACTTCTAATCTAAAAAAGTATGAAATTGGTATTATAAGAGGAACGTTGATAAAAACTGATCAAAATAGCATTCGAAAAAAATTAGGATTTTTAGAGGATAAGGATACTTTTGAAATAAAAATTTAAACACCTAATTGGATAGAAAATAACGATATTTTATCATCTCTAAGCGGTTATACTCAAAAAAACAGAAAAGACCGGGAAGTGTAATTAATGAAAACCAAAACAAAGAAAAATAGCACTATTTCCTTCATGAATGGATTTTCCAAATAATCCACATAACCATTGGCAAGAAAAAGGAATAATTAATGGCAAAGACATTATTAAAATGACTATTATAAACTTTTTTAATATTTTTAAATAATCACTCTTGTTTTTTATATGAAATTGTTTCATTTTCAGAATTCGAGAGGGCTATGAATGCCAACGTGTTCGTGTATGAAACGTAGCGTATAAATAAACACTAACTTTTCGGATTTAGCACGAGCCGAATTTTTTATTTTTATGTTTAATTTTCTTTTATAAATATAACCAAATAAAAAATTTGGCGTACTTTGTAAATATGCAAAACCTCTCGGAAAGCCTATAATAGCTATGTTTTATACACGTTGTTGTAAGTAGTGCTTCACGTTCTGCTTGGTTTTCCGATGTTTCTTATTTAGTTCAAATGTGAGCGTTGGCAAGACATACTCTTTTGCAATTTTTGGCTTGTGCAGTGGCTGAAGCGAATTGCAAATGTGTATGGCTTATGCTGTGGCTTCTTCAACTATTTTAATCTCGTCATCTGTCAATCCATACAACTCATAAACCATTTGGTCAATTTCATTGTCTAGTTTCTCAATTTCGATATTAATATTTTGTATTTTTTCTTTCTCATTATTAAAATATTCCATCCATTCATCTTCTTCTTTTAAACTTAAAATGATTTTATATTTCTTTAATTCTTTTAAAAATATCCCAAAGTCATATGCATACCAATTTTGAACTTTTCTTGAAAGCTTTTCAATAGAATATTTGTTTTTAAGTAGTTTTTGAAAAGACAAACTTCTTGTTACTATATTTCTGTTTTCTTCAACGATAAAATCAACGTTAGAAATTACCTTTTTTTGAATGTCAGAATTTTTCCATTTTGGAATTGGAATAGAATCAAGATTCGTTTTAGTTACAGTAATTGTGTAACTAGCATCAAGAGAGTAATTTCTTCTATAAAAATGGTCAATTAGTCTGGAATTAAGAACACCTAACAAGAATTTCAAATTGTAATTATCTTCTTTAAGAACTAGATTATTTACTGAATTGAAAGTATAAAATTTATCGTCATCAAATGAACAAATTAAACGTGATGATACTCTTTGAATCAATATTTTATCTGAAAGAAATGTTTCTTCTTTTCTTGGTCGATGCAGTACTTCTTTATCATAATTTATGTACGCATTTGGCCAAATAAAACCATATCTATATAAGTCAGGTGCTTCAAGTAATTTCTTATATTTATCTGTTAATTTCTGGTTAGCTATATAATTATTTTTACCTGATTTTGTAGCAATACCATTTCTAACGTCAATAAAATCCCCTAAAAGAGGATTGTTTTTTTTCATTTTCTTGAATATACTTCTATCTAAACTTGAACTTCCATAAAGAAATCTATTTTCAGGTGTTTCGTTAAAATCATCTTGATTTTCTGAATATTTTTCAAAAATTTGAATGCTTTGATGTTTAAAGAAATCTACCGTATTTTTTAAATCGTAACTGTTACGAACTATTAACGTTATAGTTTCTGCTGTTACATTATCAAAAACACCAATACCATAAACGCTAATACTTTGAATCATTAATTCATTTATGAGATACTTTCTTATTTCGCCATAAGTACTAGTTCTAATGAATGTTTCAGGTGTAATGAATCCAAGAAGCCCATTAGCTTTTAAAAGCTTATCAGTAGATAGCTCCATAAACACACTATACAAATTAACTTTTCCGTGATTATGTTTATACTTTGTCCATATGTATTCATTAAAATTTTGAAAATGCTCATTTCCTCTTGTGAAAACATATGGTGGATTCCCAATAATTACATCAAAACCTCCTTTTTCGAAAATTTCTGGAAATTCGTTTTTTCCAAATAGTTTTTTTAATAATGCAAGATTCTCTTGCGTATACAAAATAGACCATAATTTTTGATTGGGATGCCCAATAAGTAGTGTTCACTTTCTTAAAAACGTAGCGGAGTTCCTTTAATTCATAGGGAATGAAAATCTTTATGCGTTTCGCATTCTTTAAAGGTTGATAAATAATTGGAATCGTGTTCATAGCATTCTAATTAATGATTCAAAAATAGCAGAAAATGGATAGCAGAAAACGATACTATAATAATAGTCATTTATTAACCGTTAAAAACGAATAAGACCAAAAGATAATAAAAACCTACATTTGTAGAGTATATGAAATGTAAAATTTGCAATAAACAAGTAAAAGGACGTAGCGATAAGAAATTTTGTTCCCAGCGTTGTAAAAATTATTACCACGTTAATTTACGAAAAGTAACTGCCATTGCTGTCAAAGAGATTGATATCATTTTGCACAGAAATCGATCCATATTATTAGAAGTCTTAGGAAAAAACCTGTTGCAGAAAAAAGTACCCCGAATACGCTTAGAAAAAAAGAAATTTAATTTTAAATACAATACTCATTGGCATGTGAATAGCAAAAATAAAACCCTTTTTTGGGTCTATGATTTTGGTTGGATGTCTTTTTCAGATGATGAAATATTGATCGTCAGAAAAAGAAACGTTTCCTAAGATTTGCAACCAAGCTAATTGAAATGGTTGCTTGTTTTTAAACCATTTTCAATAAACTTCTTCTCTTTTAACTTCAATATCAAAAAACTCTAGAGAGGTAAGCGAGATTTTTTTTTGGTTTCGTTTAATGTGCTTCCAACCAATTCTCTCCAATTCCTATTTCTACATCCAATGGAACACACATTTTAAAAGCATTTTCCATTTCGTATTTTATGATGGGTTTGATGGTTTCTAATTCGTTCTTATGGATATCAAAAACCAATTCATCATGCACTTGCAATAGCATTTTCGATTTGAAACCTTCTTTCTTAAAACGGTTGTGAATATGAATCATTGCGATCTTTATAATATCTGCTGCAGAACCTTGAATGGGCGCATTTACGGCATTCCTTTCGGCACCGTTTCTTACCATTGCATTTCTAGAATTGATATCTTTTAAATAACGACGCCTGTTTAAAATCGTTTCTACATATCCATGTTCTCTTGCAAAATCTACTTGCGCAGACATGTATGCTTTTAACTTTGGATAGGTTTCATAATAGGTATCGATCAATTCTTTGGCATCACTTCTGCTCAAATCAGTTTGATTGCTCAATCCAAAAGCAGAAACACCATAAATAATTCCGAAATTGACCGTTTTTGCATTACTTCTTTGCTCCCGAGTTACTTCTTCTAAAGGAACATTAAACACCCTTGAAGCCGTAGAAGCATGAATGTCTTCCCCGTTCTTAAATGCATTCATCATTGTTTCTTCTTCGCTCAAAGCCGCAATAATTCGCAATTCTATTTGGCTATAATCTGCCGCCAATAAAACATGATTTTTATCCCTTGGAACAAATGCTTTTCGAACCTCTCGTCCTCTGGCAGTTCGGATTGGAATGTTCTGTAAATTAGGGTTGTTAGAGCTCAGTCTTCCTGTTGCCGCAACCGCTTGCATATATTGGGTATGAATTCTTCCTGTTTTTGGATTTACTTCATTTGGTAGGGCGTCTACATAGGTGCTGAGTAATTTTTTGTACTGACGATATTCTTGAATATCTTGAATGATTTTATGTTCTTTTGATAGGTAAGATAAGATATCTTCTCCAGTGGCATATTGTCCCGTTTTTGTCTTTTTCGGTTTTTTAACCAATGCCATTTTTTCAAACAACACGATGCCCAGTTGTTTTGGGGAAGCAATATTAAATTCTTCTCCTGCTTGTTCGTAAATACTTTTTTCTAATCGGCTGATATCATCCGTTAACGCAACAGACAATTTGTTCAAAAAATCGGTATTTACATTAATCCCTTCAATTTCCATGGCGGTTAAAACAGCGACCAAGGGAGTTTCTATATCCTTAAAAAGACGGGTAACATTTCCGCTTTCTAATTCTTTGGTAAAATGTTCTTTTAATTGAAACGTAATATCTGCATCTTCTACAGCATATGCTGTTTGATCTGCAATGGGAACAGCTCGCATAGAAAGCTGATTTTTCCCTTTCTTACCAAGTAACTCAGTAATAGCAACTGGTTGATAATTCAAATACGTTTCTGCCAAAATATCCATACCATGACGCATATCTGCATTAATTAAATAATGCGCAATCATGGTGTCAAATAAGTTTCCTTTTACAGGCATATTATAGTTTGATAAAACCTTGATGTCGTACTTCAAATTATGACCTATTTTTTCAATTTCACTTTCAAAAAAGGGTCTAAATTCTTCTAAAATGGCCTTCGTTTCTTCCTGGTCTTCTGGGAAGGAAACATAATATCCTTTCCCAACTTCATATGAAAAAGAAATACCAATCAATGCGACTTCCAATGCTTTTAAACCAGTCGTTTCAGTATCAAAACAAACCGCCGTTTGTTGCAGTAACTTTTGTAAGAATAATTTTCTTGATAAAGGCGTGTCTATGTGTTGATAAAAATGGCGGGTATTTTTAATGTTTTTAAATCCCGAAGCGGTTGCTTCTTCAGAAATACTCCCTGCTCCTGGAGCAGCAAACAAATCAAATTGTCCTTCAGGTATTGCAGCTACTTTTTTTGGACTTCCAGTTGATTTTTCTTGAGAAGTATTAGTTGCTGCATTTGTTTTCGCTGCATTTTCATCAGTAAAAGTTCGTAAGAAATTGGTCAATAAATTTCGAAATTCTAGATCATTAAAAATGGTGGTTACCTTTTCAATATCTGGTTGGTCTAAGGTAAAATCACCTGCATTAAAAATGACCGGAACGTCCAACATGATTGTTGCTAGCTGCTTAGAAAGCAGACCTAATTCTTTTGCTCCTTCAATTTTCTCTTTCATTTTCCCTTTTAGCTCATGCGTATTGGCCAATAAGTTTTCCATTGAACCGTAAGTGGCTAGGAATTTTTTTGCAGTTTTTTCTCCAACACCAGGTAGCCCTGGAATATTATCTGCAGAATCGCCCATCATCCCCAGAAAATCAATGACTTGTATTGGGTCTTTTACACCAAATTTTTCTTGGACTTCTGGGATTCCCCAAATATCATAACCCCCTCCAAAACGGGGTTTGTACATAAAAATATTTTCGGAAACTAACTGAGCAAAATCTTTGTCAGGGGTAACCATAAAAGTTTTGTAGCCTTCTTTTTCTGCCTGTTTTGCTAGTGTGCCAATAACATCATCAGCCTCAAAACCAGTTTTTACCATAATAGGGATGTGCATGGCTTTCAAAATCTCTTGAATGTAGGGTACTGCCAATTTAATCGCTTCTGGAGTAGCATCTCTGTTGGCTTTGTAAGCTTCAAACATTTCTACTCTATCAACACTTCCGCCTTTGTCAAAACACACGGCTAAATGATCAGGTCTTTCCCGTTTTATGACATCCAATAATGAGTTCATAAAACCCATAATTGCAGAGGTGTCTAACCCCTTAGAGTTGATTCTTGGGTTTTTTATAAAAGCGTAATATCCACGAAAAATTAATGCATAAGCATCCACTAAAAAAAGACTTTTTTTATCTAACATTTTATCTATTTATTCGTTTGAAATAAGGATAACTTTACCCTCTAAAAACACTCTTTTTAGAGATTTGAGAAAGGTACAAAACTTTAACATCCTAATAAAATTCAATCGATATTTAAAAAAACTATCTTTGTAAACATTTTAAAATTTCATTATGCCACGTTGGGTTTTTCCATTACTTATTTTAGCATGTATAATTGTGCTTGTAGAATTATATACATTTCAAGCATTTAAAACAGTTTCAAAAAGTAAAATGGTGCGTTTTTCCTTTTTATTTCTAAGCATTGCAGTGTATCTTAATTTTTTTATTACCGTATTTACCTATTCTAGAAGTGATGGACAAACGCCTCAATTTCAAATGGCAATGGGTTTGTTGCTCACCATTTCTATTCCTAAATTAATCGTTATAATGCTCCTTTTTGGTGAAGATGTGTACCGATGGATTTTAAAATTAATCACTGCTATTTCAAACGGAGAAAGAAAATCATTGGTCGGAAGAAGAAAATTTATTTCTCAAATTGCATTAGGGTTGGCAACCATCCCTTTTGCTGCTTTTATTTATGGGATTATTCAAGGAAAATACAATTATAAAGTTTTAAAATATCAGTTAAGTTTTAAAGATTTGCCAGACGCTTTTGATGGGTATACAATTACGCAAATTTCTGACATTCATTCGGGAAGTTTTACCAACAAAGAGAAAATACAATATGGAGTCGATTTAATCAACGAACAAAAATCGGATCTCCTTGTTTTCACAGGTGATATAGTAAATAATAAAGCCAACGAAATGGACGATTGGATTGAAATGTTTTCTCATTTAAAGGCCAAAGAAGGGAAATTTTCAATTCTTGGAAATCATGATTATGGAGATTATATGGATTGGAAAAATCCGCAAGATAAAAAGGATAATTTTCAAGCAGTAAAAGAAATTCATAAAAAAATAGGTTTCGATTTACTGTTAGATGAGCACAGATATTTAGAAAAAGACGGACAAAAAATAGCCCTTTTAGGTGTCGAAAATTGGGGAAAAGGATTCAATCAGGCTGGAGATTTAGAAAAAGCTTCGGCAAACATTCAAAAAGAAGATTTTAAAATTTTAATGACCCATGATCCAAGTCATTGGGAATACAAAGTAAAAACAGCCGATTTCAATTATCATTTAACATTGAGTGGGCATACTCATGGATTGCAAATGGGAATAGAAATCCCTGGTTGGTTGAAGTGGAGTCCTTCAAAATATGTTTACAAACAATGGGCAGGATTGTATGAAGAATTTGGAAGGTTTATAAACGTGAATCGTGGTTTTGGGTATCATGCATTTCCTGGTCGTGTAGGGATTTGGCCAGAAATAACAGTGATTGAATTGAAAAAACCTCATAATCAACTTGTTTAAAATACTTTTATTTATATTTGTTAATGAATCAATAACATTTTTTTCACAGTTTTCCCCCATAAACTTTATACTATGGCAAAATTTGGTGACTTAATTAATGTACAAAGACCTCTTCTAATCAATTTTTATTCCGATTGGAATGCTACTGAAAACAACATAGATATCTTAAGAGATGTTGCAGCTGCTTTGGGAGAAAGTGCCAAAGTAATCAAGATAGATATAAAAAAGAATGAAATGTTAGCAGTTGCTTTACGTGTAAAAGGAAATCCTACTTTTATGATTTATAAAGATGGCGAAATGAAATGGCGCCAAACAGGATTTAAAGATGCTGACACCTTGATTGATTTGCTGCAACAATACATTTAGCTTCGTACCAATTTTTATATCGCCTTAAAAAACACCCCGTATATTTTGAGAAAATTCTCATGACAACAAGTGGCATTTTTTAAAAATTAGGTTTTGATTAAAACCTAATCTTCTTCTGGAATAAGATAATCAAACAACTTTATAATGCCAATAAATTCCTCTTCTAAACTCTCTAAATATTCTTTATCAACGTCTCCTTTTTCAGCTTGACTGATAATATTTCGGTACATGTATAAGTTCGTATCGATATCATCAAAAACAAGTTCAGTGTCATTTTTAGAAAAGGTGCTTAGCCAAAGTAATTTTTCTTTAAATAAATTGATAAGTGTTCTAGAAGTTTTTCTTGCTTTTTGGGTGTCTTTTAAACGGTAATATGCTTCTGGGTACCCTAAAGACAAACTGTAGTGGTCAAAGTCTTTAATTGACATCTTTTCCAAAGACAAATCTAAAACTTCTAAAGCTTTTGCAGTATCTCCTTTTTTAGCAAAAGCTTCAGACAACCGCAACAAAGCATTACGCATAGAAATTGAATTTCTTTTCGTTTGTTCGTCCAGATAAATTTCACCATCATTGATGTTTCTCCAATTCCATTTCTGAATATTAGCATACATTTTTTCGGGATCAATTCTTCCCATATCAAACAAACTCTTTTTACCAATTGTTGTCTTAATAGGTACTAATTTATAGGCCAAACCATCTAACTGTAAATAGTCCTTTAACCAAATATATTCTTCATCCGCATTTGCACCACCAGTAAAATATATAGGTCTTTCCCAATTATTATTGGCAAGAAGATCTAACATTAAAATTCTATTTTTAAATAAGGCCCTATCGTCAATTTCGATATCAATATAAGGAACAATTTTGTCGGCATCTTTGAGTGCTACAATTCCGTTTTCTAATACCTTTTGTTTGTTTACTGGAATTCGAATTTTATTGGTTGGATAAAACTTTTCTTTTATATTATTTTCTGTTTCGATATAGGTAGCATCACTTTCCGAAGCAATCCAACGCATTAAGTTTTTAATAGTCATTACAGAATCTTTAAATCGCGGATGGTCTATCGAATAAGCAACATCTAGCGTACCGTATTTGTATTGATCGTGTTTTAATTGCGACGGAATAGGAGGCGCCTCATACGTGGCGCGTTTCATTTGATCGATGTACCAGTCGGTTGCGAAAAGGGAGGTGTTTACCAACTTAATATCGGTTCTAATTTCTTCAACTTCTTGCATGTACCAGAGCGGAAAGGTATCATTATCGCCAATGGTAAACATGATGGCATTTTTATCACAACTTTCTAAATAAGCTTGCGCATTTAAATGGGTTGTGTACCTGTTGGATCGATCATGATCATCCCAGTTTTGCGAGGCCATCAGAGTAGGTACTGCTAAAAGTGAGACGATAGAAACAGCAAATGCTACGGTTTTTTTATTGGCAAAACTCTTCAAATATTCATACAATGCAAGTACTCCAAAGCCAATCCAAATGGCAAAAATGTAAAAACTTCCTACAATTGCGTAATCACGTTCTCTGGGTTCAAAAGGTTTTGGATTTGTATAAAAGATGATGGCAAAGCCTGTAAAAGCAAAAAATATAAATAGTGTAAAGAAGTTTTCTTTGTCCCATTTTATTTGAAATAGCAAACCAATAATTCCTATAATTAAGGGTAAAAAGTAGTATTTATTTCTTCCTTTATTTTCTGATACTTGCGCTGGAAGATATTTTTGAGATCCCAATCTTACTTCATCCACAAAAGGAATTCCACTAATCCAATTCCCATTAAAAAGATCCAAACGTCCTTGAACATCATTTTGTCTTCCAACAAAATTCCACATAAAATAACGCCCATACATATAGCCAAATTGATAACTCATCATGAAGCGTATGTTTTCTGAAAAGGTAGGTCTTCGTTTGCTTTTTTGGGGAATTCCAGCAATTGATTTATACATTTTTTCGGAAGCAGGATTTACCATCCTTGGTATAAACCCTTTGTGTTTGTCAGACCAATTTGGCATGACGTTTTTGTAGTTATTTACAATTTCATACTTGCCATTCCTTTTCTCATACTTTGGCTTATCATCCTTATAAGGGTTGCTAGCGTCTTGTTCTCTTTCAAAAGAATTAGAATAATATGTATCATAGAAAACATTGGCATCTCCATATTGTTCACGTTCATAGTAGGCTAATAATTCACGTGCACTTGAAGGATCGTTTTCATTAATTGTGGTGTTGGCATTGGCTCTAATTGGCAACATCATCCAAGATGAAAAACCAATCATGATAAATAATACAGAGAGAATTAAAGTGTTTGCGTTTACATTATTCTTTTTGAGCGTAAAATTTAGTCCGAAGTAAAATAAAGCGACCAAGATAAGTGCAGCAATAATACTTCCAGAATTATAAGGCATTCCTATAGAATTGATAAAAAATAATTCTGAGGCACTAAAGAATTTTAATGTAAAAGGAAATAAAAATTTAAAGACAAACATTAAAATTACAACAGAAATTATAGTAGCAATTGCTGTTGTCTTGAGATTGATTTCTTTAAAGGTTTTAAAGAAATACAAGAGTACAATTGCAGGAATAACTAATAAGGATAATATATGGACTCCAAATGATAAACCGACCACAAAACTGATTAAAATCAACCATTTATTTCCTCTAGGAGTCTGTATTTCACTTTCCCATTTTAACCCAAGCCAAAATAACAACGCCATTAAAAATGAGGACATTGCATATACTTCTCCTTCCACAGCGCTAAACCAAAAACTATCAGAAAAGGTGTAAGAGAGAGCCCCTACAATACTACTTCCTAAAATTGCAATGTATTTTCCTTCAGAAATTTCACCGCTTTTTAAGGCGAGTTTTTTGGCCAAATTAGTAATGGTCCAAAACATAAATAAAATGGTAAATGCACTTGCTAAAGCCGACATAAAGTTGACCATTTTAGCAATTTGATCAACGCTAGAGGTAAACATTGCAAAAAAAGCACCCAACATTTGAAACAAAGGCGCTCCTGGAGGATGCCCAATCTCTAATTTAACAGAGGTGGAAATATATTCTCCACAATCCCAAGCACTCACTGTGGGTTCTATGGTTAAAGAATAGGTTGTTAAAGCAATGGCAAATGTAGCCCATCCTAGGATGATGTTCCATTTTTTAAAGTTTGCTGATGTCATAGTTGTTTCCTTATGTATGGCTAATTTACTAATAAATATGAATAAAATTAGTTGAGATTTGCTTTTATAAACGACAAATTAATCACAAATGTTTGTTAAGGTTAAAAATTATCAAAAAATGTTTGTGGATTTAAAACTTTCGGTTAAATTTGCACCCGCATAAAAAGCATTGGCCTATGGTGTAATTGGTAACACACCGGTTTTTGGTACCGACATTCAAGGTTCGAGTCCTTGTAGGCCAACAAAAAACCCTCATAATCATTCGATTTTGAGGGTTTTATTTTTTTACAGGTGTCGTTTTGTCTAATCACCCTCCTTCAATAAATAAATTAAGACAATTTATTTTTACTGCCTACTTCATTAAGAATGCTTTCAAGTCTTCGTAATTTGCTGCTTGAATCGCCACTTTTTTATTGTTGATGACTTTCTGAATTTGTGCAGGAATTTCAACTTTTACAGGCAAAGTAGCTTCCACAACATCTAAAAATTTTACCGGATGAGCCGTTTCAAGAAAAACACCAAACTCGGTTTCTTTTAGTCCGTGTTTTTTTAATCCCAAATACCCAACAGCCCCATGCGGATCGGCAACATAACCAGAATTAGTGTAGATTTTTTTCATCGTTTTACGTGTTTCTTCATCTGAAAAACTATAAGAAGAAAAAGCGCTTTTCAAAGTTTCTAAATCGTTGTTAAACAATTCTTGTATTCTGATAAAGTTACTTGGATTCCCAACGTCCATCGCATTAGAAATCGTTGTTTTTGATGGTTTTGGAGTGTAAATTCCATTCACTAAATAATTAGGAACCGTATCATTTATATTTGTAGAAGCAATAAAATGTTTAATAGGCAAGCCTAGTTTTTGTGCCATAACTCCGGCACAAATATTTCCAAAATTTCCACTAGGAACAGAGAAAGTCAACGCTTTATGTTGTTTGTGTAATTCTTTATAGGCAAAGAAAAAATAGAACATTTGTGGCAACCAACGCGCAACGTTTATAGAATTTGCTGAGGTTAGTTTTTTAGTGATTTCTTGATCCAAAAAAGCAGTTTTCACCATTTCTTGACAATCATCAAAAACACCATCTACTTCTAAAGCTGTAATATTCTGGCCTAAAGTTGTTAGTTGTTTTTCTTGAATATCACTTACTTTTCCTGAGGGATATAAAATAACAACATTTACTCCCTTAGCACCTAAAAAACCATTTGCAACAGCACCTCCCGTGTCTCCAGATGTGGCAACTAAAACCGTAATATCTTCCGTATTTCCTTGGTTAAAATATTCTAAACATTGTGCCATAAATTTTGCACCAACATCTTTAAAAGCCATTGTTGGTCCATGAAATAATTCCAAAGAAGCAATATTATCATCTACTTTTACCAAAGGAAAATCAAAAGAAACAGTAGCTGCAATAATCTCTTTTAATTTTTCTGTAGGAATTTCGTTACCTACAAATTGTTTGATTACTTCATAGGCAATTTCATGATTTGTATAGTCAGAAATATTTTCAATAAAGTCTTTAGAGAGTTGGGTAATATTGTCAGGAAAATAAATTCCCCTGTCTTTTGCCAATCCTTGAACAACGGCGTTTTTAAAACTTGTTTTTGGTGATTTATGGTGTAAACTGTAATAGTTCATTATTATGGTTTTGGTTAATAGTTTTTGGTTTTTAGTAGCGGAGTAACCCAGCAACAATTAACCAAAAAGCAACAACTATTTTAATATTTTTATGCCTTCTTGATTTACTTTTGAAATAAACATTTCAAAATCAATTCCGGTTTTTTTATAACTTTCTTGAATACTTTTATAAACATTTTTAGCAATTGTATCACCTTTACAAAGCGCAAATATTGTAGGTCCAGAACCACTAATTCCTGCACCCAAAGCGCCTGCTTTTTTCGCACTGTTTTTCACGTCATCAAAAAACGGAATTAAACCTTTACGAGCAGGTTCAACTATAATATCTACTAAAGAATTGCTAATTAAATTGTAATCGTCGGTATACAAACCGCTAATTAAACCCCCAACATTTGCCCATTGTGTAACGGCGTCTTTTAAGGCAATTTCTTCCGGTAAAACGGCTCGAGCGTCTTTTGTTTTTATCGCTATTTGTGGGTGAATCGCCACAATTCTTAGTTCACTTGGAACGGGTAATTTTACAATCTCTAAAGGATGGTAACTTCTTACCAATACAAAGCCCCCATAAATTGCTGCGGAAACATTATCTGCAATTGGGGTTCCACACGCAACTTCTTCCCCAAACATGGCAAATTTTGTAAGTGCTAGTTCGGAATAAATATTTCCTAAAAGTTGATTGGTACCAAAAGCAGCTCCTGCGGCACTTGCAGCAGAACTTCCCAATCCACTTCCAGGAGCGTATCCTTTATGAATTGTTAAGGCTATTCCAAAATCTGCGTTTGCTTCCTTCAATATTTTTTGAACTACCGCACTTGCTACGTTCTCATCAACATTATAAGTTAAATCTGCTCCCGTAATATTGGTGATTTTAACTCCTTTTTCAACTGTTTTTGTAAATGTCATTTCATCTCCAACAGCATCAACTGCAAGCCCTAAAGAATCGAATCCGCAAGAAACATTGGCAACAGTTGCTGGCGCAAAAATTTTAATATATTCCATTTTTTTGATTTTTAGTCTTTGGCTTTTAGTTGTTGGTTTTTAGTCCAGATCAGAACCATAAAACCACAAGTAAAAACGAATAACTATTTATTCGCAATTCGAATTACATCGGCAAAAATACCAGAAGCAGTAACATCTGCTCCAGCTCCAGCTCCTTTTATAATTAAAGGGTTTTCAGGATATCTATCCGTAAAGAATAACACAATATTATCACTTCCTTCTAAATTATAAAAAGGATGATCGGAAGCAATGTGTTGTAAACCAACGTTCGCTTTTCCGTCAACAAATTCTGCCACATATTTTAAACGGCATTCTTTGTCATTTGCCTCCTTAAAAATGTTTTGAAAATGCCCTTCGTTCTTTGTTAATGAAGCGTAAAAGTCTTCATTGTTGGTTGTATTTAAACTATTTTCAGGTAAAAAAGCATTGTTTGCAATGTCTGATAATTCTAGTTGATGACCACTTTCTCTGGCTAAAATTAAAATTTTTCTAGCCACATCAACGCCACTTAAATCAATTTTTGGATCGGGTTCTGTATATCCTTCTTTTTGAGCAGCGGCAACCACATCATGAAATGTTGCGTTTTTATCAAAATTGTTAAAAACAAAGTTCAAGCTTCCAGACAATACTGCTTGAATTTTATGAACTCGATCTCCAGAATTGATTAAATTTTTAAGGGTGTCAATAATTGGTAAACCTGCACCAACATTGGTTTCGAATAAGAATGAGGCATTGTATTTTCTTGAAACTTGTTTTAAGGTTTTGTAATTGTCAAAGCTTGAAGCACACGCAATTTTGTTACAAGTTACCACAGAAATACTCTCCCGTAAATACTTTCCATATACTTCAGAGACTTGCTGATTTGCAGTATTGTCTATAAAAACACTGTTTCTATGATTTGCTTCTTTTACTTTTTCATGAAAGCGTTCCAAAGTGGTTGGTGTTCCATTTTCTAAGGCTTCCTTCCAGTGCTCCAGGTTAATGCCGTTATTATCAAAAAACATTTTTCTAGAATTAGCAATTCCAATAACTCGAATATTTAATTTCAAGTTTTCTTTTAAGAATTTCTTTTGCTGATGCAATTGCGCTAAAAAGCGTTCTCCAACGTTACCAACACCTGTCACGAATAAGTTTAGTTGTTTTGTTCTTTCTTCAAAAAATTGTTCGTGTAAAATGTTTAACGCCTTTTTTGCGTCTTTTTTATTGATTACCGCCGAAATGTTTTTTTCTGAAGAGCCTTGTGCAATTGCTCTAACATTGACATTATTTCTTCCTAGGGCACTAAACATTTGTCCACTTAAACCTTGGTAGTTCTTCATGCTTTCGCCAACAACGGCAATAATTGCCAAATTATTTTCCGCAATAATTGGTTTTATTTTTTTCTTTTCTATTTCGATGTTAAACGTTTCGTCTAGAAGTTCTTTTGCTTTTGCCGCGTCATTTTCATAAACACCAACACAAATTGAATGTTCAGAGGAAGCTTGGGTAATAAAAACAATATTAATTTTTTGTTGAGATAGTATTTCAAACAAGCGTTTAGAAAAACCAGGAATACCAATCATTCCTCCGCCTTCTAAAGTAATTAAGCTAATGTCCTCTATGTGTGAAATCCCTTTCACTTCATTGCTATTTTTAGGATGGTTACAAATTAATGTTCCCGCACTTTCTGGGTCAAAAGTGTTTTTTATCCTGATAGGAATCTCTTTTCTTAAAGAAGGTTGAATGGTCGGTGGATACAAAACTTTTGCACCAAAATGAGACAATTCCATAGCTTCTTCATAAGAAATCTCTGAAATAGGAGATGCTTGTTTTACAACGCTAGGATTTGCCGTAAACATTCCGCTAACGTCTGTCCAAATTTGTAATTCATCAGCATCTAATGCCGCCGCATAAATGGAAGCAGAGAAATCGGAACCACCTCTCCCCAATGTTGTAGTTTCTCCATCAATATTCGAAGAAATAAAACCTCCTAAAACGGTAACTTGGTGTTTGTTTTGCTCAAAAAAAGAAGTAATGTTATTATTTGTGATTTTAAAGTTTACTTGTGCATTCAAATATTCATTATTGGTAGCAATTAACGTGCTACTTTCTTTATGAGTTGCATCAAACAATTCTTTTGCAGCATTTGCAATGATGTAAGAAGAGAGTCTTTCTCCAAAACTAGAAATTTTAGCGAGGGTTTTATCAGACAATTCTTGTAATAAAAAGACCCCTTCATAAATAGACAATAAGCGATCAAATAAAGAAGTAACTTCTTTAGAAACCGTGGTGTTGTTTTTAGGAATCAAGTTTTCAATTACCTCAAAATGAGTTTCTTTAATTACTTTTAAAGTCTCTTTTGCTGCATTGATATCTATTAAAGCTTCATTTGCGGTAGCTAAAAGCTTGTCTGTAGTTTTTCCAAAAGCAGAAACAACCACTACAATTTTCTCGTTTTTAGATGCTGCCTCAACAATTGCTAGGACTTTCTTTATCTTTACCGAACTTGCGACAGATGAACCGCCAAATTTTAGTACTTTCATTTTTAATGAATAGTTTGTGTAATTTAATTTTTAGTGTGTTTATTTCGTCTTTATTCGAAACAATAGATAACCTTGGATGATATGAATATAGCGGAACCCCTAAAGGGTAATGGTTATAGAAGTACGCGTAATATTCCCCATAGAAATACCAACTATAGAAATAGTTTTAGAGGTTTTTATGTTTAGTTTTGAAATACTCACGGAACAAAAGTATTATTAATATTTAATTTGTGCTTAATTAATGTGGATTTTTTTTTTTTAATTTGATTAATGCGATATTAATAGTTTAAGTAAATAAAAAAGGATAATTATTTACCGAATTGATTTGTTTTTTCTTTAATAATCAAAGCAATCGGTTTGTTTTGGATTTTACTTTCTAACCATGATAAGATATCTAAATACAAGAAGGCTCTTTTTTCATACGGATGATTTTCAAATTTTTTCAATTTCGTATGAATTTTTTTAAATTCATTCTTAATTTCATGCGGAAAAACATCACTCAAATCTCTAATGGAAGCTAGAAAAACTTTCTGAACTTCTTGTAAATTTTCCATTTTCAACAGAAATTTGTAGGTATCCACAAACTGTCTTTCTAAGTCGTAATCTAAACCACATTCATAATGCGCAATTAAATTTAAAATACGTGCAAAACATTGTAAATCTTCTGCTGCACTGATGTTTTTGGAGCGAATTATTTTTTGTAAATAAGCAATACATAACTTGTTTTTACCCATTCCAAAATACAAACAAGCAATCTTGTAATACAATAATACCACATAGTGATTGTCGAGTCTGTTTTTGTATTTTTCAATTTTATTATTAATCACATCGACTAAATATTCCCCTTTTTCAAAAGAGCCCTCTAAAAAGTGAAGGTGTAATTTGTTTGAATACAGATACAAGAATATTAATAATTCTGTATTGGTATTCATAGGTATCTCTTTCTGATCTATTTCCGCTTCAAAAAAGGTCAATTCTTTTTTAAAAGTAGCTGCTTTTTTTACTAAAAAAGAGGCTTCCAATAAATAGTTTTTAGATTTTAAATAGAAAACAGGGTGTAAGTTGATCAACTTAGAACTATCAAATAAATCGACACATTTACGGGCATATTTATAGCTTAACAAAAAATCTTGTATTAAAAAACTATGCCAAAGATGTGCTTTAAACAACCATAATTTTTCCCTAAAACCTAATTCTTGATATTCATATTTTGGCATTCTATCATTAAAATAGGAATCAACAAATTGAAGTTCTTCTATATTTTTTACATACCCATTTTGTATTAAATGACTATACAATTGAAGCGATAAATTAGACAGTTTACTGGCAATTACATTTTGTTGACTGAGCTCCTTTGCTTGAATGGAAAGTTGGTTTGCCCTGTTACTTAAACTTCTTGTAATATATTGTGTTTCAATTACCTTTTCGAGTTCTACAATTTCATAAGCTATGTTTTTTTCCTCATTATCCAAAGCCATATTTTTTGCTTTTTCTAATAATTTTAAACTTTGTTTGTATAATCCCTTTTGATATAAAACCGTAGCAAAATCTAATTGTTCTCTAATTTGAATTCGTATATTTTTATGTGCAGGATTCAAACGTAAGCTAATTAAAATTTGTTTGTACAAATGTGCTTTTAAATTAGAAAGCTGTTGTTTGGAAACAATTCCACTACCAATAATCACCTTCTCATCATAAATTTTTAGTTTTTCTAAAAATTTAAACAAAGAGAAAAATTTAGCATCGATATTTCCACCTAATCGACCTACATATAAATTAAATTGTCTCTTTTCTGATTTAGTTAAGGATTTAATTAAAACAAAAAGAGCATCATTTTGATGATTGACTGATGTAACACTTTTATTCATAACGTACTGTTAAACAACCTTTTACAGGTTTGTAATTTGCTTTAGAAATCGTGAATATTTAGATGTTTATAACTGAATTAGGAAGGCAAGATATATATTTGATTTATAATAAAGACAATCTTTACAAAAATTATGCAAGACAACCAAGTACAAATTTTCGATACAACCCTTAGAGATGGAGAGCAAGTTCCAGGCTGTAAGCTAGATACAAAGCAAAAGTTAGTCATTGCTGAAAGGTTAGATTTGTTAGGTGTTAACATTATTGAAGCAGGTTTTCCTGTTTCTAGTCCCGGAGACTTTATTTCGGTTACAGAGATTTCAAAAATTGTAAAAAACGCTACAGTGTGTGGTTTAACAAGAGCTGTAGAAAACGATATTAAAGTTGCTGCAGAAGCTCTTAAATATGCTAAAATTCCAAGAATCCACACAGGTATCGGAACTAGTGATTCTCATATTCAATTTAAATTCAATTCTACAAGAGAAAAAGTAATAGAACGCGCTGTTAAGGCGGTTTCTTATGCAAAATCTTTTGTAGAGGATGTAGAGTTTTATGCAGAAGATGCTGGTAGAACTGACAACGCCTATTTGGCAAGAGTTTGTGAAGCTGTCATTAAAGCGGGGGCAACGGTTTTAAATATCCCTGATACAACTGGATATTGTTTGCCAGAAGAGTATGGAGCGAAAATAAAATACTTACGTGAAAACGTCAAAGGAATCGATACTGTAATTCTTTCTTGTCATTGTCATAATGACCTAGGACTCGCTACTGCAAATTCTATTGCGGGGGTCATCAATGGGGCGCGTCAAATAGAATGTACCATTAATGGAATCGGAGAAAGAGCGGGTAATACTGCCTTAGAAGAAGTTGTAATGGTGTTAAAGCAGCATCCCTATTTGAATCTGGAAACAAGTGTCAATACAAAATTATTGTATGACACAAGTATTATGGTTCGTGAAAGCATGGGAATGCCTGTACAACCAAACAAGGCAATTGTTGGTGCAAATGCATTTGCACATAGTTCTGGAATTCATCAAGATGGCGTTATAAAAAACAGAGAAACTTACGAAATTATGGACCCTGAAGATGTTGGGGTTACAGAAAGTGCTATTGTATTAACAGCAAGAAGCGGTCGAGCTGCTTTAGCGTATAGAGCCAAAAAGATTGGTTATGAATTAACGAAAGTGCAATTGGACCTTGCCTATGATGCTTTCCTAGTTTTAGCAGATAAACAAAAAGAAGTAAAAGATGAGGGCATACACGCGATTATGAAAAAAGTGAGTAACATCTCAAGAATAGCAATAATTTAAAAAAAACGAAAAGGATTTTTCTTTAGATTTTTGACTAAGTTTTGATCTAAATGAATAAAAAAATAACTACTTTCGATAAGAAAAGAACATAGCAATTAGACAAAGAGCATGAAATATTCAATCGCAGTAATTCCTGGAGATGGTATTGGGCCAGAAGTAACTACGCAAGCAAAAAAAGCGTTAGATGCTGTTGCTGAGACATATGGACATGTTTTTTTATACAAAGAAACTCAATTGGGCGCTTGTGCAATTGAAAAAACTGGTGATCCTTTGCCAGCAGAAACTATTGAAATATGTAAAAATGCGGATGCAATTTTATTTGGAGCAATTGGAGAAATAAAATATGACAATGATCCAAGCTTAAAAATAAGACCAGAACAAGGGCTTTTACGTTTAAGAAATGAGTTGGAATTATTCTGTAATATTACCCCAATAAAAACCTATCCTAAATTAATAAAAAACGCTCCTCTCAAAAAAGAAATTATTGCTGAAATAGATATCGCTATTTATAGAGAATTAAGTGCAGGAATTTATTTTGGAGATAAAGAAGTAAGTAAAGATAAAAAATCTGCTTTTGATGTTTGTTCTTATACAGTTGAAGAAATTTCCAGAGTAACACATTTAGCTTTTAAAGCAGCACAGGAAAGAAATAAAAAAGTAACGTTGGTTGATAAAGCGAATGTTTTAGAAACTTCTCGTTTGTGGAGAAAAACCGTTGCCAAAATTGGAAAAAAATATAAAGATGTTGCCTTAGATTTTATGCTGGTAGACAATGCAGCAATGCAAATTGTTTTACACCCAAAACAGTTTGACGTTATTTTATCTGAAAATCTTTTTGGTGATATTATTTCAGATGTAGCCTGTGTAATCGGAGGATCTATAGGAATTCTTGCTTCAAGTTCAATTGGTGAAAAAAATGCATTGTTTGAGCCAATTCATGGTTCTTTTCCTAAAGCAAAAGGGAAGGATATTGTCAATCCTTTGGCATCTATTTTATCAGCAGCTATGCTATTGGAATACTTAGGGTTGCATGATGAAGCAGATGCAATTCAAAGAGCCGTTGAAAAATCCTTAGAATTAGGAATTACAACGCAAGACCTAAAAGGTAAAAACCAGTATGCAGCCTCTACAGCTAAAGTAGGTGATTTTATTGCAGACTATATTGCAAACCAAGAAGATAGTAATTTAAACTTTACAAATATTCATATGGGACAAAGTACGATTATTTAAATTTGCGTTCAATTAATTTCAAATTTAACCTTCATAAAAAAAGAGGGTTTTTTTATGAAATTATTTCAAGCATTGAGTGTCATAATAAAAAAGTATTAAATAACTGAAATACAGTTATTTAGTGTATTTTTTTGACACCTGAATTTAAAGAATATGATTTAGTTTTATGTAAAGAAAATAGAAAAACATAGTAATTTAGACAACGAATTGAAGAAATTAGTAAATGGAATTAAATAAACACAGCAGAAGATTAACACAAGATGAATCCCAGCCAGCATCCCAAGCAATGTTGTATGCAGTAGGTTTAAACGATGAAGACATGCAAAAAGCGCAAGTTGGTATCGCAAGTACTGGTTATGATGGGAATCCATGTAATATGCATTTAAACAATTTAGCAGCAGAGGTTAAAGTTGAAAGTAAAATTGCAGGTTTAGTCGGTCTAGGATTCAATACAATTGGAGTTTCAGACGGAATTTCTATGGGAACTTCGGGTATGAATTATTCCTTAGCGTCAAGAGATATTATTGCAGATTCAATAGAAACAGTGATGAATGCGCAAAGTTATGATGCGCTCGTTTCTGTGGTTGGTTGTGACAAAAACATGCCAGGAGCTGTGATTGCAATGTTGCGTTTAAATCGTCCATCAATAATGATGTATGGAGGAACCATTGCATCAGGAAATTATAAAGGAAGAAAATTAAATATTGTTTCTGCTTTTGAAGCTTTGGGTCAGAAAATGGCAGGAGAAATAGAAGAAGCAGAATATAGAGAAATTATAAAAAGAGCCATTCCAGGAGCAGGAGCTTGTGGAGGAATGTATACCGCAAACACAATGGCTTCTGCTATAGAATGTATGGGTTTTGCATTGCCTTATAACTCTTCAATCCCAGCAGAAAATCCGAATAAATTATCGGAAGCAGAACGAACTGCTTTGGCAATAAAAAACTTATTAGAATTAGATTTAAAACCGTTAGATATTATTTCTAAAAAGTCTTTAGAAAATGCAATTGCCATAGTAAATGCATTGGGAGGTTCTACAAATGCAGTACTACACTTTTTAGCAATAGCGCATGCTGCAGACATTGAATTTACTTTAGAAGATTTTCAAAAAGTAAGTGATCGAACGCCACTAATTGCAGATTTAAAACCCTCAGGAAAATACTTAATGGAAGATGTTCATGGCGTTGGAGGAACACCTGCAATCATGAAATATTTATTAGACAATGGGTATTTACATGGAGATTGTATGACAGTCACCGGGAAAACATTAGCAGAAAATTTAGCAAGTGTTGCCCCAATGGAATTTGATGAGCAAGATGTAATTTATCCAAAAGACAAAGCTTTAAAATCATCAGGAAATATTCAAATAATATACGGAAACCTAGCTACAGAAGGAGCTGTTGCAAAAATTTCTGGAAATGAAGGACTACTTTTTGAAGGAAAAGCGGTCGTATATGATGGAGAACAAGCTGCAAATTCAGGAATTTCAAACGGAGAAGTAGAAAGAGGAGATGTTGTCGTCATACGATATGTGGGACCAAAAGGAGGACCAGGAATGCCAGAAATGTTAAAACCAACTTCTTTAATTATGGGTGCAGGTTTAGGAAAATCAGTAGCATTAATTACGGATGGACGTTTTTCTGGAGGAACCCATGGTTTTGTAGTGGGTCATATTACACCAGAAGCACAATCTGGAGGCGTAATTGGAATTCTAAAAACAGGAGATAAAATTAGAATTAGTGCAGAAGACAATTCAATTAATGTGTTACTTTCAGATGAAGAAATTGCAGTAAGAAAAGCACAATGGGTTGCCCCAGCACTGAAACATACAAAAGGAATTTTGTATAAATATGCAAAAACAGTAGCATCAGCATCTAAAGGATGTGTTACGGATTTGTAATAAGAAACAAGTTGATAGAGCATAGAAGAAAGCTATAATTTAATTCTTTTACTATTCTTTAAATAAAAATAAAATTGAGCGCAAAAGAGAATCGTCTAAAATCTATTTTTTAACCGCAATAATCTAATTGAAAATATGGAAACACAGACCATAAAAAACAACCAAATTGCAAAAAAAGTTACTGAAAGAATTTTTGGTAGTGAAGCAATTGTTAGGTGTTTAATTGAAGAAGATGTAAAAATAATTTACGGATATCCTGGTGGAGCAATCATGCCAGTATATGATGAATTGTATAAATATCAAGATAAAATTCACCATGTTTTAACGCGTCATGAACAAGGCGCAACGCATTCTGCACAAGGGTTTGCAAGAATTTCTGGAAAAGTGGGTGTGGCAATTGCTACTTCTGGTCCTGGAGCAACCAATTTAATTACTGGTATTGCAGATGCGCAAATAGACTCGACACCAATGGTATGTATTACAGGTCAAGTTTTTTCGCATTTATTAGGTTCAGATGCATTTCAAGAAACAGATATTGTTGGTATTTCTACGCCCGTAACCAAGTGGAATTGTCAAGTAACAAAAGCAGCTGACATTCCAGCAGCATTGGCAAAAGCATTTTACATTGCAAGAAGTGGAAGACCAGGTCCTGTTTTAGTAGACATAACAAAAGATGCCCAGTTTGAAGAGCTCGATTTTTCTTATGAAAAATGTACAAAAGTAAGGAGTTACATTCCTGTTCCAAAAACAGCAGAAGGTTCTTTAGAAGCAGCTGCAAAATTAATAAATGAAGCTAAAAAGCCATTTATTATATGGGGGCAAGGCGTTATTTTAAGTGAAGCGGAAACGCAATTTAAAGCGCTAGTAGAAAAATCAGGAATTCCTGCTGGTTGGACAATTTTAGGCGCTTCTGCATTGCCAACTTCTCATCCATTAAATGTTGGAATGTTAGGAATGCATGGCAACTATGCACCAAATAAATTAACCAACGAATGTGATGTTTTAATCGCAATTGGAATGCGTTTTGATGACCGAGTTACTGGGAAATTAGATGAATATGCTACGCAAGCGAAGGTAATTCATTTTGAAATTGACCCTGCAGAAATAGATAAGAATATAAAAACAGATGTTGCTGTTTTAGGAGATGCAAAATTAACGTTAGACGCTATTTTACCAATGATTAACGAAAATTCTCATGAAGATTGGCATCAGCAATTTAAAGATCTATACGAAATTGAATATGAGAAAGTAATTAAAAACGACATCCACCCAACCAAAGAAGGATTGACAATGGGTGAAGTAATTAAAGAAATTAATATTCAGAGTAAAGGTGAAGCAGCGATTGTTACCGATGTGGGTCAGCATCAAATGATTGCTTGTAGATATACTGAATTTAATAAAACAAAAAGCAATATTACTTCAGGAGGGTTAGGTACTATGGGCTTTGGATTACCAGCAGCAATTGGTGCAAAAATGGCCGCTCCAGAGCGTGAAGTTGTTTCTATTTCTGGTGATGGAGGATACCAAATGACGATTCAAGAATTAGGGACTATTTTTCAACAAAAGGCAGCTGTGAAAGTAGTGGTTTTAAATAACGACTTCCTAGGAATGGTACGTCAATGGCAACAATTGTTTTTTGAGAAACGGTATGCATCTACAGAAATGGTAAATCCAAATTTTGTTGCAATCGCAGAAGGGTATTATATAAAAGCAAAAAAAGTTACAAAACGGGAAGAATTGGCGGATGCTGTAGCAGAAATGATGGCGAGTAAAGAAGCTTATTTCCTAGAGGTTTGTGTAGAAAAAGAAGGAAATGTATTTCCAATGGTTCCTTCAGGAGCAAGTGTTTCAGAGATAAGATTAGAATAATATGAGTACAGAAAGAAACCTATATACCATATCAGTTTATACTGAAAACAATATTGGATTGTTGAATAGAATATCAGCAATTTTCCAAAGAAGACATATCAATATTGAAAGTCTAAACATTTCTCCTTCAGAAATTGATGGGGTGGCTAAATTTACAATTGTTGTAAATATGATCGAAGACAATGTCAAGAAAATTATTGGTCAGATAGAAAAGCAAGTAGAGGTAATTAAGGCCTATTATCACGATGATGAAGCTACAATTTATCAGATATCAGGTTTGTTTAAAATTAAATCTGAACTGTTATTTGAAGAACGTCAGATTCAAAATATCATCAAAGAAAGTAACGCCAGAATTGTTACTGTAAATAAAGACTTTTTTGTGCTTGAAAAATCAGGAAAAAAAGCAGAATTAGTAGAATTACATCAAAAGTTAAGTGCTTTTGGTATAATGCAATATACCCGTTCTGGTCGTATTGCTGTTACTAAAGAGGAAATGAAAATATCAACATTGTTAGAAACATACCATAATTAAAAAGAACAAAGATCTAAGAAAATAGCTTATAGAAGGCAAAAGTAAAAACAGGCCGTCTCTCATCTTTTTTTTAAATTTAAGTTCTAATCATCAAAAAAACAAATAAAATGTCAAATTATTTTAACACATTAACATTAAGAGAAAAATTAGAACAATTAGCAAAATGTCGTTTTATGGACGCTTCAGAATTTGAAGACGGAGTAGACGCTTTGAAAGGTAAGAAAATTGTTATTGTAGGTTGTGGAGCTCAAGGATTGAATCAAGGATTAAATATGAGAGATTCTGGATTGGACATTTCTTATACATTAAGACAGGCTGCAATTGATCAAAAGAGAGCATCTTTTATGAATGCAACTTCTAACGGATTTGTTGTTGGAACTTATGAAGAATTATTACCTACTGCAGATTTAGTAATTAATTTAACGCCAGATAAGCAACACACAAATGTTGTAAGAACGCTAATGCCTTTAATGAAAAAAGGCGCAACATTATCGTATTCTCATGGTTTTAATATTGTCGAAGAAGGAATGCAAGTTCGCGAAGATCTAACCGTAATTATGGTGGCACCAAAGTGTCCTGGTTCAGAAGTTAGAGAAGAATATAAAAGAGGGTTTGGAGTACCTACATTAACAGCGGTTCACCCAGAAAATGACCCACAAGGAAAAGGTTGGGCACAAGCAAAAGCATATGCAGTTGCAACAGGTGGTCATAGAGCAGGCGTATTGGAGTCTTCGTTTGTTGCTGAGGTAAAGTCAGATTTAATGGGAGAGCAAACTATTTTATGTGGTTTGTTACAAACAGGAGCAATTTTATCTTTTGATAAAATGGTGGCAGAAGGAATTGACCCAGGGTATGCTGCAAAATTGATACAATACGGTTGGGAAACTGTAACGGAAGCTTTAAAGCATGGAGGAATCACGAATATGATGGACAGATTGTCTAATCCTGCAAAAGTAAAAGCATTTGAAATTTCTGAGGAATTGAAAGACATTATGCGTCCTTTGTTTCAAAAACATATGGATGATATTATGACAGGTCATTTTTCTAAAACCATGATGGAAGACTGGGCAAATGATGATAAAAACTTATTAACTTGGAGAGCTGCAACTGGAGAAACTGCTTTTGAAAAGCAACAAGTTACTGATCAAGAAATTTCTGAACAAGAATATTTTGATCATGGAACTTTATTGGTTGCTTTTGTAAGAGCTGGTGTAGAATTAGCTTTTGAAGCAATGACAGATTCTGGGATTATTGATGCCTCAGCTTATTATGAATCTTTACACGAAACGCCATTAATTGCAAATACAATTGCAAGAATGAAGTTGGCTGAGATGAACCGTGTAATTTCTGATACTGCAGAATATGGTTGTTATTTATTTGATCATGCATGTAAGCCTTTATTGCAAGATTTCATGAAAAATGTAAAAACGGATCTTATTGGAAAACCATTTAACTCAGAAAATGGAGTTGATAACCAAGAGTTAATTCGTATCAATGCGATTATTAGAAATCATCCAGTTGAAAAAGTAGGAGAAAGATTAAGAGCTTCTATGGGTGCAATGAAAGTAGTAAAAACCGCATAAATAAAAACTAAATTAAATTCTTTAGACCCTTCAGTTTATATGAACTGAAGGGTCTTTTGTATATTAGAGAATGCTACAAGCAAAACAAAACTATTCTCCGAGTTTAGAAAACCAAAAAGCGACTTCTAAAAATTTAACAGGGGTTGCTATTGAAACACCATTAAGTAAAAACTTCAATTTGTCAAAAGAGTATGAAGCAATGATTCTGCTTAAAAGAGAAGATTTGCAAGTGGTTCGTTCTTATAAAATTAGAGGAGCATATAATAAAATGTATTCACTAACTAATGATGAAAAAAAGCGAGGAATTGTATGTGAAAGCAAATGAAATCATGCGCAAGAAGTTGCATTGTTCTGTAAATTATCTGTTACGCATCTTCTTTATATTCGTAATATAAAAAGTCATTATAAGGAAATCGTTGAATGTGAATTTTCTTTACTTCTTCATAAGATTTGTCTTTGAATTTTTCCAAATTATCTTTGTTTAAAGCAGAAATAAAGATAGATGGTACCTCATAATCATTCATCCAAGTTTTTTCCCAATCTTGTAAAGTATAATGTTTTTTTCCTCTTTCTGTGATGATGTCATCTTTATCGATAGTTTCATGAGAATAGGCATCAATCTTATTAAAAACCATTAAAGACGGTTTGTCTGCACATTTTATATCTGCTAGAATTGAATTTACAGATGCAATATGATCTTCAAAATTCGGATGAGAGATGTCTACAATATGTAATAATAAATCAGCTTCCCGAACTTCATCTAAGGTAGACTTGAAAGATTCCACCAATTGTGTTGGTAATTTTCTAATAAAACCAACGGTATCTGTCATTAAAAAAGGAATGTTCTTAATAACCACTTTTCTAACGGTGGTATCTAAAGTTGCAAAAAGTTTGTTTTCTGCAAAAACAGCACTCTTACTGATGACATTCATTAACGTAGATTTACCAACATTAGTGTATCCAACCAAAGCAACTCTTACCATTTTTCCACGGTTTTTTCGTTGCACTGCCATTTGCTTATCAATGGTTTTTAACTTCTTCTTTAAAAGTACAATTCGATCATTAATAATCCGTCGATCTGTTTCTATTTCAGTTTCCCCAGGTCCACGCATTCCTATTCCACCCTTCTGTTTGTCTAGGTGTGTCCAAAGTCGTGTTAAACGAGGCAATAAATATTGACACTGTGCTAATTCTACTTGCGTTTTTGCTGAACTTGTTTGCGCTCTTTGGGCAAAAATATCTAAGATAAGGTTGGTTCTATCTAAAATTTTACAATCTAAAATCTTTTCAATATTACGCAGTTGTGCTGGTGATAGTTCATCATCAAAAATAGCTGTTCCAATAGCATTAGATACTATATAATCTCTCACTTCTTCTAATTTCCCTGTACCTAAAAAAGTTTTAGGGTTTGGTCTTTCCATCTTTTGAACAAAACGTTTTACGGCAACTCCACCAGCAGTCAAAGTTAAAAACTCTAATTCATCTAAATATTCTGTAGATTGAGTTTCATCTTGTTGCTGAGAGATAATTCCTATTAAAACTGCTTTTTCAGATTTTGCCTTTTTTTGTTCTATCATACATTGCAAAAATACGAAGATTTGTAATTCTAATAGCAGAAAAATTGGATTAGAAATTTAGAATTTTATTCATGAATTCAAATAGGATCATATTTTATTTTTTCAGGAATAAAGTATAAGTTTACATCAAGAGATCTTTCTGTTTTGAAGCAAATAATGTCAATAAAAATATTTTTCTTTAATTAAACTTCTTGAAATTTGTGTAGTCTAATAAATATGTTTTTCATCAATAAAAAGATAAAAACAGGAGTGTTATCAATACTCCTGTTTTCCTTTTCTACAAAATTTCATAGTCAATCATTGTAGGCTTTCCCTTTTAGGGAAGCCTACAAAAAGGGGAAGCCTACAAGAATAAGATAAAATATTTCTTAAGAATAATTGCTATGAAGTGTTTTTTTTTCATTCAAAATTTTCTCGGAATAAAAGATAGGTAATATTATTTTAGTCCTTTTTATTATCTGGACTAAAAGAACAAACACAACTCACCAAACAAAATACAACTGATAGGTACAAGTTTATGTTATTTATGAAATCAAATCTCTTAGCTTATCTGCAGCTTGTTCTGCTGTAATATCTCTTTGAGGCGATCCAAACATTTCGTAACCAACCATAAATTTTTTTACTGTTGCGCTTCTCAATAATGGTGGATAAAAACTCATGTGCCAATGCCAATGTTCATTCGGCTCTCCATTGGTTGGAGATTGATGAATTCCGCTTGAATAAGGAAAAGAACATTCAAATAATTTATCGTAAGCTATGGTGATTTTAGAAATCGCATCTGCGAAACCTAAACTCTCTTTTTCTGAAATCTTAGTGATATTAGCATGTTGTTTTTTAGGAACTATCATAGCTTCAAAAGGCCAAACTGCCCAAAACGGAGTTAAGACGACAAAGTCATCATTTTTATAAATAATACGTTCGTTAGCTTCTAATTCTTGCTTTAAATAATCACCTAACAAGCTATTATTGTTGGTGTTGAAATACGATTTCTGTTGCTGGTCTTTTTTATCAACTACATTTGGCAATGTAGATTGACTCCAAATTTGCCCATGTGGATGCGGATTACTACAGCCCATTACTGCTCCTTTATTTTCAAAAATCTGAACGTAATTAATCATGTCGTTAGAGCCTAACTCCAAATATTCTTTTTGCCAAGTCTTAACTACTTTATCAATATCTGCAACAGCCATATCTGCCAAACTTTTTGAGTGGTCTGGGCTAAAACATATCACTTTACAAATCCCTTGTTCACTTTCGGCTTTAAATAAGCCTTCATTTACAGCAAACTTTGGTGATGTTGTTTGTAATGCAGCAAAGTCGTTTGTAAACACAAATACATCTTCATATTTAGGATTCTCTTCTCCATTAATTCTTGTATTACCAGCACATAAGTAACATAATGGGTCATGTATTGGACGCTGTTCATTAGAAACAGCTTCGTTTTGTCCTTGCCATGGTCGTTTTGCGCGATGTGGCGAAACTAAAACCCATTCGTTAGTTAAAATATTTAATCGCTTATGCGAATAATCTTGTAAATTTATATTCATTTTAATTCCTTTTATTATTTAACGATTTTCGTTCCTCGAGATAGTTTCACACTATATACAGTGCAATCTTTTTCAAATCTTTGTCTAAACTTTTTAGTGGTGTCTTTTTTGAACGTTTTAAATTCATCTTTTTTAATCAAATTAATGGTGCAGCCACCAAAGCCACCTCCCATCATACGTGCTCCAAGTACATTTGGGTTTTCTTTTGCTCTTTCAACAAGAAAATCTAACTCATCACAACTCACTCTATAATTGGTGCTTAAACCTTCATGCGATTGATACAATAAATCGCCTAAGGCTTCGATATCATCTTTGTTAATAGCTTCTGAAAACTGCTTTACACGATTATTTTCGTTAATCACATAAAGCGCTTTTTGATAATCTTCATCTGTGATATCAAATTTAATGCAGTCTAAATCTTCTTTTGAAGCGTCTCTTAAGGCATCAATATGTAATAGTCTTGAAACTTTTTCGCAAACTTCACGTCTATCGTTATAAGCACTTTCGGACAAATCGTGCTTTACATTACTGTTAATTAGCATCAATTTATAATCCTTAAAATTAATCTTATAAGGTTGAGATGTAACCGTTCTACAGTCTAAAAGAAGTGCGCTCTTTTTTACACCAAACATACTTGCGTACTGATCCATGATACCACATTTTACACCGGCAAAATTGTGTTCGGCTTTTTGAGATATTAAAATCATTTCGGTTTTAGACAATCCTAATTTGAATAACTTGTTTAGTCCATAAACAAAACTATTTTCGAGTGCTGCTGATGATGACATACCAGCACCTCCAGGGATATTTCCTGCAAAAACAGCATTGAAATTACCAATAGGTTTAACCGCCATCTGCAATTCTGCAACAACACCAAGAACGTAATTTCTCCAACCACCATCTTCTAACGGTTTAATGTTTTCTGTATTGAATTTGTAAATTTCATTCTTATTTAGAGCACAAGCTGTACTTTTATTAGAATCACTTTTACTTAAAGCAAGCACAATCCCCTTATTAATGGCTGCAGGAAATGCAAGGCCATCATTATAATCAGTGTGCTCTCCAATAAGGTTAATTCTTCCTGGTGAAAACACCAAAAGAGGCTTGGTTTTAAATTGCTCTTTAAAACTGCTCTTAACTTCTTTAACTAATTTTTTATTCATGATAATTACGCAAAATAAATATAGACACCAACAACAATTATACATATAAGAATACCAGTTTGTTTAGTATACTTCCATGGCGTGATATCTACCTGTTGTGTGTATTCTTGTACAAAAGGTTCTTCTCTTGGTTTTAGCTTTCCAATTACCAACATTATAATAACATTTAGTACAAATAAAATAGCCATCACATCTAAGAAGTGAGGATATGCTTGCGCCTCTGTTAATGCTAAAGTTGCTTCATCAGTAATACCTGAAGCTTTTGCATTTGCAAGTGCCTTATTGATAAAATAAGGTTGCAGTATAAACTGACTAAGGATATATAATAAACACCCAGTAACTAATCCAACTTTAGCTGCAAGAGCTGGTACACGTTTAGTTAAATAACCTACAACAATAATGGTTAAAATAGGAATACTGTAAATACCATTAATTTCTTGTAAATAGTCAAATAAACTTCCTGCATTTGCAATAAGTGGTGCGATAAACATAGAAGCAATAGCTAAAATAACACCAAAGGTTTTACCGTATTTTACAACCGTTTTTTCTTCTGCATCTTTATTGATATGTTGTTTGTAAATATCAATTCCGAATAAGGTTACAGAACTATTTAACACACTATTAAATGAACTTAAAATAGCCCCAAACAACACAGCCGCAAAGAAACCAACCCAAGCACTAGGTAATACCTTTTTTACTAGCATAGGATATGCGCTATCTGCACTTTCTAAATTTCCTTGAAATATGTGAAAAGCAATTATACCAGGTAATACAACAATTAATGGCCCTAATATTTTTATAAATGAGGCTAATAATAATCCTTTTTGTCCTTCTTTTAAATCTTTGGCACCAAGTGCTCTCTGAATAATTTGTTGGTTCGTTCCCCAATAAAATAACTGAACTAACATCATACCTGTAAAAATGGTATGAAATGGAACAGGATCTGTAGGTTCACCAAGAGATTTAAATTTATCTGGATTTTCGGTTGTTAAAGTAGAAAGTCCATCTAATAGACTTCCGTCTCCAATCATCATTAATCCAAATATTGGGATAAGAATACCGCCAGCTAATAAACCAACAGCATTAATAGAATCTGAAATCGCAACGGCTTTTAACCCACCGAAAACCGCATATATAGATCCAATGATTCCAATTCCCCAAACACAAATCCATATAGATTGGGTATGTGTAACACCTAGTAATTCTGGCACATCAAACATACCACTAATAGCTAAAGAACCTGAGTATAAAATCACAGGAAGTAAAACCACTACATAACCTGTAAGAAATAAAATAGAGGTTAATGTTTTTGTAGTGACATCAAATCGTTTGGCTAAAAAGCCAGGTACAGTTGTTAAACCACCTTTTAAATATCTTGGTAATAAAAACATAGCAGTTACAACCATAGCAATTGCCGCTAAAGTTTCCCATACCATTACAGATAATCCACTTTGGTAAGATGAGCCGTTTAGTCCAACAATCTGTTCTGTAGATAAGTTGGTCAATAATAATGAACCAGCGATGACACCAGCTGTAAGGCTTCTTCCGCCAAGGAAGTAACCATCTGATGACGATTCTTCTGTGTTTCGTGTTTTTAAATAGGATATGATAGCTACTAGAGCTGTAAATCCAATAAATGTTAAGAATTGCATAGTTTATTGATTAGTTTGTTAGTATTTATTTTTGTTTTTTTTTGCCTCAATAGCCATAAACCATTTTACCTTATAGGTCTCATTTGGTTGTAATGTTTGTAATCCAATTTCATTATTAAAATTATCTGCCGCACCAGTCATCGGCTCAATTGCAATAATATCCTGATCTTCTGGCGTGTAGAGTTGCAGGAAATTTTCTTTTGATGTAGATATTATATTGAAACTATACTCTGGTGTTGAGAAATCAACTTCATTTGTTTTGAGTGGATAACCATCGTCTAATTTTACAGCCTTTAATTGAAAAGGCATCTCAACATCTAAATCCCTTGTACCTGAAATGATTTGTTGATTATCAAATACATATTTTGTATTGCTCCTAAAATCTATAGTACTATTATCTAAGTTTTTACTATAAAAATAAGGATGCCATCCTAAAGTAAAAGGAAAAGCTTTCTTTCCCTTATTTGCAACTTTAACAGATAAAATAATTCCGTTTTTATTTAGTACATAGTTTAATTCGATATTGAATTTAAAAGGAAATCCTTGAGTTTTACCATAGTCTTTATACTGCAAAGTTACAGACACATAATCTGATCTAATTGCTTTATC
>JAOLXX010000011.1 GCA_028343155.1 Polaribacter sp.
TTTATACATTAAATCTGATAATTGCACATCTCTAAAGTGTCTAAATGGGGAACTTCCCATGGTTTTTTTCCAAATAAATTCAACTTTCTAGGCAATTCTATTTGATGCACTATCATTCTTCTCGCAATAAAAGGAAAATCAAATTCTTTACCATTATGGGCACATAAAACGTTACTATTTTTAACGAAATGTTTGTCTAATAAAACTTTAAAATCAATTAAAATTTGCTGCTCATCATCACCAAAAAAAGAAGTTAAACGCAATTGCTTTTTATTTGCTACATCTACAAAATAACCGACAGAAATACATATTATTTTCCCAAATTCTACCCAAATTCCGGCGCGTTGATAAAACTCCTCAACAGTAGCCTCTTCTTTGCGCTGATAACGCGTTTTCTTTTCATAAAGTTCTTGTCTCTCTTTAGAAAGAGCGCTCCAATTTTCTTCTTCTGGCACGGTTTCAATATCCAAAAAAAGGAGTTCATTTAATTTTACAGATAGATTCATAGCAATGTAAATTTCTTTTTCTTGAGGTAAGATAGTGAAAAATAAAAAAACAGTATCACAAGAAATGAATTGATTTCCTTCAAGTTATCTTAATGTTAACTATAAAAGATTAAGATTAAATGATTGTTAAGTAATTCTAATGCTATTATAATTATCCCTATTTTTGATATTCATAGTATTTTAATCAATTTATGAATAAAAGTGATATTAAAATCTTATTGGTAGATGATGAACCAGATATTTTAGAAATTGTAGGATATAATTTAAAGAATGAAGGGTATCAGGTTTTTACAGCAAATAATGGCCTCGACGCTATTAAATCTACTAAAAAGAACAATCCTCAACTTATTTTATTAGACATCATGATGCCGGAAATGGACGGCATTGAGGCTTGTGAAAAAATTAGAAAAATAAATGCTTTAGAAAATGTAATTATCGCTTTCTTAACAGCAAGGGGGGAAGATTATTCTCAAGTTGCAGGTTTTGAAGCTGGCGCAGACGATTACATCACAAAACCTATAAAACCAAAAGTTTTAGTAAGTAAAATAAAATCTCTTTTACGAAGATTAAAAACTAAAATAGAGAGTGAACAGACTTTTAAAATTGGCGATATCGTCATTGATAGAGATGAATATGTGGTGTATAAAGCTGGAAAAAAAATAGCGCTCCCAAGAAAAGAATTTGAATTATTTTCTTTGCTAACATCCAAACCAAGTAAGGTATTTAAAAGAGATGTTATTTTGGATACCGTTTGGGGAAATGAAGTTGTTGTTGGAGGTAGAACGATTGATGTTCACATTCGAAAATTAAGAGAAAAAATTGGAGACCATCACTTTAAAACGGTTAAAGGAGTTGGTTATAAGTTTGTCTTAGAAGACGAAGATCATTAAAATCATCTCCATGAAATTCAAAAAAACGTACTCTTATGCACTTTGGTCCGCATTTTATTTAACGCTTCTTTCAGTTACTATTGGCGCAATTTCCTACTTCTTTATTGTTCAATTATTTGGTATTAGCACAGTTCTTATTTCTACTGTCATACTATTCTTCATTTCATTTTTCATCATTCAATATAGAGCAGAACATTTTATATATAGGCGTTTAAAAAAAATATATGAAGACGTTTCTGTATTGGATATAAACGATTTACAAAAGGATTCTATAACTCCTGATATTGAAAAACTTTCTAAAAAAATGCAAAAATTTGTAGAAGGTAAAAGGCTTGAAATAAAAAACTTGACCGAGCGAGATTCTTTTAGACGCGATTTTTTAGGGAATGTAGCGCATGAACTTAAAACCCCTTTATTTACTGTACAAGGCTATATTTTAACGCTAATTGAAGGTGCTGTAAACGATAAAGAAATTAGAACAAAATACCTTGAAAGAGCCAACAAAGGTGTAGAAAGACTGGTTGCTGTTATTAAAGATTTGGATATGATTTCCAAATTAGAAAATGATGGTTTAAAAATAAATATGACCGTTTTTAACATTTTAGAACTCATACAAAATGTCTTTGACATGTTTGAAATGAAGGCAAAGAAAAAAAACATTACTTTAAAATTTGATCGCGTTTATGAGTTTCCTGTTTTTGTGAGTGGTGATATAGAAAAAATTGAACAAGTTTTAATAAACCTCATTGTAAACTCCATTAAGTATGGAAAACCAAATGGCACAACAATTCTTGCAGTTGACTCTTATAACGAAGGGCAGTTTATCGTGAAAGTAAATGACAATGGAGAAGGAATCAAACAACAACATCTTCCGCGTCTTTTCGAACGATTTTATAGAGTAGACCAAAGTAGATCTAGAGAACAAGGGGGTTCTGGATTGGGATTATCTATTGTCAAACATATTATTGAAGCGCATCATGAAACTATTTTACTAAAAAGCACCTATGGAGAAGGTTCTGAATTTTCATTTACGCTTAAAAAAGCCAAGTAATAGTATGCTGTTTACAGCAAATCGAAACCAATGTCTTTTCTATAATTCATGTTCTCAAATTGAATTTTATCGATGCTTCTATAACTTTTAGCTAAAGCTTCTTCGATAGTGTTTCCAAAAGAAGTTACAGCCATAACTCTACCTCCACTAGTAACTACTTTATCTTCTTTTGTAGTTGTTCCTGCGTGAAAAACAATAGATTCTTCTACAGTTTCAAAACCAGTAATTTCTTTTCCTTTTTGATATGCTTCAGGATATCCACCAGAAACCAACATAACAGTGGTCGCAGTTTTATCAGTAACAGAAAAAGATTTTTTATTTAAGTTCTGATTTGCAACACCTTCAAATAAATCAAACAAGTCAGATTCTATTCTAGGCAAAACAACTTCAGTTTCAGGATCTCCCATTCTAACATTATACTCTACAACTGAAGGATTTCCGTTATCATTCATTAAACCAATAAAAATAAAACCTCTATAATCAATTCCGTCTTTTTGTAAACCAGCAATAGTAGGTTTTACTACCAATTCTTCAACTTTATTTATAAAAGCATCATCTGCAAATGGTACTGGAGATATTGCTCCCATTCCACCAGTATTTAAACCACTATCTCCTTCTCCTATTCTTTTATAATCTTTTGCTGATGGTAAAATTTTATAATTTTTTCCGTCCGTTAAAACAAAAACTGATAATTCTATTCCTTTTAAAAACTCTTCAATAACAACTGTTGTTGATGCTTCTCCAAATTTTTTGTTAGAAACCATTTCTTCTAGTTCAACTTTAGCATTCTCTAAAGAATTTAAAATCAATACTCCTTTTCCTGCTGCCAAGCCGTCTGCTTTTAGGACAAAAGGCGGTGCTAATGTTTCTAAAAAGGCAAAACCTTCTGTTAAATTTTCTTTTGTGAATGACTGATAACGGGCTGTGGGAACTCCATGTTTTTGCATAAATTGTTTAGAAAAATCTTTAGACCCTTCTAATAAAGCACCATCTTTTTTAGGTCCAATTACAGGTATGTTTTTCAGGGCATTGTCTGCTAAAAAGAAATCGTGAATTCCTTCAACCAAAGGCGCTTCAGGGCCAACAACTACCATTTTAATATCATTTTCTAAAACAGTCTTTTTAACTGCTTCAAAATCTGTAGGATTTATATTAATATTTGTTGCAATTTTATCAGTTCCAGCATTTCCTGGAGCTACAAAAAGTTTATTAATTTTATCGCTTTCTATTAACTTTAATGAAAAAGCATGTTCTCTACCTCCAGAACCTAAAATAAGTACATTCATTGTTTATTGTGTTGTTGTGGGTGCAAATATATTTTAAAAAAAATCAGGAAACTAGAATCCCCACTTTAAAAAATATTTAATTGCTGAAGAAATATGATACAATAATAGTTTAGTTTTTTTAGATGAACCTTTTTGATGTTGATGGATAACTTCTACTTTTGGATAATACAGTTTCTTCTTTCCACTTTTATCAATTTTTCTACAAAGATCAGCATCTTCCATGTATAAAAAATAACGTTTGTCAAAACCTTTTAAATTTTTAAAATCTTCTGCTTTAAAAAGCATAAAACAACCATGAATAAATTCAGGAAAAAACGGTTTTTCTAAGTTCTGATTTCGATACTCATTTTTTTGGAATTTATTTTTTGAAATTAATAATTTCCTATTCAACAAATCAAAAAGAGTTGGATGCTTTCTGCAAACGTATTGTAATTCTTTATTGGGATAAATTACTTTGGGTGTTATAAAAGAAACATCCGAATTTCTTTTCAGTTCTGTTATTAAAGTTAGAATTATATTGAAAGAAAATTCTACATCAGGATTTAAAATTAAATGAAATTCAGAATTAATTTTATCTAAAACAAGATTGTGAGCTTTGCCAAAACCTATATTTTTTCCAACAAAAATATATTCTATTTCAGTGTTTTTAAAATAGTTTTCTAATATGTTTTCAGGCGAATTATCTATTAAATAGAGTTTCTTTTTTAAAGGAGTCTTTAAAAAAGAATCAACTGCTTTTTTTAATGTTTCTATTTTTTCATTATACAAAACAATTGAAGCTGTTATCATATTAATAAGCCTTTTCTTCTCCTTTAAATACGTTTAAAACTGTTTGCAAAATTATTTTAAGATCTAAGAAAAAAGACCAGTTTTCAATGTAAAAGATATCTAAACGTACTCTATTTTTAATATCTGATGTTTTTTTTATTTCTCCTCTATAACCACTTATTTGAGCCAAACCTGTAATTCCTGGTTTTACAATATGCCTTTTAAGATAATCATCTACATCTTTTTGATATTCTAAAGATAGACTTTCTAAATGTGGTCTTGGACCAACAACACTCATATCACCTAACAATACATTGAAAAACTGGGGTAATTCATCCATACTAGTTTTTCTTAAAAAAGCTCCTATTTTAGTAACTCTAACATCATTTTTGGTAGCATGAACTTTATCCGATTGTTTATTAACTCTCATTGACCGAAACTTAAAACAAATAAACTCTTTACCATTAATACCTTCTCTACCTTGCTTAAATAGTAAAGGCCCTTTTGATTCAAGTTTCACAAAAAACCAAAGAATTGGCCATAACCATGATAGAACAAAAACACATATAAAAAGAGAAAATAAAACATCAAAAATTCTTTTTTTATAAAAATTTTCAGCAAATTCAAAAGGAAGTTTATTGACATTTAAAACCATTAAAGCATCATCATAATACTCTACACTTTGATTTTTACTATATAATTCACTTGAATTAGGAATTAACTTTAATACAATGTTTTTATCAATTGCAAACTTATTTATTTCCTTTATTTGATATTTATTTAAAGTTGATAATGAACAATATATTTCATCTACAATATTCTCTTTCACATATGTAAAAATATCTTCTACCCCCCCTAAATACTCGCTGTTCTTATAAATTTTATTAGAAAAGAAACCTAAAAATTTAAACCCTAAATTAGATTTACTTTTAAAAAGCTTAATGATATTTTTGGAAGAATCATCAAAACCTACTACAACAGTAGTTCTATAATTGTTACCAAGTGATCTATATTTTTTTAAAAATAAAAGCCATAAAAATTTTATTGTAGAGATACTTGAAATAATAGAAGTTAAAATTAAAAACTGATTATCAACGATTATTCCTTCTCTAAAAATGCCGAAATAAGCAAAGTACCCTAAAATAAAAACAATAAATTGTCTAGATAACAGAGTAATAATCCTTAACCCACTATTAAATCTAGACATCTTATAAAACCTTAAAAAATAACTTATTATCAACCAAAAAAAAGAAATATAAGTTAAGAATAGGATATTTAAATATTCTTTGTCATAGACTAAGTATGCTATACCATTAATAATGATTAAATCTATTATTATTTGTAAAGGCTTTATTAAGTGTGAGTATCTTTTTTTCAATTTTTCTTATCTATTAATAAACCATTTATCTTTTGGCTAAAACTAGACAAAAACTTACTTTCTTCAAAGTTTTCGGCATGTTTTCTTATCCAAATTGGGTCAAATTTATTTTCTATTGTTTCAAAATAATCTATTGCTTCTTGTAAAGCAACTAAATTTTGTTTTTCAAAAAAAATTCCTGATGATTTTGATAGATTATACTTATTTTCAATTACTGTTTCTAATGCTCCTCCTTTTTTATATGCTATAACAGGTAAACCATATGACATAACTTCTAAAGGAATCATACCAAAATCTTCTTCTCCTGGAAATAATAATGCTTTAGAGTTTTGAATATATTTTTTTAGCTCAAGCTCTTCTAAAAACCCCTTAAATTCTATATTTGATTTTGCTTTTTTCTGCAACTTTTCTTTTTCTGAACCACTTCCAATGATAACTAATTTTTTTCCGTTATTATTAAAACAATCAACTAATAAATCAATTCTCTTATAAGGTGTTAGAGCTCCGAAACTCAAATAGAATTCTTTTGTATATTCTAAAATCAATGATTCTTCGAATAATTTACTTTCTATAGGAGGATAAACTACCTCTGCTATTCTTTTATAAAATTTCTCTACTCTATTGGCCACGTTTATAGAATTAGCAATATATAAATCAACATTATTAATTGTGGTTTTATCCCAATCTTGTAGTTTTTTAAAAAAGTGTTTTGCCAATGGTCTCAAAATTGGATTCATTGAATTTAAATAATTTTCAGTAAAACCCCAACAATACCTCATAGGACTATGAATATAACAAATATGTTTTGCACTATTTTCTATTTTAACACCTTTTGCAGGGCCAGATTCTGATGATATAATTAAATCATACTCTTTTTTTAACTTTAAAGATTTAATTGCTCTTGGATAGAGCGGGAAAATTTTTTGATAATGTTTTCTAAAAAAAGGAGTATTATATTTTGACGTGTATATCTTATGTCCCTCTAAATAATTTCCATAATTATCTTCATCATAAAAAAGAGTATATATATCTGCTTCTGGGTATAACTTTAAGATAGACTCTACTACCTTCTCTCCACCTCTGCGAGTTATAAACCAATAATGTACAATTGCTACTTTCACTTATTGATGTTTAAATTTTTAAATAATATTCTTGTTATTTTTTATAATTAATTAATTATATTATTGAATTCAATCATACCTATAATCAAAAAGGATAAACAAACAATCCTTTTAAATTAAGTTTTACATAAAAATAATTAAAGATAATTGGTCCGATCAAGCCTATAATCAATCCCAAAAAAAGATGTAAAGTAACAGATGATACCCCTAAAATATTAAATAGAAAGATTCTAGTACCTGCAGTAAAAAAAATATGTAAAAGAAATATAATTAATGAATTATTTCCTAAAAGATTCAATATTTTATTATTAGATAATACTTTACTTAAATTAAAAACTATTATTGATCCAATTATGGCTGGTATAAAGTAAAATCTAATATCATCAACTTTTAAAATATATTTGTAAATAAAAAAACTTAAAAAAAATAAAGGAATACTAAAAAATAGAGTTTGCACTCGCTCATTGTATTGAACAATAAAATTAAAAAATAAAGAGCCTAGAACAAAATAAATATAGAAATTAAATAAATTTTCAACTAAGCTAATACCTGTATTTGGAACCAAGTATAGAATGATTGATAAAAATAAATTTAATTTAATGTTTATACTTGATGTGAATACATATAACAAATACATTAAAAAGAGTGAATATAAATACCAGAAAGGTGAAATCGGCAGGTATACTAATTTTAAGATAGCCCAAAAATCCGTACTATTATTTGTATAATTACTAAGAATAATATTAACTAAAATTTGGACTGTAGACCAAACAAAATAAGTATACATTAAGGTTTTTGCTTTTTTATTAACTAAATCTTTATTATTATATTTAGAAAAACTATTACTCACAAAAAAACCAGAAATTAAAAAAAACAAAGGCATGTGAAAACTGTAAACAAGATCATCAATTAACAAAAATGCAAAATTATTAGTCAATAAACCCTTTGCATTAATTCCTCTCCAAACATGTCCAAAAACTACAAGAATTATTCCTATAGCTTTAGAATAATTAACCCAATCAATTTTTTTTTTCATCATTACAAATAGGGCTTAAATCAAAACCTAAATTATATAAATCCTTCTTTTATTTTATTTTTTTAGTCTTTTCTAATTCAATAATTATTGACTCGATTAAACTTGCAGAATTAGACCAACTGTAATTTTTTGATTGATCAATCAATTGCTTTGGTTTATTAATTGATAAAACAATTTTCTCTCTTATATCTTCAATATTATAAGGATCAAAATAAGTCGCACTGCAATCACAAACCTCTCTAAAAACATTAATATTTGAAACACAAACTGGAATACCACAGCTCATTGCTTCTATAATTGGTATTCCGAAACCTTCATATAAACTAGGATAAACAAAAAGTTTAGCTTTCTTATAATAATCTTTTAACACATGGTCATTTATATTGGTTAGAATCTTTATTCTAGATCCATGACCTTTTAATTCTTCATAAGCAAAGTTTTTATCGAAATTACCAACAATATATAATTTTAATTCTTGATCTGATATTTTAAGAAACGCATCTATTAACCTTTTTAAATTTTTCCTTGGATGAAAAGATGAGACTGTTAAAATATAATCTTCAGAAATCCTCTCTTCCTCCTTTTCAGGTAATTCATTTTCTAGAAAAACAGAACTTACTGCATTATATACAACAGTAATTTTATCTTTAGAAACATTTAACTCATCTGTCAATTCATTTTTAGATGTATTACTTACAGTTAAAATATGTCTAGATTTTTTTGCTAAAACAGGTATCATTTTATTATAAACAAATGAAAATATTTTTGAATTCCATTCTGGAAACAACCTAAAACTTAAATCATGAATTGTAACAATTTGATTTTTTAAAAAAACAGGAGCCGTATTGCATAACGAAATTAGCAATGCATTTTTTCTATAAACGTAAATCTGTAAAGTTATCTGTTCCCATAAATGTCCCGTTAAAAATCCAATTTTTTTTACACCTAGATAATTCGCAGTATTTTTATCAACAATATTTTTAGGAGAAACAAATTCGATATCTAAATTACTCTTTTTTAACTCCTTACAAATCTCTATTGCAAACCTTTGAACTCCAGTAGTTTTTTGAGTTAAGAATCTTGAATTAATTATGATCATAGGTGTATTTTCTTTTTGAAATGTTAAAAAGTAAAAGTGAATTAAAAAAAGAAAAAAATATGATCCCATCAGACCTTTCCAATATACTTTCTGTTAGAAACATAAAACATACAGAAACAATGAAGTAAAAATAAATGAAATTCCTATCATAACATGATTTTCTTATTATATAAAATAAAAATAATAAAAACATAATAAACCCAACAAGACCAGTAGAAACAAAGAAAAACAAATACTGATTATGTGTATTATAATCTCGCCATTTATAAATCTCTGATGATAGCTCATTAGAGTAACAACTATTTAGTTCTTCCTGAATATCACCAACTCCAACACCCCATATAAAATTATCTTGAATCAACTTTATTGAACAATAATATATTCCATTTCTAACATTTGAAGAATTAAATTCGTGTACTTTAGATTCTTTATCAAGAACCTGTAAACCTGTATTAAAATAATCTTTTACCCTAATTGAAATAGGGTTTTTAAAAGATATTGTAATGCAGCTAAATGCACAAATTACCAAAACAAAGCTAATTATTTGCTTTTTTGTAAAATTAGCAAAAAAAATCGTAGTAAGAATACCAGAAACTAAAAGTGCTAATAAAGGCATTCTTGATGAAATAAGATACAACCAACCTAATAGAAGTAACCCAAGAAAGATTAAAATTACTTTCTCTGTTATTTTTTTTCTATTAAATATTGAAACACAAAACATAAAAATGGTAAAAGATATCCATAAACCTTGATATGTTGTATGTGTATTAGATATTTTAACAATAAATTTCCTAAACCTTCTTAACTTTATTTTTGAAATTGTTTCTTGTGTAATTTCATTAACTGAAGTGTACCCATTAATTTTTATTTCTAGAGGAGATAAATCTTGTAAAAGATAATCTAAATTAAAAAATATGACTGTTATTTGGTAAATAACCAATACAATAACCGATAGAGAAAAAAGGTAGAAAATTCTGTATAAATTTTTATAATTAATTATATTTCTATTTAAAAATAAAGGAATAGGAATAACAATAAAAGATAAAATCTTAACGAGAGTATTTACTCCGTTATTTATATTGTTAGAATAAAATAAAGAGACTATTAACATTAAATATGGAATTAATACTAACCATATTTCTTTATTGAGTTTAACATTAAGCTTGTTTTCTTTGAGATAAAACAGAATACCAAAAACGCACCAAACAATAGTTATAATGCTACGCATTAAAAAAGTAAGAACAGGAAAAACAGCCAACAAAAATGTTAAACATAAAAAAGTTCTATGTAAAAAACTTACTTTCATTTATCTAATTTATCTTTTATTTCAGTTTTTTTTATTTTCACAAATAATAACGGAAAAATTGCTAAGAACACGATACTTTGAGTTAAATTAACAAAAAGACCAGATAAGAAAATAGCTATTAAAATAAATAAAAATTTATTGTTTTTTTTACTCTTATCCAATATAAAAATTATTACCATAAAAATCCCTATTACTCCTGTAGAAAGTAGAAGATAGAACCAATAACTATCTACAGTCTGTATAAAACTATCTTGTACTGTTCTCGCTGCTCCACCAATTTGCCCTATTGCTCCTCCATAAAAAACATTATAATCTACAACCAATTCAGTACTCCATAAATGAAATCTAGCATATAAAGATGCTGTTGAAAAAATAGATTTTTTAGCTAGAAGAATAATAACCAATATTACAATTGGAATTCCAACTTTAAAAATAAATATTAACTTTTTAAGGTTTTTCTTTTTTGTGAAGAATTTCAAAAATTCATAAACAATAAGAATTAAGTATACACTTCTAACAAATGAAAAAATAAGAGGTATTAAAGAAAAGTATTTCCTCTTTTTAAAATTCTCATCTTGATCCATTAACAAATAAGTCAATACACTAAAAAAACCTAAAGATGCAGGGTTTCCTATAAGTGCTGGAGTTCTCCAAAACATAGAAAAATTGGAAATTTTAAACCCATATTCAGGATCAACACCCCATAAAAAACGTCCTGTCATTAATTTCATGTAATCTATAGGACCCAAAACATATGTTAATACAATAAATATCGTATTTAGTAATAACAAGAAAAAAAGAAAATTTAATATTTTAGACCACTCATTTTTATAAAACTCTAATTTTTCAAAAATAAAAATAAGAACAAATAACAGATACACTTCTCTAAATGCTATATATAAAGACTGAAAACTCCCTACATTGAATAGCAGTATTATAAATAAGATGAAAAAATATAATACAAAAAAGACATCTACAATTGTGATAGTTGTTTTTTTTATAGCTTTTATTACAAAAAGAGTACAAACTATAAAAAATGAAAGAGGGTGAATAAGTTTTTTTATCTCCCAATTTCCAAAAAATTTAAAAATTATAAAAGTTAGAATTCCTTGTGTAGCAATAATTTGCAACACAATAGACCAAAAGAAAAACTTATTTAATTTTATTTTCATCAATTATTTAATATTAATTTCTTAAAAATATTTAAATATTCCTTAGCTGTTTCTTGAATACGAAATTTATCATTAAACGTTTCATCAAAAATAAAAGTATCTAAAAACTCTGGGGTATTTATTATTTTTATGAGTAACTTACACAAATGTTTAACTGTTGGCTCTATAATAAAATCGGGGTTATTACTTAAAAGTTCTGTTATACCTCCTCTATGACTTCCAATTATAGGTGTATTATTAAAAATTGATTCTATTACTACCCTACCAAATGGCTCATTCCAAATTGATGGGGCAATTAATACATCTATACTTTTAAAAAAGGTACTACTTTCTGTGTATCCTAAAAAAGTAATATTCTCTGAATTATTAATACTTCTTAACTTCTTAATATATTTATCACTTGCTTTACCAGCAATTAGAAGCTGCCAGTTTGTTCCTTTTGTAGATTTAAAACTTTCTAATATTAATTCAATTCCTTTAGATTCATTCAACTGACCTATAAAACCAAAAATCACAGTTTCTAAACCTCTTTTTTTATTTTTTTTACTTTTACAAGGTAAATTAAAACCATTATAAATTATCCTTTGAGTATGCTCTTTAAAAAAACCATTATTTATATGATCATCTAAAATATACTTGCTAATTCCAACCAAAAAATCTACACTTTCTGAATTTCTTTTTTTTATCTTAGAAAATAGATTACATTCTAAACAGATACTTTTACAATTTTTACCTTTTTTAAACTTAGTGGTTTTAGAACATTGCAAATAATAATCTCTTAATGTATGAACAATTTTAATATTTAATTCTCTTGCTATACTCCAAATATTAGTTGAAAAACCTGATAGGTTATTTGTAAAAACAATATCTGGATTAAATGAAATTAGAATACTTTTTATATTTTTATAATATTTATTATTTGACATATCTCTAATATGCCATTGTAGTTTTTCTAATGGTTTTTTTTCTTCTTCATTATACGGCCAATATTTATTTTCTATTTTAAGGACTTTAACTCTTACTCCATTTAAATTAAAAGAATCTTCATTTTCCCCTAAAGTAATGACTAAAACCTTATTTCCTAAACTATAAAACTCTTCTGATAAGGCTCTAACAGATTTTTCAGCGCCACCAACTTGATAAGGATAATATAATGTATTAAATATTACGATTTTCATAAAGATATTTACTATAAACTTTTAATTAAAACACTCTAACATAATTTAAAAAATAAGTCGATGCTTTTTTCCCTAAACAAACAACCAATACTTCGTTTCAGATTCTACAAACTTATTTCAATAAAATTTGTTCAAATATTTTTACATCTTCAAAACTACTTAATATATTAAATAACTATATTCATAAGTGTTCTAAAATATTATTGTCTGCATCATAAATTGCCTTAGAAAAAACTTTATAATTATCACTATTAAAACAGTAACAAAATAGAATAAAACTAAATAATAACCTATTAAATCGGTAGCTGAAAGCATTTTTTACAAGATATTTTTTCTCAAATAAAGTTCGATTTCTAATTGTATAATAAATTCTAAAAGGATCACCCTTTTTTATTTTATTAAAAACACTGCTTCTCTTATCTGAAAGAGCCCAAGAAGTTTCTATATCTTCAACAACACTATCTAAAACTAAATATATTTTCTTGTTTGCTTTTGTTATTCTATAAGTCCAATCATGGTCATCTGAATATAAAAAAAAGTCTTCATCTGGATAACCAATCTCTTCTAAAATTGAAACATGAAAAAACATACCTCCATATGGTGCATAAGCAATTTCTCCAATATTTATATTTATATTTTCTATTCTTTTATTAAAAAGGTTAGAAAACTTTTCAAAAATATGAAACCCATTAAAACTGTTTTCCCAACCCAAAACTAACTTAGGATCCTTTACGATTATAGCTTGTTTATATTGATTTCTATCTGGCCTATATGACAATAATGCATGAACATCTAACGGTTTTATAGCCCAATAATCTTTTAAAATTTTAAGGGATTTTTCTTTTGGCCTATTATCATCATCTAACAACCAAATATATTCACTTTCTTGTCTGTTATTTACTTCTTTTAGGCCTTGTTTAAAAGCTTTTGCTGACCCTAAGTTTGAATCATTCCAAATAATTTTTATTTTATCTTTATTTAATTTACTAAATTCTTGTAATTTTATTTTACTTTTTTTATGAGAATCATTATCAATTACAATAATTTTAGAAACATTCTCTTTTAAACAAGAATGAATTACCTCTTCAAGTAAACGGAATCTGTCTCCATAAGTTACAATTATTGCTGTGGTATACATTATTTTTACTTTACAGTTGATGAACTTGGTCTTTTGAAATTAATAGGAATAGTTAAAATTCCTGTTCTTTGTTTTGCAACAATAACTCTAGCAATATTTTCTCCAACAATAGCAATTGTTGTGGCAATTGCTGCTCCTATTTCCTGATAATCAATAATTAAGAAATAGTTAAGAAATATATTTAAAACTAAAAATGTACTAGAAATATAACTAAAAACTTTTTCATGCCCACACATTATTAACAATACTCCCGAACAACCTGTAGAAATATTTATAAACTGACCAATACATAAAATTATTAAGCAAGTATATGCTGCTCTAAAATCATCTCCCCAAAACCCTAAAATTGAGTGTCCGAAAATCACAAAAAATAACGTAGAAAACAATCCAATAATAATTAACCAAGATGTTACTTTTCTAACCATAACAGATATTTCTTTAAAGTTCTTATTGGAAAATAATGTTGCTATTTTTGGTGAAATTGCTGAATTAGTTATTTGTAAAAAGAATGCAATAAACAATACCAATCTTGCAGAAACAGTATATAAACCTACTTTTACTGAACCACTTAACCAGCCCAACATTAATACATCTATTGAAGATGAAAGTAGTGTTGTAGCAGAAACAAAGAATAATGGAATAGCCATTTTTACCATTGACCAATCAAAAGAATCTTTAAAAAAAATTCGATTATATAAAGACTTCCAATAAAAAGTTACCGAAATAAATGTAATAAATCTACCTAAAACATAAAGGATAATGATAGAATATATATTAATATCTATTTTTAAAATCCAAAAAAAACAAACTCCCAAAAAGACAATTATTGAAGTTAAAAAATCTTTAAACATTCTACTCTGCCATACTTTTCTATACCCATTAATACTAGAAGAAAACACATTTCCAATAGTTTGAGGCACAATTACAAGAAAAACAATTATAATAGGTGTTTGGAGTTGAGGATTTTTAAAAATTTGAGAAATAAAACCAGAAGACAAAACACCTAAAATAGTAAGAATTATTGCTATTAAAACATTTGTCCTTAAAGCTGTAAATAGGGTAGTTCCAACTAATTTATAATCATCTTTCTCATATCCTATTGCCGTTTTTTTTACAATAACATGATCCATCCCTAACATAGAAAAAACCATAACAACAGTAACAACTTGGTTTATTAAATTAATATTCCCTAACCCTGCTGCTCCTAGAGTTCTACCAAGAAAAATACTTGTTAATAACCTAGATAAAATACCAATAACTTGGATAACTATTGTTGAAGAAGATTTTAAAAATACTTCTTTAGAATGAATATCTAAATTGGTTATTTTTCTTAAAAGATATGTCATGAAATTTTCTCTAATATTGAATACTTTTTAATAAATATCCGTAAATTCAGAAAACGTTAGTAAATGCTCGTCTTTCTCTGAAAAAATAATTTTATCCGAGGGGATTTTCCAATCAATATTTAAATCTACATCATTAAATATTACACCATCTTCTGCTGCTGGTTGATAATAATTATCACATTTATAAGACACTATGGTATTGTCTTCTAAAACAGAAAAACCATGTAAAAAACCTCTAGGAACAAATAGTTGTTTATCATTATCTCCAGACAATTCTATGGCAAATACTTTTCCAAAAGTTTCAGATTCTTTTCTTGCGTCTACTGCGACATCTAAAATTCTACCTTTAACAACTCTTACTAATTTTGCTTAGGAAAATTCTCCTCTTTGTAAATGTAAACCTCTGACAACATCATATTGTGATGTTGATTGGTTCCCTAAAACGAAATCGCCTTTAAAACCTGTTTTTTCTTGAAATTCTTTTTTATTATACTCTAATAAAAAACAACCTCTACTATCTCTAAAAAAAGTAGGTTCTATTACAAAACAATCTTTTAATCCTGTTTCTTTTATCTTCATTTAAAATTAATAGGTATTATCTTCTATTATAATTATTTAAATAAACATTTAGTTTTTTTACAAGTAAAAGCATAATCATAAAACCAGCTCCAAATGTTGATAATAAAAAAATCTTGTTTTTTGTTACACCTTTTACCTCTGAACCAATAGGTTGAAAATTAGAAATAACATTAATTACTTCATATTTTTCTGACTTATCTACAAGTATATCTTCTAAATCAGAATTAATTTCTCTGTTAGTCTTAAAAAGCGCTAGCTCTTTGGTTGTATTTTTCTGCCCTCCTAAATCTATATTTGTTCCGTTAGTTTGTTTTTTTGCTTCTTCTAACATAACCTGCATATAAACCTTTCTTAAAGAATCTATTTGACCTAAATTTTTACGCAATAATGAGTCTGTTCTATTTAAATTTTCATTTGTCAAAGATTTTATTCTATCAAAATACTTATTCTTTACAACAGATGAAATAATTACATCACCTAAACTTTTAAAAACATCATTCTTCTCAGCAAGTATGTTAATATTATGAATTTTATAATCTAATTCTTTGAAAGCTCCTTTAAACTCTTCAAAAGAGTAACTTTTTACAGTTGCAGTATCTACTTTTAATATAAAATCGTTGTAAGAATTTATTACATCATTTTCGTTTACAACTGGTTCTATTGTAAATTTCTTAAGTGAAGCTGCAGTTGCTTTATCTAACTTAAAGGTTGTCGCTAAACCTAAAGTATCTTTTTGCTTTACCAAATCATTATAATAATTTATATTATTATATAATTGTGTCGCACTTTTAAAATTTGGTTGTACTAATAAATCAGAACTATAAGTATCTGATTCTATAACTTCTAAAAGCACACCTATTCCTCCTCCTAAAATAGCAGCAATCCCAATTCTAATAATATTGTTTTTTATGAAAAGTAAAATTGAAATTATTACATGAAAAATTCCTTTAAAAATATTTCCAATAAAATTGAAAAACTTAGAAAAACTTTTACCAATTATTACAAATAAAGATCCTAAATCTACTTCTTCTTCGTTATTATTTTGATTTGTTGACATGGTTTTAATTTAGTTATAAAATGAGTATTTATGTTGTTAAAAAAATGTATTTTTTTTTATTTGCCCCCTCTTTAAACGATGAAATCTTAACACTTATTATATTCGTGCTATATTTATATCAAGTTTTGCTTAAATAAAACAAAATTACTATTTTTCACCAGATAATAAGGCATTATAATGATCTTGATTATTGAGTAAATTAAGCGCTTCAAGAACCGCTAAATCATTTATTAATTTATACTTATAAACGCCTTCTTGATAGTAGTACCTTTTTAATATTTCTTCTTTTAAAGCGTTTTTTAAAATATCTTTATTTTTGGAGATTTCAGCAATCTTATCCTCAAATAATTTTTGTTGAATGACCTCATATTCTTTCGAAATATTTTTTGATAACGATGCTTTATAGGCCGTTTCAAATAGTGACTCTTGTTTTGTAACAAAAGTAGTATCTGACTTTAAGTAAGTTACAAATTGTTTAAATACTAAATCTTCAAAATCCGCATCAATTTCACTTGCTATGGACGCATTGTTGTAATAATAGTTGGTCGAGAAATTAAAAAGCGCTCTCGATTTCAACAACTTTTTAGTTGCTTCCGTTTTTTTGTTGGTTTTAATGAGTATGTCTGGCAAAATACCACCGCCGTCATAAACAACCCTTCCATTAGTTGTTTTAAATTCATGAATTCCATTGTCAGAAAATTTAGGAACTTTCCCATCTTTTCTCCTATTGGCATAATCTAATTCTTGAATACACCTTCCACTTGGGGTATAGTATTTGGAAATCGTCACTTTTAATTGGGTTCCGTAAGTCAGTTTTCTATAACGCTGCACCAATCCTTTTCCAAAAGAACGCTGACCCATAATGACGGCTCTATCATAGTCTTGCAAAGAACCACTTACAATTTCTGAGGCGGATGCAGAATGTCCGTTTACCAAAACTACTATTGGAATTTCTAAGTCTAAGGGCTCATTTTTAGTACTGTAGGTATTGCTCCACTTTTTTACTTTTGCTTTTGTTGCAACAATTTTTTTTCCTTTTGGCAAAAAAAAGTTAGCAATAGAAATCGCTTCTATCAGAGAACCTCCTGGGTTTGAACGCAGGTCGAAAATCAATTTTTCAACCCCTTCTTTTTGCAACTTTTTAAAGGCTTTTTTTACCTCGGCAGCGGCTTTGTTATTAAAACGTGTTAAGACGATATAACCCGTTTCTTCATCTATCATTTCAGAAAACGGAACAGGGTTTATCTCTATTTTATCTCTAATTATTTCTTTTTGAATGCGTTTTCCTTGTCTTTCAATTTCAATTGAAAGTTTACTGTTTGGAGTTCCTTTTAAAAAAGTAGCAAGGAGTTCTTTTTCCATATTTGCTAGCAATTGACCTTCTACAGAAATAATAACATCACCTGTTTTCAAACCTACTTTGTCCGCAGAAAACCCTTTATATACTTCATTGATCTCAATGCCTTTTTTGGAATAATAAACAGAAACACCAATTCCTCCATAAGCACCTTCTCTACTAATTTTTGCATCTTCTACCTCTTGCTCATTATAAAAATTCGTATAAGGATCTAAATCTTTGAGGGTGGTTTTAATTGCTTTATTTGTGAATTCAGCAGGATTAATTTCATCAATATAATATAGATTTAACTCCTTAAATAAAGTAGTGTAAATTTCTATCTGTTTTGCAATTTCAAAAAAATTAGATTTAAATGAAAACGACAAAAAGAGGGTTCCTATCAAAAGAACCAGTAGCGTTTTTTTAAACCGTTTAAATTGAATCATTTTTTATTTTTTTTGTTTCGTTAACAAACAATGTTAACAGTTTTTCCATCTTTAAAAACAAGGTCGCATAGGTGCACTCTTCTTTTCCAATATACGAAATCATGAAGACATAAGGTTCTTCTAAATTATCATACACAATTTGCTTCTGCAGACGATAGGTTTCTCGAATCAATCTCCTAATACGGTTTCTATCAACGGCCAACTTAAAATTTCTTTTCGGAACAGAAACGCCCACTTGAGCTGGAAAATTTGAGTTGTGATCAGTTTGTAAAAAAATTATTCTTAGCGGAAACGTTTTTACATAGTTTTTTTCGCAATAAAGTCGCTCTATTAACTTTTTACTTTTTAAACGTTCTTCTTTTCCTAATGTATTTTTCATTCTTACAAACTTAATAGAAAAGAACTAATTTTCTTCCTTTTACCTTCCCGAAATTTATATTTATTTATTTAAACTTTTTGAGAAACGAAAAAAATGTGTCGAGAACTTTTATTAACTTTACGGAATAGATATAATTAACACCATACTAAATGGAATTCAGAAGGAAATTCGGAAGAAGAAAGGAATCAAAACCTAAAAAAGGTCTTTTTTATATAGCGCTTTTAGCAATTGCCCTACTTCTTTGGCTTAAGGCAGAAGACATTATGAAGTCGTTATTTTAAAATTGCGACACTCAATAACATAGAAAATTTTATAAGAATTACTTAGTTTTGCTGGTATGCAAATAGGAAAATTATCTATAAAAACACATTCCCTAGTGTGAAGACAATTACAAAAATCAGTTTACGATTGTGAAGACAGAAAAAATTATTTTAGGAATTGACCCAGGAACAACAATTATGGGTTTTGGATTGATAAAAGTGATTGGAAAAAAGATGGAATTTATTCAAATGAATGAATTAATGCTTAAAAAATACGATGACCATTATCTTAAATTAAAACTTATTTTTGAACGCACAATAGAATTAATTGACACGTATAATCCTGATGAAATTGCTGTTGAAGCACCTTTTTTTGGAAAGAATGTTCAATCAATGTTAAAGTTAGGGAGAGCTCAGGGAGTCGCAATGGCTGCTGGTTTGTCTAGAGAAATTCCAATTACAGAATACTTACCAAAGAAAATAAAAATGGCAGTAACTGGAAATGGGAATGCAAGTAAAGAACAAGTTGCTGCCATGTTAAAATCCCTACTAGATTTAAAAACCTTGCCAAAGAACTTAGATGCTACAGACGGCTTGGCAGCAGCAGTCTGTCATTTTTACAACTCAGGAAAAGTGGTGGGCGGAAAAAATTATACCGGCTGGGCAAGTTTTGTAAAACAAAATGAAAAAAGAGTGAAAAAATAAAATCGGAATTTTACAAACTGAAAACTAATTTATGTCCGGAATCTATATTCACATCCCTTTCTGCAAGCAAGCCTGTTTTTATTGCGACTTCCATTTTTCTACCTCTTTAAAGAAAAAAGAAGACATGATATTGTCTTTAATGAAAGAAATTGAACTTAGAAAGGATGAATTACAAAACACCACTATAGAAACCATTTATTTTGGTGGCGGAACTCCATCCGTGTTATCTGTTGATGAAATTCAATTATTAATTGACACTATTTATAAAAACCACACTGTGGTCGAAAACCCTGAAATTACCCTAGAAGCAAATCCTGATGATTTGTCCCAAGAAAAAATAATTGAACTTTCTAAATCACCTATTAATAGACTAAGTATTGGAGTGCAATCTTTTTTTGAAAAAGATTTAAAATTAATGAATCGCGCCCATAATTCAAAAGAAGCTAAAGAATGTTTAGCTTTGGCAAAGCAATATTTTGATAATATTTCTATAGATTTAATCTACGGAATTCCAGATTGCTCTAATCAGGAATGGGAAGAAAATATACAAACGACACTAAGTTTTGGAATACCTCATATCTCTAGTTATGCATTAACGGTAGAACCAAAAACAGCCTTAGCCAGTTTCATCAGAAAAGGAATCATTAAAAACGTTGATGATGAAAAAGCCCAAGAGCAATTTCATATTTTAATTTCAATATTAGAAAAAGAAAACTTTGTGCATTATGAAACATCTAATTTTGGTAAGAAAGGTTTTTTAAGCAAGAATAACACTGCGTATTGGTTAGGAAAACCCTATTTAGGTATTGGTCCTTCAGCACATTCTTTTAATGAAAAACAACGAAGTTGGAATGTAAGGAGCAATACAAAATACATAAAATCTATTCAAAACAATGTACTGCCGATAGAAAGAGAAACCTTAACAAAAACTGATGGTTATAACGAATATATTATGACTGGTTTAAGAACTGTTTGGGGAGTTTCCTTTGCTAAAATAAGTACTAATTTTGGAGAAAAATATCTAAATTATTTAAAAACACAATCTGAAAAATATATCCAACAAGAATTATTGTATCTTGAAAACGGAATTTTAAAAACAACTCCAAAAGGAAAATTTTTATCAGACGGAATTGCCTCTGATCTATTTATTCTAAATTAGTTTTGGGAGCTAATGAACTTGGTTTAACACTAAAAAAAGCTGCAGCAAAAATGAAAGCAACAATTGAATACAACTCCAGAAAAATAACCATCAATGTTTCTGAACCCATAGACATCTCAATTCCAATTGATATGGAAAAAGAAAATATTAATGCATGGGGTATTGATGACCCTAAGATTTCAGTTGAAAAATTTGATGGCTATGAGGTAAGTGTTGCTAATGGTGCTGTTGTAAATTTTAATCGCATTCAATTCAATCCTCATTCTCATATTACACACACAGAGTGTGTGGGACACATTACGAAGAAAGTACATTCTGTAAATCAAAATCTAAAGCACTACTTCTTTGTCTCAGAAGTGGTTACAGTTGCTCCAGAAAAAAAAGGAGAGGACTTTATCATTTCAAAAAAGCAGTTAAAAACAGCCTTAAAAAACAAAAAAAGAGATGCAATCGTAATCAGAACTTTACCAAATCTATCTGATAAAAAAACAACAAGATACTTTAATACGAACCCTCCTTATTTATCAGAAGATGCCGCTTTGTACTTGGTTGAAAAAGGAATCAAACACTTATTAGTTGATCTCCCATCAGTTGATAAAGAAAAGGATGGAGGCAAATTGAGTGTACATCATACTTTTTGGAATACGAAAGGAACTCTTCGAATGGATGCAACGATTACTGAATTTATATTTGTTCCAAATACGGTTGAAGATGGAGAATATTTATTAAATTTAATGATTGCGCCTTTCGAAAATGATGCAACTCCTAGTAAACCTATTTTGTACAAAATAATTAAATGAAATAGAAAACCGTGCACATAGAACAATTGAGAGATTTTTGTATTGCAAAAAAAGGAGTGACAGCACATTTTCCTTTTGATGAAGTAACGCTTGTTTTTAAAGTGATGGATAAAATGTTTGTACTTACAGGCTTAACCAATTGGGAAAAAGGTGAGGCGAAAATTAACTTAAAATGTGCTCCAGAAAAAGCAATAGCATTGCGTGATGAATATGAAGGCATCGCTCCTGGTTGGCATATGAACAAAAGACTTTGGAATACTGTAACACTAAATTCCAGTGACGTTTCTGATGACTTGGCAAGAGAACTTATCAATCATTCGTATGAGTTGGTTGTAAATGGATTGACAAAAAAACTTCAGGCTGAATTAGAGAATTTGTAATATGAAAAAAGAAGTTATCAGAAAAGCATACAAACAAAAGCGCAGAGAACTAACTGAAAATCAGCGAATAAATTTTCAAGAAAACATCTATCAACAAATTTATAGTTTAGATATTTCTAAGGTTAAAAACGTGCATTTATTCCTATCATTAACCAAGTTTAATGAAATAGACACGAAACCTATTATTGCTTTTTTCAGAAGTAAAAAGAAGAAAATTGTAGTCAGTAAATGCAACTTTGAAAACAACTCCCTTTCTCATTTTTATTTAGAAGGAAATACGCTTTTAGAATTGAATAAATTCGGTGTTCCTGAACCTGTAAGTGCAGAACAAGTTTCTGAAGATGAACTCGATATTATTTTTGTACCAATGTATGTTTCTGATAAAAAAAATTACAGAGTTGGTTACGGAAAAGGTTTTTATGATCGTTTTTTATCCAACTGTAAAAAAGAGGCAAAATTTATAGGTTTAAACTTTTTCAAACCCATCGATCAGATTGAAGATGTCAATGAATTTGATATCGCATTACACCAAGTAATCTATCCCAAATAAACTTTAAAACACTTTTTATCCTTAATATTTTTGGAGGCGTAATTGGCATTATTGGTACTCCCTATTTAAAGCTGTCTGAGAAAAGGTTGTTTGATGGAAGTTCCTTTAAATTTCCCTCGTTGGAGGCTCCATAAAACGCTGCTTACCCTGATAAATAAAGACTATAAATTACTGGATATCTTTAAGTAATAGCTGCACCGATTTATGTCCATTCCATTCGTTTTCATCTAACGTATAAACAATGTTAAAATCATTTTTAACGAGCGTCATTTTATCCCCTAAATGAAAACCAATCGCATTGTAGGTTTTTTGGTTATCCCCTTGAAAAACATTCAATTTTAAATGTGTTTTATCTGCACCAACCTGTTTCCCATACCCATTATCTCTAACGCAAGTAGAGGTGAAAGTAGGTTTCATATTCAGAGGACCAAAAGGTGCCATTTGTTGAATAATTCTAAAAAACTTAGGAGTAATTTCAGATAGCTCAATTGCTGCATCTATAGAAATTTCTGGAGTTAATAATTTTTTATCAATTGTTTTTTCTACAATTTCTTCAAATTTATTTTTAAAATTGAGATAATTTTCTGGCAATAATGTCAAACCTGCAGCATATTTATGTCCACCAAATTGTTCAATAAATTCTTCACATTCTTGCAATGCATTATAGACATCAAATCCTTTGACAGAACGAGCAGATGCGGCTAATTTATCACCACTTTTTGTAAAAACCAGTGTGGGTCTGTAGTATTTTTCTATCAACCTAGAAGCAACAATACCAATGACTCCTTTGTGCCAATCTTCTTGATAAACAACCGTTGAAAAACCTTGCTCCTCCTGGTTATCTATAATTTGAATTAAAGCCTGATTTGTAATTTTTTTATCTAATCCTTTTCTGTCTGCATTAAATATTTCTATAGAAGCTGCAAATTCAACTGCAGCATCAAAATCCATTTCTGTTAGCAATTCAACTGCATAATTTCCATGTTTTATTCTCCCAGCGGCATTTATTCTTGGCGCAATAATAAAAACAACATCGGTAATGGTGAGTACTGTTTTTTTTGTTTGATGGAGGATCCCTTTAATTCCGTTTCTTGGATTTTGATTTATGACTTGTAGACCATAATAAGCCAATACCCTGTTTTCTCCATTCATGGGTACAATATCTGCAGCAATTGCTATGGCAACTAAATCTAGATAGGGGACAAAATCGTGAATGGTTTGGTTTCTAGAAACACCCAGCGCTTGAATCAGTTTAAACCCAACTCCACAACCACATAATTCATCAAACGGATAGGTGCAATCCGCTCTTTTTGGGTTTAAAACAGCAACTGCTTTTGGTAATTTTGAGCCTGGTTTATGATGGTCACATATAATAAAATCGATGTTTTTTTGTGTAGCATATACCACTTTATCAATTGCTTTTATGCCACAATCTAGAGCTATAATTAAGGAAAAATCATTGTCTTTGGCAAAATCGATTCCCAAATATGAAATCCCATAACCTTCTGCATACCTGTCCGGAATATACGTCGCAATATTAGGGTAAATCGTTTTTAAATAAGAAAAAACTAAAGAAACAGCCGTTGTCCCATCCACATCATAATCGCCATAGATTAAAATATTTTCGTTCGCAGCAATTGCCGTTTCAATTCTTGCAACAGCCACCTCCATATCTTTCATTAAAAAAGGATCATGAATCTGATCTAAATTTGGACGAAAATAATTTTTAGCATCCGCAAATGTTTCAATCTTTCTTTGACAAAGAATTGATGCTATTGTAGTATCAACCTGAAGTTCTTTGGCTAATTTTTCTACTTTTTCTTTTTCGGATTGTAACTTTAACGTCCATCTCATAGCGGTTTATTTTTTATTTCTCATGTAGAAATATCGCTGTTTCTATCGCTGCGAATTGACGAAACATTTCCATCACTCCACAGTATTTTGTAACGGATAAATTCACTGCTTTTTGGATTTTATCTTCTTTTAAATTAGGTCCTGTAAAATGATAATCAACCTTCACTTTGTGGTAAAATTTTGGATGTTCTTCGGTTAACTCACCCGTTGCCTCAATTTTAAAATCCGTTATTTGTACACGCATTTTTTCTAATAAAGAAATCACATCTAACCCTGAACAGCCCGCCAAAGAAGATAACATTAACGCTTTGGGTCTGTAGCCTTTTCCTTCGCCTCCGTTTTCTTCTCCTGCATCCATATCAAGAGAAAGTCCACTTGGATTGTCAGATTCAAATTGCATGTTTTCTCTCCAAACGGTAGTTACTAAGTTTTTTATCATATTTGATTGTTTTTTTTTGTGTTATTAAATTGAAATAGTACCTTGTCCGAACTTATCCTTACAAAAATAAGGAGAAGACATTTAATGTGACCTAAAAATAAATAAATCTTGTCAATAAAAAATAAAATATCAGTACTCTTTTTATTAGTGTTGTGTTTAGAGTTGTTTTCTCAAAATAATCCTCCTGTTTTGAGCGCAACTGATGATAAAATTTTCTGCCCAGGGAGTCCAATTAAAATTGCAACTAGTTTTACTATTACACCAAGCCCAGGTGATCCTGGAATTTCCTCTTTTTCGATTCAAATTTCGTCTGGATATCAACTAAATTTTGACAAGTTAGAGTTAAATGTTGGTGGACCCTATACGACCATAGATACACCTGACTGGAGTCCTTCAGAAGGTAAATTAACCTTAACAACACCTGTTGGTGTACCATTTCTTTCATATCCAGAACTACAAAGTGCGGTAAGAGAGGTCATTTTCTCGACAACAGCAACAACAATTACGAATGAAAAAAAATTCTCATTGACCTTTGGGGATGCTAATTATTTACCTAAAACGGATCATTTTTATCAATATATTAAATCTACAGGGATTACTTGGGATGCTGCAAGAACTGAAGCAGCAACCCGAACGTATTATGGTAGAACGGGTTATTTAGCGACGCTATTATCTCAAGAAGAAGCAGATTTTGCAGGAAAGCAAGCGGCTGGAGCGGGTTGGATTGGAGGTTCTGATGCAGGCACACCCGATGTTTGGAAATGGGTGACCGGACCAGAAACTGGAACCATTTTTTGGCAAGGAAGAGCAAATGGGTTTTCTCCAAATGGTTTTGCATTTTGGAATAATGGAAACGGTTCTAACGAACCTAATAATTATAACAATAGTGGTGAAGATTATGTACACATTACAGCTCCTGGCGTTGGAACTGACGGTTCTTGGAATGATTTAACAAACAAAGGTGATGCTACTGGAGATTATCAACCAAAAGGATATATCGTAGAATACGGTGTCCCTGGTGATCCTCCCTTAGATATTGTTGCAACCACTCGTATTTATTTAACGCCAAATCCTACAATAGCAACTTTAATCAATCCTATTTGTTCAGGGGATAATGCCGTCTTTACAATAATAGGCATGGCTAACTCCACTGTCAGCTATACAACTGACAATGGACTAACAACCCAAACTGTAATCTTAGATGGTTCAGGTCAAGGAACAGCAACTGTATCAGGTGCTATGGCAAATACGACGATTAAACTAACGAGTATCGATTACGGTAGTTGTACATCTCCATTAACAAATTCCGCTACAGTAACCATAAATCCAACTCCAGCAATTACTTCATTAACTTCTAACGGCGCTGTATGTGTCGGTACAGATGCAACTTTCACAATTAACGGAACCGCGAATAGCACTGTCAGTTATACGACTGACAATGGACTAACAAACCAAACGGTAATCTTAGATGGTTCAGGTCAAGGAACAGTAACAGTATCAGGTGCCATGGCAGATACTACAATTGAACTAACGAGTATCAATAACAATGGTTGCATCTCTTCTTTAACAAATTCAACCACGGTAACAGTACCTCCAAATCCAGCAATTACATCATTAACTTCTAACGATCCCGTTTGTTCAGGAACGGATGCAGTTTTCACAATTAACGGTACTGCTAACGCCACTGTCAGCTATACAACTGACAATAGACTAACAAACCAAACAGTAATCTTAGATGGTTCAGGTCAAGGAACAGCAACTGTATCAGCTGCCATGGTAGATACTACAATTAAACTAACGAGTATCAATAACAATGGTTGCATCTCTTCTTTAACAAATTCAACCACGGTAACAATATCCGCAAGTCCAGCAATTACCTCATTAACTTCTAACGGCCCTGTATGTGTCGGTACAGATGCAATTTTTACAATAAACGGTTCGGCGAATGCCACTGTAAACTATACCACTGACGATGGAACAACAACAACAAACTCAACAGTAACCTTAGATGGTTTAGGTCTAGGAACAGTAACTGTCTTAGGTGCTATGACAAATATTACGATCAAACTAAATAGCATCAATAATAGCAATTGCTCATCTATATTAACAAATACAGAAATAATAAGTATCACTCCAGATCCAGCAATTGCCTCATTAACTTCTAACAATCCAATTTGTACAGGTACGGATGCAGTTTTCACAATTAACGGTACTGCTAACGCGACTGTCAGCTATACAACTGCTGGTGGAGCTACAAACCAAACGGTAACTTTAGATGGTTCAGGAGAGGGAACAGTAACTGTCGCAACTCCCATCAACGATACAACTATCCGACTAGGGAGTATTAATGTGGGGAGTTGTTCAACAGTAGTAACAAATACCACTATGGTTACCTTTACCACTACTCCCGATTTTGATCTTGCTCAGAACACTTATATTTTGTGTAAAGATGTGGGCACGATTACGCTAAAGACTTTAAATCCTCTCGAGAATAATTATACCTATGAATGGAAGAAAGACGGAACAACTCTTTCGAGTGTTTTAGATTCTATTGTCACAAATAGCACAGGAAACTATACAGTAAAAGCATTTTCTATAACTGGATCCGGATGTGAATCTTCAGAAAAAAGGATTGAAGTTCTAGGCTCAGAAGAAGCAACTATTACAAATAACAATTTACTTATTACTGATGATTCCAATAATAACTCCCTACAAATTCTCACTTCAAATATAGGAATTGGCGATTATGAATTTGTTTTAGATGATGCATCTGGCAGCTATACTGATAGTTCCTTTTTTGAAAATATAGCAACAGGAATGCATACTTTATATGCTAGAGATAAAAATGGATGCGGAGGAATTGCTACTTATGAATTTTTTGTTTTGGCCTATCCAAAGTTTTTTACACCAAACGGTGATGGAAAAAATGATATTTGGAAAATTGAAGGGGCTGATGACGGCTCTTTTACCGTTGCAGATATTTCAATTTACAATCGATTCGGTGTGTTATTATTTCAATCTGATGCTTCTAATTTTGGATGGGATGGACTATCTCAAGGGAAAATATTACCTTCAAATACGTATTGGTTTAAAGTGATTCTAAAGGGTATTAATGGTCGAAAAATTGAGAAAACAGGCCGTGTTAGTCTCATGAGAAAATAACTCTTAGTTTTTTTTGATACGCTACTCTCTTAGGAAAGACGAGTTAGAAATAAGTGCTCTTTAATTATTTCAAAATGATGTGAACCCTTTTTTGTAATTCTAGAATTACATTTGTCTCAAACCAGGGGTTTTTAGTTAAACAAAAACGATTTCTTGGAGACGGATGAGGCATCACAAAATACTTGGGTAAATATCCCGGGTAATTATCTACAGTTTCAGTAAGGGTTCTTTTTACTTTATCTTTTAAATAATAGTTCTGTGCATACATTCCTATTAAAATAATCAATTCTATATTTGGCATTAACTCAAATAATTGTTGTTGCCATTGTGGAGCGCATTCTTTTCTTGGAGGTTTATCCCCACTTTTTCCTTTTCCAGGATAACAAAATCCCATGGGAATAATTGCGAATTTTTCTATATTGTAAAAATCTTCATCAGAAACATTAAGCCATTATCTTAAGTGTTTCCCACTTGCATCATCCCAAGGAATTCCAGATTTATGCACCTTTGTTACAGGGGCTTGACCAATAATTACAATTTTAGAATCTTTATGAACTGTAACAACAGGATTTGCCCCCAAATCTAAATGAGCTGAGCAAATGGTAAATTGTTTTATTTCTGATAAAAGATTTTGCATACTTTAAAAGTAGTCATTCTTCTTATTCCAAATAAGAAACAAAGAAGAATCTCATTTTACATCCATAAATGTGAGATTTTTAAATTGCTAAAATGCTCGTTTAAAAATGACATTCTAACTTTTTAAGACCAAGGCATCTCCTTCAAAAGACAAATCTTCAAAACCCGTTTTCATAAAATTACGAATATTTTGATGAGAAGAACCCTTTTCATCTTCTAAAACATTTTTATAATGTTCGCCAAAACAAAATAATGTTTCTTGTTTTGTTAGTTTTTGTTTTTTTGCAAATGCAAATAATTTACAAGAACCAGCATTTTCGCCTGCATTGTTTTTAAGTTCTCCATTTGTAAAAGTGGTTGGAGTAAAATTGAAATTATCATCGATTACCTGCATTGTTTCTGCAAAAGTAATTTCTGTTGGGTTTACTTTTAGTTTTGTTTTGAATTGTTGGATGATCATAATTTGAGGTAACAGGTTTATTTTTTTTATGTATTATTATTTTGAGGTCTTCCCTTCCACAATCACAACAATTTCTCCTTTTGGAGGTTTGTTTGTATAATGTGCTAACACTTCAGTAGTAGTTCCTCTGATGGTTTCTTCGAACATTTTAGTCAATTCTCTTGAGACAGAAACCTGTCTTTCTGCTCCAAAATATGCTATAAAATGCCCTAAAGTTTTTACTAATTTATGAGGTGATTCATAAAAAATCATTGTTCTTGTTTCTGCTGCTAATAATAAAAAACGTGTTTGCCTTCCTTTTTTTACAGGTAAAAAACCTTCAAAGATAAACTTATCGTTAGGCAAACCAGAATTTACCAAAGCTGGTACAAAAGCCGTTGCGCCCGGCAAACAATCTACTTCAATGTTATTTTCTACACAAGCTCTTGTGAGTAAAAAACCAGGATCTGAAATTGCAGGCGTTCCAGCATCTGAAATTAAGGCGCAGGTTTCTCCGTTTTGTATTCTTTGTACAATTCCTTTTACAGATTTATGTTCATTATGCATATGGTGAGAGTGCATTTGTGTAGCTATCTCAAAATGCTTTAACAGTTTACCACTTGTACGCGTGTCTTCTGCAAGAATAAAATCAACTTCTTTTAAAACACGAATGGCTCTAAAAGTGATGTCTTCTAAATTACCAATGGGTGTTGGTACTAAATATAACTTGCTCATTTTTATAATTTTTGAGTCAGTTCAAAATTACTCATTTCTATTTAGAAATGAACGCCCAAAAAGTTATAATTCAAACGAAATTGTTTAATTTCGCTGTTTATATCCTGAAATAAATTCAGGAGCACAATTTTTAGGAATTCCGCTTTGCGGAAGTAAATTTTCAAGAGAAATGTACAGAAGTCATTCTTGTGGCGAGTTAAGAGCATCGCATGCAAATACAGAAGTAACCTTATCGGGTTGGGTTCAAAAATCGCGTAATAAAGGTTTTATGGTTTGGGTAGATTTACGTGATCGATACGGAATTACGCAATTAATTTTTGATGAAGAACGCACGCCAAAAGCAATGATAGAAAAAGCAAAATCTTTGGGAAGAGAATTTGTGATACAAATTACAGGAACTGTAATTGACCGTGAATCTAAGAATTCTAAAATGCCTACTGGAGCTATAGAAGTATTGGTTTCTAAACTAGAAATTTTAAACGCATCCATTACTCCTCCTTTTACAATTGAAGATGAAACAGATGGTGGCGAAGACATTCGAATGAAATACAGGTATTTAGATATTCGAAGAAACCCTGTAAAAGACAGTTTAATTTTCCGTCATAAAGTTTCGATGGAAGTTCGTAAATACTTGTCTGACCAAGAATTTATAGAAGTTGAAACTCCGTATTTAATAAAATCTACACCAGAAGGAGCAAGAGACTTTGTGGTGCCTTCTCGAATGAATGAAGGGCAGTTTTATGCGTTACCACAATCGCCTCAAACATTCAAACAACTGTTGATGGTTGGTGGAATGGATAAATATTTTCAGATTGTTAAATGTTTTAGAGACGAAGACTTACGAGCAGACAGACAACCAGAATTTACACAAATTGATTGTGAAATGGCATTTGTAGAGCAAGAAGATATTTTAACTATTTTTGAGGGATTGACGCGTCACTTATTAAAAGAGATTAATAATGTCGAGGTAGATAAATTTCCAAGAATGTTATATGACGATGCCATGCGTTTGTATGGAAATGACAAACCAGATATTCGTTTTGGAATGGAATTTGGCGATTTAAATGCAGTTACACAGCATAAGGATTTTGGTGTTTTTAATAGTGCTGAATTGGTCGTTGGTATAGCCGTTCCTGGAGGGAATAAGCACACAAGAAAAGAGATTGATAATCTTATAAAATGGGTGAAGCGTCCACAAATTGGTGCTTTGGGAATGATTTATTGTCGTGTTAACGAAGATGGAACATTTAAATCTTCTGTAGATAAATTTTATGACCAGGAAGATTTAGCAAAATGGGCAGCAGAAACTGGCGCAAAAAAAGGTGATTTAATCTGTGTTTTATCTGGTGACACCAATAAAGTAAGAGCACAATTGTCTGCTTTAAGAATGGAATTTGCTGAACGTTTAGGATTGCGTGATCCAAAAGTATTTGCACCTCTTTGGGTAATCGATTTTCCTTTATTAGAGTTAGATGAGGAAACGGGTCATTATCACGCAATGCATCATCCTTTTACTTCTCCGAAACCAGGACAAATGGAATTGTTAGATACAGATCCCGGAGCTGTAAAAGCAAATGCATACGATTTAGTTTTAAACGGAAATGAAATTGGTGGAGGTTCTATACGTATTCACGACAAACAAATGCAAGCAACCATGTTGCGTCATTTAGGTTTTTCTGAAGCTGATGCCAAAGCCCAATTTGGTTTCTTAATGGATGCGTTTGAATATGGTGCACCACCTCATGGTGGTTTGGCTTTTGGCTTGGATCGGTTGGTTGCAATTTTAGGCGGACAAGAAACCATTAGAGATTTTATTGCGTTCCCAAAAAATAATTCCGGTAGAGATGTGATGATTGATGCGCCTGCTTTTATCGCTGACGAACAACTGAAAGAATTGGGCTTAAAACTAGATGCTTAAGCATCTCAAATTAATAATTAAATCTTGTTCTAAATTTAGAACAAGATTTTTTAATTACTTTTAAGACTTAAAGATAAGTGTAAAAAAAGGTTTTAAAAATCAGTATGCACTCAACAAAACATATCTATAGAAAAATATTAATTTGGAGATATAAACATATTTCTGAAAGACAATTTGTATACATTTTAAGCATTTTAGTAGGCTTTTTAGCTGGTTTGGGTACCTATATATTAAAAGAACTCACCTATTTAATTAAAGAAGGTTTAGCAGGTAATTTAATAAAAGAGTATCAGTATACCCTCTATTTTATTTTTCCCATCATAGGATTTTTTTTAGTCTATTACATTAAGAAATTAGTGATTAAAAAAAAAATTGGTCATGGAATTTCTACGACGCTACATGCAATTTCCAGAAGAAACGGAATCATCAAACGATATAAAATTTTCGCCTCTTTACTAACAGCGCCTATTACCGTTGGTTTTGGAGGCTCTGCCGGATTACAAGGACCTGCCGTGAGTACTGGAGCTGCTTTGGGTTCTAATATTGCGCAGTTGTTTCATATGAACTCTAAAACCAGAATGTTGCTGATTGGTTGTGCAACTGCTGGAGCAATGTCTTCCATGTTTCAAGCGCCAATTGCTGCCATTATTTTTGCCGTAGAAATTTTTAGTTTAGACCTAGCTTTTGCTTCTTTAATTCCCTTACTACTCGCGTCCGTTTCTGCCGTAATTTCTTCTTACTTTTTTACTGGAACCGATGTTTTATTTGGGTTTAAATTGGTAGACATTTTTGAAGTAAAAGACATCCCTTTTTATATTGTATTGGCTCTTTTAACTGGAGTTGCTTCTGTCTATTTTTCTAAAATGTATTTTGGAATTACTCGTTTTTTTGAACGTTTTCAAAGTCCTCTTAAAAGATTGATTATTGGAGGAATTGCCATTGGAATTATGCTTTATTTAATTCCGCCTTTGTATGGTGAAGGTTATGGATTAATCAATAATTTATTACAAGGAAATACAGCAGAAGCATTAAAAGACATTCCTTATAACATCGAATTACAAAATGTATATGTAGTGGTTTTAATGTTGTTATTAATTGGCATTTTTAAAGCAATTGCAATGACAACAACTTTTGCCGCAGGTGGTGTTGGGGGTATCTTTATTCCAACTCTTTTTATGGGAAGTGCTCTAGGAAACTCCATCGCTAAAGTAATCAATCACTTGGGGTTTTCTGTTTCTGAATCTAATTTTACCTTGATCGGTATGACCGGCTTAATGGCAGGTGTATTACACGCTCCCTTAACAGCTATTTTCTTAATTGCAGAAATTACAGGTGGCTATGAATTATTTGTTCCATTAATGTTAGTATCTGCAATTTCATATGCCTTTACAAAGTATTTTATTTCAAACTCAATTTACACTGTTGAACTGGCAAAAAAAGGACAATTGATTACGCATAATAAAGACAAAAACGTATTAATGTTAATGCGTATTGACAAATTAATTGAGACTAATTTTAAACCTGTAAAACCTGAAATGACCTTAGGGGAAATGTTAAAACAATCGGTATCAAAATCAAAAAGGAATATTTTTCCTGTTTTAAATGATGAGAAAAGGTTTTTAGGAAATGTTTTATTAGATGATATCAGACACATGATGTTTGACCAAAAGTATTATAAATCTACCAAAGTGGCTGATGTAATGAAATCTGCAGCAGAAATAATTTTTCATGAGGATTCTGTAGAGGAAGTGATGCAAAAATTTAAGCAAAGTGGTGCTTGGAATTTGCCCGTAGTGAAAGAAGGAGTTTATTTAGGTTTTATTTCTAAATCTAAATTATTGACAGTATATAGAAACAAGTTAGTAGAGGTTACCTCTTAATAAAGAAAAAATGAGAACAAATAGTTTTACTCTAAAAATGAGTAAGAATTCTGACCGTGAATTAGAAACCATTCTTGAAGAAAAAAACAAATACACAAAAGAAGCGATACAAGCCGTAATTTGGGAGCTGGAAAACAGGAATTTGAGAGAAAAAACAGTAATTCTTGAAGAAGAGGTTGCCGAAGAGATCACAAGAAAAAATGAAAAACCTATTGAAGAAATACCACTCCCCAATTTGTATTCAAAAAAAACAATCCAAGGTTTTTCAATTTTCTTTTCAACAATTTTTGGTGCTTTTTTATTAATGCAAAATTTAAAAGAAATGAAGAAACCAAAAGCAAGAATTGAAGTTCTTTCTTTTGGAATTTTATTCACAATAGTATCGGTAATACTTTTAAATTACCTTCCAAAAACCTTGTTTACTACGTTACTTTTCAACCTCACAGGTTACTTTATACTCATATATTTTTTTTGGAATAGAGATTTAGGAAAAGACCTAAAATATAAGAAAAAAAATATTTGGAATCCTTTAATGTATGCCATACTAATTATAATGTTATTGGTTTTTTTGCAGTTTTTACCCCAAATTTTGGTTGCATAAAAACATTAAATTAAAAGCAAAATAGCAGCTCTAATTATTGAAATTAATTTCATTTTGATGAAAACCAACTTTTAAAGACAGAACTTTTGTAATTTTACAGGATGAAATTAACATTAAAAATACTATTTATTCTCTTTTTCTTTTGGATGACTATTGGATTGTTACTCATAAATACAGGACACGAAAAAGCACATATTGTAATGGGATTAGGGGTGTTTTACTTTTCGTTTTTATGTATGCCATTATTTATTTATTACAGATATAGAGACGGAAAATATAAGAAATACATCTTAAATGATGAGAAGTTGAGAAATGCTTTTAAAGATGTTGGAAAATAATGGATTTTAAAAGTTCAACCTAATTTTAATAAAAAAGCATTTTGTAAATCGGTTACAAATAAAATTAACCTTTAGAATTAAAAGATAGAGTTGAAGTTATTTGTGATTGAAGTCTTCCCTAAAAATGTAGAATTCCGCAATTCAGATTTTCCACATTTTGCTCAAATCCGCAAACTTTCTAAATCCAGATTTTGAGTAAGAATTCCATCAAACTGATTTTCAAAGTTTGAGTAAAAATTCAGACATTTTAATTTTTTATTTTCGATTCACATTAATAGCTATTATATCCCAAATTACCATGAAAATCATTCCTATTAATAATATTCCACCAACGTGAAATACTGTTTTTATAAATTAGTGATGAAAAAATAAAAAAATTTAACGACTAAATGAAAAATAATTTTTTCCATTTTGGAACGGTAATTGTCATTACTTTTTTATAAGTTTGATTTTTATGAAAAAATATACCCTCTTTTTTTATATATGCCTTGTAATAAATACTAGTTTTTCTCAAGAAAAACCACAGGTTTTTAAAACCGGCGAATCACTTCGCTATAAAATGAGTTATAGTGGTTTTTTAACCGCCGGAACCGCCCTCCTTGAACTAAAAGAAACGGAACTTAACGGTAAAAAAGTTTTTCACTCAGTAGGAACTGGATGGACTTCTGGTATGATCAAATGGTTTTTTAAAGTTAATGATAACTATCAATCATATTTTGATAAAGAAACGATTAAACCCTACCTTTTTAAAAGAAAAATTGACGAAGGAGGCTACAAGAAACATAGAATTACTTCATTTAATTATACTTCCAAAAAAGCATATATCCAAGATTTTAGTTTACAAAAAGCTACTTCGGTACCGTTTCATAATGTACAAGACATGCTTTCTTCTTTTTATTATTTAAGAAATAAAGAGTTAAAAAACATGAAAGTAGGAGACGAAATTAGTATTGATATGTTTATGGATTCTCAAGTATACCCTTTTAAATTACGCTTTTTAGGGAAAGAAATATTAAAAACAAAGTTTGGAAAAATAAAAACGTTAATCTTTAGACCGATGGTTCAGTCAGGTCGAATTTTCAAAGCGCAAGAAAGTGTTACTCTTTGGATTACAGATGATGCAAATAAAATTCCCGTTAAAATGAAAGCAGAACTATTGGTTGGTTCGCTTCGAGCAGATTTAGACAAATATCAGGGCTTGTCAAATTCTATTTTAAAAATTAATGAATATTAATCAAACCTTTTTAGGAACTTCATTCAGATAGCTACCTAAAAAAACTTTTTTATTTGTACTTTTGAAAACATATTGAATAGCACATATTTTTTGAAAAAAATACTTTTAATTTTACTGATTGTCACCTCATTTTCGTCTTGTAAAGATCAAGAAAAAAAGCCTGTAATTAAAATTAAAGAAAAAAAGTCCGAAATAAGATTTGGCTATAAAATGGATGATTTTAAAGTCATACAAGACACGATAAAAAAAGGCGAAAGTTTTGGGATTATTTTAGACAGACACCATATCTTTTATCCTAAAATTTATAAAATTGCAGCTACTATAAAAGAAACCTTTGATGTAAGAAGAGTTCGAGCTGGAAAGCCTTACACCATTTTAGCAAGTAAAGATTCTACAGAAAAAGCTCAAGTTTTTATTTATAAGCATGATAAGATTAACGCAACGATTATCGACTTTAAAGACTCTTTGATAACTGCCAAGCGCCATCAAAAGCCAATTAAAACGATGGTGAAAAAAATAGCAGGAATTATTAATTCCAGCTTATCTGTTACAATGGATAGTTTGCATTTATCCCCTAACCTGACATGGACAATTGCAGATATTTATGCTTGGACCTTAGATTTTTATAAACTTCAAAAAGGAGATTCTTTTAAGTTCTTTTATGAAGAAAAATTTATTGATGATACTATTTTTGCTGGTTATGGAAATGTAAAATCTGCAGTTTTTAAACACAATGGAAAAGATTTGTATGCTTTTAGGTTTACAGCAGATAGCATTAAAGGAATTCCAGAATATTATGATGATGAAGGAAATATGCTTCGAAGTCAGTTTTTAAAATCTCCTATAAAGTTTCAATATCGAATTTCATCAAGGTATAATCTGAGAAGAAAAATTGCTTATTACGGGAATAGAATAAGACCCCACAGAGGTACCGATTTTGCAGCAAACATAGGAACTCCAATTTTAGCTACAGCAAGCGGAACCGTTTCTGCATCTGCAAAAAGAGGTGGTAATGGAAATTATGTTAAGATAAAACACAATAGCACCTATTCTACGCAATACCTTCATATGAAAAAACGTAAAGTTAAAAAAGGACAATACGTAAAACAAGGAGATGTAATTGGTTGGGTAGGAATGACAGGAAATACGGGAGGACCTCATGTATGCTATCGATTTTGGAAAAATGGAAAAGAAGTAGATCCCTTTAGACAAAAATTACCTCCAGCAGCACCGCTAAAGAGAAGTTTAAAACGAAAATATTTAGAGTTTATCGAACCACTTAAATATCAATTAGAAAACAAAATACTTCGAGCGAAAGCGCCAGAGGTTATAAAAAGTATCGCACAAAATTAAAAAAAATGTCTTTAAAAAACATCAACCCCACTACCACCAACGCTTGGAAAGAATTAACAAGTCATTTTAATGATATTAAAAATATTAACATAAAAGATTTAGATAAAGAAACAAATAGGAAAGAAAATTTTTCTTTGAAATTTGATGATTTATTGGTCGACTATTCTAAAAACAGAATTACAAAAGAAACATTGAATCTATTGGTTAAATTAGCGGAAGAAGTTGATTTGAAAGATGCAATAGAAAAGCAGTTTTCTGGTGAAATAATTAATGTAACAGAAGGTCGTGAGGTTTTACATACTGCATTGAGAAGCACTACAGATGCGCCTATTCTCGTTGAAGGAAAGAACATCAAACCTCAAATACAAACTGCTTTAAGAAAAATCAAGAGTTTTAGCAACAAAGTTATTTCTGGAAAATGGAAAGGCTATACTGGAAAATTTATTACTGATATTGTAAATATAGGTATTGGAGGTTCCGATTTAGGTCCAGATATGGTTGTCGAATCTTTAAAGTATTATAAGAATCATTTGACTACGCATTTTGTATCAAATGTCGATGGAGATCATGTTTCTGAAGCAATCAAAAACTTAGACCCCGAAACAACACTTTTTGTAATTGTATCAAAAACATTTACAACACAAGAAACAATTTCAAATTCAGAAACCGTTAAAAATTGGTTTTTAAAATCTGCGACTATTTTTGACATCCCAAAACATTTTGTGGCGGTTTCTACGAATTTAGAAGCAGTGGATAATTTTGGGATAGATAGAAACAACGTTTTCCCAATGTGGAATTGGGTTGGTGGTCGTTTTTCTTTATGGTCTGCAGTTGGTTTGTCTATCAGTTTATCTGTAGGTTTCGATCATTATAAAGGATTGTTAGCAGGAGCTGAAGAAATGGATCTTCATTTTAAAAATGAAGATTTCGACACAAACATACCTGTAATTTTAGCACTTTTAAGTATTTGGTATAATAATTTTTATGGTGCAGAAACAGAAGCTGTTTTACCCTATTCTCAGTATTTAAAAAAGCTTCCAGATTATTTACAACAAGCCATTATGGAAAGTAATGGAAAAGGGGTAGATAGAAATGGTAATAAAGTAAATTACCAAACGGGAACAATTGTCTGGGGTAGTACAGGGACCAATATGCAACATGCCTTTATGCAATTAGTACATCAAGGAACCAAGTTAATTCCTGCTGATTTTATTGGCTATAAAGAATCTTTATACGGTTTGACAGCCCATCACAAAAAATTAATGGCAAACTACTATGGTCAAATAGATGCCTTGGCTTTTGGTAAAACCAAAGAAGAAGTTCATTCCGAATTAAAGCTTTCTGGCAATGAAGATAAAATTGGATCTCTTTTACCTTTTAAAGTTTTTGAGGGCAACAGGCCAAGTAATGCTATTCTTTTTGACAAGTTAACGCCCCATTCTTTAGGAAAATTAATTGCGCTTTATGAACACAAGATTTTTACACAAGGAATTTTGTGGAACATTTACAGTTATGATCAATTTGGAGTAGAACTAGGTAAAGAACTTGCTAACAAGCTTTTAAATAACCAATAATAAGACTATTAAAACAGAAAATTGGTAAAAATGTAACTGTTTAATCGAAATAAGCTCCTAAAATATATTTCTATAAACCACCTTAAATGAGGTGGTTTTTTTATTTTTAAATTTAGTAACTTTGTAAGATCATATTAAAGTAGTAAAAAAATGAAAGACATACACTCATACTGGGCATATATAGTACTTGCAATTTTAATTTTCACCGTTGTAAATGCCATTATTGGACTCCAGCAAAAAAAGAAATTTACAGACAAAGATTTTCGACTCGGCTTATTTACTTTAATCGTTTCTCACCTCCAGTTATTAATTGGTCTAGGGTGGTATTTCATGTCTCCTTGGTACAAAGCTTTAAAAGACAATGGAAGTGAAATCATGGGAGATAAAACAACTAGATTATTAGCTGTAGAACACCCAACCGTAATGATTATTGGAATAATATTGATTACAATAGGTTGGTCTAAGCACAAAAAGAAAACAACAGATCGCGCAAAATTTAAAACATTTGCACTCTTTTATGGACTGGCTTTGTTGTTGATCCTTTCAAGAATTCCATGGAATAACTGGTTTTAAATATGAAACTTTTAAGCTATATATTATCACCAATTTTTGTAATTACTTTTACTTTAATTTTGATAATTTTTCATCCTTTTCAGTGGCTAAGTTTTAACTTATTTGGTGTAAAAGGACATGCAAAAACAGTAGATGCTTTAAATTTTTTCTTGGTAAAGTCGTTGTTGATTATTGGGGTAACTGTCCGTTTAATCAATAAATATAAAATTCCAGAAGAGACTTCAATTATTTTTGTATCCAACCATCAATCAATTTCTGACATTCCACCCATTGGATGGTTTTTTAGAAAGTATCATCCGAAATTTGTTTCAAAAATTGAATTAGGAAAAGGAATACCAAGTGTTTCCTATAATTTAAAAAAAGGCGGTGGTGCGCTTATAGACAGAGAAAATCCAAAACAGTCTATAGGTGAATTGATTCATTTTTCTAAAAGAATTCACAAAAATAAATGGGGAGGCGTTATTTTCCCAGAAGGAACAAGAAGTAGAGATGGAAAACCTAAAAAATTTGCTGGAAGCGGATTAAAAGTGATCACAAAATTTAATAAAGAAGGATATTTAGTACCTTTAACCATTAATAACTCCTGGAAAATTTTTCAATACGGAAAATTTCCTTTGGGAATCGGAAACCCAATTACCATTACGACGCATGAACCCATCAAGATAAGTTCTTTGCCTTTTGATGCGTTATTAGAGAAAACAGAATCTATTATAAAAAAACACATAAAATAAAACTATGTCTATACACAATGTTAGGAAAGAAGTGATGTTAACTTTAGAAAAAAGTATGCAAACTTTTGTTGATAAATACCTAATACCTGCTGAAAAAATTTGGCAACCCACCGATTTTTTACCAAATTCTCAAAAAAATTCTTTTATTTCTGAGGTAGAAGAAATTAGAGAATTATCAAAAGAATTACATGACGACTTTTGGGTTGTTTTAGTAGGAGATACTATTACAGAAGAAGCTTTACCAACTTACGAATCTTGGTTATTAGATTTGGATGGTGTGTGCCAAGATCCAGATAATAATTGGGCAAAATGGGTAAGAACATGGACTGCTGAAGAAAACAGACATGGAGATGTTTTAAACAAATACTTGTATTTATCTGGTCGTGTAAATATGCGTGAAGTAGAAATTTCTACGCAACATTTAATTGCAGATGGTTTTGATATTGGAACTTCGACAGATCCCTATAAAAACTTTGTATATACAAGTTTTCAAGAATTAGCAACGTATATTTCTCATAATAACGTCGCTAAAATCGCACGTAAAAAGGGACACAAAGCATTGGCGAAAATGTCTAAAATTATTGCAGGAGATGAAATGCGTCACCATAAAGCATATACAGATTTTGTCAGAGAAATATTTAAAATTGATCCGAGTGAAATGATGTTGGCTTTTCAACACATGATGAAATACAAGATTGTTATGCCAGCAATGCATTTAAGAGATTCTTTTGGCGCTAAAGGAAGCCTTTTTGATGATTTTTCTATAGTTGCTCAAAGAGTTGGGGTTTATACTGGATTCGACTATGTGGATATTTTAAAGAAATTAAATGAATCTTGGGAAATTGACAAAATCACCAATCTTACTCCAGAAGCAGAAAAAGCAAGGGACTATTTAATGAAATTACCTGAGAGAATGTACCGAATTACAGAAAGGATTGTAATTCCAGATACCGAATTTAAATTCAAATGGATGATCAACCCTAGCTAATAGGAATTGACAATCTTTAAAAAGAAAAACCCTTTAGAATATATATTCTAAAGGGTTTTTCTTTTTAAATTTAGACTATTTAAAAGGTGTTTTTGGTTATTTACACTACGTTAATTACTTCTTCAATCTGTGGCACATACTTCTTAATAGTAGCTTCTACTCCATTCTTTAAGGTCATTTGATTTACAGAACAACCTGAACAAGCTCCTTCTAGCTGAACTTTTACAATAGCATCTTCTATAGAAAGTAGTTTAATATTTCCTCCGTCACTCATTAAAAAAGGGCGAATTTCTTCCAAGGCTTTTTCTACGTTTTCTAATGTTTCTTGTGCTGTCATAATTTATTTTTTTACAGAACTACAGCCACTCATTGTTGTAATTCTAACAACTTCTGTTGGTGGTAAATTTTTATTTCTTTTTAGTAATTGAGACACCATTTCTTTCGTAATATCTTGAAATGATTTTTCTAAAACGGTTCCTTTTTGTAAAGCTACAGGATGTCCAACATCTCCAGATTCACGAATGCTTTGTATTAATGGAATTTCGCCTAAAAACTTTGTCTTAATATCTTCTGCTAAATTTTTTGCCCCGTCCTGACCAAAGATATAATATTTATTATTGGGTAATTCTTCTGGTGTAAAGTACGCCATGTTTTCTACGATTCCTAAAACAGGTACGTTAATGTTTTCTTGTTGAAACATTGCCACTCCTTTTTTAGCATCTGCCAAAGCAATATTTTGGGGTGTACTCACCACAACTGCACCATTAATAGGCAATGCTTGTACTATTGACAAATGCACATCTCCTGTTCCTGGAGGCAAATCAATTAAAAGAAAGTCTAATTCACCCCAATCTGCATCAAAGATTAATTGATTTAATGCTTTTGAAGCCATTGGACCCCGCCAAATTACCGCTTGATCTGGGTTTGTAAAAAAGCCCAAAGATAGTAATTTAACCCCGTAATTTTCTACAGGTTTCATTTTAGAACGACCCTCAACTTTTACGGAAAGTGGTTTTACTTTTTCTACATTAAACATGATATGCTGAGACGGACCATAAACATCTGCATCTAAAACACCCACACTAAAACCCATTTTAGCTAAAGATATTGCTGTATTTGCTGTAATGGTAGATTTTCCTACACCTCCTTTTCCTGAAGCAATTGCAATAATATTTTTAATATTTGGAATTTCTTTTCCTCGGATTTGATTTGGATTTTCTTTTTTTACTGGCTTTTCAACTTTTACATTGATTTTCACCTCAAGGTTTGCAGCAATAGTGGTTTGAATCGCTTTGGTAATTTCCAACTCAATTTTCTTTTTCGCCTGTAAAGTCGGGTTGCTGATTGTAACATCAACAATAACTTCGTTGCCAAAGGCTACAACGTTCGTAACATTATTATTTTCTATCAAACTTTTTCCTTCTCCTGGAGCAGTGATTGTCTCTAATGCTTTGTATATGTCTTGCTTTTTAAAACTCACGTCTTATTTTTATTTAATCTTAATTGCAAAGGTACGGCTTACTGTTCAAAAAATAAAGCTTGTAGTTTATGATTATTTAGCTATTAGTATTAAATCATCTAAACAATTTTTACCAATGGGCTCAAAAAGATTTTTATAATTATTTCCTATTTTTGATAAATTAGAAAAAGATTAAGGTAAATTTTCCATAGGATTCCAAAACACTTTTTCTAAATTTTGTATTTGATTTTCAATAATTTCAACGCCTTCATTTTCAAGTAATTGCTGCATTAAATTGGTACCGTTAAAATGATGTTTTCCTGTTAGAATTCCTTTCTTATTAACGACTCTATGCGCAGGAACATCTGCCAAATTATGTGCTTTATTCATTGCCCAACCTACCATTCTTGCAGCTCTAGCGGTACTTAAATATGTTGCAATTACCCCATAGCTGGTGACCTTTCCGTATGGAATTAAGCGCACGACTTCATACACTTTCTCAAAAAAATTATCGGATGCTTTCACCAAGTGAAGATAAGAAGTTTTCTATAATAAACTGAGTTAGATAATACAGAAAAGGGATTTTAATATCCAGTAAGATCTTTTTTTATCTTGTGGAAATCATACTTTAAAGACTAGTTAGATGCTTCATAACAAATAATCAGGAATAGGATTTTGTGTTTAAAAATCTAAGTTCGTTCTTCCGAAGTTTCAGAAATCGTAAAAAATAATTGCTTGTCCTTGAAAATTTTTAATACTTCAATCTAAATTGAATATACGTAATGGGCTTACCAACTTCTAGATATTGATTTTCGTAAAAAGTTTGTGTTTCTGTAACTTCCTTTGGAGAACCTTCATTTTTATATACATTGTGATTTGCATTCAAAATTTCATGACCTTCTCCATGCAACAGCCCTAGTGTATATCCGTGCATAAATTCGCTGTCAGTTTTTAAGTTCATGATTCCTTCTTCGTTTAAAATATGATGGTATTTTTTTAAGAATTCGGAATTTGTCATTCTATGTTTTGTGCGCTTATACTTTATTTGTGGATCTGGAAAAGTAATCCAAATTTCAGAAACTTCGTTTTCGGCAAAAATAAAATCAACCAGCTCTATTTGAGTTCTTATAAAGGCAACGTTTTCTAAGGTCTCTTCTATTGCCGTTTTTGCTCCTCTCCAAAAACGAGCGCCTTTGATGTCTATTCCAATAAAGTTTTTGTGCGGATTTTTTTTTGCTAAAGCGATGGTATATTCACCTTTCCCACAACCCATTTCAACAACAATTGGATTGTTATTACCAAAAAAAGAATGCCATTTACCTTTGTGAGAAAAATCGGTTACAACTTCTTCTCTAGTTGGCTGAATGACATTTTTGAAGGTTTCATTTTCTTTGAAACGTTTCAGTTTGTTTTTACTTCCCAAGATATAAAATTAAGACCTGTCTTCTGTTCCTTCTTGTTGAAATTTACGAGATTCTTTCATCCAATATCCAAATAAAAGCAATAGAATGAATAAAAACCCCCAATTTATTACGTTAGAAACCCACCAACCAAAATCGGCAGTCGCTACATTTTTACGTAACACATTAAAAGGAACGAATAATAGATCCGTAAATAAACTACCAATCCATCTGAAAATATTGTTTGCTATCATAACTTAATTATCTTTACGTTACAAAAATAACAAAAGAAACAATGCTAGCCAATTTTTTAGAGGAATCTAAACCAATCAATTTTATCATTTATTTAGGGCTGTTTTTTAGTTTGTTTTTTACAAGTCTATTTTCTACGCTTTTTGTAGATTCATTTTCTTGGATTATCGCCCTAGAAAGTATCGCTTTTATGATGCTTTGGAGCGTCATTTTTTTCTTTTACAATTTTGTTGTTTCCAAAAATAAATTAACGTATGGTCATTCTTATGCTTTCTTCTTTTTTGTGCTCGCAACCCTTCTTTTTACTACTAAACTATTTGAATTTAAAATACTGATATTATTACTTATTCATCTTCTTTTTCTGAGGAAAATCTATAGTTTACGTTCTCCAAAAAGAGTACTTAAAAAGCTATTTGACTGTGGTTTTTGGTTAAGCATCCTGTGTATTTTAGAACCTTTTTCAATTGCATTTTATAGCTTGCTACTCGCTTCAACTTTTCTGCAACAAAAAATCACAGCGCATACTTTAATTACTCCTATTATTGGGTTTATTACACCCTTAATCCTCTACTTTACTTACTTATTCTGGAATGATGCTACTGAAGAATTTACAAAACTATTCTATTTCGACATTCTTGAAAATGTATTTATTTTTGCAGAAGACACTACTATTTGGATTTTTTTTACCATTATTTTACTTACCGTCTTTTCAATTCTCTTAAAGTCACCCAAAGTATTGTCTGTAAATAATTCTTTTAAGAAAAGTTGGCTACTTTTAATCATAAACACCCTTATTGCGATTGTTTATGCTTTCGTTATTACTGAAAAAAACGGATCAGAACTTGTGTTTTTAGTACTACCTACATCAATAATTATTGCAAATGGTTTTGAAACTATTCAAAGTAAGCTACTAAAAGAAATCCTATTTTATTTATTGTTCATAGGAACTCTTTTAAGTTTTTTCAATATTTCAATCTTTTAGCTGTCTCCTTTTTTGTTAATAATTTGTAGTAACCTCGCTCCTTTAAAAACTTTGAAAACTTTAAAAGTTTTAAAACTTTAAAAACTATCTTTGTACTTCATCTAAAACGTTGATTTTTTTATGATTCAATCTATGACAGGCTATGGGAAGTCTATATTGCAATTACCTACAAAAAAAGTAACCATAGAAATTAAATCTTTAAATAGTAAAAACCTCGATTTAAACGTTCGGATTCCTTCTTACTACAAAGAGAAAGAATTGGCTGTTCGTAAAAAACTAGCGAGTGCATTAGTTCGTGGGAAAATAGATTTTTCAATTTATGTAGAAATGACTGCAGATGAAACTTCAACTATGGTAAATCATAGTGTTGTTAAAGAATATATCCAACAATTAAGAAATGTAGTTCAAGCAGGAACTTCTGATGATGTTGAGTTGTTGAAAATGGCGATAAGAATGCCAGATGCTTTAAAAACAGAACGCGAAGAGTTAGATGAAAACGAATGGGATCTTATCAATGAAAGTATCACAATTGCTCTTAAAGAGATTGTGCAATACAGAGTTGATGAAGCGGCTTCCTTAGAAATAGATTTTAAAGAACGAATTACAAACATTAAAACCTATTTGGAGAAAGTAAGAGCCCTAGATGGAGAACGTGTTGAAACCGTAAAGGAACGTTTAAAAAAGGCGATTGAAGACTTAAAGGTTGATACAGATGAAAATCGTTTTGAACAAGAGCTGATTTACTATTTAGAAAAACTAGATATAAATGAAGAGAAAGTGCGACTGGCAAATCATTTAGATTATTTCTTACAAACATTAGCTTCAGAAGATTCTAATGGTAAAAAACTAGGGTTTATTGTTCAAGAAATGGGCAGAGAAATAAATACTACCGGTTCAAAAGCTAATTTTGCACCCATGCAAAAAGCGGTAATTCAAATGAAAAATGAATTAGAACAAATTAAAGAACAGATTTTAAATGTATTATAAAATTTCTGCATGGTTTCAAACACCTTGTTTTTAAAAATTCTAAATAATAAAATGCTGAAACAAGTTCAGCATGACAAATAATAAATTGTATGTCAAATTTTAAAGGAAAATTATTTGTTTTTTCGGCACCTTCTGGTTCAGGTAAAACCACAATTGTACGTCATTTATTAAAGCAAGAAACGTTTAATTTAGCCTTTTCTGTCTCTGCAACTTCAAGAGACCCGAGAGGAGAAGAAAAACACGGTGAAGACTACTATTTTTTATCTTTAAAAGAATTTAAAGACAACATTAAAAATGATTCCTTTTTAGAATGGGAAGAAGTTTATCGGGATAATTTTTACGGAACTTTAAAAAGTGAAGTCGCCCGAATATGGGCATTGAAAAAACATGTTATTTTTGACATTGATGTGGTTGGTGGTTTAAGAATTAAAAATAAATATCCAAGAGAAACGTTGGCTGTTTTTATAAAACCTCCAAGTATTGATGCACTAAAAATTCGTTTAAAAAACCGTTCTACAGAAAGCAAAGACAAGATAAATATGCGGATTGCAAAAGCTTCTGTAGAATTAGCCACTGCTCCCCAATTTGATAAAATCATAAAAAATTACGAACTGGAAGTTGCGCTTAAAGAAACAGAAGAATTGGTTTATGACTTTTTGGGTATCGAAAAGGAGCCAAAAGCGAACAACTAAAAACAAGAAAATGAAAATAGGATTGTACTTTGGCACTTTCAACCCAATTCATGTTGGTCATTTAATTATTGCCAACTATATGGTTGAAAATTCAGATTTAGATGAAATCTGGATGGTCGTAACACCTCACAATCCCTTTAAAAAGAAAAGCACATTACTTGATAATAATCATCGTTTTGAAATGGTATACAAAGCAACAGAAAATTACCCAAAGATTAAACCTTCAGCGATTGAGTTTAAACTACCCCAACCAAACTATACCGTTCATACTTTAGCACATATTTCTGATTATTATAAAGACAAAGAGTTTTGTTTAATTATGGGTGAAGACAATTTAAACAGTTTACATAAATGGAAAAATTATGAAACTATTTTAGAACATCATCACATATATGTGTACCCAAGAATTACTGAAGAACCTATAGAAACTCGGTTTAATACCCATCGAAAAATTCATAAAATAGCAGCGCCAATTGTGCAAATTTCCTCTAAAATGATTCGAAAAGGAATAAAAGAGCAAAAAAACATACAACCACTTTTGTCAAAAAAAGTTTGGGAATATGTGGATGAAATGAATTTTTATAAAAAATAATTAAATTATATTTACAACCTTTGCAAACGGAATATCCGCAGTGAAGCATTCGTTGAATATTTGTTGAATATCTAATACATTTTTGTGAGTAATAGAAACAAAAAAAAAGGAAAACTAAAACGAAAACTAACTGATAAATACCGGCTGGTTGTTTTAAATGAAGACACTTTTGAAGAGCGTTTTTCCTTAAAATTATCACGGTTAAATGTATTTGTTTTAGGAGGTATTTTCTCAATACTATTAATCATTACGACCATTTTATTGATTGCTTTCACACCTTTAAAGGAATACATTCCTGGTTATTCTTCTTCTGCTTTAAAAAGAAAAGCAGTAAGTTTAACTTTTGAGGCTGATTCATTAAAAATAAAATTAAACATTTTAGAAAACTATACAAAAGCACTAAAACCCATTTTAACAGGCGAAATTGAACCTGAAAGTATCGACTCAATTCAAACGAAAGCAAAACAGCACTTACTTGATGAGCTTAAATTAAATGCAACAAAAGAGGATTCGCTATTTAGAGAAAAAATAGAAAGTGAGACTCGTTTTTCATTACAAAATAATGGACAAAGTAATCTTAAAATTGTATTTTTCGCTCCTTTAAACGGTACTATTTCTCAAGGTTTTGATGCAACATCCAAACACTTTGCTGTAGATATAACTGCCAAAACTGGCGATCCAATTAAAGCTACTTCAGATGGTACAGTTATTTTTTCTGGCTGGACTACAGAAACTGGATACGTAATCATTCTAAAACATTCTAAAGAATATCTCTCTGTATACAAACACAATGGAAATTTACTAAAAGAACAAGGTGATTTTGTAAAATCTGGCGAAGTAATCGCCACAGTAGGTTCTTCAGGAGAATTAACAACAGGTCCCCATTTACATTTTGAACTTTGGAGCGGCGGTTATGCTGTCAATCCAACAAATTTTATAGATTTTAAATAATGAGTATCAAAGCTATTTTTGCCATTCCGTTTGCTAAAATTGCGACTAATAAAGTCTACAAATGGGCAAAAAAACCCCATAAAACTCAAGAAAAAGTTTTTAAAAATTTAATTTCTAAAGGACGTAAAACTGCCTTTGGAAAAGATCATAATTTCTCAAGTATTGTTACCTACGAGGATTTTAAAAAACAAGTTCAAGTTACAGATTACGAAGGTTTAAGAGCCTACATAGATCGGGTTGTTGCAGGAGAATCGGATGTTCTTTGGACAGGAAAACCACTCTATTTTGCAAAAACATCGGGGACTACTTCTGGTGCAAAATACATCCCGATCACCAAAGACTCTATGCCTACCCACATTAAAGCAGCAAAAAATGCTATGTTGTTTTATATTGCAGAAAAAAAGGAGGCTAATTTTGTAAATGGAAAAATGATTTTTTTACAAGGAAGTCCTGTTTTAACCGATAAGAATGGCGTAAAACTGGGAAGATTAAGTGGTATTGCAGCCCATTATGTTCCTCAGTATTTATTGAAAAACAGATTGCCTAGTTGGGAAACCAATTGTATTGAAGATTGGGATACCAAAGTAAATGCAATTGTAGAAGAAACGCTTAATGAAGACCTTTCTGTGATTAGCGGAATTCCTTCTTGGGTGCAAATGTATTTTGAGAAATTGATTGCAAAAACAGGAAAGTCGATTTCTGAAATCTTCCCAAATTTCAATTTCTTTATTTATGGTGGTGTTAATTTTGAACCTTATAAAAATAAGTTCGAAAGTTTGATTGGCAAAAAAATAGATTATATCGAATTATATCCAGCCTCAGAAGGCTTTATTGCCTATCAAGATTCTCAAACTGAAAAAGGAATGTTGTTGCAATTAGATTCAGGTATTTTCTATGAGTTTATTCCTGCAAATGAGTTCTTTGAAGCAAACCCAACAAGAATTTCATTAATCGATGTAAAAATTGGAGTGAATTACGTAATTATTCTAAACACAACAGCAGGTCTTTGGGGTTATAACATAGGAGATACTGTTGCGTTTACCGCTACAAAACCGTATCGAATTAAAGTTACAGGAAGAATAAAACATTTTATTTCTGCCTTTGGCGAACACGTGATTGGCAAAGAAGTAGAAAAAGCCTTAAACGATGCAATTATAGGGACGTCTATAACTATAAGTGAGTTTACAGTAGCGCCACAAGTAAATCCTGAAAATGGTTTGCCCTTTCATGAATGGTTTATCGAATTTGAAAATGAACCTGAAAACATAGAAGCATTTGCTACTATAATTGATACTGCGATGCAAGCACAGAATATTTATTACTTAGATTTAATTGAAGGAAAAATATTGCGTCCTCTGATCATTAGAAAAGTAAAAAAAGGAGGGTTTCACGAATATATGAAATCTATTGGTAAATTTGGAGGGCAAAACAAGATTCCGCAATTGTCTGATGACAGAAAAATTGCAACTGTTTTGACTAATTTTTTAATTAAAGAATAAAATAACAACAAAATGGGAGGAGATTACTTATTTTTAATATTAGCAATAGGATTGGTTATTGTGTATTTTTATAACAAATATAGAAACAGACGTTCATGAGTACAATTAGAATTACCAAGCAATTTAATTTTGAAATGGGCCATGCATTGTATGGTTATGACGGGAAATGTAAAAACGTTCACGGACATTCATACAAACTTTCTGTAACCGTTTCTGGGAAACCCATTTCAGACAGTACCCATGTTAAATTTGGAATGGTCATTGATTTTAGCGATTTAAAGAAAATTGTAAACGAAGAAATTGTAGATATTTTTGATCATGCAACAGTGTTTAATAAAAACACGCCACATGTTGAGTTGGCAAAAGAATTAATGGACAGAGGACATCATGTTTTATTAGCAGATTATCAGCCAACAAGTGAAATGATGGTGATTGATTTTGCAAAGAAGATTGAAAGAAGATTGCCAGAGAATATTAAGCTACATGCTATAAAATTGCAAGAAACAGACTCAAGTTTTGCAGAATGGTTCGCGAATGACAATTAGACTTTTTTAAGCTCATTTTAAAGGTTTAAATAGAAATTAGTGTTTCTATTTCCCATTAAAAGCATTCATTGTATTTGCCAATCCGGCCGTACCAAAAGAAGTAATTATTTTTTCAGATACGGATAAACGTTCTATTAATTGGCTGGTTTCGGCTTTGTTCCATTCACCAAGAACAAAATCTGCTTGTCTTCCTCTGGAATAATTACCCCCAACTCCAAATCTAAAACGCGCATATTGTTGGGTGTTCAACTTTTCTTGGATGTCTTTTAATCCATTATGTCCGCCAGCAGAACCTTTTGCTTTTAAACGAATCGTTCCAAAATCGATGTGTACATCGTCTGTAACTACCAGCACATTTTCTATTGCTATTTTCTCTTTATCCATCCAGTATTTCACTGATTTTCCGCTTAAATTCATAAACGTACTTGGTTTTAAGAGTAAAAATGTTTTTCCTTTAAACTTATAGGTAGCCACATCACCTAGCTTTTCAGTTACAAAAGTGGTGTTGTTTTCTTGTGCCGTTTGATCCAAAATTTTAAAACCAATATTATGGCGCGTGTTGGTATACTTTTCGCCGATGTTTCCTAAACCAACAATTAAAAATTTCTTCATCAATGCTTCTTTAGATTCAACCTTTTTACCAATTATATGAGAAAAAAAATTCTTAAGTTCATTTGTCAAAAATACTAAGAAATAATCAATGTAAAACCCATTAGTAAATTCAGGACAAAAAAAAAGCGTTACAAATTTGTAACGCTTTTGTAGTATCTATTTGCAAAATTTATTCGGCAGCAGTTTCTGTCGCTTCTTCAGTTGCTCCTTCTGCAGTCTCTTCTTCTTCTTCTGCAGTTGCATTACGAGAAGTCCTAACTTGAACTACTACAGTGTTGTCTGGATGCATAAATGTATATGCCTCATTAAATAATGATGATATCAATAATTTACTTCCAATTTTTAACTCAGAAATATCTGCAGTTACAAAATCTGGTAAATTAGAAGGCATTGCTTTTACTTTTAATTTACGATTTGTAAAACGTAAAGAACCACCGTTTAATACTCCAGGGGAAGTACCTGTTAATTTTACAGGAATCTTCATTGTAATTTCTTTATCTTCAAATAATTGATAAAAATCTACGTGAATGATTCTGTCTGTTACAGGGTGAAACTGAATGTCTTGTAAAATTGCGGGTACCTTTTGTCCGTCAACCTCAATACTTGCCGTATAAACGTTTGGAGTAAACACCAACTTTTTAAACGCTTTTTCTTCTGCTGAAAAGTGTATTGGGTTTTCTCCTCCGTATATAACGCAAGGAACCATACCAGCATTACGTAAGGCTTTCGTTGCTACTTTACCTACGCTTTCTCTTTTTGATCCTTTAATTGTAATTGATTTCATTACTTTTTTCTATTATTTATTTACATTAAAAATTGTCCACTAATTGAAGTATTGTCTTGCACTTTGTGCATAACATCCGCAAATAATGGCGCGCAAGATACTACTTTTATTTTAGAAGTCTCCTTCTTTAAAGGAATTGTATCTGAAACAATTAATTCTGTTAAACCCGAATTTTCTATTTTCTCATACGCATTTCCAGAAAGTATTGGATGCGTACAAATTGCACGAACACTCAAGGCACCTCTTTCCATCATTAAATTGGCAGCGTGTGCTAATGTTCCTCCTGTATCAATCATATCGTCGACCAAAATAACATTCTTCCCTTTGACATCTCCAATGAGCTCCATATGAGAAATTACATTGGCTTTTTTACGTTGTTTGTAACAAATGACCACATCACAATGCAAGTGTTTAGAATAGGCATAGGCTCTTTTAGAACCGCCCATATCTGGTGATGCAATTGTTAAATTTTTTAAATTTAAACTTTGTACATAAGGCATAAAAATAGTAGAAGCAAACAAATGATCTACCGGTTTTTCAAAGAAACCTTGAATTTGATCTGCATGTAGGTCCATGGTCATAATCCTTGTAGCGCCGGCAGACTGCAATAAATTTGCCACTAACTTTGCTCCAATAGCCACCCTAGGCTGATCTTTTCTATCTTGTCTTGCCCAACCAAAATAGGGCATTACTGCAGTAATATGTCTTGCAGAAGCTCTTTTTGCAGCGTCTAACATCAATAACATTTCCATTAAATTGTCTGCATTTGGAAATGTAGAACCAATAATAAAAACGCGTCTTCCACGAACTGATTCTTGAAAGGCTGGTTGGAATTCTCCATCACTAAAATAAGAAGTTTTTACTTTCCCTAAAGACGTGTTGTATTCTTTGGCAATCTTTTGTGCCAAAACAGTACTTTGTCTGCAGGCAAAAAGTTTTGGGGCTAATTGATTTGTAGGCATTTAGTTGGTATTTTATGTTGGTTTGTAACAAGAAAACAAAAGTAAAATTATTTTTTGAGTTTAGAATTAAATTATTGACTTAAAAAAAAATAATTCAATACACTTGTGCTGCAATTAAATACTTGCTTAAGTGACGGAATTGGTAGACCTGTCTGTCGACAGGCAGACGCGCTAAATTAGTAACGATGTTTTATGAGTATGCGATTTCTAATATTGAAAAAAACTATATTTACGTTGGCTTAAGTTCAAACTTTGAAGAAAGGTTAAAAAAGATATAATGGATTAAGAGAAAAACAACAAAACCTTACCCACTTTACAAACTTTTATCCCTAGAAGAAGCCAAAACAAGACTAGAAGCAAGAAATAGAGAAAAATATTGAAAATCGGGAATAGGTAAAGAAAAATTACGATATTTGCGCCAGTCCAAATAACTTGCTCAAGTGGCGGAATTGGTAGACGCGCTGGATTCAAAATCCAGTTCTTTCGAGAGTGTGGGTTCGATTCCCACCTTGAGTACAAGACGGGAATTTAAGGGTTTTACACCTTTATTTCCCGTTTTTTCTTTGCCACCACCCCTTACCATTATTGATAATACCTCATTTTCGTAAGGAGTTCGATAAGTATTAGATTTAACGTCATACTCGATATGGTTAGAAAATACAATATTTTGAATATCTTTCTTTATTTCTATATCTCCTTTTTCCCAAATTCCTTTGTAATCATTGACTAATTCAAGTGATTCGTCAAGGTAGTTTTCGTAGTTCGATAAACCAAACGTGATGTTAGATAGTTCTTTATTTAAAACATCAATATCAGCTTTAATTTTTGCAGATACTTGTTGAAAAATCTCTTTATCAAGATTTTCAGTTGCATATTTATAATTTACCTTATGTAATCTTGTTGTTTCTTTTGAAATCTTAGTCAATATTTCTGATTTCTTAATGTTATTTTCATTCTCAATATAGTTAAAAGTATAATTAAGTTGTTTCTTAAATAATGAAATATACTTTGTGTCAAATGTATATTTTGACATAAAGTCCTCAAATAAATTATGTAATGGACTTACAGCGGAGTTGTGATGACATTTATTACACTTGTAATAGTTGTATTTATCTTTCTTTTTATATCCCGTGTAAACACCTCCGCAAGAACATTTCAAATCTCCTTGCAAAGGTCTATTTTTATCCATTTTAGATGTCTTATATTTTCTAAACTCAGATTTTTCTCCATTAATTTTCAAAAACATTTCTTCTGAAATTAAAGGTTCGTGTAATCCTTTTACAACCCTCCCATTTAGATGTTTGTTTGCAATCCAACCACAATAAAATGGGTCTGATAAATATTTAGGTAAACGGCTTTTGGTTATTTTGGAACCAAGAGCTCGTATAACTTTTAAAATCTCTGTATTACTACATCCATCCGATTTCATCTCAAATGCTTTTTTTATAAAATCAGCTTCCTCGTTGAATTTCAAGGTGTATTTATCAACCTTAGTATAGCCTTTTGGGGGGATTCCAAGCCAATATCCAGATTCTAATCTTTTTATTGACCCATCAATAACATTCTTTTTTCTGTCTCTATTGTTTTTATTAGCCATAATTATCTTTAAATCGGTAAATATCTCCTCGCTAAAGTTATCTATAATTGAGGTTGCACTTGATTCCAAAACCTTGATTCCAAAATCTATTTTTAATTCTTCAACAAGTGCTACTGCTTTCATTCCCTCTCTGGAAAATCGAGATAAATCATACACAATAATATAACCAATCTTATTTTTTTTATTTTTTACAAATTTTACCATTTCTGGAAAATAAGTTCTTTTATTACCTTGTTTTGCACTTTCATAAGCTCCACCAAAACGTTCGACAACATTCAGATTATTATTTATTGCACATTTTTCACATTTTTCGAGTTGAGTTTCTAAACTGAAATTATTTTCTTGCTTTGAGGTTGAAACCCTCGTGTAGATTACCGCATTTGGAAATCTCTCTTTTGTAATAGCATTTGATTTTTTACCAAATTTTTTAAATTTTTCGTTTTGCATTTGTTATAATTTTAGCTGTTAATAAACTTATATTTTTTAATTTATTAGATATAGTTTCACAATCAGTATCTGAGAGTTTTTGGTTATTTAAACTATTTCTTATTTCTTTATTTGATAAAACTTTTAAATCATTATTTTTCAATTTTAATGTTAATGTAGTAGCAGACTTGTTTTAAAAGTTTTTGCTTACCCAATTCGAATACTCGAATTATTTACTTTGGCAGAGTTTCCTCCTTTAGCCCTATTCTATCTTTAAAAATTTATTTTGAAGTGAAAATCGAAAAGGTTAAGTTTACCATTATGCATATGTGTTTTATATTCTAAATCGGAACCTAACTTTTTTTTATAATTTTCAATTTTTTTATTGTCTTTTGTGTATTTTAAGCCTAACCTAAGATTTTTTAAAGTGTTATTTTTTTTATTTACTTCAATTTTAGTAACCTCATTATTACTCATAGCGTTACGTACTATTTTAATAGATTCTTCTTCATCATCACTTAGTATCTTTTTTTGCTTAAAATGGTCGCTTAATCCCAGTTTTACAAAAATTTCATCAAAAGAAATATATAGATGACTATTGTAAAATCTTCTTATATTTTTATTACCATCATCACTTTCAATATATATGTCAGTATTTATTTCTCCTTCATTATTAAATATTAGAATACCCGATGGTTTTCGATTGTATAGAACCGCAAAAAGGACTTCTTCAAAATCATTTCTTCCTTTATCCTCAACGTAATTAAAATACTTTATAGTACTGTCAATTTTCCCTTGTATAAATTCCTCTGACTTGCCTTTATGCATTTCTCTAACACCCTTAATTAATGGCTTATACTTTTCCTCCAAATTATCAAAACTGCGAACTTTATCAATAATTTTAGCCTTCACGTTTTTAATCTGATTTAATGACATCCCGTAATCACGACAATTTTGTATTACACGAATCCAAAAATATTCAGACAAACTAAATCGCATCATCATATTTTTTTCAATATCATTATGTGAATTAAATAATAAGCCCTCTGTTTTCCAATGGTAAATTGTTCTTGAAGCAACTCCTAAGTCTTTTGCACTATATACTTTTTCTTGAATTATTGGCAATAAGTTGTGTACATCCATCTTTTTATGTTTTTAATAGCATTTTTAAACGCTTTGAAACGCAAATGTAATATAAAAATACATATATCCAAGGTATTGGATAAAATTTATTATATTTGTTAAACATATAATTAATAATAAAAACTATGGAAATACAATGTTTATATAGTGGTGAAGGGTTCAACCCTATTCGTTCAAACCAAAAATTTGCATCCACTAAAAACCGAATCAGCTATCATAATGCTAAACTTAAAAAAGTAAGGGATGCAAGGGCTTCTATTGATAATAAATTACATAAAAACTACTTGATTTTATTAGAATTAATGAAAGACAAAACAAAAGGAATCTTTCATAAACAATTCTTAAAAGGCAAAGGCTATTCATTTAATGTATTAACGCACTACGAAGAGTACAAAGATAAAAATATACACGCTATCTATGACTTTTTAATCATTGAAGAGGTGAACGGAATACAGATTGTTAGATATTAAAATATGATGGATATAACAAAAATACAAACGTATGAGATTCCACCCGAAATTAATATGCTAAAAGACAAGAATATGCAATTAACTAATAAAAACAAATATCTTTTAAAACAAGCTAACATTGTTATTAGTGTAATTGCTTTTTCAACATTAGTACTTGGCATACTAATATATTATAAACAGAATAAAAAAGTAAATAGCAAAAAGTATGTTGAATAAGAAAAATTTATTTGAAGAGACGAAAAAAGAACTATTACATAATTTATATACCAGTAAAATCTTTAAAATAATACAATACGGTGGTATTGCCTTAATTGGTGTTTACAGTCTCGGTTACATTTTTAAGATATTAGCTTATACCAATAATAATTTTAAAATATTAAAAGAGAGTGTAAAACTACAATAGTAGCCTACATAGCAAATTGAGATTGCATTTTTAACGTTTTTAAAATGGGGATTTTGCTTATATAGAATTATTTATATATTTGAAAAAAATTATGGAGAACTTTATTAATACATCAATTCTTGCATTTGCTTCAGTTGCAGGCATTCTTATTTTAAATGAATTTAAAAATTTTATTGTAAATGGGTTTAAAAGAATCCGTACTAAAAAACTTCTTAAGAAAATACCTAATGCTGAAATAAAACAAGCATATATCTATCATAAATACAGCAAAAACATAAATTGGGATTTAGATACAAAAAAGCCTATCAATCAAAAAGGCATACCTAAAGTGAAAATTATTGGATGTTCTGCATTGCCAAGGGTTTCAATAAGTCTTGATTTTTTAGATATATTTTTCTTCAAAGGAGTCAGTAAAACCATACAAGACATTAAAGATTACTTTATTAATGGAAGTTATAATAGCATCGAATGGAGTATTTATAATCAAATTGTAACTTATAAATCAAAAAAAACTCCTATAAAATTTCACCAGTTTGATTCTATTGATGATAAAAAATTAGAAAAAGAAAAGGCATATCAAAAATTCTTGAAAGATTTTAAATCTTAAAAAACTATCTGTACTAATTATAGGGTACACTTGAAATTGTGATAACAGAAATTGTAAATAATTAACCTAAAACAGCTTTAAACCTTAACGCAAGACACAAAATAAGGGTAAAACGTACACTAACCTAAAATTAGTACAAAATGAAAGTTTTATATATACGAACAAGCACTATCGAACAAAACTCTGAAAGACAAAAACAGAATAAAGATGAAACTTATAAAATTATAGAAGATAAATGTTCGGGTGCAATCCCGTTTTTTGAACGTGAGGGAGGGAAGAAAATATTAGAATTAACAGAAAAAGGAGTTGTCGATGAAATTATCGTTCACGAAATTGACCGCCTGGGAAGAAATCTGTTAGACATTCTAAAGACCATTGCTTTTTTTAATACCAAAAAGGTGAATATTGAATTTAAAAAGCAAGGGTTAAGAACTTTAAACGAAGATGGCTCAGAAAATGATATTTCTAAAATGGTCATCTCTATTTTAGGAGTAGTAGCAGAGATGGAACGTAAGATGATAAGAGAAAGACAGTTAGAAGGTATTGCTATTGCAAAAGCTAATGGAAGGTATAAAGGCAGAAACAAAGGAACTAAAGAAAATCCATTAGATTTTTTGAATAAAGAAAAAAATAAAAAAGCGTTAGACTATTTAAGCAAAGGCTACAAACAAATAGAAGTTGCAAAGATAATTGGCTTACATCCTAATACTATTTCAAAGATTAATAGAATAAGACTGCAACTAACGTAGAATATTATTTTTAAAAATAAAAAATAAAAATAAAGTCGAGGTTATTATGCATTTAACTATTCTCTACAATTTTTATCTCATCTGATGTTAAACCATATAACTTATAAACCATTTGGTCTATTTCTTCTTCTAAAATTGAAGTATCTGCTTTTGGGTTGTCTTCTCTAATCGATAAAACTTTATTTACTATTGATTCAACTTTTAAAATATCTCCATCAGATGATACAATAATCGGTAAACTATCAAAATAGTCACCAAACCATTTTATACCATCTTTACCCCAAACAACAGAACCAAGTTTAAAATAAAAAAAAATTAATTTAGAATTTAGAATAGCAGAGTAATACCTCAGATTACTCCCAATTGCAAATGATGTGCTATCAATTGAGTACTCAGATTTAGATGATATTGCAAATGAATTAATGCTGGCTAATTTAGTCCAAATTAACTTTTCTTGGACAAAAGAATCGTAATACGAACAATTTCGAAGTTCATACCATTTTTTTGAACCTTTTCTTGCTTCATAAACATTTTCTAATTTTGCTCTATGTTTTTCTAAGTAAGTATATACCTCTGGATATTCTTCAATATCTATATTAGTCTTTGATAATATAATATAATTGGAATAATCTTTAGTAAAATACCTTTTAATTTCAGCTCCTTTTAAAACTGGTTTTAGTATTTCACTGTTTTTGGAGTTAATATTAATCATAGCGTCACCTATATTTTTATCAATAATAAAAATTCCATTTGCACCCGTAGTAATTCCACGATTTATTTTTAAATCTTTAACACTTTTTAGAGGCTTACCTTTGCTTTCAATTTTCTCTTTTAGTTCAAGTATTTTATTCGATGTAAATATCCATTGCCTACTATCAAAAAAACGTTGACTTATTTTTATTGATAAACCATTTGAAATATTTTGAATAGAAAAGGCTTGTTTCAACTCTTTAACATCTATTACGTTTATCGTATTCTTTGATAAATTTCTATCATTTTTACATAATATAGAAATAAGTGTGCCTACATTAGCTTCATCAAAAATATCAACATTATTTATATTTATTAAAGATGTTAACTCAAATTTAGATAAGTAATTTCTTGTGCTTTTTCCATAATTCGTGCTACAAAATCTATTAGAAGTAATGTAAGAAAGGTGACCAAATTCACTTAATATTTCAATTCCTTTTTCAAAGAAAATGGAATATATATCACCAGTCCTCTCGAATACTTTATATTTTGAAAAATAATTCATAGATGAGTATTCTGAATATTGTATCTGAAAATAAGGCGGATTACCAATAATAGCATCAAAACCTATATAAGTGCCATCTTCGGATAACACTTCGGGAAACTCAAAACGCCATTCAAAGGCATTATGATAAATGGCATTATTTACAATTTCTTCTTTTTCTAAAAAGGCTTTTTCAGCTTTAGATTTTAGTTTTTTAAGGGCATCTTTTTCTGCCTTCTTAATTTTTTCTCCAAAGTTTTTTAAGTTGCTTTGTCTTTCTTGCTCGTTAATTAAATCTCCTTGCACCTTTTGGTATTTACTCAAAAAAGCATTGTCTAAGGTACTTTTAAAATTATTTTTAACTTCGTTAATAATTTCTAAAACAGCTCTTTTACGTTCTTTACTATTGGTTTCTTTATATTCTAAAACAGCATTTTTATAGTCGAGAAAAGAATAATTTACCTCTTTATTTTTAAAGGCACCTTTTAAATCATCTTCTAAATTAAACCTACTTATTAAAGAATTACCGCATTTTATATTTATATCAATATTAGGTAATGTTTGAAGTCTATTCTCTTGCGTATAATAAGCGTTTTTAAGGAGTTCTATCCATAAACGAAGCCTACATATTTTTACAGAGTTTGGATTAATATCTACTCCAAATAAACAGTTTTCTATTAAAGTTTGTTTCTCGTGAAATAGTGTGTGTTGTATTCTTGCACTTTCTTTATCCTTGGGGTTGTATTCAAACAACAAACCGTTATCATCAATTACATACAGCTCATCATTTACAATTTCTATATCACAACGTAAAGGCACTCCTTTTGCATCTATTAAAATGCGTAGTTCGTTTTTTATAACAATTAATTCATTTAAGGCACTTACTAAAAAATGACCAGAGCCAACCGCTGGGTCGCATATTTTCACACTATCTACAACGGCGTTTAAGCGTTTTAAATCATCCACTTTAAATAATCTACTACAATAAGACTGTAAGTCCTCAAAACTTTCTATTTGGTCGTTTTCTTGTTCTTTAAATTTTTGAATTACGGTTCTCCTTATAGTTTCTCTACACATATACATTGTTATATATGCGGGTGTGTAAAAAGAACCTTCTTTATACCCATTAATCTTTTCGAAAATTAAACCCAAAACAGAGGCATTAATTAAAGATTTGGTTTCTAAATTGTCCTCAATGCCTTCACTTCCATCTGTTGCAAAATCATAGGCATCTAAAAATTGAAAGAGATATTCTAAGGTTGCTAATTTCCCTTTTTGCTTTTTACCGTTGGCATCTTTTAAAATTGTTCCACTGTAAATGGTAATATCGTCATTGTTTAATGCTGATATTTCAAAGGCTTCATTTTCTAATGTATTTCTCTCAAATAATGAACTATTTAAGTAGGGTATGTCTTTATATTTATCTTTGTATTTTGGATGTCTTTCACTTATTGGTTTTGCTAATGCAGAGAAAAATAAATCATTTAAGTCATCAAAACCATTTATGAAATCAGCATTTAAGAATTTGTATTTTTCATCTTTTTTGTGATAAGCTAATAGTTGAGATTCTAATAGTTTTAAGAATAAAATTCTATTTACCCAAGTTAAACATAGTTCTAAACCCGCATCAAAAGATTTTTCTTCCCCGTTAGGTATGCTCTTTATGTTAGACAAATAATCTCTATCTTCTAATATTACAATAGCATTTTCCAATAAAGACGCATAATCTCTATTGTTTTCACCTTTACGATTAATTACTTTTTTGCCTTTGTCTTTTACCTCTTCTAAACCAATAATATGTAATAACTCGTTATAAAATGTTTTATTTAATTGGTTGCTATCATTGCCAAAAGGATGACCAAGAATATGTACATCAGAAAATATTTTATATAACGTATTTAAATGCTCATCTTTTAATTCACTTAAATTGGTTTGTGTAAAGTCTAAGTAAACAAATGGGAGTTCTTTTTCTACTTGAGCGATATATTTTTTTGCTATTTCATCATAGAAAAGTTCATTTTTAGATGTGTCTTTTAAACCATCTCTAAAATCCTCATATTCTTTAATTAATGGTTTATTTTTAAAGAAATATTTGTAAAAATCTTCTCCTTTAAATAAATACCACTCATAGCCGTTTGTAGCAATTAAGTGTTTTATATTGTTGTTGTTATTTTCTAAACGCTCTCTTAAATAATACAATAATAACTCTTGTAATGCTTTTTTGTTTAGGTTGTCTTTTCTTAAAAACTCTGCTTTGTTACTTGGTTTTTTTGCTTCTATAATTACTGCAACATCAGACTTTGCATTGTTTTCTGTATAAATTGCTAAGTCTATTTTGTCTTTAGTATTAATATAGTTATCTGCATAAAAAGTACTATTGAAAAAAGTAGTAAAATGAGATTTTATATGCTCTTCGCTTTCGCCATATTTGCTATTTTCATCGCTTAATTTTACGGCATTTATACAGTCTTGTAACTGGACTATGAAATTAGCAACGTCCTTTCTTAATGGCTTATGTTTTCTATATGCTGGGTTGAGAGCCTTTCTTGTATTTATCTTATTCATTTAAATTTTACTTTATATGTAATTGCTAAATTACTGAAAACAGTAATAACTTCAATCATTCAGAGTCTCAAAAAGAGTTTAAAAAAGAGTTTAAGTGAAATGGGTTCTATAAGTACTGTGTATGTCTTTAAAGGAAGCGTAAAGGGTTAGAATACACTCAGTAGTTTGTGTTTTTTATAGGTTTCTGTAAACTTCCTAAAGGCTATTTTTGTAGTTGGTTTAAACTCCATTTTATAGAATAAATCAAATATCTTAATCCAAAAAATAAAATAAAAATAATATAACCTATATATAAATCTTTTGGGTAGTCTGAAAAAATAGAATTATGGCTATTATCATACCTTGCCTTTAATTTTTGATATTTTTTTGACTGTTCACTAAATGTTGTATCATCTTTAATTTTACTTCTAAAGTAGTTAATATCAAATTGAACTAATCCCCTCTCATCAAGTTTATTATACCAAAACTCTGAAACTTCATCCTTTGAAATACTAAAAACAAAATCATTTATGTTTTTATACTTTTCTTTAAATTCAGGGTAATCTTGATTTAAATAGTGGAAAACTTTTACTCTATATGAAACATCATCAGTTTCAATCATTTCAGTGAGTATATTTTCTGTATCCCCATATTTATCTTTGATAGCTGAGTATTTCCAACTCCATATTCCGTAAATAATTAGAAAAAGAATTATTGAACCTAAAAGGTATAAAAATTCTCTTGCTAATATTTTTTTATGATTCATATGGAAATTAATAAAATCGTATTAAAATTTTTATTATCTATAATTGTATTAATTGCTAAATTACTAAAAATAGTAATAACAACTTCAAACATTAAGTATCTCAAAAACACTTTAAAAAAGAGTTTAAATGGAATGGGTTCTATAACTACTGTGTATTTCTTTAAAGGAGGCCTAAAGGGTTATGATAAGCTCAGTAGTTTGTGATTTTTATATGTTTCTGTAAACTCTCTAAGTTTATCAAGGTCTTTCAAGAATAAGTTCGATAATTGGAGTACGTTGTGTACAATTTATCCCCAAGAATAATTTATTGTTTTTGGGGATAATTTTTTTTAACTTGCTTTTCAAATATTTAACCAATGAAAAACATACTTTACACACTTGCCTTATTTGTTTCAATTAGCTCTTTCGGGCAAACAGCTAAGGAATATATTGATATAGGAAGAACTGCAAAGGAAAATGGAGATTACTACGTTGCTATTAATAACTACACTAAAGCACTTCAAACTAAACCAAGTTCATCAGAATATGAAATAGCGATATGGGGCAGAGGACATTCAAAAGTACAACTTGGAGATTTTTCTGGAGCACTTAAAGATTTAAGTGAATTACCTGATGATGAGTGGGATTGGATTTGTTATTACAAGGGGTTGTGTAAATTCAATCTTGAAGATTATTACGGTGCAGTTAGTAATTACTCTAATGCTATAAAACTAAACTCTGAATTTGATATAGCATTTAAAAACAGAGGCGATTCAAAAGAGCAAATAGGAGATTTGGTTGGAGCCTGCAATGATTGGAAAAAAGCAATAAAACTTGGATATCAAGATGCTTCAAAATTGGTTACTGAAAAATGTAATTAATATTTAATTAGAAAAATACATTGATAAAATACTAACTGAAAGAAGTAGAAGGAAAATGAAAAAACTATTAGATTTTAGAAAAAATAAATTGAATTATCTAAACAGATATGTTCTATTTTTCGTTTTGTACTTAATTAGTGATTTAATTGGTGGTAGTTATAAGACAGGTTCATTAGGTTTACCAATTGGTGGAATAGTATTAGCTCCATTAACTCTTTTAACTTCATATTTTTTTGCAGCAATAATTGGCTTTTGGTTCAATTTAACATTCATTAATATTGGTTTTAAAACTTGGATAAAAAAATGGCATAAATTTTCTTTAAATCTCTCACTTTGGTTCTATGATTTTTCATTAATATATCTGCTATATTCTTTATTTATTGGCGGATTAAAACCAATGTAAATTTTAAAATTTGATTAAAATTTAAACTAACCTAAATCCAACGTTTAATTAGTCGTATTCGATACGCTTTACTTTACTAATAGGGAAAGGCAAGTCAGTAGCTTCTACTTTGTAGCTTCCTTTGTCTGTTTTAAGTGTTTATTTGAGTGATTTCCAAAAGTGATAAAACGAGTGAAAATATAAAGGGTTCTACAATTACTATGTATGTCTTTAAAGGAAGCGTAAAGGGTTACAATACACACAGTAGTTTGTGTTTTTTATATGTTTCTGTAAACTCTCTAAGCCTATCAAGGTCTTGGAGGAATAAGTTCGATAATTGGACTACGTTGTGTACAATAAAGAACCCTTAACCCCTTAATTGTGAGGGCATAAGGGTTTTTATCGTTCAAGTTAGTACCTATTTTAGCACCTATTTATTTATTTTCAGCTTAAATTATTGGTTTTTGATTAACTGTGTGTCATAGTATATCAGTTATGTTTTAATAGCTTTTGTAGTTAAAAAATGAAAAGGGAGTGCATTTTAGAATTAAACAAAAACTCTTGTAATATAAATATTCAAGATATTATATCTACAACTTAAATAATGGGGCCTCTGCATTTATAGTTACCTCATTGATTGCTTTTGGTTTTCCATATCTGTATGAAAAATACAGTTTTAAATACTGGAAATCACCCCTCTCAATACCTTGCTTTAGCTTTTCAAAAGCTAAATCATCTAATGGAGTTAATTTTTCTATTAAAGATATGTCAATACTTTTACCTCTCTTACTTTTTAACCCTCCTAATCTTGCCGTTTCTTTTGTAAACATTAATTATCCATTTAATATATAATGATATTTTCACAAGATTTAAAAAAATAATTGTCCTTTTTTAATTTTGCTGTAAATCTGCTTTTTTCAATAAATAGTATTCAATTTCAATGATTTCAAAATAAATTCGAAATTAGCTATATACTTATGTTATTACACGTTAAAAAACATAAGAACATATGCCATTCAATTCAGAAAGTGCCAGTTTAGGAGGTCAGAAATCTCGTAGAGGTAAAAGTTTAGCAACAGAGATTAGAAATCAAATAACAGAGGTTGCAGAAGAGTTAATTAAAGCCATTGAAATAGCTTCTTTAAGCAATAAGGATAAAGTATTATACTTGAAAGCTATAATGCCTTTTATACTATCTAAAAATGAGAGAGTGGATGCTAATCATATGCCAACAGAGTTTCAGATAGAGATTATTAAGTAAAAGAAAACCCCTACATTTCTGTAAGAGTTTTTAAAGTATTTAAAATGGGATTAATCTATTATATCTCCGTCTTTATAGTTAGATCTAATATATAACTGACCGTTTTCGTCATATTCTTCATATAAACCATCTTTTTTTCCGTCTTTATAGTTTTCTTTATATTCTAACTGACCGTTTTCATAATACATTTCACTTAAACCATCTTCTTTTCCGTCTTTATAGTTAGATCTAATCCATAACTGACCGTTTTTGTAATTTCTAAAGATTTCACCAGTAAATGGTTCACCCTTGTAATAAGTTATTCCTTTTTTTTCCTCGATATATTCATTCTCTTTTTTACCGTCAATACTTTTAGTACAACTTGTAAATAAGATTAGACAAACTAATACTGTAATACTTCTTTTTAATATTTTCATAATGTGATGTGTTATTTTGTCAAGTATAATTAATTTCTAACAACTGAACTTATTGGTAAAGGAATATTAACTGTTGCTACTTTGAAAGAACCATTATCTGTATGAAAAGTGAAATTATGCTCTTTTATCATTTCAATTTTTAAGATGTTTTTAACCTTATTTAACTCTAATTTATAGCTAATAAATCTGCTTTGGATGTCATCTATTTCGCTATTTGAAATAATGTAATGGAATAGCTTGTTTTGTGTTTGATTACTCATTGATATTTATGCTTTAAAGTGACGTTATTTAACGTTGTTGTGTACGTACATCATTATACGTACAATTATCTTTTAAGGAATTATGTTTTTTTGTTGAATTTCTGATATGAAATTATTCCAATGCTCTGTATTGTGTTGATGGGTTTGTTTACCAACTTGCTCCATATTTATTATAGAATGTAATTGATGTCTTTTATCTCTTCTCGCCCTTTTATCTTGGGGATATAACTGTAACGCTAATAGAGGAATAACATCCTCAATACTCATTTTTTTATATTTTGCCGTGTAAAGGCATAACAAATATTTAGTTCTCTGGTTAATTGTCATATTCTCTGCGTGTTTTATTTCTCTGTAACCAGTCATATATATTGACATCGGTCTTTTAAAGATTTGTAAAAAATCGACATCTAATTTAAGATTCAACAAATCATTAAGTGTTTTAAGATTGTAGTTATAACTTTTAAAATGGGCTCTGTTTTAAATAGAAGTTAAGAAGGTTTTTGGAAGAAAACTAATTTAAAATAAAGACTTCAATACTTTTCTATTTTTCGATTTACAACTGATAAGTCCTTACCAATGCTTTGATAAAATTTATTGCTTTTACCGGTTTGTCAAATGCATAATTTGACTTCTTATAAATATTACGTTACTAACAAAAAGTTTTAGGTTCGTTGTTTTGGATTCTAAAAAAAGAAAGCGCCATCTTTAGAAACCTAAGATGGCGTTTAAGCGTGATTAAACCATTTTTTTTTAACGAGCTAAAATTTTTATTTGACTTTTATAATAACTCTTCTATTTAATAATAAAAGTGCTAAGAGTTAATAGGAATGTTAATAGAATTGTAAAGCAGTGTTTCATTGGTTAATTTTATGTTGCTTTAAAAACTATTTACTGTTACTCTTTTACAAATTTTAAAGAACCAACAGCATTGCTAGAGAGATACTTCAAAACATAAATACCGCTACTTAAGTTTGCAATGTCTAAATTTTTAGATGTTGCATTTACAGTATACGAGCTTACTTTTTTTCCTAATACATTATAGATGGTAACAGTCTCTATGGTGTTTTTTGCAGAAATGTTTACTTCATTTTTTGCAGGATTTGGGTGCAGACTTACGTTTAATACGTTGTTTTTAGCAATGCTTGCGGTAGAGGATTCTTTTACGTATATCGTATAATCTTCAGATTGACCATCAGTAAGAGTACTTGTGCAAGGGGACGTTAGTTTTGGGTTCCCCGTATATCGATCATCTATATCACATATTAATCGAATTCTTACATAATCATTATAAGGAATGTTTTCGGGGTAATTAATTGAAATTTGAACAATTGATTCATCTGAAATATCATCATCTAAATATTGTTGTTCATTAGCGTCTTCAAAATCCCCATCATCATTCCAATCAATCCAAACACCAAGTTGTTGAAAATTAATAGATAAAGCAACTTCTAAATCATAAGAAACAGCACCATCTATCTCAAAATAATTGACACAATTTGAAGTTTCGTCTATATTTCCATCATCACCAGCTGAATAACTTGAAGTCATTGTAACACCATTTAAAGTAACACCCAAAATTCCAGATGACCAAGTAGATACTGAGTTTGTACTACAAACAGCATTAGGTGCAACAAAAAGCTGATTTAATTGCTGAGATCCTTTAGAGTTTACAATTGAAGAACCTTCCATTACTGCCCTCACCCTTGTTTTTTGATCCGCTGTCATTCTATCAGTACACCGATAATAACTCATGATATTTTTTTTGGTATTATCATTTTCCCAATTTGCACTTGTGCAACTATTTTCAACAGGGCAGCTACTCGTTTCTCTTTTATGTGGCTCAGTATCTGCACAAAGATCACCATCAGTAGTGGGATCTTCATTCTCTGGACATTGCGGTTCGTAGGGGTCCCCTTCAACAGCAGCGTCATCTCCTTGAAATGTATGGTATAAATGAAAATAATGACCTAATTCGTGCACAACAACGCTATTATCTCTAGAAAGCGAAAGTGGCCAACCAGTATTCTCATCTGTTGGATCGTAACCAAACACAGTATGCATCATTACCAATCCTTCTTGGTCGCGTCCGTTGAAAAAATTAGCATATCCCTGATATCCACCTCCACCATTATTCCCATCAATTTCTGAAACGATCCAAATATTTAGATAATTTGACGCTGGCCAAAGACTTAATTGTTTTAGCGTACTGTCTGATGCACCATTTCCATATAATGATACTCCGTCTTCTTTATAACCTTCTACATCAGAAGCGTCAATTCTATTGATACCGGTTGTAATTTCACACGTTGGAGACCTTTGTGCAAGTTTCATTTCAATTTGAAAATCTATAGAACTCCCTGTAGTTTGCCCGCGATAGAAACTATTTAAATGAGCGATACTACTTTCTATTTGAGCATCAGAAATATTAGTACCTGTTCCTTCCTCTTCTCCTAAATGTAATACATGAACCACTATAGGAATTGTTAAAAGATCAGTACTTTGATTTGCTGACTTCCTTTGTTGAGATTCAGCGCGAATTCTTTGTGTTGCTAATTTAATTCTTTGCTCGGAAGCCTTTTCTTGTGCAATAAAATTTGGATTCTTCTCTAACTCAGAACGGTGTAAATCAAAACCACAAAACTGTCCGTAAGAAAAATAACTAAAAAATAAAAACAAAACTACTGATACTAATTTTTTCATAATGATTGGGGGAGAATCAAAAGTACAAAATTTAGGGTAATTTAATCAAAAACAAGAATGAATTTGTTTTTTTAAAACTGCGGGAACAGTCGTAGACCCTTTTGCTGGCGATAGTTTAGTAGAAGATGAATTTATAGGAAAAACTTCTGCTAAAAATGAAGGTGCTAACTATGAATTAAATATTGATTTTGGAAGTGAGGTTACGCCAGGAACATTTTGTTATGAAATTTGTATCTATGATTCTTTTGGAAATATTTCTAACCCTATTGAAGTTTGTGTTACCGTTAAATTTTTTGGAGGAAACAGTGCTTTGGTTGGAGAATGGAATTTAAATACACTGAAAATAACAGAAGGTGATACTAATAGTGAATATGCAGTAGGACAAACTTTTTGTGAACCTACTTACACACAAGAATGTAAGACTGGTGAAGTTAAGCAGTTGAACGAATGTGAAACTCTTCCAGGAATTAACATTGTTTTCAACCAAGACGGAACGTATATTTTAAAGTTTATAAGTAATGGGACTGGGACTGATTATTACGAAGGCTTAAATTATGAAACCTGTGAAGTTGTGGAATATCTAAACAACGGAGAAAATCAAAGCTCAAGAGAAGAGGAAGGAAAGTGGTCATACGATCTTGATGGTGAAAATCAA
>JAOLXX010000012.1 GCA_028343155.1 Polaribacter sp.
CCCATCTACCAGAGCTTCTGCTTGTTGTTTGTATGCTATTCTTAAATCCTCAAAAGTAACCGCTCTATAACCAGGATCATTTACGTCTGGAGACATACTTGCCGTTCTATTTGTTGGGCCTATTGCTCCAGCTACGAAACGAGGTTTATGTGGTTCTTTTGCTGTAAATTCTGCTGCAACTTCTTTTGCTATTTTTGCTGATTCATAGTTTAGTTCATACACCAAATCTTCCATTTGATAATCTGCCATCGCAATTGTTGTTCCCGAAAAGGTATTGGTTTCTACAATATCTGCACCTGCTTCAAAATATTTTCCATGAATGGTTTTGATAGCCTCTGGTTGTGTAATTGTCAACAAATCATTATTTCCTTGTAGCGGGGATGGATATTCTTTAAAACGTTCACCTCTAAAATCTTCTTCTGTAAATTTATAGGCTTGTAGCATGGTACCCATCGCACCATCTAAAATTAAAATTCGTTCTTGTAAAGTTTTATATATGTTTGACATTGTTTGATATTTTTATCAATATGTCATCAGGAAAGGTAAATTTTTCGCTGTTATCTGTCAGATATTGAAATTAATTCAACCCACATCTGTAGAATGTAGCACCTTCTATTTCTTAGAGAAATGGGTTGCTAAGGCCTCAACAGGTCTAATCCCTCTGCCTTTCGTGATAACGTATTAATAAGTTTATGAACTGTACTACAAATTAACGTAATCTTTTTTTATTTGTAGAATTATATACTATAAATATTGATGGAATTTCTAGCTACTCATTTCACCAATTTGGTTTTTTTTAAAAATTATAACAAAAATGACTCTAATTTCAAAATTCGAGATATTTGGTTACTTTTTTTTACTCTTTCTCGAATAATGTTGATGATAAATAACGATCTCCTCGATCACAAATAATTGCAACGACCACGCCTTTATCAATACTATTCGCCACTTTTAAAGCACTTGCAACAGAACCTCCACTACTCATTCCTGCAAAAATACCTTCTTCTTCAGCCAATCGTTGTGTCATCGCTTTCGCTTCTTTTTCATCCACTTCTAAAACTTGATCTACTTTTTTTCTATTAAAAATAGTAGGCAAATACTCTTCCGGCCATTTTCTTATTCCTGGAATTTTTGAATCACCGTCTGGCTGAACACCTACAATAGTAATGTCTTTATTTTGCTCTTTTAAATAATCCGAAACCCCCATAATAGTTCCTGTAGTACCCATCGTACAAACAAAATGAGTTACTTCACCTTCTGTATCTCTCCAGATTTCTGGACCTGTAGTTTTGTAATGTGCCTTAGAATTGTCGGTATTATCAAACTGGTTCAATCTGTAATACCCTTTTTTATATTTTAGTTTTAAAGCATAATCTCTAGAACCTTCCATACCTACTTCCTTTGGAGTTAAAATAACTTTGGCTCCATAAGCACGCATTGTTTTTACACGTTCTTCTGTAGAATTTTCTGGCATAACTAATACCATATTTACCCCTAAAACCTTTGCCATTAAAGCCAAAGCAATACCTGTATTTCCACTTGTAGCTTCTACTAAAGTATCTCCTTTTCTAATATTTTTTCTTTTGATAGCCTCTGAAATCATATTGTAAGCAGCTCTGTCTTTCACACTTCCTCCAGGATTATTCCCTTCTAACTTCAGCAATAATGTAACTCCTTCTTTTTTAAAAATATTTTGTACTTCTACCAAGGGCGTATTTCCAACAAAATCGATGATACTTTTTGTTTTCATATGTTTATTTTTAATTCTTTTTTAGAAAAATATTATTTTCTGACTGTACGGTTACCACCGAGTTTTCTGGAATTGACTCTGTAACACACACATTTGCTCCAATAATAGAATTTTCTCCGATAATAACATCACCTCCTAAAATAGTCGCATTTGCATAAATAACAACACCGCTTTCAATCGTTGGATGCCTTTTTTTGGATGCTAAACTCTTCTTTACCTGAATTCCACCTAAAGTTACTCCTTGAAAAATTTGCACATGATCTTTAATAATCGTCGTTTCTCCAATAACAATTCCTGTAGCGTGATCTATAAAAAATGAATTTCCAATTTCTGCACCAGGATGTATATCTGTCCCCGTTGTACAATGTGCAAATTCACTCATTATTCTTGGCAACACTGGAATACCTAACTTTAATAATTGATGACTTAAGCGATATACAGCAACTGCATAAAAACCAGGATACGCCAAATAAACTTCTTCCAAGCTTTTTGCAGCAGGATCATTTTTTTCTGTAGCAATCGCGTCTAAATCTAATTTTTTTCTGATTGTAACAAACGAATTTTCAAAATCATTCCACAAATTTTCTCCATTTCCTAGTGATAATCTTTCTAGTATTTTTAAAAAATTCAGCCTCGTTTGTTCTCCGTTTTCAGACAAATGATTCGCATCAAACAAATTATTAATCAATAGTTTGGTAAAAACACCTACTGCATCTCTTAGACACATACTGTAGTTTTTAAACACTATTATTTGAGCTGTTTCTTTCATTTTGGAATTTAAATTTCTGGCGCTAATTCAACTTCTAAACCATCCATTGCTGGCGTCATTTGTATTTGACATCCTAACCTACTGTTCTCTTCTACATGAAAAGCTTCTGCTAACATTGCATCTTCATCATCAGTCATTTCTGGCAATTCTTGGTCAGATTTCACATAACATTGACAGGAAGCACACATCGCCATTCCTCCACAAACGCCAATAGTTCCTTCTTCAGCCAATTCGTAAGAACGAACTACTTCCATCAGATTCATTGCCATATCTGTAGGTGCTACAACATCATGTGTTACACCATTTCTATCTGTTATTTTAATATTGATGTCTTGCATCATTCAGGTATTAGGGTTTAGCAATTAGTTTTTAGAATAATTGCTATATTATTTTAATAAACCAAATAGGATTTTAGCTATTTTATTCGATTTTTCTATCAATACTTTAAAAACTTCGTCGTAAATAAATATTTAATATTACTACTAAATAGTGCATCGAACGAGTTTCACTATTTGACGACAAAGATATACATAAAAATCTTTTGAAATCAGAATTTGTATTTACTACTAAACTAATTACTCAATCGCTTTCACAACTGCTTTTGGAGCTTCTTTTTTTGTTCCATCAAACCCCTCTACACCACCAACTGTTGTATATTTCATGACGTACTTTTTATCTGGAAATATTCTTTTGTATGCACTTTGACACATTAAAGTCGCTTCGTGAAAACCACACAATATCAATTTTAATTTCCCTGGATATGTATTGACATCTCCAATCGCATAGATTCCTGGAATGTTTGTTTGATAATCTAGTGCATTGTCTACTTTAATCGCGTTTTTCTCAATTTCTAGCCCCCAATTACCTATGGGGCCTAATTTTGGAGACAACCCAAAAAGCGGAATAAAATGATCTGTATCAACAATAAAAGCATCTTCTCCTTTTTTCTCAACAGCAACCCCAGTTACTTTATCAGTTCCAATAATTCCTTTAACTTCTGCAGGAGTAATCATTCTTATTTTTCCTAAATTCTTTAATTCTTGTACTTTTTCAACTGAATCTAAAGCGCCTCTAAACTCATTTCTCCTGTGAATTAAAGTTACCTCTGAAGCGACATTAGATAAGAAAATAGCCCAATCTAAAGCAGAATCTCCTCCTCCAGAAATCACTACTTTTTTATCGCGATAGAATTCTGGCTCCTTAATAATGTATTCAACACCTTTATCTTCAAAGTTTGCAATATTGGGTATCAGAGGTTTTCTTGGTTCAAAAGATCCTAATCCTCCTGCAATTGCAACAATTTTAGCATGATGTTTTGTGCCCTTATTTGTCGTAACAATAAAAGTACCATCCTCTTGTTTGTCTATCGTTTCAGCTCTTTCTCCTAATGTAAAACCAGGTTTAAACTGCTTACTTTGTTCTATTAATTTATGAGTCAAGTCTCCAGCTAAAATTTCTGGATAAGCAGGAATATCATAAATTGGTTTCTTTGGATAAATCTCAGAACATTGTCCTCCAGCTTGTGGCAATGCATCTATTAAATGACATTTTAATTTTAATAAACCTGCTTCAAAAACCGTAAATAATCCTGTGGGCCCTGCACCAATAATTAGGATGTCTGTTGTAATCATTTTCTTATTTATTTTACTATTCACTTTTTGCGATTCGTTTTTAATAAATTACTAAAATCGAACCCCCTTTTATTCAATTAAACTTTTTGTAAATTCGTTTAACTTCTCTACTTTCTCTTCAAAGTTTCCTTTGATCGTTTTTCTATATTCATTCAAATTCTTCACAAAATCATCAATATTTTCTGGAATAACATCCTCAAAGAATTGACGTAATCTTTTGGCTGTTGTTGGTGATTTTCCATTCGTTGAAATTGCTATTTTTATATTTCCTTTGGTTACAATTCCTCCCATATAAAAATCACAATAAGGTGGATTATCCACAACATTAACTAATTTTGCTTCCGCTCTACAGTCTTTCCAAACCTGAACATTCACTTCAGGAATATCTGTAGTTGCAACAACCATATGCCTTCCTTGTAGATAGGCTTTATTATAAATATCTTCAACAAGTGTAACACATCCTTTTTTTGCCAAACTAATGGTACCTTCTCTAAACATAGGAGAGACCATAGTAACATGTGCATCTGGACTCGACTTCAGCAAGAACGTTAATTTTTCCTCAGCAACATTTCCTCCACCAACAATAAGCACATTTAAATTGCTAGTTTTAAGAAAAATAGGATATAAATTATTTCTTTCCATCAAATTATCTATTTAATTCTACTGAATATTGTTTCTTTATATCTAAAATTGTTTGGCGATGTTTTACAACCTCACCTAAAACTATAATTGCTGGATTTTTTAAATCTTTTTCTTCAACAATATTTTCTATCGTATCAACAGTACCAATTCCAATTTTTTCATTAGACCTTGTTCCGTTTTGAATAATTGCTACTGGTAAATTATGCTTTCCTTCTGTTTTAAACAACTTTACAATTTGAGGCAATTTACTCATCCCCATTAACACCACTACTGTTGCATTAGACTTTGCTGCTAATTCAATATCTGTCGATATTTTATGGTCTTTTGTGGTTCCAGTAATCACCCAAAAACTCTCTGCACTTCCACGTTTTGTTAATGGTATATTTTGATATGCTGCTACTGCTAAAGATGATGAAATTCCTGGAACAACATCAACTTCTAAACCTAAACCTGCTGCATATTCCATTTCTTCTGCACCTCTACCAAAAATGAATGGATCTCCACCTTTTAAACGAACTATATGTCCGCTATTTTTTGCGCGAGTAACAATCAATTCATTAATTTGCTCTTGCTGATACTTATAACAACCTCTTCGTTTTCCAACAAAAATAAGTTCTGCTTCTGGGTTAATAAAATCTAACAATGCTTCGTTTACTAAAGCATCATACAAAACTACATCCGCAATTTTTAATACTTTAATAGCCTTCACCGTAATTAAGTCTACATCTCCAGGACCAGCTCCTACAACCGTTAATTTTGGTTTTCTTATACTCATTGTCCTATATCCTCTAATGTTTAACTGTAGTTTCTGCTTCTCTATATGCTCTTACTTTTTGTAAAAACAAATTAGAGTCTTTTATATATTTCTCAGCAAATTCTTTTGTTGGTGCAAATTTATTGATTTGATAAATTAAATCTGCAAAAGAACTACCTAAATCTATTTTTTGTGATGTAATAAAAAACTCATCGAATTGAGAAATAATACTTGCATGTGTATTCGTTTTCTTGTCTTCTGCTAACAAAGATGCTTTTGCTGAATTTACAATCGACTGGTATGCATAATAAATTGCTCCAGAATATACTCCATTTTCAAAGGCTTCTTTAGCATCATCAATTTTCTCTTCACTTTCTAAAAATAATGTTGCAATTAAATCGATAACAACTCCAGCACATTCTCCAATTCCTATTTCTTTTACATATTTATCTTCTTCTCCCCAATCTATAAAATCTTCTTGAGTTAGGTTGGTTGCATCTTGCAAATCATTTAAGAAATCATAGAAATATTTTTCCCCTTTCTCTTTATAATATAGTGCAAACTCTTTTCCGTTTGCATTTGCTTCAAAATCGTTTAAAATTCTACGCAAAGCTTCAGGTCCTCTTCTACTTGGCACTTTTACAACTTTATCTGCAAAAGCTCCATTTCCATTTCCTAAATTTCCACCACCTAATAAAACTTGTAATGCTGGCGCTACAAGTTTTTCTGGTGTTCTTACTGTCATCCCCTGGAAACCAATATTTGCCATATTGTGTTGCCCACAAGCATTCATACATCCACTTATTTTTATAACTAAATCTTCGTTTTTTAAATACTGTGGGTATTCCGCTGCGATGACTTTTTCTAGTTCTTTTGCTATTCCTGTACTGCTAGAAATCCCTAAATTACAAGTATCTGTTCCTGGACATGCTGTAATATCTACGGCTTTATTATAACCCGCTTCAACAAATTCTAATTTTTCTAATTCTTGATAGAAATAAGGAACTAAATCTACCTTTACAAAAGGAATTACAATATTTTGACGCAATGTTAAACGGATTTCTCCCGCTGCGTATTTATCTACTAAATCTGCTAACAAACTTGCTTTATCTGTATAAAAATCTCCTAATAAAACTTTAATACCAATAGCTACAAAACCTTTTTGCTTTTGAGGAATTAAATTTGTCGATTTCCATAAATCAAATGCTATTTGGTCTTTTATTTCAACGTTAGGAGCATCTATAGAAACTGGTTTAGAAGCGATATAAGAATCAGCATCTATAGCAACTGTTTTTAATTCAATTGCATTTTGTTCTTGTTCTATTAAATCTTTAAAAGCCTCTAAACCAATGTCTTTTAATAAGAATTTCATTCTTGCCTTAGCTCTACTTTTACGTTCTCCATAACGATCAAAAACTCTTAGAACTCCTTCCATTACTGGAATAATTTTATCAGAAGGTAAAAACTCATACAAAGTTTCTGCATGTCTTGGTTGAGATCCTAATCCTCCAGCAACCATCACTTTAAAACCTCTTATTCCGTCTTGAATTTTTGCAATATATCCTAAATCATGTAAGTAAGATAACCCTGTATCTTCATCTGTAGCAGAAAAAGACACTTTAAATTTACGTCCCATTTCTTGACAAATTGGGTTTCTTAAAAAGAATTTAAATAAGGCATCTGCATACGGAGAAACATCAAAAGGCTCGTCGATATCTATACCAGCAGTTTCTGATGCTGTTACATTTCTAACAACGTTACCACAAGCTTCACGTAATGTAACATCATTTTTCTCTAACTCAGCCCAAAGTTCAGGTGTTCTATCTAAATCTACATAATGAATTTGAATATCTTGGCGTGTTGTAATGTGTAATCTTCCTCTAGAATACTCATCAGAAACCGCAGAAATTCTTCGCAATTGATTGCTCAATACTTTACCATAAGGCAATTTGATTCGAATCATTTGAACACCTGCTTGACGCTGACCGTAAACTCCTCTTGCCAAACGTAAACTTCTAAATTTTTCTTCGTCTATTTGTAGATTCTTAAATTGAGCAATTTTATCTGCTAATTCAATAATATCTCTTTCTACAACTGGATTTTCTATTTCTGTTTCAAAACTCTTCATTATTCTATCTTTTAAATGTTGAAAGTTGATACTTTAAACTCTCTGCTTTTAACTTTTTTATACGCTACTTTATAAAACCGACACCAACGGTATTGTTTGTTTTCGGGTTGATTAAAATAAAAGACCCATTCGATTTATTGTCTTTGTAAGAATCAAATAATAAAGGTTTACTTAATTTTAATTGTATATCTCCGATTTGATTTAATGCTAATTCTGATGGATTTTCTTCAATCCCAGAAAAATCAGTTTTAATAATACTTGCCAATCGTGTAATTTTTGCCTGAGCATCGTTTACACCATGTCTGATATAATATTTTTGAGAGACTTCCAAAGGAGCACTGTCCATCCAACAAATAGTTGCATCAATTTGCTTGGCTATTGTTGGTACTTCATTTACTTTCACCAACATATCTCCTCTACTAACATTTACGTTATCTTCTAGAGTGATGGTGACAGAACTTCCTATTTTTGCGCTTGTATATTCTTTATCAAAGAAATTAATACTCTTAATTTTCGATTTTGTCTGAGAAGGCAACACAGCCACTTCATCTCCAACAGCTAAATCTCCACCATAAATTTTACCTGCATACCCTCTAAAATCATGGTAAGCTGACGTTTTTGGTCTTATAACAGTTTGTACAGGAAAACGTGCTTGAGAAATATCACTAATATCATCAGTTTCTAAATTTTCTAGATGATGCATTAATGTTTCCCCTTTATACCACGACATTTTTTCCGACTTATGAACCACATTATCCCCTTGCAAAGCAGACATCGGAATAAAAGTCAAATTCTGATCTTTGTACTCGCTTTTACTTGCTAAATATTCAATTTCTCCTTTAATTATATTGTATTTTTCTTCTGAAAAATCAACTAAATCCATTTTATTAATCGCAATTACGACGTCTTTTATTCTCAATAAATTATTGATAAAAAAGTGTCGGTATGTTTGCTCAATAACACCGTTTCTAGCATCAATTAAAACAATAGAAACTTGCGCTGTTGAAGCACCAGTAACCATGTTTCTTGTATATTCAATATGACCTGGAGTATCTGCAATAATGAAACTCTTTGAAGGTGTAGAAAAATAAATATGCGCTACATCAATTGTAATTCCTTGCTCTCGTTCTGCAACTAAACCGTCTGTTGCTAGAGAAAAATCTAGATAGTCAAAACCACGTTGCCTACTTTTTTCTTCAATAGCTTCTAATTTATCGTCAGTTAAAGACTTTGTGTCATACAAAATACGACCAATTAAGGTACTTTTACCATCGTCTACACTTCCTGCTGTTGCTATTTTTAGTACTTTCATTTTTTTGTTTTGTTGTTGGTTTTTGGTTTATTACTAGCAACCAAAAACTAATTTTTAGAAATACCCTTGTTGTTTTCTTTTTTCCATTGCTGCTTCGGAACGCTTATCATCAATTCTTGCGCCTCTTTCTGAAATTGAAGAATCTCTAATTTCTTCAACTACTTTTGCAATGTCTACTGCATCAGATAAAACGGCTGCTGTACAACTCATATCGCCTACAGTTCTGAAACGAACCATTCTTTCTAACACTTCTTCTTCTTTATCTCTAAAGACAACTTCATCGTCTGCAGACCAAATCATCCCATCTCTAACAAATGTTTTTCTTTTGTGCGCAAAATAGATCGAAGGAATTTCAATATCTTCTTCTTCTATATAAGACCAAACATCTAATTCGGTCCAATTTGAAATTGGAAAAACACGTACGTTTTGCCCTAGGTCAATGCGTCCGTTCAACATATCAAATACTTCTGGTCGTTGGTTTTTTTCATCCCATTGTCCAAAATCATCTCTAACAGAAAAAATTCTTTCTTTCGCCCTTGCCTTCTCTTCATCTCTTCTCGCTCCACCAATACAAGCATCAAAACCAAACTCTTCAATAGCGTCTAACAACGTTTCTGTTTGTAACATATTTCTACTTGCATATCGACCCGTTTCTTCTTTTACACGACCACTATCGATGTTGTCTTGTACATCTCGCACGATCAACTCAACCCCCAATTCTTCAACTAATCGATCTCTAAATTCAATTGTTTCAGGAAAATTATGTCCTGTATCAATATGCATTAATGGAAAAGGAATTTTTGCAGGATAAAACGCTTTTTGCGCTAAACGTACTAATGTGATACTGTCTTTTCCTCCAGAAAACAATAGCACAGGTTTTTCAAATTGCGCTACGACTTCTCTAAAAATATAAATTGCTTCACTTTCTAAAGCATCTACTTGTATTATTCTTTGACTCATAGTATTTTTTTTTAGATATGTAAACCACATTCACGGTTACTTTCTACTTTTGTTGGATCGAAATAAGTGAATTCATTTGGCAAATTTTCTGCTTCTAAATAAGCATCCAATGCTGCATCTGTCCAGTTATAAAATGGACTTACTTTTATAATTCCGTCTTTGCTTTGAGAAACAATATCAATACTATTTCTAAAAGCGGTTTGCCCTTTTCTTAAGTTTGTAAACCAAACATCTGGTTGATGTTCCTTCATTGCTCTTGTAAAGGGTTCTAATTTTACTTGCGCTGTAAAAACTACATGTTTTGGATCTTCTATAGAAGGAACTCCTAGCACGACATTCCTATGAGCAGCAGTTTGCTTTGGGGTATATAAATGAATATTTAAATTCAATTTTTTACTAATTTCTTCAGCATGTTTATAGGTTTGTACTGTATTGTACCCTGTATCACACCAAATTACTTTAATGTCTTTTTGCACGTCAGTAACTGCTTTTAAAATCGCTACTTCATAAGGTCTAAAGTTGGTCGTAATTACTGGATTCTTACCAAAAGAAATTGCCCAGGCTATAATTTCTGCTGGACTTTTAGTTTTTAGTGTTTCGTTAATCTCTACTATGTTTATCCCCATTACTTTCCCCATTTTATTTTATTCCATATTCTTTCATGAAAGAAGTATAAAACTAATTTTGTTAAAAAATCTACGGAGGCAATTGATGTTGCCAACCCAATTTGACCTGTTAAAAAATAAGACACTATCAAAGTATCTAGAGTTCCAACGACCCTCCAGCTTAATGCTTTTAAGACACTTCGCATAGGTTTCTCAGAAGTTTTATCTTCTTCAAAACTGCTACTTTGTCCTTTTTTACTATAAATGATTTGGTTTAAAATCATAAAAAAAATATTTCAAAATAATTAGCCTACTATATTAATAGGGTATGCAAACATACTCCAAAAATTTTGACTACGTCGACAAATAATGTAAATAATTTTAAAAACCCTACAAAATTAGTAGATTAATAACAAAAAGACAAATAGTTTGAGGATTTGAAATTATTTTCAGTTCCTTATAGACATACTTTTCTTTGTAAAAAACTTTAAAAATAAGTTGTTTCATTAGCAATTACACAAATCTGCTAAAGTCGTGTTTTTAAATATTTCCAATGAACTGTCTCTAACTTGCGCCATTAACTTATGAACAGCACATGCATTTTCGTCTGGGCAATCTTCACATTTTTCATAAAAATTTAGACTTACGCAAGGAATCATAGAAATAGGACCTTCTAAAATTCTCATCACTGCAGCCATTTGAATATCTTTTGGTTCTTTTAAGATATAATAACCACCACCTTTTCCTTTTTTAGAACCCAAAAAATCATTTTTACGAAGTGTTAATAGAATACTTTCTAAAAATTTTAAAGAAATGTTTTCGCTTTTAGATATGGTCGCAATTTGAACAGGAGTTCTATTTTCTTGTCTCGCTAGATACGTAAGCGCTTTGATTCCGTATTTGGTTTTTTTTGAAAGCATGTACAAATATAGAAATAAAAAACAGAATCCCTACTAAGTTAGTAGGGATATTGTTTTAATGTTTTTTGGAGTTTATGGACCGAATTTTAAAAGAAAAAAAAGAAGCCTTCTTCTACCTGTTTTTATTCCCCTCCCAAAGCTTGATGGATGTCTGCAATAATATCTTCTACATCTTCTAGCCCTACAGAAATTCTAACCAAACCGTCTGTAATTCCTACTTCTAATCGATCTTGCTCAGACAATCTACCATGCGTTGTAGAGGAAGGATGTGTTACAATAGTTCTTGTGTCTCCTAGGTTTGCTGACAAGGAACACATTTTTATTTTATCTAAAAATTTTCTACCAGCATCGATGCCTCCTTCTATTTCGAAAACAACAATATTCCCTCCTAACTTCATTTGCTTTTTAGCAATTTCATATTGTGGATGTGACTTCAAAAAGGGATACTTTACAAACGTTACGTTTTTATTCGCTTCTAAAAAGGTAGCCACTTTCAACGCGTTTTCACAATGTCTATCTACTCGTATTGACAAAGTCTCTATACTCTTAGACAATATCCATGCATTAAAAGGTGACATTGCGGGACCTGTATTTCTTGCAAAAAGATAAATTTCACGCATCAATTCTTTGGAACCAACCGTAATACCTCCTAAAACTCTACCCTGACCGTCTATTAATTTTGTCGCGGAATGTATGACTAAATCGGCACCAAATTTAATTGGTTGCTGGATATAAGGCGTTGCAAAGCAATTATCAACAATATAAATAAGGTTGTGCTTTTTTGCAATTTTACCGATCAACTCTAAATCTAAAATATCTACCCCAGGATTTGTGGGGGTTTCTATATAAATAATTTTTGTATTTGGTTGAATTAAACTTTCTAATAAAGCGACTTCATTTACCTTAAAATAAGACGTTTCAATATTCCATTTTGGTAAGAATTTAGTAAACATCGTATGTGTTGAACCAAATACAGAACGACAAGAAACCACATGATCTCCGGCATTTAACAAGGCAGCAAATGTTGAAAAAATAGACGACATTCCCGTCGCAAAAGCATAGCCAGCTTCTGCTCCTTCCATAGCTACAATTTTATCTACAAACTCGGTCGTGTTTGGGTTGGTAAATCGACTGTATAAATTACGTTCTTTCTCTTCTGCAAAAGAGGCACGCATATCTTCTGCGTCATCAAAAACAAAACTCGATGTTAAATAGAGTGGTGTTGAATGTTCAGAAAATTGTGTTCGTTCCGTTTGAGTTCGTATCGCTACTGTTTCAATTTTTTTTTTATTACTCATTTTCTTTTTTATCAAATACTGAAACAAGTTCAGTATGTTACTGGTTATCAATTATTATGTTTTGCTAATCTTAAAATATCTCCAAAAACGCCTCTTGCCGTTACACTAGCTCCTGCTCCTGCACCTTGAATGACAATCGGTTGTTCTCCATAAGACGCTGTGTAAATTTCAAAAATTACATCCGATTCTTTTAAAGCCCCTAATGGGGTCGTTTCTGGTGTGGAAACTAATTTCACTTCCAACTTTCCTTTATTTTGTGATAAATCTCCGCTTAATTCACCAATATAACGCAAAACGTGATTTGGTTTTTGCTCCTCTTTTAGTGCTTGATATTCCTCATTTAACAATTCTAAATTGCCTAAAAAGGCATCCGCAGCGCTATTTCTTAATTTTTCTGGAATTAAGTTTTGAATAGTCGCTTCTGTGAATTCATTTTCTAAATCTAGTTCTCTTGCTAAAATTAATAATTTTCTTGCGACATCATTACCCCCTAAGTCTTCCCGAGGATCTGGCTCTGTCAATCCTTTATCAATTGCTTCTTGTAAGACCTCTGAAAAAGGAACGTTTTTCACAGAAAAATTATTAAACAAATAACTTAAAGACCCTGAAAATACGCCTCTAATTTTAGTAATATTTTCTCCTGATTCATGCAATAAACGGATGGTATCAATTAAAGGCAAACCTGCACCAACATTTGTTTCGTATAGATATTGCTTTTTGTGTTCCTTTAATTTTACTCTCACTTCTTTATAGAAATCAAAAGATAAGGTATTGGCTATTTTATTACAAGAAACCAAATCAAAACCAGCCTCAATAAAAGGAATATAAGTATTCGTAAAATTTACACTAGCCGTATTATCTACAGCAATTAAATTTTCGAAGTGATGTGCTTTTGCAAATGCAATAACAGCATCGACACCCAAATTCTCATCCCCTTTTTCTAATAAATTTTGTTTCCAGTTTTTAGAAACTCCCTCTTTACTTAATAATACTTTCTTCGAATTGGCAACTGCAAAAACGTTGAGCTGTATTTTTCTTCGTTCTAAAACAGCTTGTGTGTTTTCAATTATTTGATCGATTAACGTTCCACCAACCAAACCTTTTCCAAAAATAGCAATATTGATCTTTTTGATAACACCAAAGACTTGTCCATGAATAACATTCACAGCTTTGTATAATTCTTCTTTTTTTACCACCAAACTCACATTCTTTCCCGTCACCGTATTATTAAACAAAACAGGTACAATTTGGTTTTTAATTAAGGCATTATAAGGAAGATGAAATTCACTCAAATCTTGTCCTACAATAGAAATTATTGCCACATTATTTACAATAGAAATATGATTTACATCTTGTGAATAAAAATCATTTTCAAATTCTCTTTCTAAAGCAGCAACTGCCTCAACAGCTCTATTTGCTTCAATAATTAAACCAATTCCTCTTTCTGAAGAACCTTGAGCAATAATACTTATACTAATGTCTCGATCGCTTAATGTCTTAAAAATACGAGCATCTACACCCACTTTCCCTAACAAACCTCTTCCTTCAAAATTTAATAAGGCAACGTTATCGATCGTTGAAATCGACTTGATTCCTTTTGCAGAAGGAGCAGATGTAATTAAAGTTCCTTTGTCTTCTTTATTAAAGGTATTTAAAATACGAAGGTCGATGTTCTTTTCCAATAATGGAATGATCGTTTTTGCATGTAAAACATTCGCTCCAAAATTGGCCAACTCATTGGCTTCTGAATAAGAGAGTTGTTCAATTTTTTTTGCATCTGCAACCAAATCTGGATTTGCTGTAAAAATACCACTAACATGGGTGTAATTTTGCAACTCATCTGCATCCAAATAATTGGCTAACAAAGCAGCTGTATAATTACTTCCATTCCTTCCTAAAGTAGTTGTTTCTCCCTTTTCATTAGAAGCAATAAAACCAGTAACAATATTAATTTTTGTGGTATTATCCTTAAAATAGCGAAGCACATTCTCTTTAGAAAGCCCTGTAATAGCCTGTGCATTTCCAAAATTTTCGTCCGTAATAATCAAAGACCTTGCATCTAAAGGATTTGCAGAAACTTGTTGTTTTTCTAACAAACTAGTCACCAATTTTACAGATAATAGTTCGCCTTGCGCTAAAACCACATCTTTAATTTTCTGACTATAGTCTCCCAATAAAAAAACACCCTCAAAAACAGTTTCTAATTTTGAAAATTCTTGAGAAAAATCAATTGTATTATTGGGTGCTTGTTGATATTCTTTAAAGGCTTTAAACGCTGATTTGTATTCCTTTTTTGCTGCTGCCTTTTCTAAAATAGCTTCTAATTCGTTGGTTGAATTTCCTCTTGCAGAAGCAACTACCGTAAATTTATCTCCGTTCTTATATTTACTTACAATAATTTCAATTGCATTTGCCAAGCCTTTCCCATTGGCTAAAGATTTTCCACCAAATTTTAAAACTTTCATCTTATTTTCTCTGTAGTCTTTATTAAAAATAGGTTCAATAATTTTTTGTAATTGATCATATTCTATCAAAAAAGCATCATGACCATGAACAGAATTTATCTCATGATAGGTCACGTTATCTTTTGTTAGGGCCAACTTTTTAAACGTTTCTCTATTCTCTTCCGCAGTAAAAAACAAATCAGAACTCACCCCAATAATGTGAATATTAGCCTCCACATTCTTTAGAATTTCAATTTCTTTTTTCCCCCCAACTGTAACATCAATTGTTTTTAATAATTGATTCATTAATTTGTAGGAAGACAGTTGATACCGTTCTTGTAATTTTTCACCATGATGCAAAAGCCAACTCTCAACATCAAATACATCTGAGTTGTCTTTTTTAGAGCGATGAAACCGTTCTTTAAATGACGCTGGTGTTCTATAACATAACATTGCATGCATACGTGCATCATGTACAGGATTGCTTGAATTTACCAAAAATTGTTCCTGAATCTGACAATTGGCGATCAACCAATCGGTAGATTTCCAATCGGTCGCGATGGGTAAAAAATGTTGGGTAATTTTAGTATTTAAAATAACCATTTCCCAAGCAATTCCTCCACCTAGAGAACCTCCAATTAATGCAAATAATGACTTAATTTTTAAGACTGACAATCCTTCTAAAAAAATTCTTGCAACATCTCTTGCGATAAACTCCTTGTAAGTATCAATTAAAAAACCATCGAAACCATTTCCGGGAATATTGAAAGATAAAATGGTATATGTATTGGTGTTGATTGCCTTTTCTTCTCCGACAATATCTACCCACCAACCCTCATTTCCAGCAACATTACTATGTCCCGTTAATGCATGATTAATTAACACCACAGGAGCAGTACCTAGTTCTTTTCCAAAAACTTGGTAGCTCAAATTTAGTTCAGAAATCGAAGCACCCGTTTCTGTAGTGAAATTCTTTATTTTGATATGTTGCAATTGATGTTCCAATTATCTTTCATGAATTTAAGCGGACAAAGTTATAAAAACCTTGTACGCTATTACTTAATTATAATTCTGAAAAAGTGGCTTTTAAATCGGCTTTTAAGTCTTCTAAATCTTCAATACCAACAGACAATCTAATTAAATCTTGACTTACACCAGCACTTGCTTGTTCTACGTCATCTAATTGTTGGTGCGTTGTACTTGCTGGGTGAATAATTAATGATTTTGTATCCCCAATATTTGCTAATAATGAAAATACTTTCGTTTTATCAGCAATTTTCTTTGCTGCTTCAAAGCCCCCTTTTGCGCCAAAAGTAACAATTCCACTTTGCCCTTTGGGTAAATATTTATCTGCTAAAGATTTGTATTTACTGCTTTCTAAACCAGGATAATTTACCCAAGCTACTTCTTCCTGTGATTCCAACCATTTTGCCAATGCCAATGCATTTTCAGAATGTTGCTTAATTCTAACAGGTAATGTCTCTAAACCTTGAATGATATTGAATGCATTTGTAGGACTTAAAGCACTTCCAAAATCACGTAATCCTTCTAAAATTAATTTAAAAACATACGATGCCGCACCTAAAGTTTCATAATATTTTAAACCATGATAACCCGCAGAAGGCTCTGTAAACTCTGGAAACTTTCCATTTGCCCAGTTAAAAGTTCCTGCATCAACAATAGCGCCTCCTAAAGAAGTTCCTTGTCCTCCAATATATTTTGTTAAAGAATGAATTACGATATCTGCTCCATGTTTAATTGGATTTAACAATATTGGAGTAGCGACTGTGTTATCTACAATAAAAGGAACTTCTGCTGCTTTAGAATGCACAGAAATTGCTTCCAAATCTAATACATCAAGTTTCGGGTTGCCTAAAGATTCTACAAAAAAGGCTCTTGTATTTTCTTGAACAGCTGCTTCAAAATTATCTGGATTTGAGGCATCTACAAAAGTAGTTGTGATTCCTAATCTAGGCAAAGTAACACTTAATAAATTATAAGTTCCCCCATACAAGCTACTTGATGCTACAATATGGTCACCCGCTTTTAAAAGCGTTAGCAAACCTGTTGCAATTGCAGCAGTTCCAGATGCAAAAACAACTGCCCCAATCCCCCCTTCTACAGCCGCTAATCGATCTTGTAAAATTTGGTTAGTAGGATTATTTAAACGAGTATAGATAAAACCTAATTCTTTTAATGAAAAAAGATTGGCAGCATGTTCTGAATTATTAAAAACATACGAAGTCGTTTGATAAATAGGCACTGCTCTTGTACCACCGTTGGCAGTTACATCGTGTCCTGCATGTAAGGCGTTGGTTGCCAATTTGAATGTACTCATTTTTCTGATTTTTAAGTTAGTATAGATTTATCTTTTCAAAAGAAACACAATAGCTCCTATTGTAAACTATTTTTTAAATCAAAAAGTCAAATGCATCAATTTATTGATGTAATTACTAAAAAAATGTTATTAAGAAAGTTAGAATTTTCCTGAAAGGAAATTTCTTTTTTGTTATCTATCCTTTAAAATTTGCTTCAAAAACAAGCTTAGTGTAAAGGGTAGAATGTAGCACCTTCTTTATTGCTAAAGGGTTGCTAAGGTTTCAACGGGTCTAATCCCTCCGCCTTTCTTGATAACATTTCAATACGTTATTGAACTTTGTGAATGCAAATATATGCTTAGAAAATTTTAATATCCTAATAAAAAGGAGTTTATTTTGAAAAAAATCCTGATTTCATATTAAAAACAGTGTCTCTGGGTTACTTATTTATTAAAAAAAACAGTAAACTAAGTTTTCACGAGAATGTAGTTCCTAAAATATTTTTTCAGAAAAGTGATGATAGTTATATTTATAATGTAACTTTGCAAAGAATTTTAGAGGAAGAATTTGAACTGATTGCAACCTCTCGTGCGGCACTTGATGCTTCACCTAACTTGAAAATGAATTTCTATGGAATGAAATTTTGAAACAAGTTTAGTAAAAAAAAATGCTAAAGCAGTACTATCCTACTACTTTCGGCAACGTTGCAATCATTTTTTATTTTTCAAAAAAACATCATTTTTAATATAAAAAAGAAGGTTTAATATGTCATATTTATTTACATCAGAAAGTGTTTCAGAAGGGCACCCAGACAAAGTAGCAGATCAAATTTCCGATGCTTTAATTGATAATTTTTTAGCGTTTGACAAATCAAGTAAAGTTGCTTGTGAGACTTTAGTAACTACGGGGCAAGTTTTTTTGGCAGGAGAAGTAAAATCTAAAACCTATTTAGATGTTCAAAAAATCGCCAGAGATGTCATCAATAAAATTGGTTACACAAAAGGAGAATACATGTTTGATGGAAATTCTTGTAGCGTTTTGTCTGCCATTCATGAGCAATCTCCTGACATAAACCAAGGAGTAGACAAAGCAAATCCTGAAGAGCAAGGGGCAGGAGACCAAGGAATGATGTTTGGGTATGCAACTGATGAAACGGAGAATTACATGCCATTGGCCTTAGAATTATCGCACAGGTTACTAAAAGAATTAGCAGCGTTAAGAAGAGAAAATAAAGACATTACTTACCTGCGTCCGGATGCAAAAAGTCAAGTTACTATAGAATATTCTGACGAAAACGTACCTCAAAGAATTGATGCCATTGTTATTTCAACACAACACGATGACTTTGACAAATCTGATGATGTCATGTTGGCAAAAATCAAAAAAGACATTGTCGAAATTTTAATACCAAGAGTCATCGCAAAATTACCGGAGTACATTCAGAAATTATTTACAAACAATATTACCTACCACATTAATCCAACCGGCGTTTTTGTAATTGGAGGTCCTCATGGAGACACAGGTTTAACAGGGAGAAAAATTATCGTAGATACCTACGGAGGAAAAGGCGCGCATGGTGGTGGTGCTTTTTCTGGAAAAGACCCTTCTAAAGTAGATCGTTCAGGAGCCTACGCAACAAGACATATTGCTAAAAATTTAGTCGCTTCTGGTCTTTGTAAAGAAGTGCTTGTACAAGTTTCTTACGCAATTGGTGTTGCAAAACCAACAAGTATCAATGTGGAAACGTATGGAACTGCAACCGTTGCTTTATCTGACGGAGCAATTAGCAAAATTGTGGCTTCTCTTTTTGATATGCGTCCCTATTTTATAGAAAAACGTTTAAAACTAAGGACCCCTATTTATTCTGAAACTGCTGCTTATGGACACATGGGAAGAACTCCAGAAGTAAAAACCGTTATATTTACAAACCCTATGGGTGAAACGGTTTCTGAAGAAGTAGAAACATTTACTTGGGAGAAATTAGATTATATACCTCAAATAAAAGCCGCTTTTAAATTGTCATAAAAATGAATTGCTCTTCTTTTTTTGTCACACATCATAAACTTTTTGGTAAGAACTAATTGGAGTGCAAAGACATAGCGTACTGTAAAATCTACTTTAAGTCCATTATTAACTAAATTTAAACCTCATTTAGTTCAAAGTATTAAACTAAAGAAACCAACCTCTAGGCTTCATAAACCCTTTGATAACATCAATGAAATTCTTGAAGATATTAAAACATATTGTATACTTGAGTTTAAAGCAAAAAAAAAGAGTAACCATTTCTGATTACTCCTTAGTAGCTAACTCTATTGAAATATCGAACATAAGTTTTACAACAAGAGATTTTGACGATACTGCAAATCAGATAGAATTACTGATTCTTAAAAATTACCAAATTATTAAATGTAACGTTTGCGTATCATAATAATAAATGTTACGTTTGCGTTACATTAATAAGATATATAAAATTATGGAAAATATTATACCGCTTTTTGGAATGCTAATTGGAGTAATAATACCAGTGTCGGTATTTTACTGGCAATATAAAGAAGGTAAAGAGAAAAATAAAACTATAATAGAGATTTCCAAAAATATAGATGACTCTTCAAAATTAGAAGAATTACTATCTATTTTTGATGAAAGAAAAAAGGAGCCAATAGATTATCGTAGAAACGGAGTCATCACAATTTTTGTTGGTATTGGTCTATACCTTTTGGGATATTATGCAATTGGAAGTATCCTAAAAGGCGTTGGAGCTTTGGTTGGATTTATCGGAGTAGGGACAATGACTGCAGGCTACCTCTATCCAAATACTGGAAAGGAATTAACTGATGCCGTTGAAAAATATGAAAAGGAATAACTATGGGAAGGAACCATACAAAACTTTTAAATAATTTAGAACAACTGAGGAAGTCTTGTAGTTTAACTCAGCAAGAATTATCTATAAAAGCGGAGGTTTCAAGAAAGAGTATTAATGCCATAGAAAATGGAGTGTATGTCCCATCTACCGTATTAGCATTGAAAATTTCAAAGACTTTAAATTGTTCAGTTGAAGATTTGTTCATACTTCCTTAATTGAATAGCTCTCGTTAATAATTAAAAAACGGTTACACTTTATAAAAGTATAACCGTTTTATTGTTATAGTAGCGGGAATTGGACTCGAACCAATGACCTTCGGGTTATGAGTCAGATGCTCTAACCAGCTGAATCTCTTTATTTAAAGGCACTTCCAATGATTAACGATGTTTAATCTGCCAAATGTGTGCCAAATGGAAGTAAATTACCCTAAAGTGAAACAGAGTATTGATAAAAGAGTTTTTGTAGAATTTTATCAAGAGAGTAAAAGATATCGCTTATTTAATGGAAAGAAATTAAATATTGATATTCATCCGAACACTTATCCAGAAGCAAGAAGAGTTGAAATTGGATATTTATTGGCTGCGGAGGTTTACCATCTATTAAGCAAAGGTGTTTCATTACAGTTGCTGAAAATAACCAAGCATCTTAAACCAAATATGACAGATATTGAATATCTACAAATTGCTTTAAATAAAAAGTTACAATTAAACTATTCAGAGAAATATAAGAGTATGTTACGTTTCTCCTACCGTTGTTTAGCAAAAGAAAATACTACTCCAGAAATTACCACCAAAGACATTAAAAAGCTGTTAGATAAGTATAGTAGTGGTGTATCATATAACACGATAAAAAGGCATTTAACAGCACTTTTAAATGAAGCGAAAAGTATTGGAATGTTATCTGACCCAATGAAAGATATCAAGGCAAAGAAAACGAATGCCAAATTGCATAAACCGTATAACAATATTGGACAAATACTCAACGAAATAAAACGATTTAACCCTAATTTATATCTATGTTGTTTAATGACCTATGGATGCCTTTTAAGACCTCATCGTGAGATAAGAGAACTAACTTGGTCTGACTTTTCAGATGACCTTAAATACATTCGTTTATCAGGAAATAGAAACAAATCAGGTAGAAATAGAATTGTTCCTGTGCCAACTTATATAAGAGATATTCTTGTAAAAGGAGAACCTCATCATAATATTTTTTCAAGTAAACCTCAAGCATTAAATCAAGATTACTTTAAGACCCTTTGGAGTCGTTTTAAGAGACAATCTAATGTGCTTGAACAAGGACAAACATTGTATTCATTTAGACACTCTGGAGCTATAGAAATCTTTAAGAGAACTGGGTCTATAACCAAGCTACAGAAAGCTATGGGACATTCCTCTATAAATGTGAGTTTAACCTACTTAAGAGGATTAGAAATAGCTGAATTAAAGGAGGAGGATATGCCTATGGTTTAGGTAGAGAATATTAGTCGCAGACTCCATCTGTATAAGAAGTTATTCCAGCAGAATTAAGTGCGTGACAAGCATTACTATAAGTTATTCCATCGCAGCCACAAACTGGAAAGTATTCTTCAGTACATACAGCATCTAAATCAATCAAAGTTTTATCACTACAGTCCAAAATCATTTCTTCATTGTTAGAAGCACAACATAATAAAGTAAGAGCAAATAAAAAATAAAGTATTTTTTTCATACTTCAAATATACGGACTTGATTTCATAAAACACAATTCCCACACCTCAACTATATTCATTCTACGTCAAATACTTACATAATAATTGTAGATTTAATCAGGCATAAAAAAACCCTCACATTTCTGAAAGGGCTTCTTAAATTATTTTAAGTCTAATTAATTCTTTATAAACTTTCTATTGGTTTGACCTATACCATCTGATATTCTAATCACATACACACCGCTTGGCAATGCTTGTACATTGATGTTGTTTGTATTCTTTATAGAAAGTACTTCTTTGCCTAATACATTGTAAATAGCCACCGCTATTGGAGTTTCATTCCCCGTGATAAACAAGGTGTTGTCTGTTGGATTTGGATAGATAGAAATGTCTAATTGGGTTTGGTCTTCTATACTTGCAGTTGCGCAATCTAAACCACCGTCTGTAATTGTCCATCCATAAGTGTCTATTATACTTTGTTTTGCAGCTGCTCCATTACAAAAGTTAACTCCCCAAACTCCAAATCGAACATTTGATTGGAGTACTTGTTGAGACCAACTAATTAATATTGCATCATAATTATCAGTAGAAAGGATAGCGTTAGTAAACATAGCAAACATATCAGTAACGCTGCTAACATTCCAAGCACCGATATCTTGATTAAAGGTTTCTGTTTTATAAAACATCCTACTCATATTAGTTACATTACTAACATTCCAATTACCGATAGCTTGGTCAAATGCATAAGCACTTATAAACATAGAATCCATAGTTGTAACACTACTCACATCCCAAGAACTAACATCTTGATTAAAGGTATGTGCAGCATCAAACATATAGCTCATATCAGTAACACCACTCACATTCCAATTTGAAATATCATCATTAAAAGTATTTCTACCCCGAAATAGTTGTGACATATCAGTAACACTACTTACATCCCAATCGGAAATATTACCATAGGTAGTTGTTGCTGCAGCCGGGTCGGAAACCCAAAGATCTACTGCTGTTTGAATATTAGCATCTGTAATTGGGGTTAGCCTGTTTGGACAAGTACCCCAAACAGGCTTTTTATTAGGGTGATATACTAATACTGATTCAAAACTAAATTCATATGGTTCTGCAGCAATATTTGTAACACACCAACTTGATATATCTTGGTAAAAATAGGTTGCTCCCCTAAAAAGAAGACGCATCTCAGTAACACTACTCACATCCCAAGCACCAATATCTTTATTGAACTCCTTTGCTCCGTAAAACATACCATACATATTGTTAACACTACTCACGTCCCAAGCACTTATGTCTCCATTGAAAGTAATTGCAGTTTCAAACATACGCACCATATCAGTTACACTACTCACATCCCAACTACCAATGTTTTGATTAAATGAATGTGCATAAGCAAACATACGCTCCATATTAGTAACACTACTCACATCCCAAGCAGAAATATCAGCATTAAAATAAATTCTACTTTTAAATAAATCTGACATATCAGTTACCTTACTTACATCCCAATCAGAAATATTACCATAGACAGAGTATGCTGCAGAGGGGTTTGAAAAAAAAGGTCTACTGCTGTTTGAATATTAGCATCTGTAATAGGAGTTTGAGCATATCCAAATATTGAAATGAATACGAGTAAAAAAGTAAGTTTCTTCATTGCGGTTTTTATTCAAAGGTAAACTATATAAAATAGCTACACGCAATAATCCCTCATTTCATTGAAAACCTCTACTTGTTAAAAAGAATATTTATGGTCTTAATCTACATCATTAAGCATAAAAAAAGCCCTCACATTTCTGAAAGGGCATCTTAAATTATTTTAAGTATGGTTTAATTTCTAATAACCTTGTAGGAGTATGTTTCCTTACTTGCTTTGTCAAATGCTTTTACAATATACGTTGCTTTTGAAAGGTTAGACATATCAAGATTATTGCCTTGTGCCTCCATTATTTTTCTACCAGTTAAATCAAATACTTCTATATTATAATCCTTTTCAGAATTTAAAGAAAGCCTTGAATTTGTTGGGTTTGGAAATAACTGCATTTTGTTATCTAACTTTATATCATTTGTATTGAGAGCGATGGTTTGTGCGTCTAAATCATATTCTATGATGTTAATATATACTCTAACAGAACGAAAGATTTTAGTGCCTTCAGAAAGAACAGCACCTTGACCAAAAAATATAGACTCTTCCTCTAATTTAGCGATTGCATAGGTTGGCAATATAGCTGATACTGCAGAAGATTTAAAAGCTGAAACTTGCTGAATATACCAAAGTTTTCCTATAGGTACAGTTAAAGCATTATCTTGGTCTGGGTTGTCACTCATATCAAATAAAAGTACCCTTGAAATAGGTAGGTTGTTAAATGACGTTACTTGAGAATACGTGTAACTCGATATTGTTAAAGTAAAAAAAAGGAATAATAATTTTTTCATAGTATAGTTTTTTAAAGATTAAAATAGAAAGAATTAATAGTTGATTTCTATTGATTATTCAAAGGTTCATTTATACGGTGGTTCCATAGCTAACGGGTGTTGGTTACAACAGCAGTTTGAAACACTTCAATTTTCAAAGTGTGCCAAATGTGTGCCAAATGAATTGATAAATTTGTATATTTGGTTTCATCTTTGGAAGTGCTGTTAAAAGATATTCTATTCAAATTGAATTGTTGAATAGTGGTTTAGAGCCTATCATTAAAGAGAAAGAGGGTATAAAAAAAGCCCTACATTGCTGTAAGGCTTGGTGTATTAAAGTGGTCCCACTTGGGCTCGAACCAAGGACCCTCTGATTATGAGTCAGATGCTCTAACCAGCTGAGCTATGGGACCAAATAATTGGCTGCAAATGTACTGTTTATTTTGAATTATTAATATACTTTTTTTAAAAAAAATAATTAAACGGATCTGTTCATTAACCAAAGTCCAAAATTCTTTAGACCTTCTTTATTTTCCTCTGAAATATGCATTGAAGAAAGTGTTTGAAAAGCTTTTTCTGTATAATTTGCTATTTTTTCTTTTATAAGTACCGGAATATTATTTGACTCAAAAATCTGAGTTACTTCGGCAATTTTCGTACTATTATTTTCTAGTTTTTGATTGTAAAATCTTTGTAATTTTTTACAATCTTCTTCATTGGCAATCGCTAATGATTTTAAATACAAATAGGTTTTCTTATTTTCTATGATATCCCCTCCTATTTGTTTCCCAAACGTAGCTGGATCTCCAAAGGTATCTAAATAATCGTCTTGCAATTGAAAGGCAAGCCCAAGATTTAAGCCAAAATCGTAAATTAGATCAGCGTCTTGCTCATTTGCTTCTGCAACAATGGCACCCATTTTTAATGCAGCTGCCACTAAAACGGATGTTTTCAAACGAATCATATCAATATATTCATCAATCGCAACATCATTTCTCGTTTCAAAATCTACATCTAATTGCTGACCATCACAAACTTCCAAAGCTGTTTTACTAAATAATTTGGCTAACTTTTGAAAAACAATAGGTTCGTAGTTTTCAAAAAATTGGTAGGCTAAAATTAACATGGCGTCTCCCGAAAGAATTCCGGTATTGACATCCCATTTTTCATGAACTGTTGCTTTGCCTCTTCGCAAAGGAGCAGCATCCATAATATCATCATGGATCAATGTAAAATTATGAAAAACCTCAACTGCCAGTGCTGCTGGCATTGCTTTTTGATAGGCACCAGAAAAAATATCTGCTGCCATTAATGTTAAAATAGGGCGCATTCTTTTTCCCCCTAATTTTAGGATATAATCTAAAGGCTCATAAAGATTTTTAGGTTCTCTAACCCATTTTTTAGATTCTAAAAAATTAATAAAGTCTTTCTGATAATGTAAAATGTCCAAATCTATAATTTTTTGTAAAAATAATGAAAGAAATTTCATTTTCTATTGAATTATAAAAAATCATTAAAATTTTGGAAACTTTTTTGGTTTATAAAGTTTCCTGATGTATTTTTGTTACTGCTCATGAAAGATAAAATAACAGTAACCGCAGTAGATTTATTCTTAAGACTCGGTTTCAAGAGTGTTACAATGGATGACATTGCGAATGAACTCTTTATTTCAAAAAAAACACTTTACAAGTATTTTAAAAATAAACAGGCTTTGGTTGAAGAAAGTGCTAGCGCATTGCACCACTCTTATTTTAAAATTATTGACACAATAACAGTGCAAGAATTTAACCCCATAAAAGAAAATTTTGAGATTAAGAAAGTCCTGAAAGGAATGTTTCAAAATGCGGCATCCTCCCCAATTTATCAATTAAAGAAATACTATCCGAAAATTCATGAAAAAACAATGGAAAAGGAAAAAGTTCTTTTTGCTGGATGCTTACAAAAAAATATTGAAAGAGGAATTGAACAAGGATTTTACAGAGCGGATGTCCATATTAATTTAGCCACTGAATTTTATTTTTCATTGGCCTCTAGCATTCATGAAAACACCATCGATAATATTAAAATACCAAAATTAGAACAAGAGGTACTGGCATACCACACAAGGGCAATTGCCACAAAAAAAGGAATATTAGAATTAGAAAATCAACTAATAAACAACCAATTATAAATGAGAAAGCACCTGTACATCGTCTGTTTTTTTGCTTTCATACTGCATGTAAAAGCACAAGAAAAAATCATAAAATTTTCTATGGATGAAGCCATACAATTTGCTGTAGAAAATAGTTACAATAGAAGAACAGCTAGAAATAATATAAAATCTGCAAATAAAAAAGTTTGGGAAACAACCACCATCGGATTGCCTCAAATTAGTGCAAATGTAGCCTATCAAAATTTTTTAAAACAACCAGTTTCATTATTACCAGCTGCAGCTTTTGATAATCGAGAAGCTGTTGTTGAAACTGTTGAAGACTTTTTTAATTTGAATAGAGCTAGCAGCCCAGATTCTCCTGATGGGTTCATTCCGGTAGTTTTTGGAACCCAACAAAACATAAATGCAACACTTACCTTGTCGCAATTAATATTTGACGGATCCTATTTAGTGGGACTACAGGCTGCTAAAACATTTTTAACAATCTCAAAACAAGCAGAAGAAAAAACAATATTAAGAACTAGAGAAGCTGTTATTAATGCCTATGGAAATGTTTTAGTCACAGAAAAAAGCATCACTATTTTAGAACAGAATATCACCATCTTACAAAAGAACTTTAACGATGCTCAGAAAATTTACGAAAATGGTTTGAACGAAGAAGAAGATGTGCAACAGTTAGAAATTACCTTAGGAAATCTTAAAAACCAATTAAATAGCGTTGTAAAAATGAAAGAAATTGCATATCAAATGCTAAATCTTTCTTTGGGAAATCCTATCAAAACACCATTAATCTTAACAGATTCTTTAGAAGGTTTGGCAGAAGATAATGTGAATCTAGCACTAATTGCTGCCGAATTTAACTTTTTGAATCACATCGATTTTAAAATTTCTGAAAACAACAAAGAGACACAAAGACTGATTATGAAATTAGAACAAAGTAAAGCCTTGCCTAGTTTGAGTGCGTTCATAAATTATGGTACGCAGGGTTTTTCAGATTCTTTTTCGTTTTTTGACAGCAAACAACAGTGGTTTGATTCCTCCCTTTTAGGGGTCAATTTACAAGTGCCTATTTTTAGTAGTTTCGGAAGAAAAGCGCGAACATCTCAGGCAAAAATTGCGTTGGAAAATGCGGACATTCAATTGGAAGAAACAAAACAACGTTTACAGATTTTAGCAAAAAAAGCAAAAATCGAGTATCAATTGAGTATCAAAAATTACGGCACGGCTAAGAAAAATATTGGTTTGGCTGAAAGAATAGAAAAGAAACAACGCATCAAATTCTTTGAAGGAATTTCTTCTAGCTTCGATTTATTACAAGCCCAAAACCAATTATATGCCCAACAGCAAAACTACGTCCAAGCAATGCTGGCAGTAATTACAAAAAAAGCAACTTTAGAAAACGCATTAAACATACCAATTAAATAATCAGCACTATGAAAACAATATATATCCTATTATTTGCAACCTTTATTTTAACTTCTTGTGGAGTGAAAGAAAAAGTATCAAAAGATTTACTTTCTTTAAATATTGAAAAACAAGCTTTAAAAAAGCAATTAGATAGTTTAAGTTTGATATTAAAATCTGTAGAAGATAAAATCTCTAAATTAGATACATTAAAAAAATTGGCAGTAGTAACTACTATTAAATCTACTTCACAAGACTTCAATCATTATATAGAAGTTCATGGAACGGTAAAGGCAGATAAAAGTGTAGAATTACATTCAGAAATGGGTGGAACTATAACCAAAATCTACGCAAAAGGTGGTCAATATGTTAAAAAAGGAGCTGTCTTAGCACAGTTTGAAACTTCTATTATTAACAGTAATATTGCTCAAATTAAAACTCAATTAAATCTAGCAACTACTTCTTTTGAAAGACAAGCACGTTTATGGAAACAAAAAATTGGAAGTGAAATGCAATATTTACAAGCTAAGGCGCAAAAAGAAAATTTAGAAAACAATATTAAAGTTTTACAAGCAAAAGCTAAAAAAATGAAAATTATAGCTCCTTTTGCTGGAACTGTAGATCAGGTTTTTGCAAAAATTGGACAATTAGCATCACCACAAATGCCTATTTTAAGAATTGTAAATCTTGACAGTGTATACATAGAAAGTGAAGTAACTGAGTCTTATTTAAAGGAAATAAAAAAAGGAACAAATGTACTCGTAAGTTTTCCTAGTTTAGATAAAGAGATTTCTTCAAGAATTTCTCAAGTAGGAAATTTTATCAATCCAAACAATAGGAGCTTTAAAACTAGAATTAACATCAGAAATAAATCAAAAAAAATAAAAGCGAATCAATTAGCCGATATTAAAATAAACGATTTTAAAGCAAAGGGTATTGTAATCCCTTCTAAAGTAATTAAGAAAGACAGTGAGGGAAATCATTTTGTATATACAATTGTTAAAGAAGATAGCATTACTAAAGTATTCAAATCAATAATTACTGTTACAAAAGAATATGATAATCAATCTTATATCTCTAAAGGACTAACAGAAGGTGCTTTAGTTGTTGATAAAGGATCATCTTTAATAAAAAACGAAGAAGAGGTAATTATTGCTAATAAATAAAATATGAGCACAGAAAAAATAAAAGAATTTAAATTGTCTAGTTGGGCAATTTCAAATAAAGCAACTGTTGCTGTAATTACATTAATTATTATTTTGAGTGGTTTATTATCATACGTGAATATGCCAAGGGAAAATTTTCCTGAAATTGTAATTCCTCAAATATATATAGCAACACCTTATCCTGGTAATTCTGCTTTAGATGTAGAAAAACTAATTACCAAACCTTTAGAAAAAGAGATAAATGCAATAACTGGAGTAGATAAAATTACTTCAAACTCTATTCAAGGATTTTCTAGTATTCAAGTTGAATTTAATTTTGACACAACTCCTTCTGAAGCCTTACAAAAGGTTAAAGACAAAGTAGACGTTGCCATGTCTGATAGTGATTTTCCAACAGATTTACCAACAGATCCAAGTGTTTCAGAAATGAATTTCTCTGAAATGATGCCGATTATGAATATCAATCTTTCTGGTGAATTTTCTATGGATCAATTAAAAGAATATGCAGAATATTTAGAAGATGAAATTGAAGAATTGCCAGAAATATCTAGTGTTGATATTAGAGGTGTTCAAGAAAAAGAAATAGAAATTGCTGTAGATTTATATAAACTAGAAGCTTCTCAAATTAGTTTTACAGATATAGAAAATGCCATTGCTTATGAAAACATGAGTATTTCTAGTGGTGATATTTTACAAAACGGAGTTCGAAGAAACCTAAGAGTAATTGGTGAATTCTCTAACTCTAGAGAAATTGAAAGTATTATTATAAAACAAGAAAAAGGAAACATTGTTTATTTAAGAGATATTGCTGATATTACTTTTAAAGAGCAAGAAAAACAAAGTTACGCTAGAGAATATCTACAACCAGTTGTAATGCTAGATGTAAAAAAAAGAGGTGGTGAAAACTTACTAAAAGCTTCTGCAAAAATTGATGAAATTATAGCTGCTGCAAAAGCAAGTAAGTTTCCTAAAAACCTTGTTATTTCTAAAACAAACGATCAATCGAATGATACAAAAACAATGGTATCTGATTTAGAAAATAGTATTATTTTAGGAGTGATTTTAGTCGTATTAGTCTTGTATTTCTTTTTAGGTTTTAGAAATGCACTTTTTGTAGGAATTGCTATTCCTTTATCAATGTTTTTATCATTTTCTATCTTAAGTTTTATAGGAGTTACACTAAATACAATGGTGTTATTCTCGTTAGTAATTGCTTTAGGAATGTTGGTAGATAATGGTATTGTTGTTGTTGAAAATGTATATCGTTTAATGGACGAAGGCTATTCTAGAGTTCAAGCTACCAAATTAGGTGTTGGTGAAGTTGCCATGCCAATTATTGCCTCTACAGCAACTACTTTAGCAGCATTTTTTCCACTAATTCTTTGGGAAGGGATTATGGGAGAATTTATGAAATGGTTGCCTATTACATTAATTATTGTATTAAGTTCATCACTTTTTATTGCTTTGGTAATTAACCCAATGTTAATTTCTGTTTATATGAAAGTGGTTCCCAAAAAAGAAAAAAAAGTAAGCCTGTTAAACAAGTTAGAAAATAAGTATGAACAATTTTTAAGCTTTGCTTTAAAAGGAATAAGACCTTACCTTTTTATTGTTGGTACATTTTCTTTATTAATTCTTGCAGGGTTCTTAATGAAAATTTTCCCTCCAAAAATATTATTTTTTCCTAATACAGAAGCAAAGCAAGTTTTTGTGTTTTTAGAATATCCTATTGGAACAGATATAGAAGAAACAAATGCAGTTTCTAAAAAGATTGAGAGAAAAATAGAAAACCATCTTAAAAAATATGAAGTTAATGGTGAGAACTTTCTGATTACTTCTGTAATTGGTCAAGTTGGTTCAGGAACCTCAGATCCATCACAAGGACAACAGGGAGGAACAACACCAAATAAAGCAAGAATTACGGTAGATTTTGTAAAATACCAAGACAGACAAGGTATAAGCACAGATCAAGTTTTAATGGATATTAGAAATCTTTTAAAAGGCTATCCAGGTTTAACTATTGTGGTAGATAAACCCGCAGATGGCCCACCAACAGGAGCCCCAATTAATATAGAAATTACAGGTGAAGATTATGATCTAATTTTGAATACAGCCAACAATTTAAAAACCTTTATAGACAAAGCAAATATTGGTGGTGTTGAAGAATTAAAATTGGATATAGATCAAGGAAAACCAGAAATGCTAATTAGTGTTGACAGGCAAAAAGCAAGAAGGTTAGGTGTTTCTACAGGTCAAATAGGGACTACTTTAAGAACTGCACTATACGGTAAAGAAGTATCAACTTTTAAAGGTTTAAAGGATGATTATCCTATTAATATTAGATTAAAAAATAAATATAGGTTTAATAAAGATGCTTTATTAAATCAAAAAATTACGTTTAGAGACCAAGGTTCTGGGCAAATTAAACAAGTGCCAATTTCTGCAATTGCAAAATCAGAAAATTCATCTACTTTTAGTGCTGTAAAAAGATTAGATTTAGACAGGGTTGTAACCTTGTATTCTAATGTTTTAAATGATTATAATGCAACTTTGGTAAATGATGTTATCAGAAATGAAGTTACGGAATTTAATGTGCCAAAGGGCATTTCTTTAAGATTTACAGGAGAACAAGAAGAACAAACAAAAGAAATGGCTTTTTTAAGCAAAGCTTTATTAATAGCTGTTTTATTAATTTTCTTAATTATGGTTGCACAATTTAATTCTGCAACTACGCCAATAATTATTTCAATATCAGTTTTATTAAGTCTTATTGGAGTTTTATTTGGCTTACTAATTTTTAGAATGGATTTTGTTATTTTAATGACTATGATTGGTATTATTTCACTCGCAGGAATTGTTGTAAACAATGCCATTGTATTAATAGATTACATTAATTTAATAATGAAAAGGAAAAAGCGAGAATTGAATATGTCTAAAGGCGATAAACTAAATAAAATACAAGTATTAGAAAGTGTTATTGAAGGAGGAAAAACGCGTTTAAGACCAGTTCTTTTAACTGCCATAACTACCATTTTAGGATTATTACCTTTAGCTTTAGGAATTAATATAAATTTTAGAACTCTGTTTACAGAATTCGATCCTAATTTTTATATAGGTGGAGAAAATGTAGCGTTTTGGGGACCGATGGGTTGGGCAATTGTATTTGGATTAACATTTGCAACCTTCTTAACATTAATTGTTGTTCCTATTTTATTTTTCTTGATAACCCGGTTTAAAATATGGGTAAAAAAGAATACAAAAGCGCCACAAATAAATTAACTCTTTTATATTAAAAGAGGATGATATCAAAATGATTTCCTCCTCTTTTTGTATTTTCGAAACAATGATTCAGAAGAAAAAATCTTTTACTGTTGATGAAATTAAACGCAAGCTAGAAAACTACTGCGTATATCAAGATCGGTGTCATAAAGAAGTGGAACAAAAGATGTGGGATTATCATTTAATACCCGAAGCGAAAGAAATGATTCTTTTAAGCTTAATGAAAGATAACTTCTTAAATGAAGAACGCTTTGCAAAAAGCTTTGCAAGAGGAAAATTTAGGATAAAAAACTGGGGAAAACAACGCATTGTTAACGCATTAAAATTTAAAGACATTTCTGCTTTCACTATTAAAATAGCTCTCAAAGAAATTGATGAAGTTGCCTATAAAGAAACCATATATAGGATTACTAAAAACAGAAACGAAGTCATTAAAGAAACAAATATCTATAAAAGAAAGAAAAAATTAATCGATTTTTTAATGCGAAAAGGATTTGAATCTGATTTGATTTATAAGACCATAAATGAAGTTGTTTCTTAAGGTTTTTATTACTGAAAAGCCCTTTGTCAGTTTGAACCTTTTTTTTAATTCCTGTTTTTTAGGAATTTCTTTTTCCTTTTACTTTTTCCCTTAAGGATGATCGATTCCTATAAAATCTATGGTAACATCTATTTCATCCTCAAACTTTTTTTTAGAAAGCAAGGTATTTATTTTTGAATTTACAGCAGAAAAAGCAGCGATTGTTTTATCTATTTGTAAATGCACCTCTGCTGAGGTGATGGCTGGAATTAATGTTAAATCTGCCAAACGCAATGTTTCCGTGTGTAAAAGATTTATTCTTGCATTAAAAGAAGGGATGTCAAAAATTTCCGCTTTTAAACTATCTTTTAAGTTTATAACCAAATCTCTTAATTCCAAAGCATTACTTAAGGCTTCCTTAGGAGATACATTTTTAAATTTCTTTAAAAGAGAATTCACCATTTTTAACTCTTGCCAACTTGCTACTTTTTCTTCAAAAACAGGCTGTATATTTTCTAAAGGAACATGGGGTTTCGCAATACTTAGTGCAGGTTTTTCTTGAATGTTACTTACAGCATCTTTCTTATTATTTCCACAAGAAAATAAAATTACAGACAGCAATAGGGGTAGTATTTGTTTCACGACTTCATTTTATAATTGGTAAAAATACACATTTTCACAGCATCAATTCTTAATTTAAGAAAATTGTAACATTCTTAAAAAAGGACCTGTATGATTTTTGTTTTATTTCGTCTACTTCAATAATTAAAACAAGAATTATCTATAACAAAAGTTACAATCATTAAAAATATCTTTTGAAGAAAATAGTAAGAGATGAAAGAAATCATTGAAAAAAGTTTAGGAAACTCATATAAATACGAAGAATTTAAAGATTTAGCAAGTAATTTATTAGCTGAAGGTAGATCTACTGGACATGAACAATCTGAAGCATTAACAAATTACAGTTTGCTAAATGATAGAAGAATGAAACGTTTAGATAAAACGATTAAAATATCTGATAAAACAATTACAGAAATTAAACAAATTAAAGATCCTCAAACATGGTTAGTAATAACTGAAAGTTGGTGTGGAGATGCTGCTCAAAATTTACCTGTTATTCATAAAATTGGAGAAACAAATCCTCTTATTGATCTTAAACTTGTTTTAAGAGATGATAATGAAGATTTAATGAATCAATTTTTAACAAATGGCGGTAAAGCGATTCCTAAATTAATAGCTTTAGACAAAGATAAAAACATCATAAACACCTGGGGACCAAGACCAACTATTGCAACAAAAATGGTTGCAGATTATAAAAAAGAACATGGTCGTTTAGATGCTCAGTTTAAAAAAGATTTACAGGTTTGGTATAATAAAGATAAAGGACAAAGTGTACAGAAAGATTTTATTGAACTTATTAAAAAAAACAAGATGAATTCTTAAATTATAATTTTTAAATCCGCAAATTAATAAATCGATTTGCGATTTTTCTTTTCTGTATATTTGCATCCAAATTTATATAAAATGTTTGTAGATTATTCCTTAATTACAAAAGATGCTAAAGTATGGGTATATCCTTCTAGTAGAAAATTCTATCCAAATGAAATTGAAGGAATAGAAAGTAAAATAAAATATTTTATAGAAAACTGGAAGTCTGACAACGAAAACTTTAAAGCTTCCTACAAATTTTTATACAATAGGTTTGTTGTTTTTTTTGCTGATGATGAAAACGCTACTTTAACTAGCTTAGATATTGATAATTCTGTTTCTTTTATCTTAAAACTACAACAAGATTATGATGTAGAATTGTTAGATAAAATGAACGCCTGTTTTAAACAAGGAGAATTTGTACAATATAAAGAGCTAAAAGATTTTAAAAAACTAATAAAAAATAGAGCTATTACAGCAAAAAACATCATTTTTGATAACCTAATAAATACTAAAATAGATTTTGAAAACAATTGGGAAATACCCATAGAAGATAGTTGGTATAATAGATATTTATAAATATTACTTCGCTAAAATGTCTGCAATATTAGGTTTAAAATAGTTTGGACCTTTTAATACTTTTCCGTCTTCTCTGTAAATAGGTTTTCCATCTTCACCTAATTTACTCATATTACTACGCTGAATTTCATTAAAAACTTCTTCTATTTTATCTTGCATTCCGTGTTCTATAATAGTACCACATAAAATATAGAGCATATCTCCTAAAGCATCTGCAACCTCAACTAAATCATTATTTCGTGCAGCTTCTAAATACTCTTCATTTTCTTCTGCCATTAAATTAAAACGTAGTGTATTTCTTGCTTTACCAATATTTGCTATTGGTTCTTGATTCATATTTAGTTTAAAAGCAGTATGAAATTCTTTTACTGCTGCTATTTTATTTTTCATAAGTGATTATTTTTTTATAAGTCTATAAAGTTCTTTTTAACAACCAAGCTGGAGCAATTCTTAAAACCCAAGCAACGAATCGCCAACGTTTAGAAACATAAGCAACTCTTTTTTTCTTTTTAATGGCTACATACATTTGTTTAACTGCTTTTTCTAGAGGAACCAACCAAAAAAGTCCATCTTCTAAAGTATCTGCCATAGCAGTTTTTACAAATCCTGGTCTAATATCTGTGATAAACACTTTATTAGATTTTATAGATTTGGTTTTTATATACAAACTTTCTAAATACGCTTTTTGATATGCTTTGGATGCAAAATATACTGGTGCAGATCGATTACCTCGAATAGAAGCAATTGATGAAATGCCTACTAAATGTCCAAATTGTTGTTTTCGAAATAGTTTATAAGCTAAAGTATATAATTTTGTAACACCTAAAACATTGGTATTTATGCTCTGTTCTTCTTTATCCCATTCTAATTTGGGGTTAATATAAACAACGCCAGAAGATTGAATAATCAAATCTATTGTCTTAAATTTATTAACAATTTCAATAAATACTTTTTCAACATCTTTTACATCTTGAATATCATTTTGCTTTATCAAAATTTGATTTGGAAACCTTTTTTTGAACTCTTCTAACAACTCTACTCTTCTTCCAGTTATTGCAACTTTATAACCTTCATTTACCAAAATTTCAGTCAATGATTTTCCGATTCCAGAAGTAGCTCCAAAAACGATGGCGTTCTTCATTTAATTTGTATTTTTACAAAATCAAATTATGTTGATTTTAGATAGACAATATATAGAAACTTTCTGAACAATAAAAGGTTCTTTTTTGCTATTAGTTCACAACTTATAAAGAATTTAAATTATGTTTTTAGGTGCTTATTTTACTACAGGAAGAATCATTTTTATGATCTTTTTTATTATTTCTTTCATTTTTTTAATGATTTATAGTTATAGAAAAGACATTAAAAACCATGAGCGCTATTATAAAGGAGCCGTTAAAAAAGTAATTGTTTACGGTGGACTCATTATTGCTGTTTTTGTAGCAATTCGAATTTTATGGGGACAATAACTCGAAGCTTTTCTTACTATTTACTAATCGTTAATATCTTTTTTCACAATGGAATTAATCACTACTTAAAATTTACTGTTTTTGAGTAAGTTTATGTATACTTCCTTTCAATAAGAACCTCTAAAATTTATTGAAAATAATTAAAAACCCTCTAAATAGTTGCCCATCAGGTAAAAAAAAGAATATCAATCTTTTGTTTTTAGAGTGCTATCACTTAATGCAAAATCTGTACCGATTATGAGTATGAAATAAATCACATAATCTTTAATTACTTTTTATTTGCTCAGCAAAAATACTAGATAAATTTTAGGTAGGGATTTTAAGTCAAACAGAATTAATTAGTTTTCATTTTATAGGTTATAAAACTGTAATTATATTTGTTTTTTTCATCTGCTTCAAAATCGACTCTTTTCGTTTCTTCCCAATAATCTAAATCTATTATTGGAAAAAAAACATCTGCTTCAAACTCATGATGAACTTGCGTGATATCTAAAGTATCAACTAATTTTTTATCAATAGCCTCTTTGTAAATTTGAGCACCCCCAATAATATAAATAGCAGCATCCTTTGCTGCCATTTGGATTGCTTCTTCAAGACTATGCGCAACTAAACATCCCTCTTTAGAATAGTTTTTATTTCTAGTAATAATGATGGTTGTTCTATTTGGTAATGGTTTACCTATAGACTCAAAAGTATTTCTACCCATCAATATATGATGCCCTGAGGTTGTTTTTTTAAAACGTTTTAAATCTGATGGTAGATGCCAAATTAAATCATTGTCCTTTCCTAAAGCATTATTCTTTGCAATTGCTGCAATCATTGTAATCATAAAAACTAAAATTTTAAGCTAAATTAAAGTAATTATTGGGAGATTTGATGTTTTTAACGCATTTTAAGACAATTTTATCTATTTACGAATACGTTTTCGAGCTAAAAACCCTAAAAATCAAGTGAAAATAAATTGTTTTTTTTTAAACAAAACATAATTTAGTTTGCCTTTTATATCAAATTAGTCGGAATTTATTCCAAGATTTTAATAAACTGATAATTCTTCAAAATTCTTACGAAACATCCAAAAATGTCTTAAGATACTTCTATATATTTACTTAAATTTTTGAAAAAATAATTATGGGAATTAAAAAACAATTTTTAAAAAGCAAACCAGTTTGTAAAGTAACTTTTACAGTTCCTGCTGAAGAAGCTAAAAAAGTAGTCGTTGTTGGAAGTTTTAATGAGTGGAATCAGGAAACAACTCCATTAAAGAAATTGAAAAATGGATCTTTTAAAGGTACAGTCAATTTAGAAACTGGAAATTCATATGAATTTAGATACCTCGTTGATGGTGCTTATGAAAATGAGCTAGAAGCAGATTGTTTTACTTGGAATGATTTTGCAGGCGCTGAAAACAGCGTTTTAAGCATCTAACATAAATTTCCTAAAAGAAAAAGAGCTTTTAATTAATTTAAAGCTCTTTTTCTTTTCTATTAAACAGCAACTTTGCCTTTGATATGTGGATGTGGATTGTAATCTAACAACTCAAAATCATCAAAAGAAAAATCGAAAATACTTTTTATAGCAGGGTTTATTTTCATTTTTGGGAGCGGTCTAATATCTCTAGACAATTGTAATTCTAATTGTTCCTGGTGGTTGTTATAAATATGTGCATCTCCGAAAGTGTGTATAAATTCTCCCACCTCATATCCACAAACTTGCGCTATCATCATTGTAAACAATGCATAAGAAGCAATATTGAAAGGAACTCCTAAAAATATATCTGCACTTCTTTGATACAACTGACAGGATAATTTACTGTCTGCAACATAAAACTGAAAAAAAGCATGACAAGGAGGTAAAGCAGCTTTACCATTTGCAACATTTTCAGAAAAAGAAACCGTGGTATCTGGCAATACTGAAGGATTCCATGCAGAAACCATCATTCTTCTAGAATTTGGATTGTTTTTTAGAGATGCAATTACATCCTTCAATTGATCTACTTCATCACTATTCCAATTTCGCCATTGGTGTCCATAAACGGGTCCTAAATCTCCATTTTCATCAGCCCAAGAATCCCAGATTTTCACGCCATTATCTTGCAAATATTTAATATTCGTATCTCCTTTTATAAACCAAAGTAGTTCATATACAATCGATTTTAAATGCAATTTTTTCGTGGTAACCATCGGAAAACCTTCACTTAAATCAAAACGCATTTGATGTCCAAAAACACTTTTTGTTCCCGTTCCTGTTCTATCTCCTTTTTGATTTCCGTTCTCTAAAACGTGTTTTACTAAATCGTGATATTGTTTCATTTTTATATGTAAACGTTTAATTGTTGCTTCTTCAAAGAAGCAAAAAAAGACTTCGTAAAAATAAAAAAAAACTCCAACCAGTATTGATGAAGCTTTTTAAATATATTTAAAAGTTATTAACGAATTGAAGATAACATTCCCATAACTATTTAACACTGACGCCAAAAAAATTGTAGGGAGTGTAAAATTTAGGAACGTTTACTTATTTCATCTCTAATTTTAGCTGCTAATTCATAGTTTTCATCAGTCACTGCGCTATTTAATTGATTATGAAGCTCCTTTAAAGAAACTTCCGAAAAAACGCTTTCTTTTTTTACTATTAATTCTTCTAATTCTAATGAAGCTACTTCCGATGCTGTAGGAGTTTCTATTCCAAATTCTTCCTCTATTTTTAAAAAAACACCCGCTTTTTCTAATATATTCTCATACGTATAAATTGGCGCTTGAAAACGTACTGCAATTGCAATAGCATCTGAAGTTCTTCCGTCTATTGTTTCTTCTACTCCAGCTCTTTCACAAACTAAACTAGAAAAGAAAACACCATCAACTAATTTATGAATAATCACTTCTTTTACGGTGATAGAAAACCGGTCTGAAAAAGTTTTGAATAAATCGTGTGTCAGTGGTCTTGGAGGTCGAATTTCAGTTTCTAAAGCAATGGCAATAGATTGTGCTTCAAAAGCACCTATAATAATTGGTAAAGTTCTTGTCCCTTGCTCTTCACTCAATACCAAAGCATAAGCGCCACTTTGAGTCTGACTGTAAGAAATACCTTTTATATTTAATTTTAATAAACTCATAATATTTACAAACATAAAGCTAAAATATTTGTAAAGTTTTAAAATTGCTATTTCACAAACTTTTTAGAGAGCACAAATTAATGAAAATAATAGCTTAAAAACTCATATTTGTTTAAAAAAACATAGAATTATCATTGAGACCATTTAGATAAAGGACTGAAGTCACTCACTTAGCTCTAGGTTGGTTTTTAAATACGGGTTAATAAAAAACGATTCATTTAAATAATTGGGGGAATTGTAATGGGATAAATATTTTCTCTAAATTCTTTATATAGTTTCTTTTTTTCAAAGCAATGATACTTTAAAACAATACTTAGTGACTTTTTTTTTAATTATGAAGCTTTAAAAGCTTTTAGTTTCTCTATTAATTTAGGTACCACTTCAAAAGCATCACCTACAATCCCGTAATCTGCCGCTTTGAAGAAAGGGGCTTCAGAATCTGTGTTGATCACGACTTTTACTTTAGATGCGTTGATACCTGCCAGATGCTGAATTGCTCCAGAGATACCAATAGCAATATACAAATTTGACGCAACAGGTTTTCCCGTTTGACCAACATGTTCACCATGTGGTCGCCATCCTAAATCTGAAACCGGTTTAGAGCATGCAGTTGCAGCGCCTAAAATAGTTGCTAATTCTTCAACCATTCCCCAGTTTTCTGGTCCTTTTAGACCTCTACCTGCAGAAACAACAATATCTGCATCTGCAATGGTTACTTTACCAGTTACTCTTTCTACCTTTTCTAAAGAAACTCTAGCTTCTACAAGAGTAGCATCAAAATTTTCTGTAGTTCCCAAAACTGCGTTTTCATGAATTCCATAGGAGTTTTTTGCCAATCCAATAACTTTAGTCTCTGTTGTGATGATCGTATTTGAAAATGCTTTGTTAGAAAACGCTTTTCTTTTTACTGTAAACGGACTTATACTTGAAGGTGCATCTACGACGTTTGAAGCATAACCTGCTTCTAAGTTTACGGCAACTATTGGAGCTAAATACAAACTATCGATACTTGAATCGATGACTACAACGCTTGCACCTGCTGCTTTTGCGACTTCTGTCACTACAACTGAATGTTGTTTTGCATTAAACGTTCGTAAAAAATCGTGAGAAACTGAAACCACTTTTTCTGCTCCGTAAGTGTATAATTCTGAAGAATCCATTGCGTTTATTGTGAGCGCAACTAAATTAGTTCCTAATTGTTCTGCAACTTTTTTCCCATATGAGACTACTTCTAAAGCAGTTTTCTTAAATTTTCCTTCCGATGAATCGGCAAAAACTAAAACAGACATAATATTTAGATTTTAGACATTAAACATTAGATTTTTAGATATATAACTCAACCTTAAAAACTATGCTAAAAATATTTTTTATTTTGTTTGATTTTTTATTTGTTAAATGATAATTTTATCATTTGCAGATTTTAAATCACTTTTGCTTCGTTATGCAATAAGCTAATTAGTTCATCTACATTGTCTGCATCAACTAATTTTACAGTTCCTTTTGGTGCTGGTTTTTCAAAAGATTGAATAGTGGTCGCTACAGGATCTCCAGAGGGTTCTAAAACTTGTAGAGGTTTTTTACGTGCCATCATGATACCCCGCATATTGGGTATGCGTAAATCTTTTTCTTCTACAATTCCTTTTTGCCCACCAATAACGATTGGCAAACCTGAAGACAAAAACTCATTTCCTCCATCAATCTCTCTTGTTATTGAAACAGCACTTCCTTCTACTTCGACACCTACACAACCATTGACAAAATTGTAGTCAGTTAAAGTAGCTAACATACCAGGAACCATTTGACCATTATAATCTGCAGATTCTTTTCCTGCTAATATGACATCATATTTCCCTTCTTTAACCACAGTTGCGAGTTCTTTTGCAACTTGAAAACCATCAGTAGCAAGCGCATTTATACGAATTGCGTTATCTGCTCCAATCGCTAAAGCTTTTCGTAATGTAGGTTCTGTTTCAACTCCACCAACATTTACAACCGTTACAGAAGCTCCTTGTTTATCTTTAAACCACATGGCCCTGGTTAAACAAAACTCATCGTAAGGATTAATTACAAACTGAACTCCATTGGTATCGAAATTTGTATCATTATCTGTAAAATTAATCTTTGATGTAGTATCGGGAACGTGACTAATACAAACCAATATTTTCATATAATTCTATTTTTTTTACTTTTTTAAAGTTACGAAATTACGTCTTTTTTTTAAAAAATATTATGCGTGCATAGTATTTTTTTTATTTATTTAAAAGTTTTATAAGAGGAATCCTAAAAAAATTATAAATAATCTTTCAGTTTGTACAATTGTGACTAAAAAAATGACAATTAATTCCTTACTTTTGCCTACAAATTAATAATTACAATTAATATTAGATGAAAATAGTTCAATTCAGAGAAGCAATTTGCGAGGCCATGAGCGAAGAAATGCGCAGAGATGAAAGCATTTATTTAATGGGGGAAGAAGTTGCTGAATACAACGGGGCTTACAAAGCTTCAAAAGGGATGTTAGACGAGTTTGGTGCTAAACGGGTAATAGATACACCAATAGCTGAACTTGGTTTTGCTGGAGTTGCCGTAGGTTCTGCAATGAACGGGAACAGACCAATTGTTGAATATATGACTTTTAACTTTTCTTTAGTTGGAATCGATCAGATTATAAACAACGCTGCAAAAATTAGACAAATGTCTGGTGGGCAGTTTAATTGTCCTATTGTATTTAGAGGACCTACAGCTTCTGCGGGTCAATTAGGAGCAACCCATTCACAAGCATTTGAAAACTGGTTTGCAAACACGCCGGGTTTAAAAGTGATTGTACCTTCAAATCCTTATGATGCAAAGGGCCTATTAAAAGCAGCAATTAGAGATGATGACCCCGTAATTTTTATGGAATCTGAACAGATGTATGGCGACAAAATGGAAATTCCTGAAGGGGAATACATTATCCCTATTGGTGTCGCAGATATTAAAAGAGAGGGAACAGACGTTACTGTTGTGTCTTTTGGAAAAATCATTAAAGAAGCATATAAAGCAGCAGATGAATTAGCAAAAGAAAATATTTCTATTGAAGTGATCGACTTAAGAACTGTACGACCTATGGATCATGCGGCAATTATAACATCGGTTAAAAAAACAAATAGATTAGTTATTCTAGAAGAAGCTTGGCCTTTTGCAAGTGTTTCTTCTGAAATAACCTATCGAATTCAAGAAGAAGCATTTGATCATTTAGATGCACCTATCAAAAGAATTACGACTGCAGACACTCCTGCTCCTTATTCTCCTGTTTTATTTGAGAAATGGATTCCTAATTACCAAAATGTAATTGATGCTGTAAAAGAAGTAATGTATCTTTAATAAGCTATTAAATATGTAGCTAAAATTCCTATTCAACTTTGAATAGGAATTTTTGTTTTTTAATGAAATCTAAAGAGTCGAAAAGCATTGCGTAAATTAATAGTAAAATATACAGAATAAGTGGATAGATTTAGTAATTTTGTATGGTATTAAATAAAAAAATATGAGTTCAAAAGAAAAGAATACTTTCGATGTTTTAATTGAGATACCGAAGGGTAGCAGAAATAAATATGAATACGATTTTGATTTAAACAAAATTCGTTTTGACAGAATGTTATTCTCTTCAATGATGTATCCAGCAGATTATGGCTTTGTACCAGAAACATTAGCTTTAGACGATGATCCATTAGATGTTTTAGTTTTAGGACATGAACCCACTTTTCCAATGTGTGTGATTGAAGTAAAACCTATTGGTGTTTTTCACATGACCGATGAAAAAGGACCCGATGAAAAAATTATTTGTGTTCCTATTTCAGATCCTATTTGGAATAATAAAAATGATATTTCAGATTTAAATTCTCATAGACTAAAAGAAATAGAACATTTCTTTCAAGTATATAAAGACTTAGAAAAGAAAAAAGTTGATGTTGGTGGTTGGGGAAATGCAGCAGAAGCAAAACAAATCTACAAAGATTGTGTTGTTCGATATGAACAAAGCGACTACAAAAAGAACGATAAATTCAAGATATAGGAATTATTAGCGTATAAAATTATAAACCTCTTAAAATTAAACATTTTAAGAGGTTTTTTTTATCACATTGATTTTACTACATTTGTCACCGCTCAAATTTAATCAAAATAAAATATGGAATCAATGATGATATGGATGCCGATTGTAATGGCCATACTAGGTCTTACGTTTATGCTAATAAAGAAGTCTTGGGTAATGAAACAAGATGCAGGTAATGGGAAAATGAAGGAAATTTCTGACCATATTTACGAAGGTGCTTTGGCATTTTTAAAAGCGGAATACCGATTGCTAACATTTTTTGTCATCGGAGCCAGTCTTATTCTAACTGGAATCGCTTTTTATATGGATACTACTTATTTAATCGTAGTGGCATTTATTATTGGCGCTATATTTTCTGCATTTGCTGGGAATATGGGGATGAAAATTGCAACCAAAACAAATGTTAGAACAACACAAGCTGCAAAAACGAGTTTGCCAAATGCTTTAAAAGTATCATTTGGAGGTGGAACCGTGATGGGTCTTGGCGTTGCGGGTCTTGCTGTATTGGGTTTAACAATGTTCTTTATTATATTCTACCAATTGTTTATGGGTGGTGAATGGACAAATACAGATCAGATGACAATTGTTTTAGAAGCATTAGCTGGGTTTTCTTTAGGAGCTGAATCTATTGCTTTGTTTGCAAGAGTTGGTGGAGGAATCTACACAAAAGCTGCCGATGTTGGCGCTGATTTAGCAGGAAAAGTACAAGCAGATATTCCAGAAGATGATCCAAGAAATCCTGCGACTATTGCAGATAATGTTGGTGATAATGTTGGAGATGTTGCTGGAATGGGAGCTGACTTATTTGGATCTTATGTTGCAACAGTATTAGCTGCCATGGTTTTAGGAAACTATGTTATTAAGGATATGGGAGGAAACATCGCAGATGCTTTTGGCGGAATAGGACCAATTTTATTACCAATGTCGATTGCAGGTGTTGGAATTATCATTTCTTTGATCGGAACCTTATTAGTTAAAATTTCATCGAACGATGCAAAAGAAGCAGACGTACAAAAAGCATTAAACATCGGAAACTGGGCAGCTATTATAATGGTAGCTGTTGTATGTTTTGGATTAGTGACTTGGATGTTGCCAGCAACAATGCAAATGGAATTTTTTGGAGAAGGTCTTCAAGACATTTCTTCAATACGCGTATTTTATGCATGTTTAGTTGGTTTAGTAGTAGGTGCTGGAATCTCAGCTTTTACTGAATACTACACAGGATTAGGCTCGAAGCCAATTTTAAAAATTGTACAGCAATCAAGCACAGGAGCGGGTACCAATATTATAGCTGGTTTAGCTACAGGTATGATCTCTACATTCTCTTCTGTATTATTATTTGCAGCTGCAATATGGGCATCCTATGCTTTTGCTGGATTTTATGGTGTTGCTTTAGCAGCATCTGCAATGATGGCAACTACAGCGATGCAATTAGCGATTGATGCTTTTGGTCCTATTGCCGATAATGCCGGTGGTATTGCTGAAATGAGTGAACAAGATCCGATCGTAAGAGAACGTACCGATATTTTAGATGCTGTTGGTAACACAACTGCTGCAACGGGTAAAGGTTTTGCCATTGCTTCAGCAGCCTTAACATCATTGGCTCTATTTGCTGCCTATGTAACCTTTACAGGAATTGATGGAATTAACATCTTTAAAGCACCTGTATTAGCCATGTTATTTGTAGGTGGAATGGTACCTGTAGTATTCTCTGCATTAGCAATGAATGCCGTTGGAAAGGCAGCGATGGAAATGGTAAATGAAGTAGTAAGACAGTTTAAAGAAATTCCAGGAATTATGGAAGGAACTGGAAAACCAGAATACGATAAATGTGTGGCTATTTCTACAAAAGCATCTTTAAAAGAAATGATGTTGCCAGGTATTTTAACGATAGGTTTCCCAATTCTTGTTGTGTTAGCAGGTAAATTAGTATACCAAGAAAACAATATGTTGGTTGCTGAAATGCTAGGAGGCTATATGGCAGGTGTTACTGTTTCTGGCGTACTTTGGGCTATTTTTCAAAACAATGCTGGCGGTGCATGGGACAATGCTAAAAAATCTTTTGAAGCTGGTGTAAAGATTAATGGCGTAATGACTTACAAAGGCTCGGAAGCTCACAAGGCTGCCGTAACAGGTGATACCGTTGGTGACCCTTTTAAAGACACTTCAGGTCCATCAATGAATATTTTAATTAAACTTACCTGTTTAATTGGATTGGTTATTGCACCTATTTTAGGAGGACATTCTGAAACCAAATCTCATAGCGAAGAAACGAAGACAGAAGTGAAAGTTGATATTACACAAACTTCTGAGGAGTTAGAAACGTCTAAAACTATGACAAGTAAAACTATTGACGGTATCGTAACTAAAAAGAAAGCATAACTACCATTAATAAGAAAATAAACGATCCCCAAAAAGTAAAACACTGTTTGGGGATTTTTTATTAAAACTAAATTTGTAAAAAGTTCAATAATTTTAAATGAAAAAAAAATACTTTATCATAACTGTAATTACAATAATGGTCTCCTGCAATTCTCAAAGAAAACGTCCATTAATGGGAAAAACGATTTATCAACAAGAGCTAAACGCAAGCTATAAAGATGCTTCAAAATCGCCCTTAAAAAAGAAAGATTTAAAAGAATTTAAAGGCTTAGATTTTTTTCCTATAGACAGCTCTTTTATTGTAAAAGCTAGTTTCAAGAAAATAAAAAACGCGCCCGTTTTTGAAATGGCAACTACAACAAATAGAAAACCTTTGTATAAAGAATATGGTTTATTAAACTTTACATTGAATGAAAAAAACTATGTACTGACCATTTATCAGAGTCAAAATGATTTGGAGGATGATGCGTATAACGATTTTTTATTTTTACCTTTCACAGACACTACTAGCGGAGACGAATCCTATGATGGTGGACGCTATATGGATGTTATGACAACAGACATAACAAGAGACAATACGATTGTATTAAATTTCAACAACACCTACAATCCTTATTGTGCCTACAACGAAAAATATTCTTGCCCTTTAACTCCCAGGAAAAACCATCTACAAATCGCAATAAAAGCTGGAATAAAAGCTTTTAAAAAATTGTAAGAACACAAATCAATTTCTGTTTAAAAAGCTAGGATACAAACTGCTTATAATTGCACTTAGCAATATCACTCAAATTTACGATACGGCTTTTAAAAACTAAATTAAGGTCACTTCATTTTTTTATTGGTAATATACAAACCATAAAGAGCACTGAAAACAACTTTAAAACCAAAAAAGTTTTTCCATTTACCGTCGGAAAAATTAGTTGCATGCACTGTTTTGAAATCTCCTGAAAATATTTCTGAAGAACTATTGATCAACAAAGGTAGTAGGGTAACTACTAGGAAAAAGGGAATGGCAACTCTTAAAAAGTTGGATAAAAACTGCGGGTGTTTGATATTTTCTAAAAAAGGCATTATTTTAATTTTTGATTGTTATGATGACGCTCGTGATCACGTTTTGTTTTGATGTCTAATTTCTTTTCGAAGGCGTCTTGCAAATCAATTCCTATTTGGTTTGCTAAGCACAAAACAACGAATAATACGTCTGCCAACTCCTCTCCTAAATCTTTGTTTTTATCAGATTCTTTTTCGCTTTGTTCTCCGTAACGTCTTGCAATAATACGTGCAACTTCACCAACTTCTTCTGTTAATTGCGCCATGTTTGTCAACTCATTAAAATAACGAACTCCATGAGTATTAATCCAATCGTCAACTTGCTTTTGTGCGTTTTCTATGTTCATTCTTTTTTGTTTCAGAATTGCAAAGTTACAAAGTCTGAAAGATAAACTTTCTAAAATAGCTTGGTTTGTTTCTAAAAAAACAGTTTTAAGAAATACAAACCAGTAGACTCCCTTCTATAATTTTATAAATTTATCAAAATAAAACTTAAAAATGGCGCCTTATTTTTAATAACTCTTAACAAGAAAAAAGGACCCTTGGAGATGAAGTATTATTTCTTTTATCCGTAAATTTGCGGTACGCTATAAAATTACCAAATAACGGATGAAAAATATTTTTAAGATACTATACTCTACACGCTTAATGGCGGTTTTATTCATCCTTTATGCTACTGCAATGGGAGTTGCCACTTTCATTGAAAATGATTTTGGCACACAAACCTCTAAAGCATTAGTTTATAATGCTTGGTGGTTTGAATTAATTATGGTCTTCTTTGTGATTAATTTCTTTGGAAATATTTTTAGATATCGCTTGTATAAAAAAGAAAAATGGGCTGTTTTATTATTTCATGTAGCCTTCTTATTTATTCTTATTGGAGCAGGGATTACTCGCTATATTGGTTATGAAGGCATTATGCTGATCAAAGAGGGAGAAACTACCAATAAATTTTTATCAGAAACCACCTATTTAAACGTGTTTGTAGATAACAATGAACTCCAAAAACCAGAAATCAATAGCCCTTTATTATTGTCTGCTTGGGGTAAAAACACATGGTCTTATTCAGATAATTTTAAGAGTAATAATGAGAAGCAAAATTTCAATATTGAATTGGTAGATTACATTCCCTGGGCAGAAAAAAAATTAGTGGAAGATGAAAATGGTATCGAACATTTATTTTTTGTAGAATCTTCGGAAGGAACGCGTCATGAACATTGGTTAAAAAAAGGAACTATCCAAAATATTCATGGCGTTTTAGTTGGTTTTGATGCAACAGATAATAATGCTTCTATCAACTTCACAAAAGAAGATGGCTCTCTAAAAATGATAGCCAAAGAGAATGGAGATTGGTTTCGAATGGCAGATCAAGAAAAAGGGATAATTATAAAAGATAGTGTTCAAAATTTTCAATTTTTAACATTACACAACCTTGCCGGATTACAATTTGTGATTCCAAGACCCGCAGAAAAAGGAATCATGAAGACTATTCGTGGACCAAAAGATGATAAAAAATTAGATGTTATCATTTTAGATATTCATAGTAAAAATGAAACAGAAAGAATAGAATTAACAGGAGGTAAATATAATTCTGAAGGCGCTAAAGAAGTTTCTGTAAGTGGATTAAACTTTAGAATGCAATACGGCGCAAAAATTTTAGAAACACCATTTTCTGTGAAGTTGAATGATTTTCAATTAGAAAAATATCCCGGATCTGAAAGTGCTGCAGCCTATGCTAGTGAAATAACAGTAAACGATATAGAAGAAAAATTTGACTATAAAATTTTCATGAATCACATCCTGGATCATAAAGGCTACAAGTTTTTTCAATCTAGTTATGATTTATCTGGAGAAAAAGAAGAAACGCATCTTTCTGTAAACCATGATTTTTTAGGAACATTCGTCACTTATTTGGGATATTCATTATTATATATTGGCTTAATTTGTATGCTGTTTGCAAAAAACACACATTTTAACGATTTAAAAAAAGGATTGAAAAAAATCAGAAAGAAAAAATTGACTTTATCTGTAATAGCCACGTTATTTCTAGCTAGTGTTAGTTTTTCACAACACACAGCACACGCGTCAAATAGCATTTCAAATCAACAAATAGATTCTATTTTGCAAGCGAATTTGGTCGATATTGAACATGCAGAAAGTTTTAATAAATTGGTAATTCAGGATGCTGGAGGACGAATGAAACCTTCGCATACATTTGCTTCTGAATTGGTCAGAAAAGTTAGCAAATCAGAAAGTTTTAATGGGATGCAACCCAGTCAGGTTTTGCTGTCAATTATTGAAAACCCAAGGCTTTGGTTTGAAGTACCTGTTATTTATTTAGAGAAAGGAAATACAAAAATTAGAAAAACTTTGAGCATTCCAGTCACTGCTAAATATGCTCGTTTGTCGGATTTCATTACCCCAAGAGGCGTTTATAAAATAAAAGAGCAAGTTGCTGAAGCTCAGAAAAAAAATGTAAAAAATAAATTTGAGAAAGATTTAATTAAAATTGATAGACGCGTTGGCTTATTATATAGTGCGATTGGTGGCGGTATTTTTCGTATTTATCCAATTCCTAATGATGAAAACAACACGTGGGTCTCTCAACCAGAAACCTCAACTGCAGGTTTTAAAGGAACAGACTCTGTTTTTGTACGTCAATCTTTACCTGTTTACATCCAGCTTTTACAGGAAGGTAAAAAGACAAAAAAATACACAAAAGCAGCACAAATTTTAGAAGGAATTAAAAAGTTTCAGAAAAAATTTGGAGCAGCTGTATATCCTTCAGAGGATAAAATTGATTTGGAAATTTCTTATAACAAGCTGCAACCTTTTCAAAGACTTGCAAAATATTATGGTTATCTAAGTTTACTTTTAATCCTATTTGTTTTTGTAGAAATTTTCAATACAAAAAAATGGGTTAATATTCTTGTTAGGATTTTAATTGGAGGAGTAATTTCTTTATTTACATTACATACTTTAGGTTTAGTTTCACGCTGGTTTATTAGTGGAAATGCGCCTTGGAGCAATGCTTATGAATCCATCATTTATGTTGCCTGGGCAACCATGTTATTTGGTTTGTTCTTTGGGAGAAAATCTGCTTTAACAATTACAGCAACAACCTTTTTAACGGCGATTATTTTAGCTTTTGCGCATCAAAATTGGCTGGATCCAGAGATTGCAAATTTACAACCTGTTTTAAATTCTTGGTGGTTGTTGGTGCACGTTTCAATAATTGTAGCAAGTTACGGCCCCTTTTCTTTGGGAATGATTCTGGGTATCTTTGCTATAATTTTGATAATTTTCACCACCGAAAAGAATAAAAAGAAAATAAATTTACACATCAAGGAAATTACCATTATTAATGAAATGGCAATTACTGTTGGTTTGGTAATGTTAACTATTGGAAACTTTCTTGGTGGAATGTGGGCAAATGAAAGTTGGGGCCGTTATTGGGGTTGGGACCCAAAAGAAACTTGGGCATTGATCTCTATTATAATTTATGCTTTTGTTTTACACATGCGTTTAATACCGGGTTTAAGAGGAAAATTATCTTTTAATTTTGCCTCTGCATTTGCTTATTTATCAATAATGATGACTTATTTTGGTGTAAATTTCTATTTATCAGGATTACATTCTTACGCGAGTGGAGACAAAGCTGTAACACCTAGAGAGGCTTATATTTACATTTTTATACTAGTCTTACTTACTGTCATTGCTTCCTTCAAATACAAGAAATACTTTAAAAAGTAACGTTATAATTTACCAAGAAAATGTATTTTTGCTTTTTAACCTAAATCAAAAAAATACGATGTTTCATAAAAATATAAAATTAATTTTAGCTGGTTTAATTTCTGTTTGGGCAGTGTATGAATTTAGCCAATTACACATAATGAATGGAATTTCAATCTTATTATTAGCAGGGATTTTTGTTTTATTCTATTTTAAAAATGAATTTATTTTACTAGCTTTCTTACAGTTACGTAAGCAAAACTTTGAAGGAACAAAAAAATGGTTGGGATATATTAAAAACCCCGAAGCTGCTTTAATCGTTAAGCAGCAAGGATATTATAATTATTTACACGGTATTATATTGAGTCAAACAAATATTACACAAGCTGAAAAATTTTTGCGTAAAGCGGTAAAATTAGGTTTGGCAATGGATCATGATTTGGCAATGGCTAAATTACAATTAGCAGGAATCTCAATGACGAAAAGACGCAAACGAGAAGCAACTAATTTAATGGCAGAAGCTAAAAAATTAGATAAACACGGAATGCTAAAAGAGCAAATGCAAATGATGAAACAGCAAATGAAGAAAATTTAATAAGTATTTCTTTTTTTCGAAGATGAGTGCATGAATCTTGCTTCAAACATCACTTAAGTTTCATCTTAAAAAAAACAATCTTCTTTTACTATTATAATAAAAACCCGTGTTTTAAGGAGATCTTTGTTATTTTTTCTATCTGCTTTTTGTATTATTAATTTTAAAGAAAATCAGAATTATTTCAGTCTAGTTAGACTTAAATCTTTGTTATATTGAACGATAAACAACCCTTTGTTTTCAGAAATACCAACCAATTTATTAGAATAGTCAAACTTACTTTCTACCCGATAAGAAGCGCCTTTTAGAAAGGTAGATTGTAAGTCGTTACCAGAAGCTAAACGGATTAAAACATCATAGGTAATATCAAAACCTTTGGTTGCATAAAAAGAAGGTAAGGCATTATTTTCCTTATAATACTGGCGATTAAATAATTGTGTTGAGGCAGAAGCTTCGTTCACAAACCGATCGCTCACATAGGTGAAATTTAATTTGGCTAATTTAAAATTATCAATTTTATCATAAGCAGTTCCTTTGTTGTAAGAAAAGATGCGCATGTTTAGTGAATCTGACAAACTGTTCGCACTATTAATCGCATCTGCTATAATTACATTATCATCTGTAGCCATTATAACCCAATTATAAACATCTGGTTTAAAAACATCTGTAAAGCGTTCTCTTGCAATATACCCCTCTTTAGGTTTTACAACATGAACCATAGAAATAGAATCATGTTTTTCTAAAAACTGTTTTATAAAAGAGGTAGAAATAGTTGACACCGCATCCCCATCCCCCACTAAAATTAAGTTTTGATTGGAAATACTGTCTTTAATATAACGAATCAATTCTGCTCGAAACACATTTTTTTCTGGTGAAGCCTTAATTAAATTAACCGCAGAAAACTTAGATTGATTTTTTGAATAGAATGGAAAAATAACTGGCACTTTTAAACTGTTAGAAACGATTTCTGTTTCCTCTGAATACAAAGGACCTATAATCACATCATTTTTATTTAAATCATTATCCGCTAAAAGAGTCCTTATTCTAGTTCCATTTCTTTCGGTATCAAAAACATTTAATTCTATTGAAACTCCTTGTTTTCTAATAGAATCAACCGCTATTTTAGCTCCTAAATAAAAATCAGTGACAATATTTGCCAATTTACTTTTCATAAAAAGGGCATTGCCGGCTATTGTATCATTTTCATTGGTCTTAAAAGGAAATAACAATGCCGCTTTTAATGAACTGTTTTCGGCAATAAAATCTTCGTAAATCGTTTTTTCTGGTACTTTGCCTTTTTCTATTGGTTTTATTTTTATAATTTGCCCAACTTTCAACCCTTCAATTAACTCAGGATTTAAAGTGATTAAATCTTCTTGTGAAACATTATAAAAACGAGTCAGGCTATAAAAAGCGTCTCCTTTTTTTACTTCATAAACAACAAAACTCTTTGAAAGATTACTTAAAAGCTCCTTTTTATAATTTATCTCTTTCTCATTACTAGGGATATTTTCTAAGACCTTAGTTAAAACTTTTATTTTTTTATTAGGAATTACGATCACTGTGTTTACTTCAGGCTTTCTAATGACATCAGGGTTTAGTCGCAGTAAATCTTTGGTTTTCATATCTAATCTCTTAGCGATAGTTTTCATTGTTTCGCCTTCTTTGATTTTATAGTCGATGTACTTTTTTTGCTGTCCGCAAGAGACAGAAAACGTTAAAATACACAGAAAAACAAAAAACTTTAGATGTTTCATATACATTATTCCCATTCTATTGTTGCGGGTGGTTTTGAACTAATATCATACACAACCCTGTTTACACCTTTTACTTGGTTTATAATTTTATTAGATGTTTTCTGTAAAAACTCATAAGGTAAATTTACCCAATCTGCCGTCATTCCGTCAGTACTTTCTACAGCTCTTAGGGCGACCACTTTTTCGTAAGTTCTTTCGTCTCCCATAACTCCTACAGAGTTTACTGGAAGTAACATTGCACCTGCTTGCCAAACCTTATCATACAATCCCTCCTCTTTTAAACCATTTATAAAAACAGCATCAACTTCTTGTAAAATACGAATTTTATCTGCGGTAACATCCCCTAAAATACGAATCCCTAGACCAGGGCCAGGAAATGGATGACGACCTAATAACTCAGGATCAATCCCCATAGAAGCTCCTACTCTTCTTACTTCGTCTTTAAAAATCATTCGCAAAGGTTCTACAACCTTTAATTTCATAAAATCTGGTAATCCTCCTACATTATGGTGACTTTTAATCGTTGCGGAAGGACCTCCATTCACAGAAACAGACTCAATAACATCTGGGTAAATAGTTCCTTGAGCTAACCAGGTTACATCTGTAATTTGATTAGCTTCATCATCAAAAACTTCTATAAAAGAATTTCCAATTGCTTTTCTTTTCTTCTCCGGATCTAAAACTCCCGATAAGGCTTTCAAAAAACGTGCCGAAGCATCTACACCCTTAACGTTTAAACCCATACCTTCGTATTGTGTCAATACACTTTCGAACTCATCTTTACGTAAAAGTCCGTTATTTACAAAAATACAATATAAGTTTTTGCCAATTGCTTTGTTTAATAAAACTGCTGCAACAGTAGAGTCTACCCCTCCAGAAAGTCCTAAAACTACTCTATCGCTTCCAACTTTTTCTTTGATTGCTGCTACGGTACTTTCTACAAAAGAATCTGGTGTCCAAGTTTGTGCAACACCTGCAATTTTTACTAAAAAATTTTCTAATAATTGTTTTCCATCTTTAGAATGATATACTTCTGGGTGAAATTGAATCGCAAAAGTTGCTTCTCCTTCAATTTTATAGGCAGCATTTTTAACATCTTTTGTGCTTGCTAATAATTCTCCGTTTGTTGGTAATTCTTTTATCGTATCTGAATGACTCATCCAAACTTGACTTCCTTCTGAAATGTTCTCAAAGAAAGTTTCATCGCTTTTTACATATGATAAATTTGCTCTACCATATTCTCTTGTATTAGAAGGTGCTACTTTTCCTCCAGAAAAATGAGCTAAATATTGCGCTCCATAACAAACCGCCAAGACGGGTTTTTTGCCTCTTATTTGTGATAAATCTGGATGTAGCACATTTTCTGCTCTTACTGAATTTGGGCTTCCGGATAAGATAACCGCTTTGAATTCTGATTGATTTTTAGGAAGATGGTTATAAGGATGAATTTCACAGTAAATGTTTAACTCTCTAACTCTTCTTGCAATTAGCTGTGTGTATTGCGATCCAAAATCTAAAATAAGTACGTTGTTTTGTTGCATGTGCAAAAATACTATTTCAGATTAAATTTAAACAGTGAATTTGATATTTTTTCTTACGAATTAAAATTCGTTTGGATTATTGAGAATTTGCCTAACTAAATTTAAAAATGAATCGAAAATTATTTATACTTTTTTAAAGTTTTAAAAACACATAATTACTCAATAAATGTGAGTGTTTTAGGGTGTAAATAAAGCAAAATAATTGTAGCAGAATAAAATTCTAATTTCAACTTAAAACCTAGAATCGATAAACAATGGCATTTAAGTTCATCCCTGCTCCTACAGAAGTAAAAATAACAATATCTCCTTTTTGTACTTCTTGATTTTCCATTTCTCCTTTTAAAACCAAATCTAATAAGGTAGGCACGGTTGCTACAGAACTATTCCCTAATTTATGAATACTCATCGGCATGATTCCTTCTGGTACAGGTTTTTTGAACAATCTAAAGAAGCGTTTGATTATTGCTTCATCCATTTTTTCATTCGCTTGGTGAATAAAAACTTTCTTTACTTCATCAATTGAAACGCCACTTTTATCAAGCGCAGATTTCATCGCTAAAGGAACATTTACCAATGCAAATTCATAGATTTTTCTACCTAACATTTTTATATAACGTACATCTTTGTTTGCTGTTTTGTCATATGATTTTCCGTTAAATAAAAAATACGCTTCTTCTTTTGCGAACGTTTGAGTTGCATGGCTTAAAATCCCCGATCCTGATTCATCAGTTGCTTCAACGATACAGGCGCCTGCTCCATCACTAAAAATCATAGAATCCCTGTCGTTTTTATCAACTACTCTGGACAAGGTTTCTGCGCCAATTACTAAACATTTTTTAGCAATTCCTGCTTTTATAAATGCCTGTGCTTGTATAACGCCTTCCACCCAACCCGGACAACCAAAAAGAATATCATAAGCTACACAATTAGAATTTTCAATACTTAATCGGTACTTGACTCTTGTAGCTAAACTTGGTAAAATATCACTTTGAATTGCGCCTTGATTTACGTCGCCAAAATTATGAGCAAGAATTATATAATCAATTTCTTCTGGATTTATACCTGCATCTTCAATTGCTTTTTGACTTGCAAAGAAGGCCAAATCGGAAGTATTTAATGTAGGTTTTGCATACCGTCTTTCTTCAATACCTGTAATCGATTTAAATTTTTCAATGATTACATCATTTCCAGAACTAAAAGAGGTTCCGTCTTCATTTAAAAAATGTTCGTTTAAAAAAGCTGCATTTTCTTTTTTTATAGAAGGTATAAAAGATCCAGTCCCTGTTATTATTGATGAAATCATGTTTTTTTTATTTGATTACTTAAAATTACTATAAAGGTATAGTATTTACAGAGACAAATAAAATAAAATGATGATATCCAACGAAACAAATTCATCATTTTATTTTATTATTTTATTTTATTTTTTATAAATATCCATTTTTAGTTCCATAACAGTAGCAATAGAACTTGCTCTTTTTTTCATATTGACGACATTTTCTCCCTCAAAATAAGCATCAATAGTTTCAAATAAATACGATATCCAAATAGTAAAATGTTCTTTTTTAAAGGCTACAAAAACATTTTTATCAACATGTTTTTTCATCACATTATTCGCATAAGAATTGGTGTCAAAAAGAAGAACGCTCCAAAAATCCGTAATGATTTCTAAATGTTCCTCTAACTGATTTTGAAGAACAATATCCTCGAAAAAAGGAATCATATTTTCATCAACTAACAACAATTCATAAAACTTTGTAATTATTAGTTTGATGTCTTTTCGAGAAGAAATATCTAGTTTCATATATAATTTCCTTAAATTTTTAGTGCGCCATTAAATGAGATAATTGGTGCGCTTATACACCTACAAGTTTTATGAAATTTACGAGAAAAAAATGACACCTTCACTTCATTCACCTTTATTTAATCTCTCCCATAAAAAAAACAGTCTTGTTGAGACTGCTTTTAAATATTGTTATAAATTATTAAAATCTTACTGAAATAATGAAATTAGTATACTACTATATTCAAATATGACCGAAAATAGAACGAAGTAGACTAAGTTAAAAGTGTTACTAATAATCGTCAAAAACTTCTCCTAAATCAAATGACAAAGAAAAACGCAAAGAATTCTCTAACGGATTATTAACATCAGAGGAATTAATTAAATAAGACAAATCAATGTTTAATGCATTAGTTTTAAAACCACCGCCTAAAGTGTAATATTTTCTATTTCCTTTTTCTTCACTCTCATGAAAATATCCTCCCCTTATTGCAAATGCATTATTGTATAGATACTCTGCACCTAGGGCATAAGTAAATTCTTTTATTTCTTCGCTAAATCCTCCTGGAGCATCTCCAAAAGATTGAAAAATACCACTTACCCATCCAATATTATCATCTTTCCCTTCTATAATATCACCATTTGCAGGATCTCTAGTTGGTGGAGTGGGTACTAATAATTTAGTAAATTCAAAATTTGTAGAAACCGTATTATAATCATCCAATATAAAATCGAAACCACCTCCTAATTTCAAATTGGTTGGTATAAAGTCTTCATTGTTTGAATCTGATGTATAGTTTACTTTTGGGCCAACATTTGCAAGGTTAAAACCGATTCTATATCGTCCGTTAAAGTTTCCGTAATTTTCTTCTAAAGATTGATAATACCCGGAAATATCTACCGCAAAAGAATTTATAGCCTGAATTTGATTCCCAGGGACACCATTAAATGCGAGGTTAGATCTTATATATTTTAAAGAAACTCCTCCAGAAAAAGTTTCACTTAATTTTAAAGCATAAGAGCCTGTAAACACGAGCTCATTCGGATTAATGATTCCGTTTGGAGACCCATCATCTGTTGTTAAATCTATTTGACCTAAAGAAAAATACTTAAAATCTGCTCCCCAAGCTGCGTTTTCACTAAATCTACTAATATAAGAACCACTTCCAACAAAAATATCATCTGTTAAATTACGTAACCAAGGTGAATAGGTTATCCCTACCTTTACCTGTCGGTTACTAAATGCAATTTTCGCAGGATTGTGAAAAAGAGAAAAAGCGTCTGCAGATGTTGCCACTCCAATATCCCCCATACCTCCTGCTCTTGCATCTGGTGTAATCAATAAAAATGGTGTCGCTGTTGTAATTGAATTTAATTGCGCCTGTATTTTAACACTGACAAGCAGGCAAAATAAAAAATAGATTCCTAATTTTCTCATTACATTATATTCTTATTATACTTTAGTTTTATTTGACAAATATCTAACTTTTATTGAAGAATCACTAATTTTTCATACTTCTCTGAAATTAAATTACTTCTCGCTGATTTTACACTTAACTTGTATATATAAACCCCCTTCCCTATCCTATTTCCAAAATCATCTAACCCATTCCAAGTAAGGCTTCTTGCTAGGTTCCCTGTGGTAATCATATTTTGACTAATTGTTTTTACTAATTTCCCTGAAACAGTGAAAATTTGAACTTGTACTTCTAAGTTTTCATTAGGTTTGTTATGATTAAACCAAAATTCAGTATAGTCAATAAAAGGATTTGGATAATTTAAAACGTTTTCTAAATTTAAAAGTGCGTCACTAACAACCACGAAGTTTAACGTAGCTTCTGAGGAGTTATTGTATGCATCCCATGCTTTTATTCTTAAAGTATGAGTACCAACCCCTAAATCTCTTAAGCTGTAGACTACTTTCCCGTTTGTAAAATCATTTAATTCGGTTTGATAAAAATCATTTAAAAAGATTGGATTTGTTGTGTCTTCATCTAAAATAGCAATAATATCATGATCTACAGCAGTTATTGAAGTATTAATTCCGCTAGCATCTGACAAGACTGCAATTAAATTTGGAGAAGCATTTGTAGTACCTCCTTCAATAAAAGACTCATCATTTAAGTAGAGCGATATTTCTGGACCTACTGTATCATCAGGAGCATTTTGATCAACTCCACCAACTATTACATCAGAATTATAACCAGCTTTATCTATTTCACCATTTTCTGCATAAAAACTTAATTTTGCTTTTTCGTAAGCTATTTTTATATCTTTTGGAACGATAAAATCGAATTTAAAAATGCCATTTTCTATAGTAGACCTCCCTCTAAATATTTTACTTTCCTGTGAGTCAAATTCATTTTTAATTCCAAAACCATCGTTATCTAAAGTTGTTTTGTTTATTGGTTTATCAAAAACGGTGGTAAAAAGTGAGCCATTAAAATTATTTAATATCGTATTGGAATCGTTTAAAACAACCCCTTCAAAACGAACTTTAGACAAAGCTTTTAAAGTGTCTGTGGGTTGTGTGACATCTTTACCATTCATTTTTGTAATTCGAATGTTTGGTTGTGGAACTGCTAATTTCATTGCTGGATCACCAAAATGAAAAATAAAAAACTTTTGGGTACTTGAAAAATTATTTTTTACTTTTACTAACGATTCGGCAATAGTTAAATCTTCATTATTAAACTCTAACAATACTTTAATTAACTGCTGATTAAAAGTATTTCCAGTACTAATATAAACCTCTCTGGTAGTGGTAATCATACTTGCAGCCCCACCAATAGGATTCCAGAGCGTCAACTCTCCTGCGGTAATTCTACTTGGATTATCAAATCTAGAAAAATCGCAAGTAACAGTTATTAAAAGCGGTAATGTATTTTGATTGTTTAAATCCTGTATCTGAGGCTTGTCAAAAATCTTTTCTGATGCAAAACCATCTTCCCCTCCGTGTCCAAAATAATCAAAGATTAAGGTTCCTGTTTCTATGGCATTTGTAATAGCCTTTTTTACTTCAGGGTATCGCTCACCACCAGAAGAATTTTCTTGCACAAAAGCATCTAAATAAATTTTATTAATGTTAAAAATGGGCTTATTATCTCTAATATCATCAGCAATCTTTTCTACATCAGGTTGAAGCGTTCTATCTGAACTGAGTTTATCTATATCATCTGCTAAAAGTGTAATAGTATTTCGCCAATCTCCAATGGCATTTTTACCGTAATAGGATAAGATTTTATGAACGACATCACTCGCTTGAGCAATCGATGACACTGGAATTCTACTCGAAGCGACATCTATAGTATGACTAGAAGACATGGTGCCTTCATTAGGTTCTAACATTACAAAGAAGTCATCTGTAACCCAAGAAGTTGCTAAATTAAAACTACTTTCTGATAATTTTACTGGCACAATATTATCACCAGAAATTCGCTCCTTATAATCGTAAGAAGCATCACCAAAAAAACAAACATATTTCAATTTTTTTTCTTCTACTGCAGTTGGATCATAGAGATGATGTATGAAATCTCGAATACCTGTAATATCTTTAGAACCTGAAGAAAACTCATTATAAATTTGATCTAAAATCACAACTTTAGTTGTCAAGTTTGAATTTTCTTGATGGTAAGTTGCCAATCTTTGTGCTTGAGAAGACAACGTTGAATTGGTAATTACCAAATAATTAATATCTTTTAAAGCATGTAAATTTTGATTTAAAACGCGACTGTTTTGAAGTGGTTTTGGTATATAAAAATTGTTTTGATTTAAAACGACATACTCTTTTAACTTCCCCGATTCGTCTTTAAAGACAAAGTCGTTACCCGTGTTTTCATTGCTAATATTTTGAGGAGATAAATGATTAGAAACATCCCAAATTTGAAAAATATGATTGGTGTTTTGAACTTTATATTGAACAACTCCAGTAGTATTTAGTTGCTCAAAACTTCTAAAAGAAAACTGACTTCCGGTAGCTTTTAATTGTTTTTTACCTACTATTTCAATAAAATCTAAGTACGCTTTAGCAGAAGGGTTTCCATCGTTATCATAGGTTATAGCAACCTCAATTTCATTTGCTGAATTCAGAATAGTTGCCGTTTGTTCTTGTGTTCTTGCTTTTGTCAATCCATTTACACCAGTATAATTCATAGTATAAATATCCTGTCCATTTATTTTAACAGCCATCGTTGAAGAAGAACTGGATGTAGAAACCCCTCTAACTCTAACAGAAATTGGGGAATTAACGAGCGCATTGGAAAAAGGGATTTTAAAACTTTGGATATTTTCTACATTAAAATCATTCTTATAAAACCATTGAGTGCCAGCAGCTAATATATTTAGCTCTTCTTTTTCTTGAAATATAAAATCGTCAAAGAGTACTATTTCTCTGTTGGAATTTATAGTTATAGGAGTTTTCTCTTGGACTCTTTTTCCATCCTCATTATTTACCGTAATAAAATAGAAGGCTTTATCAGAAAAAATATTTTGTCTGTGTTTAGCTTTACTAGGAGTTGTATCTACAACCCAATCATGCGGCCCTTTTGCATAAAAAAGAATAAAATCTGAAGCATCAAAAGAACCATCATTTTCTCCTTGTATGAATATCGAATTCTCTTGTAAATCATCATATCTAAAATCAGAATTTAGCACAGGAAGCATATTGCCTCCATTTCCGTAGATATGAATCTTTTTAGGGTTTAGTCCATTTGTAGAAACCCCTATTTGTTCCAATAAATTTTTATCTATTTTAAAAATACCTGTAGCATCTACAGAAAACTTAAACCAAGTTCCAGAAGATAAAACTGAAGTATTTACTTGCGCTATGATTAACTGAACAAAAAAGGTAAAAAAAAAGGTAAAAATGAGTCTTTTCATAATCGTATTCAAATAACGCAAATTATTTAGAGATATTTTAATAGTTATAAAGATAAATTATACTAAACTTAAAAAGAATGCGTTTAATGAAATGTGGGTAAAAAAACCAAGTGTTAAAATGAGCAAATTACTTGTTTGAAAGTAGAATTATTGTAAATTGCGTCATGATAACAAAACCAAACCAATTTCTAATTAGGAAATGAGAAAAGTATTTAAAATATCTATAGCTGTTCTATCAATGTTAGTTTTAGCAAGCTGTAGCAAATCGACTTCAGGAAGCTCGACACTTACAGGATTACCTTTTAATAACCCTAAATATGGTAATTATATAAGAGGTGAATTTAAAGGGCAAGAGACTCCTCTAGGAATGGTTGCAATTGAAGGTGGCTCTTTCACGATGGGACAAGTGCAAGATGATGTTATGGCAGATTGGAACACTACTCCTAAAAAACTACATGTTCGTTCTTTTTATATGGATGAAACAGAAGTTACCAACTCTGAATATTTTTTGTATGTACAAAATATTAAAGAGATTTTTCCACCATCAGAACAAAAATATAAATACATCTATAATTCCGTTTTGCCAGACACTTTAGTTTGGAGAAAAAGTTTAGGTAATACAGACATTTTGTCTGAAAACTATTTTAGACATCCAGCTTATTCAGATTATCCTGTTGTTGGTGTTAGTTGGTTACAAGCAAACCAATTTTGTAAATGGAGAACAGATGCAGTCAACCTAAAAAAACTAATAGACAAAGGTCATCTAGAAAATATTTATGAAAATGATTCTATTAGAAATACGTTTGACACAGAAGTGTTTTTAGACGATTCTGACCAACTTTTTGATCGTGACACAACAGTTTATAAAAGAGGAATTAGAACAAGAGGAGGCAAAGGAAATGAAAAAGGTTTCAGAGAAGGAAGAAAAATTACTGCAGCTGATGGTGTTTTAAGTCAGCGTTATAGATTACCTACGGAGGCAGAGTGGGAATTTGCTGCGAAAGCAAATATTGAAAACAGAGAATACAACAACATCAGGGGTAGAAAAAAATATGCTTGGAATGAAAAGTATTCAAGAAATACTGAAAAAAGACGCCGAGGAGATCAGTTAGCAAACTTTAAACAAGGAGAAGGTAACTATAGTGGTATATCTGGTTGGAGTTCCGATGGTGCTGACATCCCTATTAAAGTAAAATCTTATGCACCAAACGGATTTGGTTTGTACAATATGTCAGGTAACGTTTCTGAATGGGTTGCTGATGTTTATAGACCAATCATAGACAATGAAGCAAATGATTTTAATTATTTTAGAGGAAATGTTTTTACTAAAAAAATGATAGGCAAAGATGGAAAAGTTGTTCTTATTGGTTCTAATGCCGCTGAAATAGCATACGATACTTTACCTAACGGTAGAATCATCACAAAACAACTACCTGGAAGCATTAAAAATGTAGCCATTACAGAAAGTGATATCACGTTAAGAAGAAATTTTACCGCATCCGACAATACTGACATGGGTGATGGAGATGCAAAATCATCTAGATTCTTTGATGATGATGAAGAACAATATAGTTCGAGACCGAGAATGTACAATTCTCCGAAAAAACCAACTACTGAAAAAGATCCTGAAACAGGAAGAGAGGTTTTAGTAAATGACGGAAAGAAAAGAACAACATTAATAAGCAACAGAACAAGAGTCTACAAAGGAGGGTCTTGGTCTGATAGAGAATACTGGCTAGATCCTGCACAAAGAAGATATTTACCAGAATATATGGCTACAAGTTATATTGGTTTTCGATGTGTCACCAATAAATTAGGCCCCATGAGTTCTGAAAAAAAGCCTAAAAATTCAGTTAGATAACAAACTCTTTTGTTAAAAGATTATAGCTTCACTGTATCACGAACAGTGAAGTTTTTTTTATTTTTTTAAAGAATGAAAATTAAAAAAATTTACGAATTATATTCAAAACATTTTCTTGTAGATACAGACACAAGAAACATTAGAAAAGACAGCCTATTTTTTGCGATCAGAGGCGATAATTTCAATGGAAATGAATTTGCTGCAAAAGCACTTAAATTGGGTGCTAAATATGCAATCGTTGACGAAGAAAAATACAACATACACCCCAATACTATTCTCGTAAATGATGTTTTAAACACATTACAAAAATTAGCAAATTACCATAGGAATGTTCTAAAAATTCCAATTATTGGATTGACGGGTAGCAATGGAAAAACAACAACGAAAGAGTTGATAAACGTTGTTTTGTCAAAAAAATATAATACTACTGCTACAAAAGGGAATTTAAATAATCATATTGGTGTTCCACTCACATTACTTTCAATGACTCCTAAAACGGATATAGGAATTGTAGAAATGGGTGCAAATCATCTAAAAGAAATTGCATTTTTATGTGGAATTTGCGAACCTGATTTTGGCTATATTACTAATTTTGGAAAAGCACATTTGGAAGGTTTCGGAGGTATTGAAGGCGTGATAAAAGGAAAAAGTGAATTGTATGCTTTCTTAGAAAAAAACAATAAAAAAGTTTTTATCAATCCTGAAAATGCGATACAAATTGAAAAGACGAAGAATATAAACGCGATTTATTTTGATAAAGAGATGCATTTTTTGGAAGCAAAGCCCTATGTAAAATTATCTTTTTTCACAAAAAGTATTCAAAGTAATCTTATTGGCAAATACAATTATACAAACATTGCTATTGCTTGTACTATTGGAAATTATTTTAAGATTACGAAAGCTGACATCAAAGATGCCCTTGAAAACTACATTCCAGACAACAACCGTTCTCAAATTATAAAAACCCCTTTAAATAAAATTATTTTAGATGCTTACAATGCAAATCCATCAAGCATGCAAGCAGCCCTTGAGAACTTTGAAGCGCTAAATGAACCTTGTAAGACTGTTATTCTAGGAGACATGTTTGAACTTGGAACAGAGGGTTTAAAAGAGCACCAAAGCATTGTTGATTTCGTAGAAAAACTAAACGTTGACCATGCTTATTTTGTGGGTAAAAACTTTTATCAAACAGGAACAATAAATCATTTTAAAACATTTGAAAATTTGGAGGAGTATCTAAAAAACAATCCTCTTAAACACCAATCAATTCTGATTAAGGGCTCAAGAGGAATGCGTTTAGAAAGACTTTTAAATACGATTAGTTAATATTATTTTTGTGATATTCTAATAAATTATCAATTGGCCTTTGTATTACATCCGTAATTACTAAATTGTTCTTTTTAGCAATTTTCTCTAAAATATCTCTAAAATAATGAGCAATGGAACCAATAAAGTAAATTGGAGTTTCTGCCGTTTTATTGTAGGGTAATATTCGATATTTAAAAAACTCTTGAAATCCTTTTTTAATAATTCTTTTGATGTACTTATCTTCTTTAAACTCGAACATAAATTTAGCAAAAGAAGCTAAATACATATTAGGATTGGTTTCTCTATATAAGTTTTTCTTTATATGATCTGCATCTAAATCAAACTCTTCTTCAAAACTCTTTGCTATTTTAAGAGGCATTTTATTATAAAAATAATCGATAATCAACTTTTTACCAAAGTAATTCCCACTAGCTTCATCCATTAAAATATACCCTAATGAAGCAGTTAACATTTCCATTTCAATACCATTAAAATAACAACTATTAGAACCTGTTCCTAGAATACAAACCAAAGCAGGCTCTTTACCTGATGCTGCGTAAACAGCTGCCAACATATCTTCTGCAATAAAGATTTTGGCATTTATAAAAATAGATTCTAAAATTGTTTTTAAAATTTGTATTGGTTTTGGAGTTCCGCAACCTGCTCCATAAAAATGAATTTCCTGAACATTTTCTTTTATGTTCATCAATTGAAACATATTCACAATCCTATTAGACAACTCTTCTTCAGAGACAATCGCGGGATTTAATCCGAGAGTTCTTACTCTAAATGCTTCTTCTTTATTGGAATCGATAGCAATCCAATCTGCTTTTGTAGAACCTCCGTCTGCAATTAAAATCATAAATAAAGTATATTTAACTCAAAGATATTACAAGTAAAATTCATATACAACAACAAATAAATCTTCAATCGTTTTCGTGTTCAAAACTTATGTTTAAAACGATTAACACCCCTAATAAGTATGCAGTTGAAAGACGATTCTCTATAGAAAGGTCTCACTTTTTATTTTATTCCAAGCTTTCCAAACAACGTTTCAACGCGTCTCTCCAATAAGGAATCTCAATATTAAATTTTGTTTTAAGCTTATTTTTATTCAATACACTATAAAATGGTCTTTTCGCTGCTGTTGGATAGGCCGCTGAAGTGATTGGATTTACTTGTATATTTATTTTTTTTATTTCAAATATTGCTTTTGAAAAATCATACCAACTACAAACGCCTTCATTTGAATAATGATAAACGGTTACCTCCTCATTATTTAGTTTCGGCAGTATTTTCAAAATTATTTTGGCCAAATCTCCTGCATAGGTTGGCGTGCCTATTTGATCTGAAATTACACCCAAGGTAGCTCTTTCACTTGCTAATCGCAACATTGTTTTTACAAAATTAGCACCAAAACTAGAATAGACCCATGAAGTACGAATGATTATCGAATTTTTAGGGTTTATTGCTTGCATTGCCAATTCTCCTGCCAATTTTGTTTCTCCATATACACTTTGTGGATTTGATGTATCCGTTTCATTGTAAGGAGTGCACTTATTTCCATCAAAAACATAATCAGTAGAAATATGTATTAATTTAAGGGCTTTTTCTTTTGCAATTTTTGCGAAATTTTCAACGGCCAAATGATTTAATGCTGCACTAATTTCAAATGCCGATTCTGCCTTATCTACAGAAGTGTATGCTGCACAATTGATAATCATATGAATGGAATTTATTTCTATAAATTGAAGCACTGCAGAATGATCCGTAATGTCTAATTCTTGAACATCCGTATAAAAAAAATGTTCTTGAGCAGTGTTTTTCGTGAGCGATTTTAATTCTGATCCTAATTGACCATTCGCTCCTGTTATTAAAATATTATTCATATAAATGTGGGGTCTCTTCAAAATAGGCTGCCTCTAAAAAAGAAACTTGTTTTAGGTCTTTTTCTGAAAGTTGCATTTTTTCAACAGGCAATTTCCATTTTATATCCAAGGTTCTATCGTCAAAAGCAATTCCACGATCAAATTCAGGATTGTAGTAATTATCAACTTTATAAGCAAATGTTGCCGTTTCACTTAACACCACAAAACCATGTGCAAAGCCCCTTGGCACAAATAACTGTTTTTTATTTTCACTTGAAATCTCTACTGCTACATGCTGACCAAATGTTGGAGAGCCTCTACGGATGTCTACTGCGACATCCAATACAACTCCTTCTATCACTCTTACCAATTTCGTTTGCGCATAGGGTGCTAATTGGTAATGCAGTCCTCTTAAAACTCCGTAAGAAGATTTTGATTCATTGTCTTGGCAAAAATTAGTTTTAAAACCTAAAAAGGTTTCTAATGCATCTTGCCGAAATATTTCTGAAAAATAGCCGCGTTCATCCCCAAATACTTGAGGTTCACAAACGATTACATCTGGTATTTCTGTTCTTGTAAATTTCATTATAAATTGTGTACTCTCTGAATTAAATATTGCCCATACCCGTTTTTTCTTAAGGGCTGCGCCAATTCTAATAGGGCTTCTTTTGAAATATAACCCATTTCAAAAGCGATCTCCTCAATACAGGCTACCTTCAGTCCTTGTCTGTTTTCTATCGCATGAATATAATTTGAAGCCTCTAATAAGGATTCATGGGTACCCGTATCTAACCAAGCGAATCCTCTCCCCATTAGTTCTACCTTCAAATTTTGCTGTTTTAAATAGGCTTGATTCACCGTCGTAATTTCCAACTCTCCTCTTTCACTCGGTTTTACATTCTTCGCAATTTCAACAACAGAGTTTGGATAAAAATAAAGACCTACTACAGCGTAATTACTCTTTGGAGCAAGCGGTTTCTCTTCAATAGAAACTGCTTTATGATCTTCATCAAACTCCACAACACCATATCTATCTGGATCTTGAACATAATATCCAAAAACAGTGGCCATTTTTTCTTCCACAACATTTTTAACAGACGCAGCCAATAATTTTGTAAACCCATGTCCATAGAAAATATTATCTCCCAATACCAAGCAAACATCATCATCTCCAATAAATTCTTCTCCTAAAATAAATGCCTGCGCTAAACCATCTGGTGAGGGTTGAACTTTGTATGAAAATGACATTCCAATCTCTTTTCCTGTGCCTAGTAATTTTTTAAAATTCGGCAAATCATCTGGCGTCGAGATAATTAATACTTCTCGAATTCCAGCCAACATCAATACTGACAAAGGATAATAAATCATCGGTTTGTCACTGATTGGCAAGAGTTGTTTAGAAGTTGCTTTGGTCAAAGGATATAGTCTTGTTCCTGTACCTCCTGCTAAAATAATTCCCTTCATATAATTATGTTTATTAATGAAAAAAGTAAGCTGCTCTTTATCATACTCGTTTCTTCTTACTACTGATATTGTTGTTCGTAATATTTTTCATAAGCACCGCTGGTAATGCGGTTCGTCCATTCTTTATTTTTCAAATACCAGTCAATGGTTTCAGAAAGGCCTTCCTCAAAAGTCACTGAAGGCTTCCACCCTAATTCTTTATTGATTTTTGTTGCGTCGATTGCGTATCGCAAATCGTGTCCTGGCCGATCTTTTACATAGGTTATTAAAGCGGCGGATGTGCCTTTCTTACGATTTAATTTTTCATCCATTTGCTGACAAAGCAGCGTGACTAAATCAATGTTTTTCCATTCGTTAAACCCTCCAATATTGTAAGTTTCGTGGTTTTTCCCTTCGTGAAAAACCAAATCAATCGCCATTGCGTGGTCTTCTACAAACAACCAATCTCTTGTATAATTCCCATCACCATAAACAGGCAACGCTTTATTATTTATAATGTTGTTAATAAAAAGCGGTATTAATTTTTCTGGAAACTGATAGGAACCATAATTATTTGAGCAATTACTAATAACATAGGGCATTCCATAAGTTTCACCATACGCTCTCACAAAATGGTCTGAACTTGCTTTTGAAGCAGAATAGGGAGAATTAGGGTCATAAGAAGTTGTTTCTGTAAACAAGCCTGTTTCCCTAAGTGAACCATAAACTTCATCAGTACTTACGTGGTAGAATAACTTACCTTCCCAATTGTCTTTCCATAATTTTTTAAATGAATTTAACAAGACCATAGTTCCTAAAATATTAGTCTTAGCAAAAGCCAACGGATCTAAAATAGATCTGTCTACATGAGATTCTGCTGCCAAATGTATTACGCCATCAAATCGATGTTCTTGAAACAAGGACTCTACAAATAATTCGTCTGTAATATCTCCTTTTATAAACGTATAATTCTCTTGCTGTTCTATTGCTTTTAAATTTTCTAAGTTCCCAGCATAGGTCAAAGCATCTAAATTATAAATCATATAATTTGGATATTTATTCACGAACAAGCGAACAACATGTGATCCAATAAAACCTGCTCCGCCTGTAATTAATATTTTCTTCATACCTTATAGTCTACCTTCTATATTTTTTTTTAATACTCCTTTAACATCATAAATAATAGAAGTTTTTTTTCTAAAAGAATTAAAATCTAGTTCCATAAATTCATTGTGAGCAACCGTAAGTACTACCGCATCAAATTTATCTTTTGGTAGCAATTTTGTTGACAACAAACCATACT
>JAOLXX010000013.1 GCA_028343155.1 Polaribacter sp.
ATAATTAAAGATTAGTAAAATGATTAAAATAGGAATAAACGGATTTGGTAGAATTGGAAGATTAGCATTCAGATCTACAGTAAATAGAAAAAACGTACAAGTAGTAGCAATTAATGATTTATTAGATGTAGATTATTTAGCTTATATGTTAAAGTACGATTCAGTTCACGGATTATTTGACGGTACTGTTGAAGTAAATGACGGTAAATTAGTTGTAAACGGAAACGTAATTAGAATTACTGCAGAGAGAGATCCAGCAAATTTAAAATGGAACGAAGTTGGTGCTGAGTATGTAATAGAATCTACTGGATTTTTCTTAACGGAAGAAACTGCTGGAAAACATTTACAAGCTGGTGCTAAAAAAGTAGTATTATCTGCTCCTTCTAAAGATCATACACCAATGTTTGTGATGGGTGTAAACAATACAGAATTAACTGCAGATCAAAAGATTTTTTCAAATGCATCTTGTACTACAAACTGTCTGGCTCCTATTGGGAAAGTATTGAATGATAACTGGGGTATTTCTGAAGGTTTAATGACAACTGTTCACGCTGCAACTGCAACTCAAAAAACAGTTGATGGTCCTTCTATGAAAGACTGGAGAGGTGGACGTTCTGCAATTCATAATATCATTCCTTCTTCTACCGGAGCTGCAAAAGCTGTAGGAAAAGTAATTCCTGCTTTAAATGGGAAATTAACAGGTATGGCTTTTAGAGTTCCAACAATGGATGTTTCTGTTGTAGATTTAACAGTTAAATTAGAAAAACCAGCTACTTATAAAGAAATTTGTGAAGCAATGAAGGCAGCTTCTGAAAGTGGACCAATGAAAGGTATTTTAGGTTATACTGAAGATTTAGTAGTTTCTCAGGATTTTATAGGAGATACTCGTACTTCTATCTTTGATGCTAATGCAGGTATTGCATTAAACGATAACTTTGTAAAAATCGTTTCTTGGTATGATAACGAAATTGGTTATTCAACTAAAATCGTTGATTTAATTGAGTATTCAGCCTCTTTATAAGAGTCAAAATATATTTTTAAAAAAGCCTGATAGATTTTATTTCTATCAGGCTTTTTTTATGAGGACTCACATATAATCATCCAATTATTTTACTGCAATAGCACTAATTTCAACATTCACAAATTTAGGTAAGTTTGCGACTTCTACAGTCTCTCTTGCAGGTGCGTTTTCTTCATCAAAATAATGCCCATAAACTGCATTTATTTCAGAAAAGTTTTTCATATCTGAAATAAATATGGATGTTTTAACTACGTTTTCAAAAGTCATTTCTGCAGCAGCTAAAACTTCTTTTAAATTCTCCAAAACCTGTTTCGTCTCTTTTGTTATCGATTCTAAAACGAGGTTTCCTGTTGCTGAGTTAATGGCAATTTGTCCAGATATATATAACGTATTTCCACTTAATATTGCTTGGTTATAGGGTCCGATTGGTGGTGGAGCTTTACTTGTTGTAATTATTTTTTTCATAGGTTTTAAGTTTAAAAGTTGCAAAGATTTTTAGTTTTCCAAATCAGGTATCAACTAAAATAACCTTCTATCTGGTGGCTTATTTTTATCCCATTTTAAATCTGATAATGTAGAAGATTTTATCCCAATAAAGAATGTGTATGAAGAATTTGTCCCAAAAGGAACCCAATTAAAATTGAACTGCCAACTATCTAAATCTCTAGAAAAATTAAATCTTGAAAAAGTAAAAGCACCTCCTAATATATCATAACCTGAAGAATATCCCATTTTCCATTTTGGTGATAGTTCTAGATTACCACTAAACACCACACTGTGAATGCCAATACTGCCTGGTTCGAGACCATTATTTCTATAACTAGTAGAATAAGCAAGGCTTATAGACCAAGGAATGTCTGCATTGTACAATTCGGCTTTTTTGTTTTTATCTTTTTTATCTGTATTAATCGCCTTTTGTTGTCCAAATCGATCTGTAGGATTAATGTCTGCACCAATAACGTCCACGGTGTTTTGTGCGCCATTACCATTCTTTTTAGAAGTGCTGCTGTCCTTTTCAAAGTCTTTACTAGAAATAGAATAATTAGCCGTTAAACTAGCATTTGTCAATCGAAAGATGTTGGCGTTAAATTCATTGATTCTTATTGCAGCTCCACTTGCAGATGCAACAACTTGGTAAGGGTCTAAAGAGCCATTAAAATTAATTGCCAATTTATCTTTAAATAAACGTGTTCCTGTAGAAAATCTTACTGGTGACCACCGCAAACTGTCTGCAGCAATATTATAAGAACTGCTAAAGTTGAAATTATTTAAAATAGTTATTTTTTCATCTTCTTCATCACTATTTGGATCCTTGGGGGCAACTTTAGCCTCAAGGACGTTATTTAAGGAAATTCCAATGGAATTACTTATTCCTGAAGAGGGTGAACCATAGATACCTTGATCAAAAACAGTATAATCTTCTAAATCAAAAGCATCGACACTTCGTTGTACTTGTTTGATATATTTGTCTTTGAAATCAGGTCTATATGAATAGGATACAGAAGGTCTAAACGTATGTCTAATAGTTTTTAAGCGTCCTTTCTTAAAATTAAAAGTACCGTAAATATTTGTTGATAAACTAGCACCTGCATTGTATTCTCTAAAACTTTTAAAGCCACTAAGGGTATCCGTAACCACTACGTTTTTTTCTACATCATACTCTTTATTAATGTAATCAAATTGCCATGTTTCTTCAAAATTAACACTTGGTGCTAAGGTGAAATACCTAAACACTTTTATATTGGTATTGGTTCCTGTTTTGTGTTGTGCACCAGATCTTGCAGTTTCAAACATTTTACTTGTAAGAAATTCTTCTTCTGTGGTATTGATTAAGTACTGACCTTGCAAAGTATAGTTAAATCCCATTTTCTGAATCGGATTTTTTTGTACTCCTCCTTTTCCTGCAAAGGGGTATATTCTATTCATATTTAACGAAAGCGAGGGTAAAGTCATCGTAATTATTTCTGTATTTGTGTTTTGTTGATGGGATGCCGTCAAGTTCATGTTAAAAGGGGTGCCAACAAAAGTTTTACTATAATTTATAGAGGAGTTAAAGGTGTTTGTTTGAGTTTGAGCAACATTAAATTGATTTTGAGACTCTCTAAAAAACTTACTACTCCCTAGGTTAACAGATGCAGAAAATCTAGCGTTAGGACTTCCTTTTGAATCCTGACTATGATTCCATCTAAGATTAAATCTGTTTGCTTTACTATAGTTATCAAAACCTCTAATTCCGTTTATATTGTTTTCAAAATTAAAATTAAAACTCCCATTGAATTGATAACGTTTCTTATAGTTTGATGATATTCTTGTTCCCCAACTTCCATTAGAATAAATATCACCCAAAACGGTTAAATCCATATAATCACTAATTGCAAAATAGTATCCTCCGTTTTGCATACCGATACCTCTAGAACTACTACCTGTGTCAAAAGCGGGTATTAAAAAACCCGAAACACTTGTTTCGCTTAATGGAAAATAAGCAAAAGGTAAAAATAAAGGAGTGGGTATGTCTGCTATGACTAAGTTGCTAGTACCTACTATGATTTTTTTTCCAGGAACTAATTTTGCTTTGTCAGTAGCAATATAATAATCTGGTATTTTCTTCTCTGAAGTAGTAAATCGTATATTTCTAACAAAAACGGTAGAATCATTGATACGTTTGGTTTTCTTGCCATAGGTAAACATTTCTCCCTGTTTGGTTTTTAACCCGTAAATTAAAGCTCTTTTACTTTTAAAGTTATAAACCATAGAATCTTGCTCAGATTCTTGTCCACCTTGTTTGAAAACAGGTCGTTGAACATAGCCAGTACTATCGATTATACCTTTTGCATAAATTGTGTTTTTCTTATAATCTACAATAATTAATCCGGCTTTTAAATCGATGTCTGTGTAGGTAATACTCGCTTCGTTGTAGAGTGTAACCGTTTTTTCTTTAGCATTTTGTATGGTGTAGTCTTTGGCAACATGAACTATAATATCTTCGATACTTTCTTTTGGTTTAATGGAGTCTAACGCGATTGTATCTCTCTTTTTTAAACCCAGAGAATCCTTTTTACTTTTAAAAAAAACTTCTTTATTTTCAGTTAAAGTAGTATCTTTTTTGAGATCAAAAGCTACTGTTTCCTTATTAGATTTAGGGTTTTGAGAGAAGCCTTTTCCTATGAAAAATATACAGCAAAATAAAAGAATGTATGATCGGTTTGTTTGCAATGCTATAAGTGCTATTTTTGTATGAGAGTAAAAGTATGGCTCAATGTTTGAAGCACCAAATTTACAAAGCCAAAATTAGTTAAATTTTATTAATGACATTTAAAGGAATCAACAAAATTAATCCCAAAGTAAAAATTATATTTCTTTTTTTCTTTGCGTTCTCATTTTTATTAAACACATCATCAATATTTGCTCAAAAAAAGTACGTCATAGTTATTGATGCGGGCCATGGTGGTAAAGACCCTGGGAATTTAGGTAATGGGTATAAAGAAAAAAGCATTGCCTTAAAAGTGGCCATAGCTATCAGTAAAAAACTGTCCAAAAAGAAAGATATAAAAGTACTTTTAACAAGAGATAAAGATGTTTTTATAGATTTATGGAAAAGAGGAGATGTTGCTAATAATGCAAAAGCAGACTTATTTATATCAATACATTGCGATTCTCATACATCAAATGCCTTTGGAGCAGGTACTTTTGTTCTGGGGTTAAGGGGGAATAAAAAAAACTTAGAAATTGCAAAAAGAGAAAATGCCGTAATTTTTTTAGAGGATAATTATAAAAATAAATACATCGGTTTTGACCGAAACTCCGCAGAATCAGTTATAGGTTTGTCTTTATTACAAGAAGATAATTTAGATAAAAGTTTAGCGATAGCAAGCTTAATTCAAAATAATTTTTCTTTTAAATTGAAAAGAAATGACAGAAAGGTAAAACAAGATAATTTTCAGGTTTTAAGAGAAACGATTATGCCAAGTGTTTTGGTCGAGTTAGGTTTTTTAACCAATAAAAATGAAGGAAGATATCTTAATTCTACAAAAGGGCAGGAGCAAATGAGTACTGCTATTACAGAGGCTGTTTTAAATTATATCAATAATTTGAAATTAAATACCGTGATAAATACAGTCACAGAAAAGACTCCAGAGAAATCTTTAGAATTTAAGATTCAAATTGCATCCGGAAAAAATAAAATTGCTACGAAACCTTATAATTTTAAAGGATTGAAAAAAGTTCAAAGAATTAATGTTGGTAGATATTATAAGTATTATTATGGAAATACCTCCAGCTACAATGCCGTAAAAAAATCTTTAAAAACCGCAAAAGAAAAAGGATATACTTCTGCTTTTATTGTGGCTTTTAAAAAGGGTAAAAAAATATCAGTTCAGCAAGCGATTAAAATGCAATAACTTTAATGGTCTCCAACCAATTATTATTAGTAATTTCGTTTTAAAATTATTATTTATGTCAAAAGAATTAAAAACAGGAATTGTTGCTATTATCATTATCACCATATTTATATGGGGCTATAATTTTTTGAAAGGACAAAACTTGTTTGATACTAATACACGCTACTTCAAAGTTGAATATACGAATATTAGTGGATTAAGTGAGTCAAGTTTAGTGACCATTAATGGACTAAAAATAGGGAAAGTTGTAGCAATCAACTTTAATAAAGAAAAAGATAAAAGAGGTCAATTAATTGTGCGTTTTGCTATTAAAACCGATTTCACTTTTACCAAAAAAAGTATTGTAAAAATATATTCTCCAAATCCTTTAGGGGGCTCAAATTTAGCAATAGTACCCAGTTATGAAGGAGCGCTTGCTGTTTCTGGAGATTCCCTTAAGGGAGAAATAGAATCTAGTTTATTTACCTCTATTGGTGAACGTTTAGATCCCCTTCAGGAGAAGCTAGAGCAGGTTATTTCGAGTGCAAATTCTTTATTTATAAATGTTAACAATGTTCTAGATATCACAACTCAAAATAGCTTAAAAAAGTCTGTTATAAATTTAGAACATACTTTAGTTGAGGTGAAAAGAACAATTTTATCTGTTAACGGATTGATAGATGCTACTTCTTTAGATTTAAAAGAAAGTGTGAAAAACACGAAGTTAATTACTGAAAATTTTTCAAAAATTTCAGACACAATAGCGAATGCAGATATTGGAGGTATATTTCGAAAAGCAGAAATAACACTCACCGCTGCTAATTTAATGCTAGCTGGTATTCATAAAGGTGAAGGAACAATGGGTAAATTAGTGACTGATGACAGGTTGTATAACAATATTACAGCAATGTCTAAAGAATTGGAAAACTTGTTAAGGGAAATGAAGTTACATCCAAAAAGATTTGTACACTTTTCATTATTTGGAAAAAGAGGGAACCCTTATAAACCCGATGAAAATAAAGAATTAGAAAACCGGGAAAATAAATAATTTATAAAAACACTAATTAGATGCATTATTTACCAAACATATTTTTTGCCCTAGCTTTGGCTGTCGGTATCGGTTTTTTTGCGATGAATATTCGTAAATTATTTAGAAACATAAAATTAGGAAAGGATGTAAATAGAACGGATAAAAAATCGGAACGGATAAAAAACATGTTAATGATTGCACTTGGGCAATCTAAAATGGTCAAAAGGCCTTTTTCGGGCTTTTTACACATTATCGTATACGTGGGTTTTATTATTATAAATATAGAAGTTTTAGAAATTATTATTGACGGATTGTTTGGAACTCATAGAGTTTTCTTAGGTTTTTTAGGCAATGCTCTCTATGGATTTTTAATAGCAACATTTGAAATTTTAGCCGTGTTGGTTTTTGTTGTGGTTACTATTTTTTGGACTCGTAGAAACCTGTCTAACATCAAAAGGTTTTTGAGCAAAGAAATGAAAGGATGGCCAAAAAGAGATGGAAATATTATCCTATATTTTGAAATGGTCATAATGACCCTATTTTTGGTTATGAATGCATCAGATACTTTATTCCAGCAAGCCGGTATAGGAAATCCAATCAGTCAATTTATTGTCCCTCTTTTTGATGGCTTTTCTTTAGCATCAATTCATACAATTGAAAGAACTGCTTGGTGGTTTCATATTTTAGGAATTTTGGTTTTTTTAAATTATTTATTTTATTCAAAACATTTACATATTTTACTTGCATTTCCAAATACCTATTTTGCTGATCTAAATCCAAAAGGACAATTCAATAATTTAGAATCTGTTACCAATGAAGTCAAATTAATGATGGATCCAGATGCAGATCCTTATGCCATACCAGCAGAGGGAACAGAAGAGGCCGTTCTAGGAAAATTTGGAGCTTCGGATGTTGCTGATTTAAATTGGGTTCAGTTATTAAACGCATACACATGTACAGAATGTGGTAGATGTACATCCTCTTGTCCTGCAAGTTTAACAGGTAAAGAATTGTCTCCTCGTAAAATTATGATGGATACAAGAGATCGTTTGGAAGAGGTTGGTAGAAATATTGATGCCAATAAGGGAACTTTTGTTGATGATGGAAAACAACTCCTAAACGATTATATTACCCCAGAAGAATTATGGGCATGTACAAGTTGTAATGCTTGTTTAGAAGAATGTCCTGTAAATATTGATCCATTATCTATCATTATGGATATGAGAAGATATTTAGTGATGGAAGAAAGTGCGGCACCACAAGAACTAAATTCGATGATGACCAATATCGAAAATAATGGCGCTCCGTGGCAATATAGCCAACAAGATAGGTTGAATTGGACGAAAGAAGAGTAATTTGGCATAGTTTGTCAGCATCAGTTAGTAAGCACTGAGTAATAATATACTTCTCAAAGTTTTAGTCAATGTCATTTCGAATGCATTTATTAGGATCTATTGAATTGGTCTCGAGAAGTAAAATAATAAAAAACATCAATAATTAATATTAAAAGTATGAATGTACCTATAATGGCAGATATAATGGCACAAGGTAAGCAACCAGAAGTGTTATTTTGGGTTGGTGCAGCAGGAAGTTATGATGACAGGGCAAAGAAGATATCGAGAGCATTTGTAAAAATATTAGCGCACTCTAATGTTGATTTTGCAGTTTTAGGAACGGAAGAATCATCTACAGGAGATGCAGCAAAAAGAGCTGGAAATGAATTTCTATTTCAAATGCAAGCAATGATGAACATTGATGTATTGAATGGTTATAAAGTAAAGAAAATTGTAACATGTGATCCTCATTCATTTAATACCTTAAAAAATGAATATTCTTCTTTAGGAGGGAAGTATGAAGTTTTTCATCATACACAATTTATACAAAATTTAATTTCTGAAGGTCGTTTAAAAATTGATGATACATTATTAAAAGGGAAGAGAGTTACCTTTCATGATCCTTGTTATTTAGGAAGAGCCAATAATGTGTATGAATCACCAAGAGATTTAATAAAAAGATTGGGTGTTAATCTAACAGAAATGAAACGCAACAAATCTTCAGCATTATGTTGTGGAGCTGGAGGTGCACAAATGTTTAAAGATGCCGAAAAAGGCGATAAAGAAATTAATGTTTTAAGAACAGAAGATGCTTTAGAAACCAACCCAGAAATCATAGCTACAGGCTGTCCTTATTGTAATACAATGATGACTGATGGAATTAAATTCAAAGAAAAAGAAGCTGAGGTTGTTGTTAAGGACATTGCTGAGTTAATTGCAGAAGCAAATAACTTATAATAATAAATTTAAATAAGTCTGAATTGTTAATTTAAAAATGATTAAAAATTACATAAAAGCAGCAAGATTAAGAACTTTACCTTTATCTGTTTCTGGAATTATTGTTGGAAGTATTCTAGGAAATCAAGCTTCTTACGATATTTCTGGATTGTGTTTGAAGTCTTCTTTATTTTTTTCGAGTATTTTTTGGTTGGCAATGCTAACCACCATTGGTTTTCAAGTGATATCAAATTTTGCAAACGATTATGGAGATGGAATAAGAGGTTCCGATAATAACAGGACTGGAGAAGCAAGAATGGTTTCATCTGGAATCATTACTCCAAAGCAAATGAAATTTGCAATTATTATTACTTCAGGGATAACTATAATAATTGCTTTACTGCTTATTTATTTTGCATTTGGAAAAGAAAATTTTAATTTTTCTATTTTATTTTTTGCATTGGGAATTGCTTCAATTATTGCAGCTATAAAATATACTGTTGGTAACTCCGCTTATGGTTATAGTGGTTTTGGCGATGTTTTTGTTTTTTTGTTCTTTGGTTTATTAAGTGTTGTCGGGAGTTATTTTTTGTACACAAAAAACATCAATTTTGAGATTTTTTTACCAGCTATTTCTATAGGATTGTTAAGTTCTGCGGTATTGAATCTAAATAATTTAAGAGATCGAGAAGAAGATAAAAAGAATCATAAAAAAACCTTGGTCGTTAAATTAGGAGTTAAAAAAGCAAAATTATATCATTATTTGCTAATTTTAGGAGCACTTGTTGCTGCATCAATATATACTTTTTTAAATTTTAGATCGATATATCAACTGCTCTTTTTAGTCGCTTTTATCCCATTAATTAAAAATATAAAAACAGTTTCGAAAAATAAAATTTCCGCTGAATTAGATAGTGAATTAAAAAAAGTAGCATTAAGTACTTTTTTATTTGCAATTCTTTTTGCAATCACAAGTACAATTATTTAATAGAGACACATGAAAACAATAAAAATAATTTTAGGAATCATTTCAGCTTTTGTTGTCGTTTTTCTTCTTACGGGTATACTTATAAAAGAAACAAGTTATACCGCTCAGGTTTCTATAGATAAATCTGTTTCTGAAGTTTTTCAGACGTTCAATAATTCAGAAAATATAAAAAATTGGATTCCAGAAGTAAAATCATTTGAAGTTATAAAAGAGAATCCTGGAAAAATAGGAAGTATTTATAAGGTTGTCATAGAAAATAAAGGGCAAGAAATTGTGATGACAGAACAAGTAATTGCATATGTGCCAAATGAAAAAGTAACTCTTTTTTTTAATGCAGAAAATATGCTAAAAATAGATGATTATGTTTTTAGTGAAAAGGCTGGTTTTACAACGATTACTTTGAACTCAAGTTGTCAGAGTGAAACGTATTTAATGGGGTGTATGTTTCCTTATTTCAAAGGAACTTTCCAAGAACAAGATCAAATGTATTTAAATAATTTAAAAAAATACATAAAACAACAGTAATTGAAACTATCAGTTCGATTGATTTTTCTGAAGAAGAGAGAAAAATTATATCGAGTACCTTTTAAAAAATAATTTATATAATTTGATAAAAGCAACCTATAGAAAATACTTGCTAAATTTTAGAAACCCAAGTGGTACCTCTCGAGGAATTCTAAGAACGAAAGAAACTTGGTTTATTATTTTACAAGAAAAGGGTAAAAAAGGAATTGGAGAAACAGGTTTTTTTAGGGGTTTAAGTATTGATGATGTTTCTAATTATGAAGAAAAACTTCTTTGGGTATGTAATAATATCCATCTTGGTTTAGAAGAATTATTGTCAAAATTTATTGAATTTCCATCGATTCAATTTGGAATAGAACAAGCTTTTTTATCTTTGAAAAGTGAAAACCCATTTGAGTTGTTTCCATCCCAATTTACAGAAGGGAATAAAGCAATCCCTATAAATGGTTTGGTTTGGATGGGAGAGAAAGAGTTTATGAAAAAACAAATTAAAGAAAAGTTAGTAAGTGGCTTTTCTTGTATCAAAATGAAAATTGGTGCCATTAATTTTGACTCAGAAATTGCCTTACTTCAATCCATCAGAAGAGAATTTTCATCCAAAGAAATTGAATTGAGAGTAGATGCTAATGGTGCGTTCAATTCAAAGAATGCATTAGAAAAATTACATAGATTGTCTGCATTAGAGATTCATTCAATAGAACAACCAATTCAGCAAGGTCAAGTTCAAGAAATGGCAGAGTTATGTGCTAAAACACCCTTACCTATTGCATTAGACGAAGAATTAATAGGCGTTTTCTCATCCGAAGAAAAGAAGCAGTTATTAGCAACCATTCAACCTCAATTTATCATTTTAAAGCCAAGTTTAATTGGTGGTTTTGCTGGTAGTCTAGAATGGGTTAAATTAGCATCACAGAATAATTGTAAGTGGTGGATTACTTCTGCTTTAGAAAGTAATATAGGGTTAAATGCAATAGCACAATTTACAGAAACATTACAAAATAATTTACCTCAAGGATTGGGAACAGGAAGTTTGTTTACAAATAACTTTTCAAGTCCATTAGAAGTAAATAGAGGAACTTTATGTTACAACCCTAAACAAAGTTGGAACTTTAATTTATAAATAATGAACTTCATAAAACAAGCTTACAAAGGAAAGAAGGATTGGTATCATTGGATGTTAACCCTATTTGTTGTTTTTGTTGGTTGGCAGTTGGTGGGGATTATACCATTATTTATTGTTGCTTTTATGCATTCGGCAAGTATGAGTGAGTTTGTGAGTTCAGGAAAAGATAATTTCATGACTTTAGGAATCGATAATAATCTCTTTCTTTTTCTTATGATTTTGATGTTTATTTTTGGTTTAATCAGCCTTTATGTTAGTGTTAAGTTCATTCATAAAAGAAATTTCACGTCTCTGGTTACCAGTAGAAAATCTATAGATTGGAAACGTTTTTGGTTTGGTTTTATTCTTTGGGGAATTATTGCTACTGTCGTAATTATTTTTGGAATTTTCATTTCACCAGAAAATTATGTTTGGAACTTTAAACCCGTTCCTTTTTTTACATTACTAGCAGTTTCTTTTTTGTTTTTACCATTTCAAACTTCTTTTGAAGAATTATTATTTAGAGGGTATTTTATGCAGGGAATAGGAATCCTAGCAAGAAATAGGTGGTTGCCATTGATTTTAACTTCTGTTTGTTTTGGGTTATTGCATGCTGCTAATCCCGAAGTACAGAAATTAGGATCTATTTCTATGGTTTTTTATATTGGTACCGGTCTATTTTATGGGATGACAACATTAATGGACGAAGGAACGGAGCTGTCTCTTGGTTTACATGCTGTTAATAATATTATCGCTGCTATTTTTGTGACTACAAATTGGACTGTTTTTCAAACAGATGCTCTATATGTTGATACTTCCGAACCCTCTGTGGGCTGGGAAATGTTTTTTCCCGTATTCGTTTTATACCCACTAATACTCTTTATTTTTTCTAGAAAGTATGGATGGAAAAATTGGATAAAAAAATTATCAGGAAAGATTGACGAGCCGATTAACACCAAAGAATATTGAAGTTAGATAAATTTCATAAAGATTTTCAATTAAATGGAATATCATTTTCTACCGTTAATGAGTTGTTGTTATATGCGCATGATTTTTCTGATGAAGTATACCGATTTTTAGAAACATGGTTTTCTATAGATTCTTTTATTTATGTAAAAACTTCTGGTTCTTCAGGCGATCCTAAAGAAATTAAATTACAAAAAGAGCAGATGATTCAATCGGCATTTGCTACTGGAAACTACTTTAATTTAAAAGAAAGAACGACTGCATTATTGTGTTTGCATGTTGACTTTATTGCAGGTAAAATGATGCTGGTAAGAGCCTTATATTTAGGTTGGCATTTAGATGTGGTAAAACCAAACTCATCCCCTTTAAAAGGACTTAAAAAGAAGTATGATTTTTCTGCAATGGTTCCCTTGCAGATAGAAAATTCAATAGATTTACTACATCTAATAAAGAAAATAATTGTTGGGGGAGGTCAAGTTTCCAAGCAATTACAAAATAAATTACAAGATATTTCTACCAATGTTTTTGCTACTTATGGAATGACAGAAACAATTACACACATTGCTGTTAAAAAGTTGAATAATTTATTGTTTTCTCAAGAGGGAAAGATCAAGAAAGTTCTTCATCAAGAATACTATCAAACTTTACCCAATGTAGAAATTTATAAAGACACAAGAAATTGTTTAGTTATTGTTGCACCAAAAATTTCAAAGAATGTGATTTTCACGAATGATATTATTCAGTTGATTTCGGATACTCAATTTCAATGGTTAGGGCGTTTTGATACTGTCATAAATTCTGGAGGAGTAAAATTATATCCAGAACGCATAGAAGAAAAATTAGCTAAAATACTGACGACTCGTTTTTTTGTTGCTGGTATTACTGATCAAAAATTAGGAGAAAAATTGATTTTGCTTGTTGAATTAAAAACGAACAATGTTTTAGAAGATAAACAATTTATCAAGGCTAAAATTAAAAAAATAGCATCACTTTCTAAATATGAAAGACCAAAAGAGATTTATTTTATAGCTGCTTTTATTGAGACTCCAACAAAAAAAATTCAACGTAAAAAAACATTGAATTTAATTGATTTTTAATTACTGTTTGATAGGTGGAGAATATTTTTTAATAAAATACACTTAAATCTTCATTGAAATTGAATGAGGATGCTTTAAGATATTATAACTTATTGTGAAAAAGGCTTTTAATTATGCCGTCTGATAGTCCAATTTTTGGAACATAAATTTTTCTAGCTCCACTCCATTTCATGGCGGATAAGTAAATTTTTGTGGCAGGTATAATAACATCTGCTCTATCAGAATTTAAACTTAATTCTGAAACTCTTTCATCAAAAGACATTTGTTTTAAAAATTGATATTGTGCATTTAGATAAATGTAAGAAATAGGTTTTCCTTCTGCTCTCCCAGACATTTTGAACAGTCGGTTAATGTTACCTCCAGAACCAATTAAGGATATTTTTTTTAATCCTTTAGTATTTTTCTTTATCCATTTTTCTAAGTTGGAAAAAATTTCTTTATTTACTGATTTTTTGTTGTTCAACAAACGGACAGTTCCCATTTTAAAAGATTTTGAATTAATGATTTTCCCTTCAGAAAAAACGGTTAACTCTGTACTACCACCACCAACATCAACATATAAATAAGATGTATCTCCCTCTATTAATTTATTTAAATCGGTAGATGAAATAATTGCTGCTTCTTCTTTACCGCTTATGATATCAATTTTTATATCTGTTTTCTCAAGAATTTTTTCAACGACTTTTTTTCCATTTTTTGCTTCTCTCATAGCTGAAGTCGCACAAGCTTTATGTCTTTCTACCCCATGAACATTCATTAATAGCTTAAATGCTTTCATGGCTTGGATCATTCTTGAGATATTTTGTTCGCTAATAGTTCCTTTACCAACAAACACATCTCCTCCTAAACGAATGGGAACCCGAACTAAAGAAGATTTTTTAAATTGAGGTTCTTTGTCTTCAGAAACAATAACATTGGAAATTAATAACCTAATTGCATTTGACCCAATATCGATCGCTCCGAATTTTTTAATTTTTAACAAATTATTTTATTTATGATTTTTTGGGAAATCGATCATAAAAGTTTTCCCCTTTTTTATGTTTTTCCAGTGTTTGTCATCAAATTGAATTCCGATAACTCCACAAGTAGTTACATGAGAAATTGGTTTGTTGCCAAACTTATTTACAAATGAATTGATTCCGTGGTCGTGACTAAATATAATAGCAGAATTAAAACCATCATCCAAAGCATTCACCGTTTTTACTAGGTAACCATCACTAAAACTATATAATTGCCTTTTTATTTTAATATTTGATAATGGATATTCAAAATTTTCGCAAAAAATTAATGCAGTATGTAAAGCTCTATTTGCACTACTTGATACAAAAACGTCAGGCCTGTCTATTTCTTTTGATAAGAATTTAGACATCAAATGAGCGTCTTTTATTCCACGTCTTTTTAGGGGTCTATCAATATCTTCTATACCCTCGTATTCCCATGAAGATTTTGCGTGACGAACAATGTATAATATTTTCATTTTTAGTTATTATCTAATGTAAATATAAAAATTAAGGAGCTAATCTTTTTAGTTTCCAAGAAAAATCTTCGGTCAATGTATATTTAATTCTGTCATGCATTCTATTGGGTCTTCCTTGCCAGAATTCTATTGAAATTGGTTTTACAAGAAAGCCTCCCCAATGTTTGGGGCGAGGAATTTCTTGTCCTTCAAATTTCTTTTCAAAAGTTTTTAAATTCGATTCTAATTCCTCTCTTGAGCTAACTACTGTGCTTTGATTAGATGCCCAAGCACCTAGCTTACTTCCTTTTGGACGCGATTCAAAATAACCATCTGACACATTTTCTGCTAGCTTTTCTGCTTTTCCTTTGATGATAATTTGCTGTTCTAATCCTTCCCAAAAAAAAGATAAACAAACTCGGTCGTTTGCTGCAATTGCTTTTCCTTTATCTGAAGTATAATTTGTGTAAAAGATAAAACCTTCCTGAGTATATTTTTTTAATAAAACAACTCTATTTTTAGGAAAACCATCCAAACCAATAGATGAAATCGTCATGGCATTTGTTTCACTAATCATATCAGAAGCATCGGCATTTTTAAACCAAGATTGAAATAATTCTATTGGGTTTTTGGGACAATTACTTTCTAAGAGTTCTTGCTTTTCGTAAGATTTACGATAATTACTTAAGTCTTTTAACATTTTGTTTCGTTGGATAGAGTAAAAATACAGATTATTTTAAGAGTACAAACACTATAAAATGGAGTTTTTATTATTTTTTATTTAAATATTTTGCTAGATAAATACCCGAACTTGCACAAGCCTGTAATAAATACCCGCCGGTGGGTGCGTCCCAATTGAGCATTTCTCCGATACAAAACTGATTTGTGATTTTATGCAGTTGATAATTGGCGTCAACAGCGTTTAAGTCAATTCCGCCAACAGTAGATATTGCTGCGTCTAAAGATCCTAAAGCCATAATTTCTAAAGGGAATCTTTTAATTTGTTTTGATAACAGCTCTGAGTTCAAATAGACTTCTTTAGAAAGATGTATTTTTAATAATTGAACTTGCGAATTGCTTAGTTTTAATTCCTTCTTTAATACTTGAGTGGTGTTTTTAAAGGTAGAATTCACCATTTTAATAGCTACACTTTCTGAAGTCAATGTTGGTTTAAAGTCAATGTAAATAATTGCTTTTTTGTGTGTTTTTAATTGTTCTCTAATATACGGACTCAAACCATAAATAGCATTTCCTTCTAATCCAAATTTAGTAATTACTGCTTCTCCTTTTTGCATTTTTCCTGAACAATAGATCGCAATATTTTTTAAAGGATTCCCTTCATTTTGACTGATAAATTCCGATTTCCAATCAACATGAAAAGCACAGTTTGAAGCTTCAAAAGGAGCTGTTTTTACTCCTTTTTTCTGAAATTTTTCCAACCAACTTCCATCCGAACCTGTAATCTTCCAACTTTTTCCACCCAAAGCAAAAACACTGTAATCCGACGAGATAATTTTATCATTAACAATTAAATTGTCTTCAGCATTCCAACCTGAAAAAGTATGTTCATATTTGAAAATAATTCCTTTTCCTCTTAAATGATTTAGAAGGGTGTTTAAAACTGTAATTGGTTTTATACCTTCTTTTGGATAGACTCTTTTACTGCTTCCAATATAAGTGGGAATCCCTATCGTTTTTAACCAATCTCTAAAGTCATCATTTGTAAAGCTTACGAGCGAATCTTTTAAAAAATCGTTTGGAGTATACTGTTTCGTTAATTCAAGAATTGGTGCTGAATGTGTCAAATTAAAACCACCTTTTCCAGCAACTAAAAATTTTCTACCAGCAGTTTTATTTTTTTCATAAATAGTAATTTCGAATTTTTCAATATCCAAAAAGGCTGCTAAAAATAGGGATGCAGATCCGCCTCCAATGATAGAAATCGTTTTTTTCATAGTTGTTTTTTAAATAGAAACAATCCAACAAATGTTAAAAATCCATTTAAAACCAGTACAAAAAAACCAAAATCAAACCCTAATTTTTCTTTAGAATAATAACTAATTATTAAGGTTAGAATTGGAGCAATGATACAAATTGCAGGCACCATTTTATCTTTCACTTTTAGTTTTGTGAACAATCCAAAAGCATATAAACCTAACAGAGATCCGTATGTGTAACCTGCAAATGTGAATATTTTGGCAATTACACTGGTATCGGCAATAAAATATTTAAAGATTAGTATGGTGGCTATTAATACAAAAGAGAAAAGAATATGAATCTTCTTTCTAATTTTTTCTTGCTCACTTTTGTTTTTCTTTTTGTCAATTTCTAAGATATCGATACTAAAGGATGTCGTTAAAGAGGTTAAGGCTGAGTCTGCACTAGAGTATGCTGCAGCAATTAGACCTAGTAAGAAGAATAAGGCCGTTGCCAAGCCTAAAGTTCCTTTGGTTGCAATAATTGGAAAGAGTTGATCCTTGTGCGCGTCAATTCCGTTTTGTTGTGCGTAATCGGTTAGTAAAACCCCCAAAGCTAAAAAAAAAAAGTTGACAATCACTAACACGATTGTAAACCAAAACATGTTTTTTTGTGCGTCTTTTAAGTTTATACAGGTTAAGTTTTTTTGCATCATATCTTGGTCTAAACCTGTCATTACAACAGCAATAAAAGCGCCCGCTAAAAATTGTTTCCAAAAGTAATTTCCAGCATTTACATCTTCAAAAAAAAAGGTTTTTGACAGTTTGCTATCTGCTACATAGGTAAATAAGTTATCTATTTCCATTTCACCCGAAATCGTATAAATACATACTCCTACAGCAATTAACATAAATAATGTTTGCAAAGTGTCCGTCCAAACAATTGTCTTTATGCCACCTTTAAAGGTGTATAACCAAATTAATAAAATAGTAATGGAGACGGTTACCCAAAAAGGAACTCCATAGGCATCAAATAAAATTATTTGTAACACATTTGCTACTAAAAATAATCGAAAAGCCGCTCCGATTGTTCTCGAAAGTAAGAAAAAACTAGCTCCAGTTTTATAAGAATAGGTTCCAAATCGGTCTTGTAAATAGGTGTAAATGGATGTTAAATTTAACCGATAATAGAGAGGGAGTAATACGAATCCGATAATTGCATAACCAACAACATAGCCTAAAACCATTTGGAAATAACTCATCTTTGCGTCTTCTACCCAACCTGGAACTGAGATAAATGTAACGCCAGAAAGTGAAGCACCAATCATACCAAAAGCCACTAAATACCAAGGCGAAGAATTATCAGCCTTAAAAAATGTAGTATTGTTTGCAGATTTACTTGTAATAAATGAAATTAAAATCAATACAGAAAAATAACTGACAATTAGGATTATAATATGAAGTGGTTGCATAGGTGATTTTATGAATATTCAAAATAGGAGTTACGAATATAGAATTTTTAGCGCTTAAGAAGTAAGAAATAGCAAAATTATATGTTTAAATTAAAAAAAGCATTCCTAAAAATAAAGTGTAATTTTCCGCGTCGTAATTCGTAATTTATAATACGTAATTAATTGATAATTCGTAATTTTGTCAACTATGGATTTTTCATCTAAACTTTTAGAAAATGCTGTAAACGAAGTGTCTCGTTTACCAGGGATTGGAAAGCGAACTGCATTGCGTTTGGTGTTGCATTTAATAAAGCAACCTGCCGAGAATACAAAGTTTTTATCTGAGGCTTTGTTGCATCTTAGGAATGATGTGAAAACCTGCGAAAAGTGCCATAATATTTCTGATACAGCGATCTGTGATATTTGTAATAACCCAAAAAGAAACGCTGAAATTGTTTGTATTGTTGAAGATATTCGTGATGTAATGGCAATTGAAAGCACCTCTCAGTTCAATGGTTTGTATCATGTCTTGGGTGGGAAAATCTCTCCTGTTGAAGGAATTGGACCTCAAGATTTACAGATAGAATCGTTGGTTCATAAGATAGAAAACGGACAAATTAAGGAACTTGTTTTTGCTTTAAGCTCTACAATGGAAGGAGATACAACCAATTTTTATATTTTCAAAAAAATAGAAAAATTTGAAATCATAACCTCCACCATTGCACGTGGTATTTCTGTGGGTGATGAATTAGAATATGCAGATGAAGTTACTCTTGGAAGATCTATTGTGAATAGAATTCCTTTTGAACAGAGTATCAGTAGGTGAGTTTATTTTTTTATAAAAGTAAAAACAACTGCTGTTTCATTTTCTAGGATATTTACAACACTAAATTTTGTGTCGTTTTCTGTAAAATTAAATTCATAGGTATTTGCAACTCCACCAGGACTTTCTATTCTATATTTAGAATTCCCTAAGCTTAACCAACTAAATATTTTTTGAGGTTCCGAAGTGCAGCCCTCCACATTCTCTGTATAAAAAGCTTGTTTTAAAATACTATCGTTTCCAAAAGAAAAAGTCGTTTTTTTATTACATGTTGTAGTGGTTTCGTTGCCATCTTCTAATCTTGAATCTAATTGCCATTCTCCAATAATTCTATTTGTAATATCTGCGTCATTATTATTGTTCGATTCACAGGAGGATAAACTGAGCAAGGCAATCCATAGGCATAGGTATCGTAATTTTTTTCTAATTATTTTTTAGCTTTTAAGTAAAAGTAAAAAAATTATTTAACTTTTTCCTCTAAAACTTCTTTCTCTGCTTTTTCCCATGTTTTTTTTTCTCTAATTTTTTTATAGAGTCTAACAGCGAGCATCAGTAAAATACCAAAAAGTAAAATACCTACTACGCCCCAAATCCAATTAATAGCACTTTTTAGTGTTACTAAAAATACGACAGCAAAAAGAATGATGGTCGCAACTTCATTCCAGATTCTTAGTTTTAAAGCGGAGTATTTGATAATGTCATTTTGTAGTTGAGTGTATATTCTTTGACATGAATAATGGTAAAAATACAATGCAAATACAAAAGCTAATTTAATATGCATCCAGGGCATTTCTAAATAGTATGGATTTTTATACAACATCCAAAAAGCAAAAAAACTTGCTAAAATAGCTGATGGCCAAGTAATGATATACCATAAGCGTTTGCTCATTAGTTTGTATTGAGTTTGTAGAATTTCTTTTGCAGGCGCCTCTTTTTTTTCTGCTTCTACACTGTAAATAAATAAGCGGACAATATAAAATAATCCTGCAAACCAAGTAACTACAAAGATAATGTGTAATGCTTTTACGTATAGGAAATCCATAATTTATTATTAAATGATTAAAAAAAAATACATTTTATTTAATACCACCAACCTCCAATAGCTAATTTTTATGCTTCCACGCATTCAACCAAGAAACCATCACATCTACCCAATCGTCATTATCATTCATACAAGGGATGTGTTTATAGTGAGTTCCACCGGCTTCTAAGAAATCTTCTTTTCCTTCCATGGCAATTTCCTCTAAAGTTTCTAAGCAATCAGCAACAAAAGCAGGTGTTATTACCGCCACTTTTTTCTTGCCCATTTCTGGAAATTTTTCCAGCTCAAAATCAGTGTATGGTTTTAACCAAGGGTCTTTTAGCAGGCGAGATTGAAATGAATTACTATGATTTGTTTCATCAAAACCTAGCTGTTTTGCAATTCCTTTTGTTGTTTCAAAACATTGATGTCTGTAACATGTATAGTGCGCTACAGAATTCCGTTCACAACAAGAACCATCTAGTTTACAGTGACTTTTTGTGGGGTCAGATTTTCTAATATGACGTTCTGGAATTCCATGATAAGAAAACAAAACATGGTCATATTCAAATCCCTTTAAGTGCTTTGCAATATTGTCGCTCATCGCTTTTATATAGTCTGGTTTGTTATAGAAAGGAGGTAAAGTGTCTAGGTTTACTTCAGGGTATTTGTTTGCCAAAATTTCTTCTGCCTGAACTACGACCGTCTCATAAGAAGACATTGCATAATGCGGGTATAAAGGAACCAACATAATTTCTGTAACTCCTTGATCTGTTAATTCTTTAATTCCTTTTTCCATAGACATAGAACCATAACGCATTGCTAAAGTAACAGGAATATCCATTTTATCCCTTACTTTCTTTGCAAACCTTTCTGATATTACGACTAGAGGAGAACCTTCTTTCCACCAGATTTTCTTGTAAGCAGTCCCTGATTTTTTAGGTCTAATTTTTAAGATAATTCCTTTAATCAATATCCAGCGTTTCCAAAAAGGAATGTCAATCACGCGTTCGTCCATTAAAAATTCTCCCAAATACCTTTTTACATCTTTTGTGTCTGTTGAGTCTGGTGATCCTAAATTATTTAATAATATTCCTTTCATATTCTATTCTTAATCTTCCCTATAGGAAGAAATTATTACATTAATTTAACGATTGTATATTTTAATATTCTTAATTATTTTAAAACCTCATTCTATTTAAATGCTAAATAAAATCAAATTTATCTCTCTCCCAAAATGTATTCTTTGCCTTGAGGAAGATCAGGATGGGATAATTGATTCGTAACTTCATACAAAGTAATGGCCAAACTATGTATTACGTTCATAGATGAATTTCTTCCATACATTGGTATTGCAATTGTTTTATCTACTAAATTTATATTTTCAATTCCATTTCTTTCACTTCCCAAAAGTAAGACGATTTTTTCATTTATTTTAAAATCAAAATCTTGAATCTTGATGCTTTTATCAGTAATTTCTATTCCAATAATAGTGTTGCCTTCTGCTTTTAATTGAGAAATAATTTCTCTAAAATCTTTATAAACAGTATGTTTAATTTGACTCACCGTATTTCTAGCCGTCTTTTTTACAATTCTATTCTCTATCGAAGGTGAATCCTCATGGAAATATATTTTTTTTACTCCAAAACTTTCAGCAATTCGAAAGCACATTCCAATATTTTCTGGTGTTCGAATTGCGTCGCACACAATCGTTATTGGAAATTCTTGTTGCTTATTTTGTATGTCGTCATGTGATAATTGTTCCAAAGGCTTTGTTCTTGTTTTTAAAAATGTTGAATTTATGAATTTAAACTCATTACATACTTCTTTGGCGTTGTGCCAAACTTCTTTTTAAACGCTGCAATAAAATGACTTGCAGTACTATAGCCAACTTGTAAACCAACTTCATTTACGTTGTATTGATTGCTCTCTAGTAATTTTCGCGCATGTTCCATTTTGTAATCAAATAAAAAACTATAAACAGTATCGCCATAAATTTGTTTAAAACCTTCTTTTAGCTTTTTTAAATTTAAACCTATTTCTGTTGCTAATTCTTGTAAACTTGGAGGTTCAGACATTCTCGAAATAATAATATTTTTTGCTTTTCTAATTTTCAGAACATTTTGTTCATCCACTAAAAAAGGGCAATATTCTGCGTCCACATTTTCTTCTTTTTGAAAATGGAGGCTTAGTAATTCGTAAATTTTTCCTTTTACATATAATTCTCTTATAGCGCTATTGATATTAGAATTTATGATTTGCTGTAAAACGATACCAACTGTTGGTTTTATTTCCGTGTCATCATAAAATTTTCGATTGCTATTTTCATCACTTAAAAAAGGAATGTATCCAGCTTCTTTAGAAAATAAGGAGTGAAATTTTTCAATAGAAATTAATAAAGAAACCAAGGTTGTTTTTGGTTGAATTTCTAAATTGATGGGTAATATTCTTTGTGGATTATATAGGAGAATAGATCTGTTATCTAAAACATCAAAGGAATAAGAACCATTGTTAAATAAAAATTTTGAATTTCCACGCAAACAAAAATGCATTTGCAGAAATGAGCTGTCAATTTCTCTTTCAAAGTGTTCTATCTTATCGCTTTCGTTCTGAAAATGAAGCACATAAAACCCTTTTTCTAATGTAATTTCATCTAAAGAACTTTCTCCGACATTTTTAAACATATATTTCTCTATTTTTGAAGTTGTTTCTATTTAGAATCATTCTATATAAAAACAATATAAAAGCTGTTAATGATACAAAAATAAGGGTATTTATACTTTTTATCAAAAAATAGTAAGGAAAAAACATAGAACGTTATTAAAAGTCCTTTGAGCGACATTTTTATCTTATTGAAGTTTTTATTTTTGCCACATCTTTTGAATATTTATGGAGGAATTAGGACAAGAACATTTTTATAATATTGGTGTAAGCTATAAAAAGGCTGAAGCAGAAATACGTGGGAAGTTTTCTGTATCTATAGAAAATCAAATCGCTCTTCTAAAAGCTGCGAAGACCAGAGGGGTTACTTCTATTTTTATAATTTCGACTTGCAATAGAACTGAAATTTTTGGTTTTGCAAAACGTCCTTGTTTGTTGATTGAATTATTGTGCGATTTTTCGGAGGGTAGCGTAAAGGAATTTAATACGATTTGTAGCATCCAAAAAGACAAAGAAGCAGTGCATCATTTGTTTCGAATTGGTACAGGTTTAGATAGTCAGATTTTAGGAGATTATGAAATTGTAGGCCAATTGAAATACGCTTATAAATTGGCAAAAAAAATAAAAACGACAAATGCTTACACAGAGCGTTTGGTGAATTGTGTTTTACAGGCAAGTAAGCGGGTTAAGAATGAAACAAAATTAAGTTCAGGAACTACTTCTGTTTCTTATGCAGCTGTTCAGTATATCATCAAAAATTTACCAGATTACAATACTAAAAATATTTTAGTTTTTGGTTTGGGTAAAATGGGGAGGCATACCTGTAAAAACTTGGCAGAATATACCGAAAACAAGTCAGTTTGTCTAATCAATAGAACCCAAGAAAAAACCACAGAGTTCATAAAGGAGCATCCTTCTATTAAGAAATCTTTGATTGAAAACCTATCAGCAGAAATTAAAAAAGCAGCTGTTTTAATCGTTTCTACAGGAGCAGATAAACCAACAATCACAAAAGAACATATTGGGAGCAAACAAGAATTGTTGATTTTAGATTTGTCTATGCCAGAGAATGTTTCAAAAGAAGTCAATGAATTTAAGAACGTTTCAATAGTAAACATAGACGAACTTTCTAAAATTACGGATGAAACGTTAGCGGTTCGTTTAAACGAAGTTCCATTTGCAGAAGCAATTATAGAAACGCACAAAGCAGAGTTTAAAGAGTGGTTAAATCATCGAAGATTTACACCCGCAATTGCTGCTTTAAAGCAATCACTAGAAAATATTAAAAACGATGAAATTAGTTTTCAGAAGAAAAAAATTACTGGTTTTGACGAAAGTCAAGCAGAAATATTAACTTCCCGTTTTATTCAAAAAATAACCACTCAATTTGTGAAACATTTAAAAGATGAAGAAACATCTGTATCACAAAGCCTTCAAGTAATTAATAAGGTTTTTAAATCTTAACCCAAGCCCAATGCAAAAAATAATAAGAATAGGAACTCGCGATAGCCAATTGGCGCTTTGGCAAGCAAACAAAGTGCTTAAAGAATTAAAAGAATTGGGGTACGAGTCAGTCTTGGTTCCTATCAAATCTACAGGAGATCTTGTTTTAGATAAGCCTTTGTATGAATTAGGAATTACGGGAGTTTTTACTAAAAACTTAGATATTGCGATGCTAAATGGTGATATTGATATTGCTGTTCATTCTTTAAAAGATGTACCCACATCTTTGCCAGAGGGTATTGTGCAAGCAGCTGTTCTAAAACGCGGGAATTATAATGATATTTTAGTTTTAAAAGGTACTGAAGAGTTTTTTGGAGAGCCAAAAGGAATTATTGCTACAGGAAGTTTGAGAAGAAAAGCAATGTGGTTAAATCGCTATCCAACTCATAAGGTAGAGGATTTAAGAGGAAATGTAAATACACGTTTAGAAAAATTAGAGGCCAGTGAAACTTGGAATGGAGCTGTTTTTGCAGCTGCGGGATTAGAGAGGCTTGGGATCAGACCTGAAGAGACGGTAGATCTTCCATGGATGATTCCTGCGCCAGCCCAAGGTGCAGTTATGATCGCTGCTTTAGAAAATGACACGTATTCAATAGATGCTTGTGAGCAATTAAATCACTACGAAACTAAAGTTTGTGTAGGTGTTGAGCGCGAGTTCCTTCGTTTACTAGAAGGTGGTTGTACTGCTCCAATAGGAGCCTTGGCTTATGTTGATGCAAGAACTGAAGAAGTAACTTTTAAAGCTGTTTTATTAAATAAAGACGGTTCAAAAAAAATTAGAGTTGCAAAAAATGCAAAATTAGGGAGCCATAAGTTTTTGGCAAAAGATTGTGCAGATTATCTTATTAATAGAGGTGGAAAGCAGTTGATGCTTGAAGATGAAGCTATTTTTACTCCTTTAAAAACGGTTTATTCAACTAAAAAACTTTCTGAGCTTCAAAAAGAGTCAATATCTCATACAATTGGTGTCAAGGATAGCGATTTTATTAAAATTCGTTTTAATAGAATTCCTCCTAAAGTGATGAAAAAAGAAATTGAGAATGTAATTCTTACTAGTCAAAACGGTGTTGAAGCAATTTTGAATTCTTTCACAAAAGATGAAATGAATTTCAAGAATATTTTTTGTGTTGGTAGAAGAACAAAAAAGCTAATAGAAAATAGAATAGGCAAAGTTGCCTACGTTGCAAAAAACGCAGAGAAATTAGCCGCGTATTTATCAAAAGAATCAGAAATTAAAGGAGTCACTTATTTTTGTAGTGATTTAAGATTGGATGTTTTGCCTACTCTTTTACAAGCAAAAGGGATTGTTGTAAATGAAGTAGAAGCTTATAAAACCATGTTAAGTCCGGAGAAAATTGATGATGACGTTGCGGGAGTTTTGTTTTACAGTCCCTCAGGAATTGAGAGTTATTTAATCAAAAACACAACAGACAAAGTTGCTTTTTGTATTGGAGAAACTACTGCAGTTACAGCAAGAAAACATTTTGACAAAGTAGTAGTAGCAAATATGCCAAGTGTTGATAGTGTTTTGGAATTAGTGAATACTTATTTTTCTAAATAAATTACATCCTAAAACCTAGTTTCTGCAAGGTTTGAGAAACCTTGTAGAAGTATAAAACTTTAAAAATGTATAGAACAAGAAGACTTAGAAAATCAGAAGGGATTAGAAAACTTGTTAGAGAAACAAGGCTTTCTGTAGACGATTTCATCTATCCACTTTTTATAGAAGAAGGTGAAAACATCGCTACAGAAATTGTTTCTATGCCAGGAATTAAACGTTTTTCTCTGGATCGAATTTCTGAAGAATTAGAAGAAGTTGTTGCTTTAAATATTCCAGCAGTATTACTATTTGGAATTCCTGCTAAGAAAGATGAGGAGGGTACTGAAACATGGAATGAGAAAGGAATTATGCAACAAGCAATTCGCTTTATTAAGAAAAATTATCCAAGTTTATATGTAATTACAGATGTTTGTTTTTGTGAATATACTTCACATGGGCATTGTGGTGTAGTAGATCAGAACGATGTTGATAATGACGCTACTTTGGTGAATATTGCAAAACAAGTTATTTCTCATGCAAAAGCAGGAGTCGATATGGTTGCACCCTCAGGAATGATGGATGGAACGATTTCAATGATTCGTGAATCGTTGGACAACACAGGTTTTATCAACCTACCAATTATGGCATATGCTGTAAAATATGCATCTGCTTTTTATGGACCTTTCAGAGATGCAGCAGATTCTACGCCAAGTTTTGGAGACCGAAAAACCTACCAAATGGATCCTGCAAATAGAGACGAAGGAATGCGAGAAGCTACTTTTGATGATCAAGAAGGAGCAGATATTTTAATGGTAAAACCAGCCTTGTCTTATTTGGATATTATTAGAGATCTAAAAAATAATTTCGACCGACCTATTGCTTGTTATAATGTCAGTGGAGAGTATGCAATGGTAAAAGCGGCTGCGGAGAAAGGTTGGATTAATGGTGAAAAAGTGATGATGGAAAGTTTGCTATCTATGAAGAGAGCAGGGGCAGATATTATTATTACCTATTTTGCTAAAGAAGCTGCAAGAATATTAAATAAATAGCATTAAGTATTTACCTAATTGGAAATTAGCAAATAGGGTAAAGTGAATTGTAAAAAGCTTTAAAAATGAAATTTAAAGAATCTCAAAAATTATACAAACAAGGATTGGTACATCTTGTTGGAGCTGTAAATTCTCCAGTAAGAGCCTTTTCATCTGTTGGAGGGAATCCCTTGTTTATTAAAAAAGCAAAGGGAAGTAAAATTACTGATGTTGATGGAAACGAGTACATAGATTTAGTACTTTCTTACGGCCCGATGATTTTAGGGCATCGCCACAGAAAGGTTCAAAAAGGAGTCGAAAAAGCATTGAAAAATGGATACTCTTTTGGGGCATCTACCAAAAATGAAATTATATTAGCACAAATAGTTTGTGATGCTTTTCCAGGAATGGACAAAGTCCGTTTTGTAAACTCAGGTACGGAAGCAGTTATAAGTGCTGTGCGTTTAGCAAGAGCATATACTGGCAAGGATAAAATCATAAAATTTTCAGGTTGTTATCATGGCCACCAAGATTCCCTATTAGTTGCCGCTGGTTCAGGCCTAGCAACGTTGAGTTTGCCAGGTTCTAAAGGAGTTCCAGAAGGCGCTGTAAAAAATACGTTGATTGCGGAATATAATAATTTAGAAAGTGTAAAAAAACACTTTTCAGCACATGATGACATTGCTGGTGTAATTATTGAACCTATTTGTGGTAATATGGGTGTAGTGATTCCGCAGCAAAATTTTTTAAAAGAATTGAAAGTATATCTAGAAACAAAAGATGCGTTATTAATTGCTGATGAAGTAATGACAGGTTTCCGTTCTAAATTTGGAGGAGCACAAGAATTATTAGGAGTAGCTGCAGATATTACTTGTTTAGGAAAGGTTATTGGTGGAGGTTTTCCTGTGGGAGCTTATGGAGCTAGAAATGAAATTATGCAGGAAGTTGCACCGCTTGGTGGAATGTATCAAGCAGGAACTTTAAGTGGGAATCCAATTGCAATGGCTGGAGGGATTTCTACCTTAACAGAATTGAAAAGACAAAATCCGTATCATCAATTTAATAAAACAGCCGCTATTTTAGAAACTATTTTATTGGATACTGCCAAGAAATACCAGGTAGATTTAGTGGTGAATCGTTTTGGTTCTATGATGAATTCATTTTTCACAAAAAACAATGTTACCAACTTTGAGGAAGCACAAACTTCTGACACGAAAAAGTTTGCGGTGTTCTTTTGGGAAATGATTAAAAACGGGGTGTTTTTGCCCCCAAGCCAATTCGAAGCTTGGTTTTTGTCATCCGCAATTTCAAACAGTGATATTAAAAAAATAGCAAAGGCAGTTGATAAAGCAATGGAAAAAGTAGCAATTAGTTTTTAACTTTTTTGCTCCTAATTGAAAAAGATACTAAAATATTCAACGGATTAATAAATAGATTATAAAATAGCAAACAACCAATAGTTAAAAGCTAAATCATGATAAAAAACGATTTATTTTTAAGAGCCTTAAAAGGAGAAACGGTAGACAGACCACCTGTTTGGATGATGCGTCAGGCAGGAAGATATTTGCCAGAGTTTCAGGTAATCAAAAAGAAATATGATTTCTTTACACGTTGTCAAACACCAGAATTGGCCTCAGAAATTACGGTGCAACCAATTCGTAGATACGGAATGGATGCGGCTATTTTGTTTTCAGATATTTTAGTAATTCCACAAGCTATGAATATTGAAGTGGAAATGAAACCAAATTTTGGACCATATTTACAAAATCCTATTCGCAATCAAAAAGATTTAGACCGCGTAATTGTCCCAGATGTGCATACCTCTTTAGGGTATGTGATGGAAGCGATAAAAGCAACCAAAGAAAAACTAAATGATGAGATTCCTTTAATTGGTTTTGCAGGTTCACCTTGGACTATTTTATGCTATTGTGTTCAGGGGCAAGGTTCAAAGAACTTTGATAAAGCAAAAGAATTATGTTTTACAAATCCTGTTGTAGCTCACCGTTTGTTACAAAAAATAACAGATACTACAATTGCATATTTAAAAGCAAAAGTTGTAGCAGGTGTCAACGCCGTTCAAATATTTGATTCTTGGGGAGGAATGTTGTCTCCGGTAGATTATCAAGAATTTTCTTGGCAATACATTCAGCAAATTATTAATGCCTTAAAAGACGAAACTCCTGTGATTGCTTTCGGAAAAGGATGTTGGTTTGCATTGAATGACATGGCAAAATCAGGTGCATCAGCTCTTGGTGTAGATTGGACTTGTTCTGCAAGAAATGCACGTTATTTATCAGGAGGAAATATTACTTTACAAGGTAATTTTGATCCCTCAAGATTGTTGTCTCCGCCAGCAGAAATAAAGAAAATGGTACACCAAATGATTAACGAATTTGGCAAAGACAGATATATTGTAAATTTAGGCCATGGAATTTTACCGAATATTCCTTTAGAAAATGCCAAAGCATTTGTTGATGCGGTAAAGGAGTATAAAGTTTTTTAAAAGAATATTATTATTTTGTGCGTTACCTAGAGGTCGCGCTTTCCATTATATCTTTTTCCCTAAAAAGGCAAAAAGGATGTCATTTCAATCGCTAACGCACCTATTTAGCAGCTAAAAGAATGAAGAATAAATTTTACGCATACATAGAAAATTTACAAGACCAAATTACTTCTAAATTAGAAGCAATTGATGGATTGGCAAGTTTTGAAGAAGACATTTGGAAAAGAGAAGAAGGAGGCGGAGGAAGAACACGTGTCATTGAAAATGGAGCAATTTTTGAAAAAGGTGGCGTAAATATTTCTGCTGTACATGGGAAACTCCCAGAAACGTTACAAGAAAATCTAGGTGTGTCGGACGCCGACTTTTTTGCCTGTGGTTTGAGTTTGGTCTTGCATCCAAAAAATCCTTTTGTGCCCACGGTTCATGCAAATTGGCGATATTTTGAAATGTATGATAAAGCAGGAAATATCGTAAGCCAATGGTTTGGCGGAGGTCAAGATTTAACACCTTATTATTTGTTTGAGGAAGATGCGCGTCATTTTCATACGGTTTGTAAATCGGCCTGTGACAAGTACCACCCAGAATTTCATCAAAAGTTTAAAGAAACCTGTGATACTTATTTTTGGAATTTACACAGAAAAGAAGCCCGTGGTATTGGAGGCTTGTTCTTTGATTATTTAAAGGAAACGGATGAATTTTCAATGGATGATAGATTCAATTTTGTAACGGAAGTTGGAAACAGTTTTTTAGATTCATATGTTCCTATTGTTGAAAAAAGAAAAGAGATTTCATTTATTAAATCAAATAAAGATTGGCAAGAAGTTCGAAGAGGGCGCTATGTAGAATTCAATTTGGTACATGATAGAGGTACTCTTTTTGGACTTAAAACAAATGGTAGAATAGAAAGTATTTTAATGAGTTTACCTCCAATTGTTCAGTGGAAATACAAACATCAACCAAAAGAAAATTCTGAAGAAGCCAAATTATTAAAAGTATTGGCAAAACCTAAAGATTGGGTTTAATTATGTAATTAGCATCTATCCACTTATAAAGTGTGTTTATTTATTAAATCAATACCATATACTTATTTTTTTAAGAAAACTGTAAAAACCTCCTTTTTTTTTCTTTATTTTTCAGCGCTAAAAAGATAAAGAAATCAACGATTTTTAGTATTTTTGCATTCTGTAAAATGGAGAGCAATGGCGAGATTTGAATTGAAGTTACCGAAAATGGGAGAAAGTGTTGCAGAAGCAACAATAACTTCTTGGTTAAAAGAAGTTGGAGATATCGTTGAATTAGATGAAACAGTTGTTGAAATTGCTACAGATAAAGTAGATTCTGAAGTTCCATCTGAAGTAACAGGAACTTTAATAGAGGTTTTGTTTCAAAAAGATGATGTGGTAGCTGTTGGAGAAATAATTGCAGTAATAGAGGTAGAGGGAGAAGAGGCAAGCATCGAAGATGCTACAGATAATGATGCGAATTTATCAGATGAGCTGTTAGCAGTTGAAAAAACAATAGAAAAGGCTGTTGAAACTGTTTCTATTCCAATTGAAAAAACGTCTGATTCAGGTAAATTTTACTCTCCTCTAGTGAGAAATATTGCTCAAACAGAAGGCATCTCTATCTCTGAACTAGAAACAATTACTGGCTCAGGAAAAGAGGGTAGAGTCACCAAAGTAGACATATTATCTTACTTAGAAACTAGAAATACAACGGCTCAATCAATATCAAATTTAATTCCTTCTAAAAATGAAATTTCAAACCAAGTTTATGAAACGACTCCGAAAGCGGTGCCTGTTTCGGTAAATGGTGGCGATGAAATTATTGAAATGAGTAGAATGGGTAAAATGATATCAAAACACATGATAGATTCTATTCAAACTTCTGCTCATGTGCAATCATTTATAGAAATTGATGTAACAAATGTTGTAAAATGGAGGGCTAGGGTTAAAGATGCTTTTTTAAAAAGAGAAGGGGCGAAGTTGACTTTTACTCCGATATTTATGCAAGCAATTGCAACTACCATTAAAAAATATCCTTTAATTAATATTGCTATTGATGGTGATACCATCATTAAAAAGAAACATATTAATTTAGGAATGGCTGCTGCTTTACCTGATGGAAATTTAATTGTTCCTGTAATTAAAAATGCAGATCAGCTTAATTTAGTGGGCATGACCAAAGCAGTAAATGACTTAGCAAACAGGGCAAGAAATAATGCTTTAAAACCTGACGAAATTCAAAATGGGACCTATACAGTTACCAATGTAGGTGGTTTTGGTTCTGTGATGGGAACACCTATTATAAACCAACCACAAGTTGCTATTCTCGCTTTGGGAGCCATTAGAAAAGTACCTGCAGTGATTGAAACCTCTGAAGGAGATTTTATAGGTATCAGACAAAAAATGTTTGTTTCCCATTCTTATGACCATAGAGTCGTAAATGGTGCTTTGGGAGGCCTATTCATTAAAACCTTAAAAGATATTATAGAAGCTTGGGATGTACACCAAGATTTTTAAATTTTTTCACCTTTAAACTTTCAAAACGTTTGGAATTTTTAAGTTTTTTTAGGTTTTTATTTTCTCCCCTATTTTAGCATTTTTTCAAAGAACTAACAGTTCTTTCTTATAAGCTCTAAGTACAATTACAAACCATAAAAGATCGCAATAAGGAGTCTATATACCTCTTAAAACTTTAGGTACAAAGACGAATTAAGCTGTATATTTGCACCTAGAAATAAAAGATATGCGTACAAAAACCATCACAAAAAATAAGATCAACGTTGTTACTTTAGGTTGTTCAAAGAACATTTACGATAGTGAAGTGTTAATGGGACAGTTAAAAGCTAATGGAAAAAACGTTGTTCATGAAGACCCAGAAGATGATGGAAATATTGTTGTTATCAATACCTGCGGATTTATAGGGAAAGCGAAAGAAGAAAGTATTGATACTATTTTGCATTATGCGAAAAGGAAGGAAGCTGGTGAAATTGATAAAGTATTTGTTTCTGGTTGTTTAAGTGAACGTTATAAGCCAGATTTAGAAAAGGAAATTTCAAATGTAGATCAGTATTTTGGAACCCATGATTTGCCAAATTTATTAAAGGTTTTAGAAGCCGATTATAAGCATGAGTTAATTGGGGAACGCTTAACAATTACACCAAAACATTATGCATATTTAAAAATTGCTGAAGGTTGCGACAGGCCTTGTTCGTTTTGTGCTATTCCTTTAATGAGAGGAAAACACGTATCAACCCCTATTGAGGATATTGTTATAGAAGCAACAAAATTAGCTGGAAAAGGAATTAAAGAAATCATGCTCATCGCACAAGATTTAACCTATTACGGACTTGATATTTATAAGAAAAGAGCTTTAGCTCAATTGTTAGAAGCATTAGCAAAAGTAGACGGAATTGAATGGATTCGTATGCATTATGCATTTCCTACAGGTTTTCCAATGGATGTTTTAGAGGTAATGAAGCGAGAACCTAAAGTATGCAATTATTTAGACATTCCTCTGCAACACATTAATACAGCGTTATTAAAGTCGATGAAACGTGGAACAACCCATAAAAAAACAACGGCGTTAATTCATAAATTTAGGGAGGCTGTTCCAGAAATGGCGATAAGAACGACCCTAATTGTTGGGTATCCAGGAGAAACAGAAGCCATGTTTCAAGAGTTGAAAGATTGGGTAGAAGAAATGCGTTTTGAACGTTTAGGTGCCTTTGAATATTCTCACGAAGAAAATACGGGAGCTTATGTTTTAGAAGACGATGTTCCTGCTGAAGTAAAATTTAAAAGAGTCAATGAGATCATGGAAGTTCAATCTCAAATTTCTTGGGAATTGAATCAACAAAAGGTGGGAAAAAATTTCAGGTGTTTGTTTGATCGAAAAGATGGCGAATATTTTTACGGAAGAACAGAATCTGATTCTCCAGATGTAGATAATGATGTACTCGTCGATGCAAAAGAACATTACATAAAAATAGGGGAATTTATAGAGATAGAAATTCATGAAGCTGGAGATTATGATTTGTATGGAACTCCTGTAAAATAATAATCCAAATAGACACCAATTTAGCCAGTTTTTAAACTGTATTAGCGCCTGTCATTGATGAAATCCTAAGAGCTAACTTTCGCGAACGGCTTTTTCTTTAAGATTAAATTTTCTTCACGACGAAGGCGAAATTATTCGTATTTTTATCAAAAACTAATCAAACAAAATGAATTTTATTTCTACTGCTGATTGTTCTCAAAAAAATCTAATTTTTCATTGAATATGAAAGCAACACAGATTCCTTTTAAAACAACTGGATTTTTCTCTAAAACAATGTTAGATTATATAGAGAAGAAGGAATCTATACAACCATTTTATAATAACTTTCCAGATATTACCGGTTTTGGTAATCAGATAAAAGAGAAACAGCAGTCATTTCCTTTATCGTCAAGATTGGTATTGGTTGCTGCGTTAAAAAGGCAATGTCAAAATTTTAAGATTTCTAAAAAAACAGATATAAATATTAAAATTTTAAAAGAAAAAAACACCTTTACTGTAACTACCGGCCACCAATTAAACCTATTTACAGGACCTTTATATTTTCTTTATAAAATTCTTTCTACGATTAATTTGTGTGAAGAATTATCTACAAAATTTCCAGAGAAAAATTTTGTACCCATGTATTGGATGGCGACAGAAGATCATGATTTTGAAGAAATTAATTATTTTAATTTTGAAGGAAAAAAAGTATTATGGGACAGAAAAAAAGGAGGGGCTGTTGGTCGATTTTCAACTAAAGGATTGGCAGCTGTTTTAGAAGTGTTTTCTGAACATTTAGGGAATTCTAAGAACGCATTATTTATTCAAAAATTATTTTCTGATGCGTATTTGAAACATGATAATTTAGCGAATGCAACACGTTTTATTGTCAATGAATTATTTGGTGAATATGGTTTGGTTATTATTGATGGAGATGATGCTAACCTAAAACAATTATTTCAGCCAATTATAAAAGACGAATTAGAAAATCAAACCTCTTTTAAATCCGTTTCAAAAACAATTACAGATTTAGAGAAAAATTATAAAATTCAAGCAAACCCAAGAGCAATCAATTTATTTTATTTAGGCAAGGATTTTAGAGAACGCATTCTTTTTGAAGACGGAATTTACAAAGTAAACATGACCAAAATTACTTTTTCTAAAGCTGAAATTTTAAAAGAACTTGATGAAAATCCAACTGTATTTTCTCCAAACGTAATTATGAGACCTTTGTATCAAGAGGTCGTTTTGCCAAACATTTGCTATGTAGGGGGAGGAGGAGAAATTGCTTATTGGTTAGCTTTAAAAGAATATTTTGAAGAAGTAGCAATTCCATATCCTGTTTTGTTGTTGCGAAATTCTGTACAAGTAGTTTCAAAAAAACAAGGAAACAAATTGAAAAGACTCAAGATATCTTTTGAAGAATTATTTTTAAATCAACATGATTTATTATCAAAAAAAATAATTAAAAATGCTGACATTAAAGTTAACTTTGATGAAAAAATTCAATTCCTAGAAAAACAGTTTTCTGAGTTGGAAGCGGTTGCAAAACAAACAGATATTTCTTTTCTAAAAGCAGTAGATGCACAAAAGAGAAAACAAGTTAAAGGTCTAGAGAATTTAAAAAAACGTTTTTTAAAAGCTGAGAAAAAAAGACAAAAAGAGTTGGTTGAAAGAATTATTCAACTTCAAAATGAGATTTTGCCAAACCAAAGTTTAGAAGAGCGCCAACGTAATTTTTCCGAATCTTATTTGAAGTATGGGGCTTCTTATCTAAAAGCGATAAAAGGTGCTTTAAAACCTTTGAAATTAGAGTTTACAGTACTAGAATTAGAATGAAAGAAAAAGGTTTACATCCAAAAAACAACTTTAATAAAGGGTATGATTTTGATGCGTTAATTCTCGTAAATCCATTACTAAAAGGGTTTGTCGCCAAAAACCAGTTTGATACTGTGACCATAGATTTTTCGAATCCTGAGGCTGTAAGAGAATTGAATAAAGCGTTACTGTTTTCTTTTGAAAAAATTTCATGTTGGAACTTTCCTGCGAAGAATTTGTGTCCACCAATTCCTGGACGTTTAGACTATATTCATTATTTGGCAGACTTACTTTCTTCTGAAGAAAATATCAAGATCTTAGATATTGGTACTGGTGCCACTGTAATTTATCCATTATTAGGAATTGCAACCTACAATTGGAATTTTGTAGCTACTGATATTGATATAGATTCTCTAGATGTTGCCCAAGATATTATGGACGACAATAAATTTGATTCAAAAATTGAATTGCGTCAACAATTGAAAGAAGAACAAATTTTAAAAGGAATTTTAAAAGACGATGATTCTTTTTCTGCAACAATGTGTAACCCGCCTTTTTATAAGTCGGCAGAGGAAGCACAAGGTGCGAATGGTAGAAAATCTAGAAATTTAGGAAATAACGCTATTAGAAATTTTGCAGGAAATAATAATGAGCTTTGGTATGTTGGAGGTGAAAAAGCCTTTTTGCATAACTATCTCTATGAAAGTTCTTTGTTTCCTAAAAGTAGTAAATGGTTTACAAGTTTAGTTTCTAAGAAAGAAAATGTAAAAAGTTTAGAAAAGTCTTCCAAGAAATTAGGAGTGCAAGAATTTAAAATCATTCCGATGCATCAAGGAAATAAAGTAACTAGGATTGTTGCTTGGAGGTTTTAGTAGACAGTTTGCAGTCGGTAGTATTCCAGCTATCATCTGGCTTAGAAACACACAATAATTCGTGAACCTCTGTTTGTTTTTTTGAATCTTCATGCAATAATTAATTAAAAACTACATCATCAATTCTATATGTTTTTTCAAACAAAGTGTAAAATAGTATAAACGAACATGTGAACAAAAACCAAGCAAACAAATGTATATATACGAATCCCTATGATTTGATAAGGACAGTAATAGTTCCAAACGCCTAAATATGTTGTAATTACTTCCCCAAAAGCAGGTAAGAGTAACGCCAAAATAATTGCTAAAACAACTTTGTTCTTTTGTGCTTTATGAGTTAGTAAAGGAATTAAATTCCGTTCCAGTTTATATAAGTAATGGAAAGCAAGTATCCATGCAAAAGGCAACCATAATGGTAATTGCCTTATCACTTTATGGTATCCCCAGTATCCCTTTGTTACTCCCCAGGTTTCGCCAACAATTCCTCCAAAACCAGTAAGAAGCATCCCTATCAATAACAACCAATTTTTGTTTGTTGGTTGAATGATTTCATTGTAAATATTATGAAGAATTTTTATTGCAAGAACGATGGCTATTATAAAATCATATTACTTCAAAATTCCGATAAAGACCCAAGCAACAAACAATTTTAAAATGCCTTTTAAAATTTCTTTTTGTTAGTGATCATTTTTTTTTAGATTGGAACATTTATGGGGCAGGGATCATTTTATATGTAAGTCAAATAAAAAAAAACTTACCAGGAAAGGTAAGGTTTTCAATTTTTCGATTAAAATATATATTCTTATAAGTGAATTACTTCGTCATATGCATCTGCAACTGCTTCCATAACTGCTTCACTCATTGTTGGGTGTGGATGAATTGTTTTTAAAACTTCATGACCAGTTGTTTCTAATTTGCGGCCTAAAACTGCTTCAGCAATCATATCTGTAACTCCTGCACCAATCATATGACAACCTAACCATTCTCCATATTTTGCATCAAAAATCACTTTTACAAAACCATCAGTAGTACCTGCAGCCGCTGCTTTACCTGATGCAGAAAAAGGAAATTTGCCCACTTTTAATTCGTAACCAGCTTCAATCGCTTTTGCTTCTGTTAAACCCACAGAAGCAATTTCTGGAGTTGCATACGTACAACCAGGAACGTTTCCATAATCAATTGGTTCAGTATCTAGGCCTGCTAACTTTTCTACACAAGTAATTCCTTCTGCAGAAGCAACATGTGCTAATGCTTGACCAGGAACGACATCACCAATTGCATAATAACCAGGAATATTTGTTTGATAAAAATCGTTTACTAAAATCTTGTCTCTATCAACAATAATTCCAACATCTTCTAAACCGATATTTTCGATATTTGATTTGATACCCACTGCAGATAATAAAATATCCGCTTCTAATTTCAGTTCCCCTTTTTTCGTTTTAACTGTGGCAACAACCCCTTCGCCAGATGTGTCAACAGCCTCTACAGAAGCATTTGTCATTACGGTTATTCCTGCTTTTTTAATAGATTTTTCAAATTGTTTTGAAATATCAATATCTTCTACAGGAACTAAATTTGGCATATATTCTACAATAGTAACTTCTGTACCCATTGTGTTATAGAAATGCGCAAACTCTACACCAATAGCTCCAGAACCTACAACAATCATAGATTTTGGTTGACTTGGTAAGGTCATTGCTTTTCTGTATTCAATTACTTTTACACCATCTTGTGGTAAATTTGGTAATTCTCTAGAACGAGAACCCGTGGCAATAATAATATTGTCAGCACTGTATTCAGTGACTAATCCATCTTCTGAAGTAACTGCAACTTTTTTACCCGTCTGCACTTTACCAAAACCATCAATGATATCGATTTTGTTTTTCTTCATCAAAAAGGCAACACCTTTGCTCATTCCATTTGCAACACCACGACTTCTTTTAATAACGGCATCAAAATCTTTATCGATCGCTTCCGCTTTCAAACCATATTGATCAACATGTTTTAAATAATCATATACTTGAGCAGATTTTAATAATGCTTTTGTAGGAATACATCCCCAGTTTAAACAAATTCCGCCTAAAGATTCCTTTTCTACAATGGCAACTTTAAACCCTAATTGAGAAGCTCTAATTCCTGTAACGTATCCTCCAGGTCCACTTCCTATGATAATGATGTCGTATTTCATAATGCTATTTAAAGATTTAATATGAAAAGATTAAAAACCTTTTATTATTAATAATTTATTTTATTTTTTTACAAATTTATTGATTCTTACGTTATGAATACAAAAATGAATCATTTTTTTTCACGCCTGACTAACGCAGATACGTTTAAATGGCTTTCCTTTATTTTTTTCCTCCTACTAACCACTCCCTTACTAATGCTTATGTACCTGTCAATCATTTTTACATTCTCTCAGGAACCTGAATTCCCAATAATAAAAATGCAGCTTTTATAGTACTGGCTACCTTTTCAGCTAATTGTACTCTAAATACTTTTTTATCTTGATTTTCTTCTCCTAAAATAGATACGTTTTGATAAAAAGAATTAAATTCTTTGACCAAATCATAGGTGTAATTCGCAATAATTGCTGGTGAATAATTTGCAGCTGCTTGTTGCACCATTTCAGGATAGATTTCCAATTGTTTTATTAATTCTTTTTCTTTTTCATGTAGATCAATCGTTACTGATTTAGAGTAATCAAAAGTTGCTTTTCTAATAATAGACCGAATTCTTGCATAGGTATATTGAATAAAAGGGCCTGTATTTCCTTGAAAATCTACAGAAGATTTTGGGTCAAACAAAATTCTCTTTTTTGGATCTACTTTCAAAATAAAATATTTTAAAGCCCCTAAGCCAATCGTTTTGTATAATTCATTCTTCTCTTGGTCAGAATATCCATCTAATTTCCCTAATTCTTCAGATATTTCTTTTGCAGTTGTGGTCATTTCTACCATTAAATCATCTGCATCTACCACAGTCCCTTCTCTAGATTTCATTTTTCCAGAAGGTAAATCTACCATTCCGTAGCTTAAATGATGTAATTGTTTTGCCCAATCAAAGCCTAATTTTTTTAAGATTAAAAACAACACTTGAAAATGATAATCTTGCTCGTTACCAACTGTGTAAACCATACCACCAACATCTGCATAATCCTTTACACGTTGAATGGCTGTCCCAATATCTTGCGTCATATACACTGCGGTTCCATCAGAACGTAATACAATCTTTTCATCCAACCCCTCTTCTGTTAAATCACACCAAACAGCACCATCTTCTTTTTTGTAGAAGATGCCTTTTTCGATTCCTTGTGCAACCACATCCTTCCCTAATAAATACGTGTTACTTTCATAATATAAGGTATCAAAGTCCACTCCCATATTTTTGTAAGTAACATCAAAACCTTCATAAACCCAAGCATTCATCTTTTTCCACAAGTCAATGACTTGTTCGTCTCCAGCTTCCCATTTTAACAACATTCGTTGCGCTTCTAATATAAGTGGAGCTTGTTTTTTAGCTTCTTCTTCAGAAAGACCAGATGCAACTAAGTTGCCTATTTCTTTTTTATATTCTTGGTCGAACTTTACGTAGTAATTTCCAACTAATTTGTCACCTTTTAAGCTTGAAGATTTTGGAGTTTCTCCATGACCAAACTTCTCCCAAGCTAACATTGATTTACAAATATGAATTCCTCTGTCGTTAATAATCTGTGTTTTGTAGACTTTTTTACCAGCAGCTTTTAAGATTTCAGCAACAGCATATCCCAATAAGTTATTACGAACATGCCCTAAGTGTAGAGGTTTATTGGTGTTTGGTGATGAGTATTCTACCATCATTGCTTTTTCCTCCATTTTTGGAGCCACAAAACCATACGATGAATTTGAATAGATCGTATTGAAGAAATTTGTGTAAAATGCATCATCAACCACTAGGTTTAAAAAGCCTTTTACAACGTTGTAATTTATAATTTCAGAAACATTTGCTACAATATATTTTCCTAAATCTTCCCCAATTTGAACAGGATTTCCTTTTTTGTAACGCAATAAAGGAAATACAACAACAGTGATATCTCCTTCAAATTCTTTTCTGGTCGCTTGAAATTCTACTGTTGGAATTTCTATATTATATATCGCTAAAAAACCTTCTTTAATGTTGGTTTCTATGATGTTTTGTATCTTCATTTAATCTTGAAAAATTGAAATACAAAACTACATTTTTTTATTTGTTTTTTTGAAGGATTTTTGGTGAAGAATAATTGTATTTTTGCAGTATGGAAAAACGTTTGGAACAACTCCCAAAATTAGCTAAGGAAGCGAAGAAAGAAAGTCTTAAATACTTTGCAAATGTAAAAAAAAGAGTCCCCAAAAACTTTGATTATATTGTCCAAGAGATCCATGATGCTGAGTTTAAAAAAACAGATTGTTTAGATTGTGGAAATTGTTGTAAAACTACAAGTCCTATTTTTACAGATAAAGATACTGAGCGTATATCTAAGCATTTAAAAATGAAAGTTGCAGATTTTCAAAGTCAGTATTTAGAAAGAGATGAAGACGATTTTATGGTGTTAAAGACAGCACCTTGTTCTTTTTTTGATGCATCGGATAATAGCTGTTTTATTTATGATGTTCGCCCAAAAGCATGTGCAGAATACCCACACACAAATAGAAAAAAGTTTATAAATATTTCTGATTTAACAGTTGCAAATACAGCAGTTTGTCCTGCAGCGTATGCGATAGTAGAAACCTTAAAAAAGAAGCTACCTATGGTTTCTAAAGTTAAAAAGAGAAGAAACTAGGTTTGGTATGTTAAATATATCTAAAAAAGAGTTTTTATAAAGATTTTGGCACATTACTTGCAATTATAAAACAACAAGACAATCTCATAATCTGTCTTTTTTTGTATGTTATTTAATTTAGTTAATTGATAAAAGCCATCTTTTAAAAGATGGCTTTTTAGTTGTTGGTTTTTTATGGAATGACTTTACAATTTTGTCCTAAAATATATTTTTTTAAAGTTGATTTGATTAAAAAGAGCATACTATTTTTTAATTAAGCAAACTTAATCACTTTTGAAGGCTGAATTTTTGTGATGATATAAGAAGGGATAATTAGGATTGCAAATGAGATGATTAATGTACCAATATTAAGTATTAGAATATAGGTAAAAGAAATGTAAACAGGCATTGTTGTTACATAGTACGTTTCAGGGTTCAGTGTGATTATTTTAAAATAATACTGGATGAAAATACCGAATAGTCCGACAACGTTTCCCCAAAAAAGTCCTTTGACAATAAGGTAACTTGCGTTGTATAAAAATATTTTTCGGATGCTGGTGTTTGTGCTTCCCAATGCTTTTAAAATACCAATCATTTGTACACGTTCTAAAATTAAAACGAGTAGGGCAGTTATCATATTGATGCTAGCAACGAGGACCATAATGGTAATAATAAACCACACATTGTTGTCAAAAAGTTGAATCCATTCAAACACTGTAGGGTAGTTTTCCAAAATTGTTTTACTATTTAAAGTAGCACCGATTTGACTATAAATTTCTGCTCCTTTTACTTCAATATCATCAAAACTTTCTAAAATGACTTCAAAACCACCAACTTCATTTTCTGACCATTTGTTTAGGTTTTGCACTTCTCTAAGATCCCCTATCATCATCGTTTTGTCGAATTCGGCAAAACCAGAATTGTAAATTCCAACAATAGTATATTTTCTATTTGAAGGTAATTTACTCGTTGCTGTTTTTCTAAAAGTAGCTAAAATAGTGTCGTTTAATTTTAGTTGCAACCGATTTATAATCGTCTGAGATAATAAGACTTCTTTGGTTCTTTCTTGTTTCAAATCAGGGGTTTTTCCAGCAATTAAATATTCCTTAAAGAAAGTCCAATCATAATCTGTAGAAACTCCTTTAAATAAAATCCCTTCAAAGTCAGTTTTAGTTCTTAAAACTCCAAATTTATTAGCATAAACTTGAATGTTTTTAATCCCTGATATTCCCTCAAATTTCGGGTAAAAATTTTGATTCTTTTTGATGGGTACTGTTGATATATCAGAATTATTAGTATCGTAATTGACAATTTGCACATGCCCTTTAAACCCCGCCATTTTATCACGAATTTTGTATTGCAGACCAGCCCCAGTTGCAACAGCAACAAGCATAATAATAATTCCTAACGCAATTGCAGTGATTCCAATTTTTATTATTGGCGATGAAATGCTATTTTTATACTTTTTGCCACTAATAACGCGTTTTGCAATAAATAACTCGTAATTCAAACTATGATCGATTTTAAACCTTTCAAAAGTACATATTTATTATTATTTCTACTGCTGAATTTTCAGCTGATTTCTTGTGCTCAAAAAAAGAGTCTTAAAGATTCTATATTAAAAAATGAACGTTTCATAAAGGACAAAGTAAGTATTAGAATGGGTGCTGAAAGAACTGATTTATATCTCCATCTTTTAAAAGACAAAAATATTGCAATTGTCGCGAATCAAACATCTGAATTGTATGTTTTACCAGTTAAAGCAGCCACTTCTGATAATAAGGAGAAGAAAGGGAAAACGTTTCATTTGGTAGATTACTTGGATAATTATAAGGGCATTACTGTAAAAAAAGTATTTGCACCAGAACATGGTTTTAGAGGGAAGGCAGATGCTGGCGAAACGATTTTAGATGGATTGGATAAAAAAACGAAATTACCTTTAGTTTCTCTCTATGGAAAAAACAAGAAACCCTCTTCAGCCCAATTAAAAGGAATTGATGTTCTTGTTTTTGATATTCAAGATGTAGGAGCACGTTTTTATACTTACATTTCTTCTTTACATTATGTAATGGAGGCTTGTGCAGAATTGGGGATCCAACTGATTGTTCTTGATAGACCGAATCCCAATGGACATTATATTGACGGACCCGTCTTAGAAGCTCCTTATAAAAGCTTTGTGGGAATGCACAAAGTACCTGTTGTATATGGAATGACAATTGGTGAATATGGACAAATGATTAACGGAGAAAAATGGCTCAAAAACGGAATTCAATGTGATTTAAAAGTAATTCCTTTAGAAAATTATACACATCAAACTACTTATAGTTTGTCAATAAGACCCTCTCCCAATTTGCCTAATGACAAAAGCATTAACCTTTATCCTAGTCTCTGTTTTTTTGAAGGTACGGAAGTTTCTGTAGGTAGAGGAACAGCAATGCAATTTCAGATTTATGGGGCTCCATTTTTTGCGAAAAGCGATTTCACTTTTACACCAAAATCCAATGAAGGTGCAAAATATCCAAAACATCAAGGAAAAATTTGTTTTGGTGAAAACTTACAAGAGACTAAAAGCTTGAATGCTTTGGATTTATCCTATATAATAAAAGCATACAATCAAATGGCTTCTAAAGATTTTTTTAAAAGTTTCTTCACGAAGTTGGCAGGAACAAAAAAGTTGCAACAACAAATAGAACAAGGGGTCTCTGAAAGCGCAATTAGAAATAGTTGGAAAACGGATTTAGAAGCGTTTAAAAAAATTAGAAAAAAATATGTATTGTATAAATAGTCATACTTTTATCATTCATTTTCATGTGTAATTTTAAACTAGAAATGGTGTGATATATAATTGGGGAATACTTCAATGTTTTGTAAAAAAAAATCCAAAACAGTACGTTTTGGATTTTTTTTATCATTTGCTAATGGCTTATTTCTTCTTTTGTTGTGCTTGTTGTTCTTGTGCTTGTTTCATTGCAGTGTCAATTTTTTGTCGAAACTTACTCTTCACTTTTTCTGGTTTCTTTTTGTTTTCTTCTATTTGCGCATGAATTTTATCTTCATCAATTACATAATTCTTAATGACTAGCATAATTCCAATTGTTAGCAAGTTAGAAACAAAGTAATATAAACTTAAACTACTTGCATAGTTGTTAAAGAAAAACAACATCATAACGGGAGACAAGTAGATCATATACTTCATCATTTTCCCCATGTCTGGCATGCCTTCCTGTGTTGGTGCTTGCATATTTGCTTGCTGACTCTGATTCATTTTCATGTAAAAGAAAATAGCAACGGAAGCTAAAATTGGAAACAAACTAATGTGATCTCCATAGAAAGGAATGTTAAAAGGGAGATTGAAAATTATATCGTAAGAAGATAAGTCTGGAGCCCATAAAAAGCCTTCTTGCCTTAAAGCTAAGTTTGTTGGAAAAAACTTAAACAATGCAAAAAACACGGGCATTTGCAGTAAGGCTGGAATACAACCAGAAAGCATGCTTACGCCAGCTTTTCGCTGAATCGCCATGGTTTCTTGTTGACGCTTCATTGCGTTTTCTTTTCCAGGGTATTTCTCGTTTAAGGCCGTTAATTCAGGTCTAATTACCTTCATTTTTGCACTTGACAAATACGATTTATATACCAAAGGAGACATGATGATTCTAACAACAATAGTCATAAGAATAATGATCAGTCCAAAGTTTGATAAGAACCCTTTCAAGAAATTAAATACAGGATAAAATACAGTCCTGTTTAAGAACCCAAAAATACCCCATCCTAAATCTGCAGTTTCCTCTAAATTGGTTCCTTCAAATGTCTTTAATAAGTTGTAATCACTGGGTCCATAAAACCATTTCATATTATAATTTAATTCTCCATTTGAGAGCGTTAAAGGAGTTTTTAATTCATAAAGTTTTGTGTATACCGTATCAATTTCTTCATTTTTAACTAGGTCTGTAGCAGTAACAGTTGCATTATTAAAAGGGGTGTCAGTTAATAAATTTGATGTAAAAAAATGCTGTTTGTAAGCAACCCAATCCACATTATTTATGATGTCTGATTTTCCTGCATTTAAATAGTCAACTTCACCTTCTGTTTTAAAATAATAATAAGAATACATTGTATTCTCCGTTTTCAAACTCTTTTCGTGTCGATACCCTTTTAATGACCAATCTAAATTAATTGGGTTCGAAGAATTAATAACAGTACTTAAACCTTGAGAACGAACCGCGAAATTCACCATATAATCATTAGGTTTCATTTCATATCGATATTCCAAAAATTGAGAATCAGCTACTTTTAATTTCATCGAAATGATGGTGCTTTCTCCGTTTTTAGAAATTGTAGGTTCAAAGAATAAATCTTTGGTATTTAAAATTCTATTGTCTGTGGTGCCAAAATTGATATTAAAAGACGCGTTCTTGTCTTTTATCATATATAAAGGTAAAGAATCATGTGTTTTATAATTCTTAATTTGAGCTTCAATAATTTGTCCCCCTTTATTATTAATCGTCAATTTTACCAATTCATTTTCTAAAATGGAAGTTCCATCGACTCCATTGATGGCGCTATGAGCAAAAAGTCCCAATTTATTATTGAATGCAATTTGTTTTAGAGAATCACTTTCAAAAACAGGCTTGTTTTCGGTATTCGTGTTGGTTGTGTTTTTTGATGTTGAGACAACTTGCTCGGTTTTTATTTCTGTGTCAGTTGTTTCATCAGTTTTATTGGAGTTCATCCAGTATAATAAAATACCTCCTAATAAAATCATTCCTATAAAAGAATTGATGTCGAATTTTTTTTGTTCCATTGTTGTTTTGAGATGTCATTTTGTCATTAAGTCAATCAAATAATTTGATAAAAACGCGACAAATGTAGTGAAAAAGCAGCTTTACTATGATTTTACTGCTTTATATTATATAGCTATTAATAGTTCAAAGAATGTTCCGTTTTATAATTTGAACCTTACTTTTTTGAATATTTTAAAGCTGCTTTGATAAAATCGACAAACAAAGGATGCGGTTTTAAAACAGTACTTTTATATTCAGGATGATATTGAACACCAACAAACCAAGGATGTGCAGGAATTTCAACAACTTCTACTAATCCAGTTTTTGGATTGAACCCAGTTGCTTTCATACCTGCAGATTCAATTTGTTCTATATACGTGTTGTTAAACTCATATCGATGTCTGTGACGTTCGCTAATATTTTCAGATTGATACGCATGAAAAGCTTTGGACTCTTTTATAAGGTTACAATCCCAAGCACCTAAACGCATGGTCCCCCCTTTTTCAGTCACTTTTTCTTGACTTTCCATTAGATTGATTACAGGATGTTTACAGTTACTTTTCATTTCTGTAGAAAAAGCATCTTCTAGGCCGATTACATTTTTAGAAAACTCAATTACAGCCATTTGCATTCCCAAACAAATTCCAAAGAAAGGAATGTTGTTTTCTCTTGCGTATTGTACCGCTTTTATTTTTCCATCAATACCTCTATCACCAAAACCAGGAGCTACTAAAATTCCGTTTACTCCTTTTAATTTCTCTTCAAAATTACTAACAGTTAAACTTTCAGAATGTACCCAACGTACTTTTACTTTGGTTTCATTTGAGGAGCCAGCATGAATAAATGCTTCTGTAATAGATTTATAAGAATCTTGTAATTCAATATATTTACCAATCAAGGCAACTTCGACTTGAGATTTTGGGTTTTTGTGTTTTCTTAAAAAGTCATTCCAGACTTTTAATTCCGGTTGTTTTTCTCTAGATAATTTAAATTTTTTTAAAACAACTTCATCTAATCCTTCTGCTAACATTAAGTTTGGAACATCATAAATTGTTTCTGCATCTATCGATTGTATGACATCTTCTTTTTTAACATTACAGAATAATGCTAATTTACGTTTGATATCATCAGAAATTTCATGTTCTGTTCTACACACTAAAATATTTGGACTAACCCCACTTTGCATTAACATTTTTACAGAGTGTTGTGTTGGTTTTGTTTTTAATTCACCAGCAGCAGCTAAATAAGGCACTAAAGTTAAATGAATAACAATCGCATTTTCTTCCCCTTTTTCCCACAAGAGTTGTCTAACGGTTTCTACATAAGGGAGTGATTCGATATCACCAACGGTTCCACCAATTTCTGTAATAACAATATCATAATCACCGGTTTCCCCTAAGATTTGAATTCTTCGTTTGATTTCATCTGTAATATGAGGAATCACTTGCACTGTTTTTCCTAAAAATTCACCTTTACGTTCTTTATTAATTACCGATTGATAAATTTTACCGGTCGTAACATTGTTCGCTTGACTCGTCGGAATGTTTAAAAAACGCTCATAATGCCCGAGGTCTAAATCCGTTTCAGCACCATCATCGGTCACATAACACTCCCCATGTTCATAAGGGTTTAATGTACCTGGATCAATGTTAATATATGGGTCTAGTTTTTGAATAGTGACAGAAAATCCTCTTTGCTGTAATAGTTTAGCTAAAGAAGCAGCAATTATTCCTTTTCCAAGTGATGATGTTACGCCCCCAGTTACAAAAACGTATTTAGTATTACTCATGGTATTATTAGGTTTGCGCAAAAGTACTAACTCTAAAATTTATCACAAATAAAAAAGATAAAAATATTTATAATTTTTGCTGCTTAAAAAATATTTTTTTTTTTTGAAATAGTGTTTGCCATAAATAAAAACAGTTGTATATTTGCGCACGCTTTTAACAATGTAAAAACGTTGTGCGATAATAATAATAGAAGATATTTAAAAATATAGATAATGCCAAAAAGAACTTACCAACCGTCAAAGAGAAAGAGAAGAAACAAACATGGTTTCATGGAAAGAATGGCTTCTGCTAACGGTAGAAAGGTATTAGCTCGTAGAAGAGCAAAAGGAAGGTCTAAAATTTCTGTTTCATGTGAAACTAGACATAAAAAATAAATGATTAACAATTGTTAATATATTAGGTGTTACTTTTTTAAGTAACACCTTTTTTTATACCCAAGCACTAACTATTTTTGTAAAACTAAACAACACAACAACTTACAATGCCAAAAAGAAAAGACCTCAAATCAGTTTTAATTATCGGATCTGGACCAATTGTTATTGGACAAGCTTGTGAATTTGACTACTCTGGTTCACAATCTCTACGTTCTTTAAGTGAAGATGGAATAGAAACTATTCTCATCAACTCGAACCCTGCTACTATTATGACAGATCCTTCAATGGCTGATCATATTTATTTATTACCACTTACAACGAAATCCATTATTCAAATTTTAAAAGAACATCCGCAAATTGATGCTGTGCTTCCTACAATGGGTGGACAGACTGCATTGAATTTGTGTATTGAAGCAGATGATAAAGGAATTTGGAAAGACTTTGATGTAAAATTAATTGGTGTAGATATTGATGCAATTAATGTTACAGAAGATAGAGAACAATTTAGAGAATTAATGTTGAAAATTGGCGTGCCAATGGCCCCCCAAGCAACTGCAACCTCCTTTTTAAAAGGAAAAGAAATTGCACAAGAATTTGGTTTTCCATTGGTTATTCGTTCTTCATACACCCTTGGAGGTGCAGGAGCCTCTGTTGTATACAAAACCGAAGATTTTGATCAATTATTAAGTTTCGGTTTAGAAGCATCACCAATCCATGAGGTGATGATTGACAAAGCGATGATGGGATGGAAAGAATATGAATTGGAATTATTGAGAGATAATAATGACAATGTTGTTATTATCTGTTCTATTGAAAATATGGATCCTATGGGAATTCATACTGGAGATTCTATTACTGTTGCTCCAGCAATGACATTGTCAGATAAAACCTACCAGAAAATGCGTGATATGGCAATTCACATGATGCGTTCTATTGGAGATTTTGAAGGAGGATGTAACGTGCAGTTTGCTGTTTCGCCAGACGAAAAAGAAGATATTATTGCCATTGAAATTAATCCACGTGTTTCTCGTTCTTCCGCTTTAGCCTCTAAAGCAACTGGATATCCTATTGCAAAAGTGGCTACAAAATTGGCTATTGGGTATACCTTAGATGAATTAGAAAATGGAATTACTAAATCTACTTCCGCGCTGTTTGAACCAACATTAGATTATGTAATTGTAAAGATACCCCGTTGGAATTTTGATAAGTTTGAAGGTTGCGATAGAACTTTGGGCCTACAAATGAAAGCTGTTGGTGAAGTCATGGGTATTGGACGTTCGTTCCAAGAAGCATTGCACAAAGCGACACAATCTTTAGAAATAAAAAGAAATGGTTTGGGCGCAGATGGAAAAGGCTACACAGACTATAACCAAATTATAGAGAAATTAACCAACGCAAGTTGGGATCGTGTTTTTGCGATTTATGATGCCATTGCCATTGGAATTCCACTGACTCAAATTTATGAGATCACTAAAATTGACATGTGGTACTTAAAGCAATACGAAGAATTGTTTCAATTACAGAAAGAAATTTCTACCTATACAATTGATACCATTCAGAGAGATTTATTGTTAGAGGCAAAGCAAAAAGGATATGGAGACAGACAAATAGCTCACATGTTAAGCTGTTTAGAAAGTGAAGTATATACCAAAAGAGAAGAATTAAAAGTACAACGTGTTTTTAAATTAGTAGATACTTGTGCTGCAGAATTTAAAGCGAAAACGCCTTATTATTATTCCACCTTTGAAAATGAAATTGAAACTGCAACTGGCGAAATTGTTATTGCCAACGAAAGTATCGTTACTCCAAAGAAGAAGATCATTGTTTTAGGGTCTGGACCGAATAGAATTGGACAAGGAATTGAGTTTGATTACTGTTGTGTTCATGGTGTTTTAGCTGCGGCAGAATGTGGTTATGAAACCATTATGATTAACTGTAATCCAGAAACCGTTTCTACTGATTTTGATACTGCAGATAAATTATATTTTGAGCCTGTTTTTTGGGAACATATTTATGACATCATTCGTCATGAAAAACCAGAAGGAGTTATTGTACAATTAGGAGGGCAAACCGCACTAAAATTGGCAGAAAAATTAACCAATTACGGAATTAAGATTATTGGTACTTCTTTTGAAGCTTTAGATTTAGCAGAAGATAGAGGAAGTTTTTCTACTTTGTTAAAGAACAATAACATTCCTTATCCAGAATTTGGAATTGCAGAAACTGCAGACGAGGCACTGGTTTTAGCAGATCAATTAGACTTTCCTATTTTAGTGAGACCTTCTTACGTTTTAGGAGGACAAGGAATGAAAATTGTCATCAACAAAGAAGAACTTGTGGCTCATGTGGTCGATTTATTAGGAAGAATGCCAAATAATAAATTATTATTAGATCATTATTTAGATGGGGCAATCGAAGCAGAAGCAGATGCAATTTGTGATGCAGATGGAAATGTCTATATCATTGGTATTATGGAGCATATAGAGCCTTGTGGAATTCACTCAGGAGATTCTAACGCAACCTTGCCTGCTTTTAATTTAGGGGAATTTGTGATGCAACAAATTAAAGACCATACTTATACAATTGCAAGAGAGTTGAAAACAGTAGGTTTGATCAATGTTCAGTTTGCTGTTAAACATGATATTGTCTATATTATTGAAGCCAATCCAAGGGCCTCTAGAACCGTTCCTTTTATTGCAAAAGCATACAAAGAACCGTATGTAAATTATGCAACTAAAGTAATGTTGGGTCATAGTAAAGTGACTGATTTTAATTTTAACCCTCAATTAGAAGGTTTTGCAATTAAGCAACCCGTGTTTTCATTTAATAAGTTTCCAAACGTTGACAAGAAGTTAGGGCCAGAAATGAAATCTACAGGAGAAAGTATCTTGTTTATTGATAGTTTAAAAGACGATCAGTTTTACGATTTATATTCAAGACGTAAAATGTATTTGAATAAATAAAAATTTTTATTTGATATAAAAACCTTCCTTTTGGAAGGTTTTTTTGCTTTAACAATCGTGTAAGATTTTTATTTAACTTTGTAAAGATCCATACGAAAGATTTAGGTCTCCACTATTTTTAAACTTTGTAGAAGAGAGATGAAATTTAAATAAGATGTGCGTCTTAAAAAAAATAAACGAATATTTTGTAACATAACAAATAATTAAGCGTCTTATTCGCGGATACCAACAACTATATCATGAGTTTTTTCATAATGTTTGTTTTAATGATTAATGTTCGTTTTACATTTTTGCTAACACTTGTATAAACGCTATTGTTTTTATATCGCTTATAGCAACACGATTCATTTTTTTTACCAAACAATTTCAAGAGAATGAACCTTAAAGGTCTTTCTTTTTTTTATTAAAATGAGATTTATTCGACGAATGACCGTTTTCTGTCGGTGAATGGTCGTTTTCTATCGGTGAATGGAAAAAAGAACTAAGAAATTACAGAGTTTTTTTTTAAAAAATAATGGCATTAGGGCATAAAAAAACTTTCTATTTTTTATTAAAAACTATTTTCAAGAATATAAACTTTTCCTAGTGCTGTATGAATCAAGAGTTTTGTTCGTCTTTTGAGCGTTTTTCGATAAAATTTGTGGGGGAGTACTACCCAAAGATAGATTTTTAGAACCAAAAAAATGTTAACATATTTTTTTTTTGGTGAAGTAACGGGAGGAATGGACTTTTATAGGAGATTGAGTACGTTCTTTATGTGTTCTCAATTTTACCTGCTTGTCGCAGTAATTTTGAGGTTTTTTTAGGTCAAAAAAATATCCCAAACAATTTGTTTGGGATAGTTGGTTATTTTTAAGATTCTGTTTCTGTTCTTATTTCAGGTTTTTTCTTCTCTTTTTTAATGCTAATGGTGAGTTTGTCTTCTTTTTCATCCAGTTCCATTGTAATGGTATCGCCTTCCGAAAGTTTAGAATTTACAATTTCTTCAGACAAAGCATCCTCAATGTATTTCTGGATGGCTCTTTTAAGCGGTCTTGCGCCATACTTTTTATCGAAACCTTTCTCTGCTATGTATTCTTTTGCTTTTTCGCTTAAGTTTAGTGTATAGCCTAAATCTAAGATTCTATTGAGTAATTTAGATAATTCAATATCTATGATCGCATGAATATCTACTTTTTCTAGCGCATTAAAAACGATGACATCGTCTATTCTATTTAAAAATTCAGGTGCAAAAGATTTCTTTAAAGCTCCTTCAATAACTGATTTTGCATGGGCATCTGCCTGTGCTGTTTTAGAAGAAGTACCAAAACCAACCCCGCCACCAAAGTCTTTTAATTGACGAGAACCTATATTGGAAGTCATGATAATAATGGTGTTTCTAAAATCAATTTTACGCCCCAAACTATCCGTTATATGTCCGTCATCTAAAATCTGTAACAGCATATTGAATACATCTGGATGCGCTTTTTCGATTTCATCCAACAAGATGACAGCATAGGGTTTTCTACGTACTTTTTCGGTCAATTGTCCTCCTTCTTCATACCCAACATATCCTGGAGGCGCACCAATTAAACGAGAAATAGCGAATTTTTCCATGTATTCACTCATGTCAATTCGAATTAAAGAATCATCAGAATCAAATAATTCACGAGCTAGAACCTTTGCCAACTGTGTTTTTCCGACTCCTGTTTGTCCCAAGAAAATAAAAGAACCAATCGGTTTGTTGGGATCTTTTAGTCCAACCCTATTTCTTTGAATTGCTTTCACTACTTTGGTTACCGCTTCATCTTGTCCAATTATTTTTCCTTTAATGAGTTGAGGTAATTCGTGTAACCTGTTTGTTTCTGCTTCTGCAACTCTGTTTACAGGAATTCCTGTCATCATAGAAACAACTTCCGCTACATTGTCTTCAGTCACAACTTCTCTGTTCAATTTAGAAGCGTCTTCCCATTGTTTTTGAGCAGAATTTAATGCAGCCTCAATGTTCTTTTCGTCATCACGAAGTTTCGCAGCTTCTTCATATTTCTGACCATTGACTGCCTTTGTTTTACGGTCTTTAATCACTTCCAATTGCGCTTCTAATTCTAACACTTGTTGTGGTACTACAATATTTGTAATATGAATTCTAGAACCCGCTTCGTCCAAAGCATCTATTGCTTTGTCGGGCAAGTACCTGTCGGTCATGTATCTGTTCGTTAATTTCACACAGGCTTCAAGGGCAGCATCCGTATAATTTACATGATGATGTTCTTCGTATTTGTTTTTTATATTTTGTAAAATTTGAATGGTCTCTTCTACAGAAGTTGGCTCAACAATGACCTTTTGAAAGCGGCGTTCTAATGCACCATCTTTTTCAATGTTTGTTCTAAATTCATCCAAAGTAGTTGCACCAATACATTGGATTTCCCCTCTTGCAAGCGCAGGTTTTAACATGTTGGAAGCATCTAAAGAACCCGTTGCACCACCAGCACCAACAATGGTGTGTATTTCATCAATGAATAAAATGATGTCTTCATTTTTCTCCAATTCGTTCATCAAGGCTTTCATGCGTTCTTCAAACTGACCACGGTATTTTGTACCTGCGACTAAGCTAGCTAAGTCTAAAGAAACCAAGCGTTTGTCAAATAAGATTCTAGAAACTTTTCTTTCTACAATTCGCAACGCCAAACCTTCCGCAATGGCAGATTTACCAACTCCGGGTTCTCCAATAAGCATCGGATTGTTTTTCTTTCTTCTGCTTAGAATTTGAGAAACACGTTCAATTTCTTTTTGTCTTCCTACAACAGGGTCTAGTTTTCCATTTACAGCCAAAGCAGTTAAATCTCTACCAAAATTATCTAAGACGGGTGTTTTTGACTTCTTTAAGTTTTTTCCTTTTTGAGCCGGCTCAAAAGGGTTCGGTTTTTCGGAAGCAAATTCATCTTCAGAGGGCGTTTCTGCAATCGGATTTAGAGGAAGGTCTTGGTCAGCATCGTCTACATGTAATTGTTTATAAAGCGCCTTTGTTTCCTCATAATTGATATGGTATTTATGAATTAGCTTTGTTGTCGGATCATTTTCATTTCTTAAAATGCATAACAATAAATGTGCGGTGTCTATAGCGTCACTTTGGTAAAGCTTCGCTTCTAAAAAAGTGGTTTTTAGAGCTTTTTCCGCCTGTCTTGTTAGTTGTAAATTGGGTTTGTCTGTGTCTTGTGTAAAAGTAGGATTTACAGGATTTAATTGCTCTAGTTTTTTACGCAACAAAATAAAATCAACATCAAATACTGTTAATATCTCTATTGCTTTTCCTTCTCCTTTTCTTATTAAGCCGAGTAAAAGATGTTCTGTTCCAATAAATTCGTGCCCTAAACGGAGAGCTTCTTCTTTACTGAATGTAATTACATCTCTGACTTTTTGTGAAAAATTATCGTCCATATTTCTTTCTTTCTAAAATTGATGCGTTGTAAAATTAGTCCTTTTTTTTGTAGATAATTACAAAAAAGTTGTCAATAGTAAAATACTGACTATTAAAAGGTGTCAACAAGGTAAAAAACTCTGGGAAATCAGCCAAATTAAATAGCGATAAAAATTATCAAAAAATGTTGATAACTCTATGCAATAACCAACGATAAAATTTTTTTAAAAAGAGTGAAAAATAGTATCTTGCCTTGTTTTAAAAAAATGAATAAATAATTTAAGGATTACAGCATTGAAAGAGCACTTAAAAAGAAGGTTTTTCAATGCTCAAATCATTTAATTTTTAACTAAAAATATACTATGGCAGACGGAGAAAAGTTGATTCCGATTAACATTGAAGAGCAGATGAAATCTGCATACATTGATTATTCAATGTCAGTAATTGTTTCAAGAGCATTACCAGATGTAAGAGATGGTCTAAAGCCAGTGCACAGAAGGGTTTTGTTTGGAATGTATGAACTCGGAATTAAAGCAACTGGTATGTATAAAAAATCTGCCAGAATTGTGGGAGAGGTTTTAGGAAAGTATCACCCACATGGGGATACTTCTGTATATGATTCTATGGTTCGTATGGCACAGCACTGGAGTGTGCGTTATATGATGGTTGATGGGCAAGGAAACTTTGGTTCTGTAGATGGAGATAGTCCAGCTGCAATGCGTTATACAGAAGCTAGGATGCAAAAAATATCCGAAGAAATGTTAGCGGATATCGATAAAGAAACCGTAGATCACAAACTTAACTTTTCGGATGAATATTCGGAACCTACCGTATTACCAACAAGAATACCAACACTTCTAGTGAATGGAGCTTCAGGGATTGCAGTAGGTATGGCAACCAATATGGCGCCTCATAACTTGACAGAAGTTATCAATGGAACGATGGCCTATATTGACAATAGAGCGATTGAAATTGATGAATTAATGCAACACATTACTGCACCCGATTTTCCTACAGGAGGAATTATTTATGGCTATGATGGTGTGCGAGAAGCATTTCATACAGGTCGTGGACGTATTGTAATGCGTGCTAAGGCGGTTATCGAAGAAGTGAAAGGGCGTGAGTGTATTATTGTTTCGGAAATCCCTTACCAAGTGAATAAAGCAGAAATGATTAAAAAAACTGCTGAATTGGTCAATGATAAGAAGATTGAAGGAATTTCTAATATTAGAGATGAATCTGATAGAAAAGGAATGCGTATTGTTTATATTTTAAAACGAGATGCAATTCCGAACATCGTTTTAAATAAATTATTTAAATACACACAATTACAAACTTCTTTTAGTGTCAATAACATTGCGCTTGTAAACGGAAGACCCGAACAATTAAATTTAAAAGAATTAATTCATTATTTTGTTGAACACCGTCACGAAGTTATTGTTCGTAGAACAGAATTTGAATTAAAGAAGGCCGAAGCGAGAGCGCATATTTTAGAAGGATTAATTATTGCTTCAGATAATATTGATGAAGTTATCAAAATTATCAGAGCTTCTTCCAATGCAGATCAAGCAAGAGAAGCTTTAATAAAACGTTTTGAGTTAACAGAAATTCAAGCAAAAGCAATTGTAGAAATGCGTTTGCGTCAATTAACAGGTTTAGAGCAAGACAAATTGCGTGCTGAGTTTGATGCAATTATGCTTACAATTACTGATTTAAAAGATATTTTAGCGAACGAGCCGAGACGTTATCAAATTATTAAAGATGAATTGACGCATATCAAAGAAAAGTATGGAGATGCTCGTAGATCAGTGATCGAACATGCGGGTGGAGATATGCGTATTGAAGACATGATTCCTGATACGAAAGTAGTCGTAACCATTTCGAATGCAGGCTATTTAAAACGGACAAATCTTGAAGAGTATAAAGTTCAGAATAGGGGAGGAAGAGGTCAAAAAGGAGCCACAACCCGAAATGAAGATTTCTTAGAACATTTATTTGTTGGAACCAATCATCAATATATGATGTTTTTTACCCAAAAAGGAAAAGTATTCTGGATGCGCGTCTATGAAATTCCTGAAGGAGGTAAAAATACCAAAGGTAGGGCAATGCAAAACTTGATTAACATTGAACAAGATGATAAGGTAAAAGCATTCTTGGTTACACAAGATCTAAAAGACGAAGACTATATTAATAGCCATTATGTAATTATGGCAACCAAGAAAGGGCAGGTTAAAAAGACCTCACTTGAACAGTACTCTCGTCCAAGAACAAATGGGATTAATGCCATTACGATTAAGGAAGGTGATGAATTGCTAGAAGCAAAATTAACCACGGGTGATAGTCAGGTAATGTTGGCGTTAAAATCGGGTAAATCGATCCGTTTTGAAGAAGCAAAAACACGCCCTATGGGAAGAACTGCTTCTGGAGTTAGAGGAATTACTTTACAACATGATCAAGATGAAGTCATCGGTATGATTGCTGTAAACGATATGGAAAGCAATATCTTAGTTGTTTCAGAAAAAGGATATGGAAAACGTTCTAAGTTAGAAGATTATAGAGTAACCAACCGAGGTGGTAAAGGTGTTAAAACTCTAAATATATCAGAAAAAACAGGTAATTTAGTTGCCATTAAAAATGTAGATGATTCTAATGATTTGATGATCATTAACAAATCTGGATTGACGATTAGAATGGCTGTAGAAGATTTAAGAGTAATGGGGCGTGCAACACAAGGAGTTCGTTTGATAAACATTAAAGATACTGACAGTATTGCTGCAGTTGCAAAAGTAGCACACGAAGAAGCGGTAGAGAATGGCACGGAAATTGATGATAACCCAGCTGAAAATAATTCAACAGAATCTTAAGAATAAAAAATAATTAATAAATTATAAAATGAACAAACAACTATTAGCGCTAACAATCGGTTTCCTATCAATTGCTACTTTTGCACAAAAAAATGAACTAAAAGCAGTAGAAAAAGCCATTAAAAAAGGGGCGTTTAAAGAAGCTAAAACAACCATAACAACACTTGAAGCTAACGAAGAGACAATTGAACCTAAATTAAAATCTAAGTATTATTATTTAAAGGGGGTAACTTATGAAAAATCGAATGTAGTAAAAGCAGCAGACGCTTACAACAAGTTATTTGACTATGAAAAAGAAACAGGTACTCAGAAATATTCAAAATTAGCGCAACCAAAGCTAAATGAATTAATTAAACAAGTCTCTAGTCAGGCAATTGAGCAATATAATGCGAAGGAATTTAAACAAGCAACAAATAATTTTCATTTAACGTTTGTCTTGAGTCCTAGGGATACTACCTTTTTATACAATGCTGCCTTAAGTGCTTCTTTAGACAAGGATTATGTTACGGCTCTTAAGTATTATTCTCAATTAAGAACGCTTGGTTATACAGGAATTACTAAGACTTATTATGCAGTGAATAAAGCAACAGGAGAAGAAGAATTATTTCAAAGTAAAGATCTTAGAGATTTTTCTGTAAAAACAAAATCTCACGTAAAACCGACTGTCGTAGTTTCAGAATCGAAACAGGTGGAAATTATTAAAAATATTGGCTATATCTATATAAATCAAAAGAAGCCAGAATTAGCGATTGCTGCTTTGGAAGAAGCAAGAAAGTCAAATCCAAAAGATATTAACCTCTTGTTAAACCAAGCTCAAATGTATATTGAGCTTAAAAGGATGGACAAGTTTGCAAAATTGATGGAGGAAGCTGTAGCGTTGGATCCTACAAATTCTACTTTATTTTTTAATTTAGGCGTAGTGAATGCGAATGAAAACAAAGTTGAAGCTGCCAAAAATTACTATAAGAAAGCGATTGAATTAAAACCAGATTATTCAGATGCTTATATGAATTTAGCGATTGTTATTTTATCTGGAGAACAAGCGATTATTGATGAGATGAATAAAAATTTCTCTAATGCAAAAAAATATAACAAATTAGAAAAGGAGCAAAAAGCGTTGTATAATCAAGCGTTGCCTTATTTAATAAAAGGAGATGAATTGAATAGAACTCTTGAAACCGTCAGAATTTTAATGAATATTTATGACACACTAGAAATAACTGAAAAAGCTGACCCCCTAAGGGTTATTTACAAAGAATTAAGAGATCAATAAAAGTTATTCTCTCATTCAGCTTCAAAAAAACCAAGAATTTCTTCTTGGTTTTTTTTATATCATTTTTTTAATAATCCTTAATTTATGCGTGTGTTTTTGTGTGTCAACATTATAAATACCACTATGATCTAAAGTATCTATTCTTACTTTACCATAACAATGTATGATATTATAATCCTTTAAAATGATTCCTACATGAATGATTTCGCCTTCTTCATTGTCAAAAAAAGCCAAATCACCAGGTGCGCTTTCTTCAATAAAACTTAATACTTTTCCATGAATTGCTTGCGCTTTAACTTCTCTAAACAACGCGTATCCACAAAGTTTATATACCATTTGAACAAAGCCAGAAGCATCCATGCCAAAAGGCGTTTTTCCACCCCATAAAAAAGGCGTATTCAAGTAGGTAAAAGCAGTTTGTGGAATTTCACTTTTCGCTTTTTTATCTGACAATACAGTACCTTCATAGACATAGGATTCCGCATTGATTTCTAGTCTATTATTCTTGTAAAAAGGCAAATCAGCACCTAAAGGGATGGTTGTTAATTCATTGTTTTTATTGGTGATAAAATCAATCATCTCGCCAGAAATGTATTTTTTTTCAGAGGTTAATTTTAAAAAAGAAGCCGCTGTAATAATGAGGTATTGCTTATTGTCGATATAGCCTTCAGAATTGTCATAAGAGAGGCGGATTTTACTCCATTCTTTTTCCGTTTCAAGAATTTCAAAAGTTTCCCCAAACAAAACCTGACTCATCATTTCTGATGTATCATTTGCTATTGCTCTCAGGGGAGCCATACTTAAATTACAAATTCCGTATGCCAATTTTTAAAGGTATTAGTTGTTGGTTTTATACTCGTTCTTGGTTTCTTATTTCGTTGCTTATTTTTTTGTTAAGAATTTCTTTCTAAAACCAAAGCACTTGCACCACCGCCACCATTACAAATAGCAGCTGCACCAATATTAGCATTATTCTGTTTTAAAACCGAAGTCAATGCAATCACAATTCTTGCACCAGAAACTCCTAGAGGATGCCCTAAAGAAACCGCGCCACCATTCATATTTACTTTGTCATCCGAAATTCCTAAAAGCTTCATATTTGCCAAACCTACCACAGAAAAGGCTTCATTCAATTCAAAATAATCAACTTCATCCATTGTTATGTTTGCTTTTGCCAAGGCCTTTGGCAATGCTTTTGCTGGTGCCGTCGTAAACCATTTTGGTTCTTGAGCAGCATCCGCAAAACTTCTTATTTTAGCAATCGGAGTCAGGTGCAATTCTTTTGCTTTTTCAGCAGACATTAAAACGAGAGCAGCACCCCCATCATTTATAGTTGATGCATTTGCAGCTGTTACCGTTCCGTCTTTTGAAAAGGCAGGGCGTAAAACAGGAATCTTGTCCATTTTTATATTTTTATATTCCTCGTCTTCAGAAAAAATAATCGGTGCTCCACGTCTTTGAGGAATGGTTACTGGTACAATTTCATCTGTATATTTTCCAGCACCCCAAGCACTTGCAGAACGTTTGTAAGACTGAATGGCATACGCATCTTGCTCAGCTCTAGAAAAACCATGTTTAGTTGCACAAGCATCTGCATAAACACCCATGGAAATATGTTCATAAGCATCGACTAAACCATCTTTTTGTAAACCATCTTCTAGGGTGATTGGACCAAATTTAGCGCCATTTCTGGCTTGTTGATAATGAGGAATAGAACTCATGTTTTCCATGCCTCCAGCAACCACAATGTCTGCATCTCCAAGAGCAATTGTTTGCGCTGCCAGCATGATCGATTTCATACCAGAAGCACAAACTTTATTGACAGTAGTACAAGGAACGGTGTTGGGAATTCCGGCTAAGAGCGCCGCTTGTCTTGCAGGTGCCTGACCTAGGCCTGCAGAAACGACATTTCCCATAAAAACTTCTTGTATTAAATGGGGGTCTAAGTTTATTTTTTCTAAAGCACCTTTGATGGCAATTGCTCCTAATTTTGGTGCAGAAATAGTAGACAAACTCCCCATGAAACTTCCAATAGGGGTTCTCGCTACAGCGACAATTACGACTTCTTTCATACGTTTTTAGCGTTTACTTTGTTTTAGGTTGCTCGTGCTAAATTAACTATTTTTAATCAATTTTAGTTTTATTATTCATCTTGAATTTTTGACCTTAAATATTTTATGGTAAGTTTGTACTAATAAGATAGAATGTATGAATAACATCGTTAATAAATTGTACCAAAATAACACCATTATCTATAAAGTTATTTTGTTTTTAGTTGCCACAACTGCAATTGTTTATTTGTTTCCAAAAGGAGGCCAGTTTAAATACGATTTTAGCAATGGTCAGCTTTGGAAATATGATAATTTATATGCTCCGTTTGATTTTGCGATTCAGAAAACAACACAAGAAATTGCTATAGAGAAAAAAGAAGTTACGCTCAATTCTAAACTCTATTTTTTACAAGATTTTGATGTAGAAAAAACCGTAAATTCCAATTACAAGAGAAGAATTTCTCTGATCAAAGAATCAGACTCTTTAAGTATAGAAGAGGTGATGCGTTTGTCCGAAATTGGTCAAAAAATAATTGATACTATTTATAAAAAAGGTTTTTTAGAATTAGTAAGTCAGCAAAAGCTTTCCAATAAAAACGATATCGTTGCGCTTAGAAAAGGAAATGAAGTAGCGGATGTTATTTTTAAAAATTTATTAACTTCTAAAGAAGTTTTAAAATTAATTAGAAATAATTTAGAACAAGAAGCTGCTTATTACGGTAAAATAAAAATGCTAAATTTATTGTCTGAAATTATTAAACCTAACATTTCTTTTGATGCAGTCTATTCTAAAAAGGTTGTTGAAAACCAACTAAAAAACATTTCTTATACGAAAGGAAAAGTCACTTTGGGAAAGTTAATTATATTAAAAGGAGATATTGTTGAAGGTAAAAAATTAGCCATCTTAAGTTCTTTGAAAAGTGAATCTGAATCTCAAGTTTGGACCGAATCAAATTATAACTGGATTATCTTAGGGTATACTATTTTAGTGTCTTTGGCTTTATTGATGCTGTTGTTGTTTTTAAGAAAATATCGATTAGAAATTTACGAGAACAACAACAAAGTTTCCTTTATATTTTTCAATGTTTTTTCAATGATTTTCATTCAAACATTGGTGGTAAAATATAATTCAGATTTTTTGTATGTGGTTCCTTTAAGTGTGCTTCCAATTGTTTTAAAAGCCTTTTTTGATGCACGTTTAGGTTTGTTTACCCATGTGCTTACGGTATTGCTGTTAGGATATATTGTGCCTGATAGTTTTGAGTTTATTTATCTGCATATTATTGCTGGTATTGTAACGATACTTACTGTTTCAGAATTATATAAAAGAGCAAACCTTTTTATATCAGTAGCACAAATAACCCTTATTTATATGGTCACGTATTTTGCGTTTTCAATTATAAAGGAAGGAAATGCTTCTCAGATAAATTGGACTTATTTCATGCTCTTTGCTGCCAACGGTTTGTTGTCTTTTCTATCCATCATATTAATCTATATGTATGAAAAGGTTTTTGGTTTGGTTTCAGATGTTACCTTGTTAGAACTTTCCAATACGAATACAAAGCTCTTGAGAATGTTAAATGAAAAAGCTCCAGGTACGTTTCAGCATTCAATGCAAGTAGCCAATTTAGCAGAATCGGCGGCCAATGAGATAGGTGCCAATTCGATGTTGGTTAGAGTAGGCGCTTTGTATCACGATATTGGAAAAATGTTGAACCCGATGTATTTTACAGAAAACCAATCTACAGGGGTCAATCCTCACAATGATTTATCGCCAAGAGACAGTTCTAAAATAATAACTGAGCATGTTATCAAAGGAATAGAATTGGCTAAAAAGCACAAGTTACCAGATCGAGTAATCGATTTTATACGCACACATCACGGAACTAGTTTGACCTACTATTTTTATATGAAAGAGCAAGAATTAAATCCGGAAACAACTATCGATATTACAAAATTTCAGTATCAAGGTCCCATTCCGTTTTCAAAAGAGACTGCAATTTTAATGATGTGTGATGCAGCAGAAGCGGCTTCAAAAAGTTTGACAATGCCAACTTCCCAATCAATTAGTGATTTAATTGATAAAATTATTAACAAACAAATGGCTGATAACCAGTTTTTAAATTCAGATATTACCTTTAGAGAGATTGAAATTATTAAAAAAGTCATTAAGAAAAAATTGATGAATATTTATCACTTACGAATTGAATATCCAGCGTAAAAAAAAAGTGTAAAAAACTCAAAAAACATCTTGTTATATTGTTTTTGTAATCTTACATTTGCACTCGTAATTTTTCCTTCAAGCTTTTAGTTTGAAGTCGAAAGGAGAGATGGCAGAGTGGTAATGCAGCAGATTGCTAATCTGTCGACCTTAGGGTCGCCAGGGTTCGAGTCCCTGTCTCTCCGCTAAGAAAATTACATTCGGGGTGTAGCGTAGCCCGGTCATCGCGCCTCGTTTGGGACGAGGAGGTCGCAGGTTCGAATCCTGCCACCCCGACACAGTTGTACGTAGCAACTTTAAAACTACGGGCTCTTAGCTCAGCTGGATAGAGCACCTCCCTTCTAAGGAGGCGGTCGAAGGTTCGAATCCTTCAGGGCTCACTCTAACGGAGAATTGATTCATTTGAATTGATTTTCCGTTTTTTGTTTTTAATATTTCCCTTTGTATCATTGGCATAACAGAGAATAGTGAATTTGTTTTTAAGGTTCGAACTACGTCGTTTTGCTTGTCATAACCTATTCCGGATGGAAATACCAAACTCTGAATCTTCTTTTTCTGTTTCAAATCTCCTAAAGTCCAGATATCACTGATGTTTGTGGCTAATTTTAAAGCTACATCGATGGCTTTTGTAAGGTTCGAACTCGAAATAGCCGATTGGCTTAAAGTTGTGGAAATTTGTTTTTGGTTTGCTGTGTATTTCGATTTAAATTTCTGATAGATTTCTGTGTCTATCTCTCCTACTGCAAACCGTTCCTCTATTGCATCTATTTTTTCATTGACTTCTTTTAATTGTTTTTTCAATTGTGCTTCTTCTGTTCTCAATTCTTTTGTAAGATTGTCATAAGTGTACAACATCACTTCTTTAATTGTATCATTGTATTTTGGGTCTACTTGAAAACCATCCAACATTTTTGAAAAATCTTGATGAATTTTATTAGCAGATTTATTACAACCACAACCTTTGGTTCTGCATTTATAGTAATGTAAATTTTTCTTTTTAACCAAATAACCTGTCAAAGGCTTTTTACAAGTCTCACAATAAATAAATTGTTTTAAAGGGAGATTAATATTGTCGGTTTTATGAGTTTTAGGGTGTGCCGATTCTTCAGAATTTATCTTTAAAAAATCTTCTTTAGAAACCAAAGGCTTGTGATTTCCTAAAATAACTTCACCAGGAAGCATTTTTGTTATCAAAATACCGCAGTAAAAAGGGTTTTTAAAGAGTTCTCCTAAGCGTCTTTCATTTATTTTTACACCTAATAACTGAAGCTTATTTACAATTTCTACATTCGAATATTTTTTTTCTACCTTCCATTTAAACGCTTTTTTTAGTTGTTCTCCTGTTTGATTGATGGCAATGTCCCATTCTACTGCTTTGTGGTATTTTTTATTATTGACATATCCTAAAGGAGGAGCCCAAAGCCAGTAGCCTTTTCTTACTAAATCGCTCATAGCAGTAATGGTTTTATCTTTTCGCAGTTCATTATCAAACTGACTAAACATAAAAAATAAGTTTTGCTGAAACTTACCAGCCGCAGATGTCGTATCAACTTCTTGAGTGACTGCTTTTACTTGAATACCCTGCTTAAATAAATCATGTGAAATTTGAGCGGCACTGGAACCAGTTCTTGAGAAGCGGTCGTATGAATACACAATGATGTAGCCAACGTTTCCACTTTGGCGAACATATTTCAACATTCGCTTAAACTCTTTTCGGTCATCACTTTTTGCAGATTCATGCGTGCCACCAAAATAACCAACAACTTCATAGCCATTTGACTTTGCATAGTTTTCACAATATTTTTTCTGAGTACCCAAGCTTGTATTGGTGTCTGCTTGTTCTTTTGTAGAAACTCTGGTGTAAATAATTGCTTTTTTATTTGTCCCGATAGCTTCTTGCTCTGGGCTAAATTTCTGAAATCTTTGCAGGGTATTCATATTTACATTAGTTTAAAGATTGAAGGATGATAAAACAATACTGTTCTATAGAAATTAATAGTTCTTCTACATCTTCAGTTATTTCTGTATTTTTTGTCAATTTTTCTTTTACTTGTTGTCTTTTTTTGAGGGTTTGAGCATCATTTTTATCAAATGAAATCTCAGTACTTAAACAATTTTCTTTGAATTCGAAGGCCTTTTGATTTAAGTTTCGGTCCATAATGGATACGTATTAAATCGGGCTGAATTTGCAGGAACCGAATCTGTGCTACTTCTTTTTTCATTAGTTTTTTATCAATGTTAATTTATAGTTTCCTTGCGCTCTAATATCAATAAGAAGTTTTGTGCCTTTTGCTATTTTATGTTCCAAGATGTATCTTGCTAATTGCTCTCTTGTTTTGTGTTGTTCAGTAACAATAATAGGTTTGATGTTTTGGTTTTCAAAAGCGATTTCAACTATTTTTGGTTTTTTAAAAACAACAATATCTCTAATTTGTTTTTCGATTTCAGAGAGATAAGAAAGCTCCTTTTTCTTATTTCCAAAATCTACAGCCAGTACTTTAGATAGTATAGGCATCAATGGAATTGATAGCATAGGGTGTTGCATGTAAACACTACTAAGTTTTAGGGTTAGGTTTGCATCTCCATAAAGGAAATCAAAATCATTAGTTTCTGGAACATATAAAAGCGTATGCGGCATAGACTCTCTTAAAATTGCCGATTTTAACATGTCTGTAAATGGATTGATAAGTTTTCTAAAATCTTTCATCCAGTATTCGTCTGCTACTATTTGCTTTAAAGATTGAATTACATTGTCTGGTAATTGGTGTTTATTCTCTTTAATATGCCCTTTAAATACTTTATCAGCATATTTTTTTACTCTAGGTTCATGCCAGATAGACTTTCCTAAAACAGCTATTTTCTTGGCAGAAATTCCATGAGATGATAAAGTATCAATAATGCAAACCCATACAGCCTGTGATAAATTAAGTCGTATCCATTTGGTTTTTGTGGTTGCCTCTTTAGAAATTGTTCCTGTATCTTTAACATTTTGATGTTTTTCTACAAAAGGCACTAAATTGTGGTCTAACCAATAATTTATTTTTCTAGAGGTAATACCTAATTGTGTTGGGCTAATATCACGCACATCAAAAACAATATTCCCTAAATTTTTAATTTCTTCGCTTGTCATTTTGAAAATTATTTTTTACAAATATAATAAAAGTTATTTAAATTAAAACAAAAGCAATTATATTTATATCAATTATGCCACGTAGTATAATTATTTAAATAAAGATAATATATGTAAAAATGAAAAATAGAAATGAAATGACAGCGGTGGAATTCCCTGTAAATCCTATTCGGATGAGAGCATGTAGGTGTGGTTGTGGATATGAATTTCAACCGAATCGTAAAGACCAACTTTATATTGATAAACGCCATTATGATTTTGATTACAATCAAAATAAGCGGAAAATTAAAAACAAACATATAATAGTAACTGAAAAGCAACTCAGATTAAATAATAGAGTTTTAGAAAAACATTATGTAGCTAACATTGAAAGCCAAAAAAAAGAACCTATTAAATGTTACTTAGATATTTTAAAAGCAGAGGGTTTTTCAACTAAAAATTATATAGGAGTTTCTGAAGAAGGAACTGAAAAGTTTTATCTTTTGTATGACTACTATTACCTCTTGTTTAGAAACAAAAGCAATCAATTAATTATTGAAATTTATAAAAATTAAATAAATAAAGATGAAAGAGTGCATGACTATAGAGTCGCTACCAAGCTGGATAGCAGAGAACCAAGAATATCCAAGAAAGAATTATTCACAAGAATCTAATTACATTATAATTACTGTTGCGGCAGTTTTAATTACATCATTAGTTGCGGTTTTAATCGTTAACTATCAAAAAGAAAATAATAAAGAAGAAGTTTAAAACTCTTATTTTTTTACTGCAATGTAATTTGTATTTCTTTCAGTAAATAATTTTTCACTAATTAAAATCACTTTTAAACTGAAGTGTCAAGCACTCATGTTTTTTCTATAAAATTATTTTATAAAATAATTATTATTTTTAAAAATAAAAATGGCTTTTTTAGCTCTTAAAATAGATTAAATTAGAAAAAACAAATGTTATAATATGTAAAACAATGATAAACAACTGAAAACGGTGTTTTACACCTTTTTTAATTATTAAATTTTATCTATTTTAGTATAAAACTTTGTTGTTTTTCTTATAATAAAGAAAAACCAACTATTAAATCCTGAAAGTTCAACTTACAAATCATTTATTTCATTGGCTGGTTAATAAATGAGGTATTGTACGTCTTCATACCAAAGTGGAATATTTTTCCGTAAATTCAGTAAATATTTTTTATATTTAATAATAATTTTAAGAATAAATTATTATTTTATTTATTACTATAATTATAGATTCATGATATCTTTGATTACTGTAATATACTGCCCATATAAGAGTTTCTAAATAAAAATGTCACGCACTTTGAATGTAATAAAGCTCTTAAATATTTTTAATTTTTGCTTAGAAATACAACACCTTACGCTTATAGCTTTATTTGAACTGTTAGCTACTAAGCTTTTTAAAGACACACAAAATGATACATCCTACGAATAAAAAAAGTATATTTTTCATTCAGCAATTTTTGAATTGCCTTCTTGCGGGGTTATATTACCAACTCACCCCATTTACAGTTAGTGTTCCTGTCCCTAATTTGAATATGGTAGTAGTATTTCCACTTCCGCTCACTGTTCCTGTAACATTTACGTCTCCAGTTCCTCCCATGTATGCCCTATAGTTGTTTATCAAATCACCTGTTATAGTTAACAGATCGCTATCTGCAAATATCCTCACATATTGATTTCCACTGTTAAGTATAGTAATA
>JAOLXX010000014.1 GCA_028343155.1 Polaribacter sp.
TTAATAATAGTGATGAACTCTATAAAGCAATTGATTCTGGTGAAGCTGGAGATCAGATTATTTTGGCAAATGGAATTTGGAGAGATGTTCAAATAAAATTTAGAGGAAAAGGAACTAAAGATAATCCTATAACCTTAAAAGCAGAAACTGCAGGTAAAGTTACTATTGAAGGAGAATCGTATTTAAAATTTGGAGGCGAATATTTAGTCGTTGAAGGCTTGCATTTTAAAAACGGATTTTCACCATCTAATGCAGTCATAGATTTTAAAATACGTAATAAAGACGCTGCTGATGAAATATCAAATAATTGTAAAGTTACCAATTGTGTAATAGAAGATTTTAATAAGCCTAAACGCGATAAGAGCGATTTATGGGTACAATTTTGGGGGCGACATAATGAGTTAAGTAATTCTTACATAGCAGGAAAAACCAACAGAGGTCCAACTGTTAGGGTTAGTATTTCTGGTATAGAAAGTATCAATAATTTCCATCAAATCGTTAACAACCATTTTGGACCAAGACCAGTAAAAGGGGGGCCAAGTGGAGAAACTATACAATTAGGAGATAGTTATACATCTATGTCGCCAAGCCATACTATGGTTGCTAATAACTTATTTGAAGAATGTAATGGCGAAGTAGAAGTTATTTCGAGTAAAACAAATTTCAACATTTTTAAGGATAATGTATTTTATAAAAGCGAAGGTTCTTTAGTAACTAGACATGGAAATTATGCAACCATTGATGGAAATTATTTTATTGGTGATGGTGTTAATGAAAACTATGGCGGAATTCGAATTATAAATACAGGGCATTGGGTCATCAATAATTACTTTTTTAATCTGATTGGAAAAAGTTTTAGAAGTCCATTGGCAGTGATGAATGGTATTCCTAAATCACCATTAAACCGTTACAATCAAGTTACAGATGTTGTTGTTGCTTATAACACCTATGTAAACTGTAGTTCGCCATGGCAATTTGGAGTAGGTACAAACATTGCCCAAGCAGATGTGTTACCTAAATCAGAAATCCGATCAGCAAGAGCAATTAGAACTACTGTTGCAAATAATATCATTTACAATGAAAAAGGCCTTGAAGCTATTGTTGTCGAAAATGATAAAGCGGATGGTGTAACATTCAAAAATAACATCATCAATAATCAAGGGGTAGCATTTAACGACTTTAATGGAGGAATTGTTGAAGCATCTTTAGAATTGAAAAAAATATCAGATAACATTATCCTTCCATCAGGAATTCCTTCTGATTTTGAAGCCTTTAATGGATTTGATTTTAATACCATTAAAAACGATTTGTTTGGCACATCAAGAAAGGATAGTAAAAGTATTGGGGCTTCTGTAGGTATAAATGTTTCTAATCCAAATATTTTAGATAAATCTAAATATGGAACTTCATGGTATTCAAATATCGTTGAGCCCAAAGACCCAACAACACACACTGTAAGCAAAGCAGAAGAGTTCCAAGCTAAAATAAATGAGGCCAGTAATGGTGATATTATTGCTTTAGCAGAAGGTGTTTACAATCTAAATAACTCTTTAATAATTAATAAGACCATTACAATTCAATCTGAAGGAAATGCGCAAATTGTGTTTTCAGGTAAAGAAAGCACACCACTATTCTCATTACAACCTTACGGAAAACTAAGCGTAAATAATTTAAGTTTAAAAGGAAATAACTCAAACTATGCATTTGCAAGTTTAAAAGAAAATATGTCAAATCATTTTGGATTAACAGTTTTAAACTCTGAAATCAGTGATTTCAATTACATTTTAAAAGCTTATAAAGAATCATTTTCTGAGCGTGTTACTTTTGAAAACACCTCAATTTCTAATTGCGAAAATGGTATAGAATTATCTGAAGAAAAAAATGACAAAGGTGACTATAACACAGAGTATTTAACCATCAATAATTGTAATTTCAACAACGTTAAGGCAAATGTTGTTGATTACTACAGAGGTGGTTATGACGAATCTACCATTGGCGGAAATCTTTTAGTAATCAATAGTATGTTTACTAATTGTGGTGCAAAAGAAAAAAATAAAAGACTACTAAATCATAATGGTATTGTAAACGTAAATATTACTAAAAATATATTTAAAAATAATCCAGTACAATTTGTATCAATACTTTGGGGAGCAAAAAACAATGTAGAATCAGAAAATAGTCTAACTAATTCAGGGCAAATAAAAACTAAAGAAAATTTAGTGATGACGTTGATGTATTAAAAAATATGGCTAAAAAAGTAATCACATTTGGTGAAGTAATGATGCGATTATCGCCGCCAGGTTACGAGAAATTTTCACAAGCATCTTCATTTGAGCTTGTTTATGGTGGGGGCGAAGCCAATGTAGGTATTTCATGTGCCTATTTAGGAATGAAAGCTGCACACGTTACTCGTTTTCCAGATAATGCACTAGGTAAAGCAGCTACACAATTTTTACGAAAACATTGGTTAAGTACGGAGCATGTTATCTATGGAGATAATATGATGGGCAAGTATTTTCTCGAAAAAGGTGCAGTACATAGATCTAGTGAAGTCATTTATGAAAGAGAAGGTTCTGCGTTCTCCTTAATTGAACCATCAATGATAGACTGGGAAGATGTGCTAAAAGATGCCGATTGGTTTCATTGGACAGGTATAACACCTGCCATTTCAAAAGGTGCTGCAAACTGTTGCTTACATGCTATTAAAACAGCTAATAAATTAGGGGTAACAGTCTCAGGAGATATTAATTCGAGAGATAATATGTGGAAGTACGGAGCGACCATGCAAGACGTTATACCAGAATTGGTAAAACATAGTAATGTCGTAATTACCAGTAGTAGTGGCATTCGTGAAATGTTTGCTTTAGGTCGACCAAAGGATAAATTTCAAGATTTAGCAAAACAACTCATAGACCTTTTTCCTAACATAAAGAAAGTAGTCAAAAAAACAAGACGGATTATGAGTGCTTCACACCATCAAATTCAAGGAAAAATTTGGAATGGAGAAGCATTCATTAATTCAGACATGTTAAACATAACCCACATTATAGATCGGGTTGGTACTGGTGATGCATTTGCTGCAGGCCTTATCTATGGGTTGTTGCATTTCAATGATAAGCAAGCCATAGAGTTTGCTTCGGCTGCATGTGCTTTAAAACATACCGTTCCTGGTGATGTAAACACAGTTTCTCTTGAAAATGTTGAGAGCTTATTAAAAAATGAAACTGCTGGTGCAATAAAGCGGTAGTGTAATAGAGCTAGTTGAGGTAAATATATCATTTCAAAATAATTCAAAAATTTGATTAATTATGAATACTAAAAACAATAACATTATAGGTCAACTTCTTTTAATTGGTCTGATATTAATAATAACTAGTTGCGCAGATAATACCAAAAAGACAACTACCCAAGTTTCTAATACGAAAACTTATCCAAGCGATGTCATTTCGTTTATGGACAAATGGAAAATCCTTTTAGGCGACGGGACACACGTTCAAGACCTAGTAGATTATAAAAAAAAAGATTTCTTCTATGTTGAAAATGAAAACGATACAAATTGGGTTGTTTACAAAACACCAAATTCTGGCATAACTTCAAGAACTTCAAGCAACACAAGAACAGAATTAGGAGAAAAAGCACATTGGGTTCCAGTAACTGGTCGAAAACTAACAGGAACTTTAAAAGTACAACATGTCTCAACTACGGGAGATGCAACAGCTGCGTCATCCTATTCAGTAGTAATTGGTCAAATACATAGTGATGAAGGTCATGAAAACGAACCACTAAAAATCTATTACAAAAAATTCCCAAGTCATACAAAAGGATCCGTATTTTGGAATTATGAAATCAACACAGAAGGCGACAATATCGGTAGATTTGATTACTCTACCGCAGTTTGGGGACATGATTTTTCGGTAGTTGGTACAAGTCCTACTAATTACCCAAAAGAACCAGAAAATGGAATTGAATTAGGAGAAGAATTTAGTTATGAAGTCAATGTTTACAAAGGCGTTATGTATCTCACTTTTACTAGTAAAAATCATAAAACAGTACAGTTTACAAAGAGTTTGATTAAGTCAGATTTTGCTACTAAAGCAGACATTCCAGCACAAGTAATAAAAGTATATGCAAATAGAGAAAAAGGTGGCGGTGTTGAGCGTGAAATTGCCTATGCTGGCGAAATGAATTATTTTAAACAAGGAGCGTATAATCAGGCAAATGCAAAAAGTACCAAATCAGAAGTTTATGGTGGTGATATTGCCAAACAATACCAGAACGGAAGCTATACAGAGGTTTGGTTTAAGGACGCTACTGTAGGTGAAAGCACTGAACCAAATAAATAGTAATGGCTAAAAACTTAAAAGTATTAGTTTCTGGCACTGGATTCGCAGGACAAGGACATGCAGATGCTTTTCGAGCAGTAGGCGTTGAAGTTGTAGGCATAGTTGGTAGAACAGAAAGTGTCGTCGAAGAAGTAGCTAAAAATAAAGGTATTCCTTATTTCGGTACAGATTGGGAGAAAGCATTAAAAGAATGTCAACCTGATATTGTCTCAATTGGTACACCTGGCGGTGCACACTATGAAAATATTACAACGGCTATAAATTATGGATGCCATGTATTTTGTGATAAACCACTAACCGACAAAGGAGATTCGGCAATAGAATTACGAGAGCTAGCCAAAAATAAAGGAATAAAAACCGCATTTGCTTCAAGCTTTAGATATATGCCTCATGTTATTCATGCCAAACGATTGGTGTCAGAAGAAATAATAGGAGAACCCGTTGAGGCGGAGTTTATTTCTCATTTTAATTTAGAACGTGATATTCCATTTGGATGGTCTCACCGAAAAGAAGATGGTGGTGGTCGATTAAACAACAACTTTACCCACATGCTTTCAATTGCAACATCAGTAATTGGTGAAAAAATACTATCAATTATAGGTGAAGTGCGAGATGATTTAGGAAAAGCACCTATCGTTGATGGTGTTCACAATTTTAAAACACGAAGAGATCATATTCCAAAAGACCTAAACGACCCATCTCTTAAATGGGGAGAAAGTAATGTTGAATGGTCTTATACAGTTCTGGCAAAACTAGAAAGTCTTATGGCTTCAAAACCTGTTTCAGTTTTGTTTAAACATGGTGGTCTTAATCCAAGATTTAACGAAGATCATATAGTATTTTATGGCACAAAAGGAGCTATTTACATAAAAGGGCATTACGGTATGGGGCCGCTTTATTTGTATAACGAAATAGATAAAAAATGGGAAGAGCTACCATTACCACAAGATATTGTTGATGAACAACCCAATATTGAAGGTGATACAGAACGTAATTGGCAATTCCTTATAAGAGAATTTGTAAAAGATATCGAAGGAGAGCCCTATTCAACATATCAAACTTTTAAAGAAGGAAGTTTATATCAAACACTCATTGACCTGATTAGAAAAAATGATAATTGGACAGATGTCCGTCATTTACAATAAAACCCACTATGGAGAGTAGCCCTATGACTTATGAGTATTTGGTGATCGCTGGCTATTTTTTGCTCGTTATTGGTATCGGCTTTATGTTTAAAAATATGGCCAGTAAATCTACGAGCGATTATTTTCGTGGTGGTGGCCGTATGCTTTGGTGGATGGTTGGCTCAACGGCTTTTATGATGCAGTTTTCAGCATGGACATTTACTGGTGCGGCAGGCAAAGCATTCGCAGATGGTTTTGCGGTCTGTTTGGTGTTTATAGCCAATGCATTCTCTTATTTCTGTGGCTGGGCATACTTTGCTAAACGTTTTCGGCAGATGCGTGTAGATACACCAACGGAAGCTATTAAAGGCAGGTTTGGTACGCAGAACGAACTATTTTTTTCTTGGGCACTAATTATTTTTACATTAATAAATGCAGGTATATGGCTTAACGCATTAGGTGTTTTTGCTAGTGCTGTGTTTTCAGCAGATATTAGCTTAACCATTATTATTACCGGACTTACAGTGGTATTTGTTTCGGTGCTTTCTGGGGCTTGGGGAGTTGTCGCTTCCGACTTTATGCAAACTTTGGTCATTGCGGTCATATCAATCGCTTGTGCTATTGTAGCATTGATTAAAGTAGGAGGACCAGTGGAATTGGTAACTAATTTTCCTTCAGATTTTATAATGGGCCCTAATATGAATTACGGTCTATTATTAATTGGAACCTTTGTATTCTTTTTAGTCAAACAACTAATTACCATTATGAATATGCACGATTCCTTTCGTTTCTTAAATGCAAAGGATTCTAAAAATGCTAAAAAAGCAGCACTACTCGCTATGGTTCTGATGGGAGTTGGCAGTATAATATGGTTTATTCCACCATGGGCTTCAGCAATTTTATTTCCTGATGCTGCTTCGGCTTACCCAGAATTGGGTAACAAATCTGCAGATGCTATCTATCTTGTCTTTACCAGAAATATTATGCCTATTGGTACAGTAGGTTTGTTACTCGCTGGTTTGTTTGCAGCTTCTATGTCTTCAATGGATTCTGCCTTGAATAAGAATACAGGTATTATAGTCCGCAGTATATATGAGCCATTTTTAAAGAAGAGAGGTAAGCATGTCGATGATAAAAAACTATTAAGATTGAGTATGTTGCTGAGTTTTATCAGTGGTGTCGTTGTTATCGCTATGGCATTATTCTTTAAATCATTAAAAGAATTGAGTCTTTTCGATTTAATGATGTCATTGTCTTCTATGATTCAAGTACCATTATTAATACCACTAATTCTTGGGCTTTTTATTAAAAAAACACCAAATTGGGCACCTTGGGCTACCGTTATTCTAGGTTTGTTTTTATCGTGGCTTATGAAAGAGGTGATAACACCAAATGTCTTTGCAAATTGGATAGGTATACCTGAATTTACATCGAGAGAAGCAACCGATATGAATTTAATCTTAACTCTTGGAGTACATCTTTTTATCACTGCTGGATTTTTCTATGCCACATCATTTTTCTACAATGAAGCAAAAGACACAAATAAGCTTGAAAATGAGAACTTCTTTATAAATCTAGAAACACCTGTTGTAGCCGATAATCAGCAAGACGAATATGACCGTCAACAAAGAAGTAAGCTAGGTACTATGGTGACAATAATGGGAGCTGGTATTTTACTCATGGCACTCATTCCTAATCCATTTTGGGGCAGATTGGTGTTTATTCTTTGTGCTATAGCTATTTCATTTATTGGCCTATTGTTGAAACGCAGTGCTAAACCTAAAATAACTTGAGGTGATGACATCCGTAAAACATACAACATATCTTTTGTTACTTCTAGTTTGTCTTTACGGATGTAAAGGTCAAGAAGAGCAAATTATAAAACTAACAAATGGTGTAGATGATTCTGCAGGAGGTGGTGACTGTTATATAATTAAAACAACTTCGGCTATCTATTACCTAGATAAAGCTGGTGGAGGTTTGTCTAGTATGATTGATAATAATGGTGAGGATTGGTTAGGATTTCATAATAAAAAAGGGTCTGCTCACAAAGGTGAATACAGAGGATTTCCTAATGCTATCCATAAACAGGATGGGAGTTATTTTCATGCTATGAATGCAGGAACCAATCCATCAACTTCCGTTGTTAATATAGAGTCTAATAACCATGTTCAAATTACGTTCACCTCAGAAAATAGTAAATGGGAAGGGCAATGGGATTTTTATCCTAATCGATGCGATTTTTCCATGACTAAAATAAGTAAGGGTTACAAATATTGGGTGCAATATGAAGGTGTTCCTAACGGTAAAATGGATGCCTCAGATTTTTGGTTGGCCTCAGTTGATAAAAATAAACACCCTATTTCAGAACCCTTTCTTGGAGACTTGCCAGCGCCAGAGTGGATGGCTTTTGGTGATGCGAATGCTTCACGAGTATTATACCTTTTGCATCATGAAGATGATGATTTTCCTGATAATTATGTAAGTCGACCAGACATGACAGTACTTGGCTTTGGCAGACAAAACAAAGATAAATATCTAGATACGGTACAAAGATTTTCAATTGGTTTTGTGGAGTCTACAGATTATGAAATAGTTAGTCAAACAATGAATGCCATTTTAAAACAAAGTATTAAATAGTTACACAATGAAGATAGTAGATATAAAAATATATGTGAATTGCCCTGGACGTAATTTTGTTACAGTAAAAATTGAAACAGATAAAGGTATTTATGGACTAGGTGATGCGACACTTAATGGTCGTGAAATGGCTGTTGTTGCTTATTTAGAAGAGCATATTAAACCATGTCTTATTGGTAAAGATGCGCATCAAATCGAAGATATTTGGCAATACCTATATAGAGGTTGTTATTGGCGAAAAGGACCAGTGACTATGACGGCAATTGCAGCAATTGATATGGCACTTTGGGATATTAAAGGAAAAGCTGCAGACTTACCTGTTTATCAATTATTAGGTGGAAAAAGCCGAGAGAAAATTAAAGTATATGGTCATGCGAATGGTAAAAATATAGAGGAAACTTTAGACCATTTAGGCAGATTAATCGATGAAGGTTACAAAGCAGTTCGTTTGCAATGTGCCATTCCGGGATTAGAAGGCACTTACGGTACTTTAGCCGATAAAAAAGATTATTACGAATTACAGAGCGATAGACCTTTGCCACCAGAGCAAATTTGGGATACAAATACATACTTAAATTTTGTACCAGAGTTATTTAAAAAAGCAAGAGAAAAATATGGCATGGATGTGCAGTTGTTGCATGATGTGCATAGTCGTTTAACACCCATTGAAGCTGCGCGATTAGGAAAAATATTAGAACCTTATAACTTATTTTTTTTAGAGGATAGTGTTACGGCTGAAAATCAATCGGGTTACAAATATGTGCGAGAGCACACCACAATACCACTTGCAGTTGGAGAGATTTTTAATACCATTTGGGATGCAAAAGAACTCATAGAAAATCAATGGATAGATTATATTAGAATGGCCGCAACTCATGCTGGAGGTATTACGCCAATGCGAAGAATAGCAGATTTTGCTTCATTGTATCATATAAGAATGGCACCACACGGACCGCCAGATATATCACCAATAGGTCATGCCGCTAATGCACATTTAAATATATGGGCACCAAATTTTGCAATACAAGAGTTTATTGGTTTTGGTGGAACAACATTAAACAACGTTTTTAAGCATCCTCTAACTCTTGAAGATGGTCATTTGTTGTTACAAGATAAACCAGGGCTTGGAGTAGATTTTGATGAAAAAGCTGCTGAGAAGTATACCTATAAAAGGTCTTATTTACCAGTAAGCAGATTAAAAGATGGCACTTTATGGAACTGGTAAAACAAAATTAATAGTTGAATATGAGTAATAGTGTAATATTCGTTATGGGAGTTTCAGGTTGTGGAAAAAGCACAATCGGAAAATTGCTTGCTCAAAAATTAAACATTCCTTTTTTTGATGGAGATGATTTTCATCCAGAAACGAACATTAAAAAAATGTGTAGCGGAAAACCTTTAAATGATGATGACAGGCAAGGTTGGTTAGAAACATTGAATAATTTAGCAAAAGAACAGTTGACTACTAACAGTTGTATTATAGTTTGTTCAGCATTAAAAGAAAAGTATCGTACTATTTTAAATGAAGGTATTCAAAATAATTCAGAATGGGTTTTTCTTGAGGGTTCGTTTAAACAAATTTTAGATAGAATTAATAAAAGAGAGAATCATTTTATGTCTTCTAATTTACTAAAATCGCAATTTAAAATTTTAGAAGAACCAAAAAATGCCATTAAAATAGATGTGAATTTAACTCCAAATGCTATTGTAAAAATGATAAAAAAAGAATTAACAGTAAAATCACAGTTCGGTCTCTTCGGTTTGGGCGTTATGGGTAAAAGCCTAAGTAGAAATTTGGCAAATAAAGACTTTAAAATCTCTCTTTTTAATAGACATGTTGAAAAGGTTGAGGTAGATGTTGCCAAAAACTTCAAGGAACAATATTCAGAGTTGTCAAATGCTGCTGCTTTTGATGATATTGCTGCTTTTGTAAACTCTTTGCAAACACCAAGAAAAATTATGCTCATGGTAAATGCTGGGAAAACAATAGATTATGTTATTGAAGATTTATTACCACATTTATCTGAGAATGATATTTTAATTGATGGTGGAAATTCAAACTATAAAAAAACAAAAGAGCGCAACGTATATTTAAAAACAAAAGGGATTCATTTTATTGGTACAGGAGTCTCAGGTGGTGAAGAAGGTGCTTTAAAAGGCCCATCTATAATGCCAAGTGGAGATAAAGAAGCGTATAAACAAGTACAACCTTATCTAGAAAAAATTTCGGCTAAAGACAAAAACGATTTGCCTTGCTGTACTTATATTGGTCCAGAAGGTAGTGGTCAGTTTATAAAAATGGTTCACAATGGTATAGAATATGTAGAGATGCAATTATTGGCAGAAGTCGCTACGATTTTAAAAGCCATAGGGCAAAATCCAGATGAAATTTCTACTACTTTAGAATCTTGGAAAGATACAGCTAGTAGTTATTTGTTAGAAATAACAACTGCTATTTTTAAGAAGAAAGAAGGCAACGATTGGCTGGTAAATAAAATACTAGATAAAGCAGGAAATAAAGGCACAGGTAATTGGACGACCATAGCTTCGGCAGAATTTGGTGTGCCAAGTACGTTGATCGCTTCAGCATTATTTTCAAGATATGTGTCCTTTTACAAAGAGGAAAGAATACTATTAAGTAAGAGTTTTGTAACGCATAGTAATTCAGAATTAAACATCACAACAAACGACGTTTTAGAAGCCTATCAATTTGCGAGAATTATAAATCATTATCAAGGTTTTAAATTAATAATTGAAGCGTCTAATAAATCCGCTTGGAATTTAAATATAAGCGAAATCGCAAGAATTTGGACCAACGGTTGCATCATAAGATCTACCTTAATGGAAGATTTAGTTGACGTCTTTAAAGAAACGACAAACATATTAACAGATGTTGAGTTGATAGAAAAAGTGAATCAATTTAAACCTTCAGCAAAAAAAGTAATTTCACAATGTGTGCTTAATGATTTAACGACACCTGCTTTAAGTGAAGCGATTCAATTTTTAAACGGAATTACAACTGAGTATGCATCTGCAAACGTTATACAAGCACAACGCGATTATTTTGGATCACACACGTATCAAAGATTAGACGATCCATCAGGAAAAAGTCATCATACTAACTGGAATTAATACAAAAAAAAATGTCACCTCGAGCGCAGTCGAGAGTTTTTTAAATAATAAATTAAATTAGTTCTCGACTGCGCTCGAATAGACAATACAAAACCACAATAATTATGGAAGCAACAACACCCAAGAAATCACTACTCAAAAAAATTATTGTCATAATATTAGGGTTTGGCCCAGGTATTTTTGCTATAGGTTACACCATTGGTACAGGTAGTGTTACCTCTATGATAAAAGCAGGAAGTGCTTATGGTATGCAATTAACTTGGGTGCTTTTACTGAGTTGTTTGTTTTCAGGAATTCTTATGTTTGTTTATGGGAACTATACATTAATTACAGGAGAAACAGCACTATTCAGTTTTAAAAAATATATAAAAGGAGGTAAATTAATTGCAATCTTAATTATTATTGGAATTTCTGTCGGACAATGGGGTTCGCTCATGGGAATTTTAACCATTTCATCCAATATGCTTTATGAGATATTTGCTATATATTTTGAAGGACTTAAAACCTACGAATACGAAACGGTTTTAGCTATTGCTGTTTTAATTGTCGGTATTTTTTATGCTTTAATGCTAGTAGGTAAATATACATTTTTCGAAAAAATATTAGTCATATTCGTAACGTTTATGGGATTGTCTTTTATTGTGTCTTTATTTTTTGTGCACCCATTACCATCAGAAGTTTTAGAAGGATTAATGCCATACATTCCAGAATCTAAAGATTCGCAAGTATCAGGGAAAATGATGGTTGCAGCATTTGTAGGAACGACCATGGCAGCCGCTACATTTTTATCTAGACCTTTGTTTGTAAAAGGAAAAAATTGGGGTATAAAGGATTTAGGTAAACAACGAAAAGACGCAATTACAGCAGCAATATTGGTGTTTATTATAAGTGGCGCTATTATGGCAGTGGCTAGTGGTGCATTATTTCATCAAGGCACTCCAGTAAATAACGTTTTGGATATGGCAAAACCACTAGAGCCTATTGCAGGAAGTTTTGCGGTAGCAGTTTTCTTTTTTGGAACACTAAGTGCAGGTTTGTCTTCTATTTTTCCTTGTTTATTAATCGCTCCGCTTTTAGTGGCAGATTACCAATCCGGAACTTTAGATACAAGTTCTAAACAGTTTCGAGTAATTACCGCAATTGCTTGCTTGGTGGCTTTAATTGGACCAGCATTTTTTGGAGGTAAGCCTATCTTGGTTCAAATTTTATCTCAGGTTTTTAATGTCTTTATTTTACCACTTGTGGTGTTAGGCATCATATTATTGGTAAACAACAAAAAAGTAATGAAAGGCTATACAACTAGTCTTTTGGTAAACATTGGGTTGTTTGCAGCATTATTTTTCTCTTGCATAATTTCATATACAGGTGTTGTAGGGTTAATGACAAAATACTTTTAATAAAATGGCCTCTATAAGCAGAAAAGATTTTATAAAAAAGACAGCGTTAACTGTAAGTGCGCTCCCACTCTTAAGTTTCCCATTAAGTGCATGGGCTATGGAAAATAGTATTGAAGAGCATCTTTCGGTGAATATTTTTTCTAAACACCTTCAGTTTTTAGATTATACATCTACTGGAGGAATGGCTGCCGAAATGGGCTTTTCAGGAGTAGATTTAACTGTAAGACCTAAAGGACACGTGTTGCCAGAATTGGTTAAAGTGGATTTACCTAAAGCAGTATCTGAAATTAAATCTGCAGGATCTACTTGTGAAATGATTACGACCAGTATTGAAAGTGTACATAATACTTTGGATGTAGATATTATTAAAACCGCGGCTAAATCTGGCATCAACTATTATCGTACGCATTGGTTTAAATATATAGAAGGCAAAACAATGGAAGATTCGCTGGAACTATATAAACAGCGAGTTAAAGAGTTAAGTAATCTAAACAGCGAACAAAATATTATTGGATACTATCAAAATCATGCAGGTAAAAATGTAGGAGCATCTTTTTGGGAAATAAAAAAAATATTGGAAGCAGCAGATGTAAATCATTTTGGAACACAATACGACATTCGTCATGCGCTTGCAGAAGGTGGGCATTCTTGGGAAAATGGATTGAAACTATTGCAATCAAACATAAAAGGAATCGTGTTAAAAGATTTTAAATGGGGAAAAGTTAATGGGAAATGGAAACCTATTAATGTACCAATTGGCGAAGGCATGGTTGATTTTAATACCTATTTTAAATTATTAAAAAAATACAAATTAAAACCACCAGTATCACTTCATTTAGAATATGATTTAGGAGGTGCAGATAAAGGATATAGTAGTATATCTGTAGATAAAAAAGTTGTGTTTAACGCAATGATAAAAGACCTAAATAAGATTCAACAATTATGGAAAGAAGCATAGCTTAATTTTAGCGATTTCATACAATAACATTCAATAGACCTCAAAAAAATAATTTTTAGAAAAAAAATAATAAACAATGAATAAAAAAAACATAACATTCGTAGCAGCGTTCTTAATTCTTGGTACTTTTCTAGTATTTACTAGTTGTAAGGATACTGCTAAAAAAACAAACACTTCGAGTTCATCTAACACAAATGAAAAAGAAATTCAAAAAACAGTTTACGCAAGTGATGTTATTCCGTTTTTTGATAATTTTAAATTAATTTTAGGTGATGGTTCTAACGTAGGAAAACCAATTAATTTTGAAAACCAAGACTTCTTTTATACAGAAAAAGGGAGTAACGAGAATTGGGTTGTTTTTAAAGCACCGAATGCAGGAAGTACACATGGGACTTCAAACAACACAAGAACAGAATTAGGACAAACAAAAAAATGGTATCCTAAAACAGCTAACGATAAAATGACAGCTACGCTTAAAATTATCAATGTATCATCTACAGGAGATGCACGTGTCGCAGCTTCACACTCTGTAGTTGTTGGTCAAATTCATAGTGCTGATGGGCATGAAAATGAACCGCTTAAAATATTTTACAAAAAATTTCCTGGCCATACCAAAGGTTCTGTTTTTTGGCATTATGAAATAAATACAAAAGGCGACGACAATTCTGGGCGTTGGGATTTTTCTACAGCAGTTTGGGGTGATGACTTTTCTGTAGTTGGTGATTCAAATAATACGTATCCAGAAGAGCCTAAAGATGGCATCGCATTAGGTGAAGAATTTAGTTATGAAATTGAAGTTAAGAATGGTGTTATGAATTTGAAATTTATAAGTGAAAAACATCCAACCAAAACATTTAGTAAAAACTTAATTGAATCAGAATATAAAACCAAAGATGATATTCCTGAACAAACGCAAAAATTATTTGTGCCAATTGGTCAAGATGGTGTAGAGCGAGAAAATGCCTATGCAGGTGAGGGTTGTTTTTTTAAACTTGGCGCTTACAACCAAACTAACGGAAAATCACCCGAAATAAATAAAAACTGGTGTTCTGGTGCAGAAACACATGGTGGTGATGTTAAAAAACAATATAAGGATGGAAACTATGCTGAAGTGTGGTTTAAAACCGGAAGCATTTCAGTAAGTGAAAATGCAGTTTCTAATGAAGGGTATTTCTCTAAAAATGATCATTTAAAAAAATAATATGCAAAGCAATACAAAATTAAACGGAAAAAACATACTCATAACTGCTGGTGCACAAGGCATAGGAGAGGCAATAACAAAGCACTTTATTGATAGTGGTGCTAATGTGGCAATTCATTATTTCTCAAGTGCTGATACCGCAAATACATTAGTAGAGTATGCAACTAGCAAAGATGTAAAAGCGGTTGCTATTAGTGGTGACTTAACAAAAGAAGCGGATGCAAATGCATTGGTTGAAAAAACGATAGAAGCATTTGGTGGTTTAGATATACTAATTAATAACGCAGGTTCACTTGTTGCCCGTAAATTACTTAATGAGTTAGAAGCAGATTTCTGGCACAAAGTAATGGACATTAATATGACATCTATGCAATTTGTTACACGAGCAGCAGCACCATATTTAGCAAAAAACGAAAATAGTAGTATTGTTAATTTAGCATCTTTGGCAGGACGTAAAGGTGGTCATCCAGGGTCTTTAGTTTACGCGACGAGTAAAGGAGCAATCTTAACTTACACACGTGCTCTTTCAACAGAATTAGGTCCAGAAGGTATTCGAGTTAATGCCGTTGCACCAGGTCTTATTCTAGGCACGTCGTTTCATAATACACATACAACAAAAGAGTCGGCAGCTAAAACCACTGCTGGTATTCCAATACAACGCGCAGGTAATTCAGCAGATGTTGCTCGAGCAGTTTTATATCTGGCTTCGGAATATGACGGTTTTATAACTGGGGCTACATTAGATATTAATGGAGGTGTATACAATATGTAGTTAGTGATTAAATTTAATCAAAAAAATAATTGTACTTTTGGTAAACCAGATTGGAAAACCAAATTTAATTTATCCTTTTTATGAAAATTTCATATTTTTTTTTAATGAGTTGTTTGCTAATCGTTTCTTTTTCTTGTATTAAAAATAAGACTTCTGATGCAAAAGAAGATTATAATTCTCAGCATCCAAGTTTAATATTAACCAAACAAGGTGTAAAAGACATTCGATCTAAATTAGGGAGTATTCCGATTTTCGATAATACATTAGAAAAGGTAAAGGCAGAAATAGATGCAGAAATTGAATTAGGAATAGAGGTGCCAGTACCAAAAGATTATTCAGGTGGTTATACGCATTCTAAGCATAAACGTAATTGGTTTGTGTTACAAAAAGCAGGTCTTTTGTATCAAATTCTAGATGACGAAAAATATGCAAAATATGTAAAAGACATGTTAATGCAATATGAGGAAATGTATAAAACATTACCATTGCATCCAAAAACGAGATCGTATGCTAGAGGTAAATTATTTTGGCAATGCCTAAACGATTCAAATTGGTTGGTTTATGTAAGCCAGGCTTATGATTGTGTTTACAATTATTTATCAGAAGAAGAACGTAACAAATTAGAAACAAATTTATTTAGGCCATTTGCAGACCATATTTCTATAGATAGTCCGCAATTTTACCAAAGAGTTCACAATCATAGTACATGGGGAAATGCAGCTGTTGGTATGATTGGGTTGGTTATGAATGATGAAGAGTTGATTGACCGTGCTTTATACGGGATTAAAGATTTAAAGTTAAATACGGAAGAAAAAGATGATGATGGCGGATTTTTAAATAAAAATGGTAAAGCAGGTTTTTTAGCAAATATAGAAGAGCCTTTTTCGCCAGACGGTTATTATAATGAAGGGCCTTATTATCAACGGTATGCAATGTATCCTTTTTTAGTTTTTGCAGAAGGATTACATAACGTAAAACCAGAGTTAAAAATATTTGAATATAAAGAAGGTGTATTGTTAAAATCAATTAATGCCTTGTTAAATTTATCTGATGCAGATGGTGAGTTTTTTCCGTTGAACGATGGTCAAAAAGGAATGTCTTATTACAATAGTGCTTTAGTTACAGCAGTAGATGTTTCGTATCATTTTGGTACGCAAGATACAGGTTTATTAACAATAGCGTCTGAGCAAGATCGCGTATTACTAGACGATTCTGGTTTAGCAGTAGCACTCGGTATTAAAAAAGGGTTAAAAAAACCTTTCAATAAAAAATCTATTAACCTTTCTGATGGGCCAAAAGGAAAACAAGGAGGTGTTGCCATATTAAGAAACGAAGATCTAGAATTGGTATTTAAGTATGCTGCACAAGGATCTAGTCATGGTCATTATGATAAGTTATCTTGTTCGTTATATGAAAAAGGCGAAGAAATACTTCAAGATTATGGTTTATCACGATTTGTAAATATCGAACAAAAAGGTGGAGGGAATTACCTAAAGGAAAACAAGACATGGGCAAAACAAACCATAGCGCATAATACTTTAACACAAAATGAAATGGCTCATTTTAATGGAAAGTACGAAATAGGTAGTCAGCATCATTCAGTACTAAACTATTTCTCTTTAGACAATGAAAACATTCAAGTCGCAAGTGCAAAAGAAAGTAATGCATATCCGGGGACAGAGATGCTTCGTACGATGGCAATTATAAAAAACGAAGATTTTGAAAAGCCATATATGCTAGATATCATGAAGGTAACTTCTAATAAAGCAAATCAATACGATTTCCCATATTACTTTTTAGGACAAGTCATACAAACAAACTTTGAATATAAAACACCAGAAGTTTTAAAACCTTTAGGTTCAAAAAACGGGTATCAGCATTTATTTGTTGAAGCTACTGCCAAGGCTAAAAATAAAAACTCTAAGTTCACTTGGATGAATAATCGTACGTTTTATTCGCTAACCACAGTAACAACTAATAAAGACGAATTGTTATTCACTAGAATAGGCGCTAATGACCCTGAATTTAATTTACGACGAGACCCAGCTTTATTATTAAGGAGAAAAAACACAAAAAACACAATTTTTGTTTCAGTAATAGAAGCACATGGTAGTTATAGTCCTGTTTCAGAATCTGCAGCTAATTCAAAAAGTATTACAAAAGAATTAAAAGTGGTTTATAATGATGAAACTTATACAGCTATAAAAATAACACATATAAATGGGAATAGTAAACTATTTATAACATCAAATACAAACACTTCAAAAGAAACATCACACAAATTAGTAATCAATAGTAAGAATTATGAGTGGTCAGGTTCTTATTACTTTAAATAAAAACAATAAATACAAATATATGAAACGGTTCAGTGAAAAGTACATTATCACAAAAGAAATGGAATGGGAAAAACTTGGAGGAGGTGTCTCAAGAAAATTCTTAGGATATGATAATCAAATTATGATGGTAAAAGTGAAATTTGATAAAGGCGCATTAGGTGCCCCACATCAACATTTTCACACACAGACAACCTATTGTGTTTCTGGAAAATTTGAATTTGAAATTGATGGGGTAAAGCAAATTGTAGCAGCAGGAGATGGAGTGTATATAGAACCTAATTTATTGCATAGTGCAATTTGTATAGAAGAAGGCATGTTAATAGATACATTTAGTCCCGTAAGAGAAGATTTCTTAAGTGGTGATGCCGTATCTTATTTTGGAGATAACAATCCTAAAAAAAGTTAGCTTTATAATATTGTATTATCAAGTAGAAGTCTGTGGGATAGAGCCTTAATTTTTTTTTAAAAAAAAATAGTTTTCAAAAAATATTTTTTTTTTTGGTTTTAACATAATTTTAAGTATATTTGGAGAACCAAACTGGTAAACCAGATTAATAAATCAGAGTGGTGAGCCAGTAATAAATAAAAAAAGAACAGGTGAACACCTATCCTTTTTAAAGTAATTTTTACTTCAATTTCGAGGGAAGTAATAACAAGTAACTAAAACATGCTTAGCACAAAGCCACAAAAAATTATATTTAAATTTTTGTTTGTGTTGTTCATTTTTAGTTGATTTTTTTAACAAATTAAAATTAAATTCAAATTAAATTCAAATTAAATTCAAATTAAATTCAAACTAAATTAAAGATTATGAGTCAAAAAACAAAGTTGATTTTAGTGTTTATGTTTTTTTGCGGGATTGGTATCTACGCTCAAGAATCATACTTGCTAAAAGGAACAGTCGCATCGGCTGTAGAAAATATTCCACTACCTGGAGTTAATGTTGTTATTTCCAATAGTTCATCAGGAGCTTCTACTGATTTTGATGGAAATTATCAAATTCAAGTAAAAAAAGGAGATGTATTATCATTTTCTTATTTAGGTTTTGTAACTAAATCAGTTACTATATCTAACCAAAAAACAGTAAACGTTGTTTTAGTAGAAGATGCTAATTCATTAGAAGAAATTGTAGTAGTAGGTTATGGTTCTCGTAAAAAGAGTGACATTACAGGAGCAGTATCTTCAGTTACTGCAGATGAGTTAAATGCTTTTCCTGTTTTAAATGCAGCGCAAGCATTACAAGGTAGAGCAGCTGGTGTAGTTGTACAATCTAATAATGGTGGTGAGCCAGGTGCTCCTATTAGTATTAAAATTAGAGGAAATACTTCTATTAGGGCAAGTAGTGCTCCATTAATTGTAGTAGATGGTTTTGTTGGAGCAAGTATGCCACAAGCAAATGATATTAAATCTTTAGAGATTTTAAAAGATGCATCTGCAACGGCTATTTATGGTTCTAGAGGTTCTAATGGGGTAGTAATGGTAACTACTAAAAAAGGTAAAAGCGGTAAATTAGTTGTTGAGCTAAATACTACTTTTGCTGTTCAAAACACTGCTAATAAATTAGACTTATTAAATGCAGATGAATTTGCAGATTATCAAAACCAAATTAGAGTTAATCAAGGTATTGCTTCTGCATACGTTCAAGGTAGTGCAAATACAGATTGGCAAGACTTAATTTATACTGCTGGTAATACGACTAATCATCAAATTTCTTTTTCAGGAGGTACAGAGAAAGTAAATTTCTACGCTTCTGCAAATTATTTTGAACAAGATGGTATCTTAGTTAATTCTGGTTTTGAGAGAATGACATTTTTATCAAATTTAGATGCACAAGTTACAGATAAATTAAAGTTAGGAATGAACCTTTTTGGAAGTAGAGGTACTAAAAATGGTGTTGCTACACAATCTAACGGTTCAGTTACTGTTGGTGGAGATGATGTTATTTCTATTGCAATGCGTTTTGCACCAGATGTAGATATTACAGATGCAAACGGAGCTTTTACAACAAACACAATTGGAGACCCTGTTGATAACCCTTATGCTGTTGCAACAGAAAGAAAAGACGAAACTAAAACAGATAATTTTAGAGCAAATTTTTATGGAAGCTATGATATTTTAGAAAATCTTACTTTCAAATCTACATTAGGTTTTAGTACTAAAAACCAAACAAGAGGTATTTACCAACCATCTACATTAATAATTACTTCTTCTGCAGAAGGTGGTAAAGCTTCTATGGGAAATTATAGAACAACAAACGTTTTAAACGAAAACTACTTAACTTATAAAAAAGAAATAGGAAAAGGGACTTTAACATTATTAGGAGGTGCTTCTTACCAAAAAAATGTAGCAGAATATTTTTCGGCTGCTGGTAATGGTTTTATTTCAGATAGTTTTTCTTATTATGCTTTAGACAAAGCAACAACTTTATTACAGCCAGCCTCTTATTTACAAGAATATGAAATACAATCTGTATTTGGTAGAGTAAATTATGATTTTAATGACAAGTATTTAATTACAGCTACGGTAAGAAGAGACGGTGCTTCTAATTTTGCTGCAAATCATAAATATGCAACATTTCCATCTGCTGCTTTAGGTTGGAAAGTTTCAAATGAAGAATTTTTAAAAGACAATGAAGCTATTACTAACTTAAAACTAAGAGCAAGTTATGGTGTTACAGGTAATCCATCAATAGCGCCTTACGAATCTTTAGCTAGACTTTCTAGCCTTTATGCTTCTAGTAATGGACAAACGGTAAATGCTATTTCTACAGACCAAGCGGCTAACCCAAATTTAAAATGGGAATCTTCTTACCAAGCAAACTTTGGTGTAGATTTAGGTTTATATAATGGTAAAGCAACTATTTCATTAGATTACTATAATATTGATACTAAAGATTTAATTCTAAGTAATGCGGGTATTCCAGAATATTTTGGAAATATAAATACTGGAAGTTTAGCAAATTTAGGGGAAATTAATAATAGTGGATTTGAAATTTCTTTAAACACTAGAAATATTTCTAATGACAATTTTAGTTGGAATACAGACTTCAATTTATCGGCTAATAAAAATAAAGTAGTAGCTTTAGTAAACGATGCAGATGTTTTTAATAATGGAGCGCCAAGTTATTTTAGTGTTGATAGAAGTAATATTTTAAGAGTAGGTGAAGAAGTTGGTCTTTTCTGGGGTTATGAATATGCAGGAGTTTACCAAGGTGGAGCTTTACCCGCAGGCACAGCTACTATTGCAGGTGGTGTTGCAGGAGATCCTTTATTTAGCGATCTAGATGCTTCTGGAGATATTGGTGCTGATGATAGAACAATTATTGGAAATCCAAATGCAGATTATACTTTTGGTATTACAAATAACTTTAGCTATAAAAACTTTGATTTGAGTATCTTTTTTCAAGGTTCTCAAGGTGGAGAAATTTTTAACATGACGAATGTTCAGTTAAATAATGGTGATGCAAATACTACTAGAGATTACTTTAATAGTGCTTGGACACCCACTAATACAGATACAAATTCACCAAGAGTAGGGAATAACAGTAATAGAGAAATTTCTTCTCGTTTTGTTGAAGATGGTAGTTATGTAAGATTGAAAAATATAGCTGTTGGTTATAATTTTCCTAATGAAGTTATTAAAAAGTTAGGTTTGGATAATGTAAGACTTTCTGTAAGTGCACAAAACTTATTAACTTTTACAAATTACTCTGGTTTAGATCCTGAAGTTAATTATGCTGGTGCTGCTGGAGATAACAATACTTCTTCTAATACTGTTCAAGGTTTTGATTTTGGAAATTATCCAACAGTAAAATCAGTTAACTTTAGTCTTAATATTAAATTTTAATAAATAATTTAAAAACATAATAATATGAAAACAACATATAAATATTTATTCTTATTATTGATGAGTCTATCAATAGTTGGATGTTCAGATTTAGTTGAAGAGCCTGAAGGTCTATTAGCACCAGATGGTTTTTTCAATACTCCAAAAGACATACAGACAGCTGTAGATGGTGCTTTAACGCACGCAATTAATGAGAAATTTTGGGGTAGAAAACTTTCTATAGCATTAATGTTACGTTCAGATATGGTAAACCTTAATTCTACCGAAACAAGAAGAATGGAACATAACAGTTTAACTACGCTTACTAACAATGGAATGATTAGCGAGTTTTGGTTAAAAACATATCAAGGAATTGCAGCTGCTAATTTAGCAATTGATGGAGCTAGTTATGTAGATGTTGCTGAGAATCTTAAAAACCCAGTAACTGCACAAGCTTATTTTATGAGAGCATTTTACTATTTTCATTTAGTAAGACAGTTTGGTGCTGTTCCTTATATAGATGCACCTTTAACGGATGCAGTTGCAGCGGGTTCTATTAGTAGAACGCCAGTAGATGAAGTATATGCTAATATCATTTCAGATTTAGAATATGCTAAAACTTGGTTGCCAAATACACAAAGCTCTAGAGCAATACCTGCAAAATCTGCAGCAAGTTCTTATTTAGCTTTAGTTCATTTAACTATGGGTGAATATCAAAAAGCTTTTGATGAAGCTAAAGATGTTATCAATAAAAAAGTAACTTATAATGTAGGCTTAGACGCAAATTTTCAAAACTTATTTAATGCAGAAGTTATAGATTCTTCTATAGAACCTATTTTTGCATTAGATTATAATAATTTTGAAGCTCCTAATAATGGATATGATCAAATAGCACCTATGGTTGGTATTAGAGGAGATCAAAGAGGTTCAGGTGGTGGTTGGTCTGTTGGAAGCCCTACACTTGCAGTTTATACTTCTTGGGATGCTGGGGATTATAGAAGAGCTGTTAGTTTAGATGATAGAGCAAATATTGCAGATGCTAGTAAAGTAGTTCATACTGTAGATTATACTCAATTTGATGTAAGTGGGCATAAGTTTGCTCAAAACACTCCATATATTGCTAAATATATGAGATATCCTGGAGCATTTGCTAGAGGAAGTGCAAGAGCAACAAGTCATAATTACTCTATGATGCGTTATGCAGAAGTATTATTAATTGCTTCTGAAGCAGCTGTAGAAATTGGAGACAATGGATCTGCTTTAATGTATTTAAATGAAGTTAGAGCTAGAGCTAGAATGGGTGGTGCTACAAAAACAGGTGCTGATGAAGAATATACTTTTGCTGCAAGTACTATTCCTGCAGATCATACAGGAACAGTTACGGTTAATGATGTATTAGAAGAGCGTAGACTTGAGTTAGCTTTTGAATGTAAAAGATGGTATGATATTGCAAGAAGAAAAATTGGTGCAACTGTATTTAGTGCTTCTGGTTTTGAAGGAGCTAAAAGCGATTTTAGTGCAGATGATTATTTAATGCCATTACCTGCAGATGAGATTGAAAGAAACCCTAATTTAACACAAAATCCTGGGTACTAATTTTTGTTATTACATTTTTTCAAAATTAATGTAAAACAACAATTACAAAATTTCAATAGAAGTTTAACAACTTCGCTATAAAAATTAGAGATAAGAATCTATTGGATTAACCAGTAGATTCTTTCTCGTTTATAACTAATTTAGAATAACTTTAAAAAACTAACATCAATGGCAACAACTAGTATTTCTTTTTCAGAAAAAATAAAAGCAAAACTTAAAGACTTCGGTCCTGCATTTTTTATAATTGGTTATGTGGTAGGTACAGGAAGTGTAACTTCTATGGTGGTGTCTGGAGCTAAATTTGGCTTAAGTCTATCTTGGGCGCTACTCTTATCTTGTTTTTTTACCTATTTTTTATTGGTATCAATTAGTAAGTTAACTATTGTTACTGGAGATACATTAATGTTTAATTTTAAAAAGACTTTTGGTAAACCTGTAACTATTTTTATAATTGCGGCACTTCTTGTTTCTATAGTTTCATCATGTATTGGTGTTATGGGTGTAGTTGCAGAGGTGACTATGGAATGGATCAATGTAAAAACAGCTATCTCTTTTTTAAATAAACCAATAGTTTCTATTTTCTTTATTACATTATTAGTTGGTCTTTTCTGGACAGGAAAGCATGAAAATTTCATAAAAGTGATGAGTATGTTGGTCGGTTTTATGGCACTTGCTTTTATTATTACCAGTTTTATGGTTGTAAAAGAATCCGGAAAATCGATTGTAGATTTTTTCCCGGCATTGCCTGAAGGCGATAATATGGGATTGATCATTGCAGGAATTGTAGGGACAACAATGGCAGGGGTTTGCTTGGCTTCTAGAAGTATTTTAGTACAAGAACAAGAATGGGGATTAGACGATTTAAAGAAAGAAAAGAAAGATGCCATGTCTTCTATGATACTAACGTTTTTAATTAGTCTAGCCATCATGATTAGTGCTACCGGAACTCTTTATTTTACAGGAACCAAAGTAGATAGCGCAACAGATATGATGCATGCACTTGGTCCTTGGGCTGGAGATTTTGCATTGACATTATTTACATTAGGTATTATTGGAGCAGGATTGTCTTCAATATTTCCAAACCTATTATTATTTCCTTGGTTAATTGCAGATTATACAGGAACAGAGCGAAACATGAAAAGACCTTTGTTCAAGTTAATTGTTGTTTTAGTTGCATTATCTGGCTTAATAGTACCTATTTTAGGAGGTAAACCAGTTTGGATTTTAATAGCATCACAAGCATTAAGTCCATTTGTAATGCCTTTAATAACGTTATTTCTAATAATTTTATTGAATAAAACTGAAGTTATGAAATCACACAAAGCCAAATTAGGAATGAATATAGCATTATGTGCAACGTTTATTTTTAATTGCTATATGTTATTTGTAGCCATCAAAGGATTTTCAAACTTTATATAATTTACAAAAAACTAGACAGTTTATAGAATATGAATGAACAACTAGAAAAATACGCACAAATACCTCTAAAACAACTTTCTAATAGAGTTTGGAGAACATACGAAGGTGGCGCATTAATAGATAGGTGGAAAAAAACGTCTCCTGAAGTAGATAATAGCATGCCAGAGCAATGGATTATGTCTACAATTACTGCTCGTGGAAAAAACAGACCAGAAAACGAAGGACTTTCACTTATTGAAACCAATGACGGAGTTCTGCCTTTAAAAACTATAATCGACTCTAATTTAGAATTATTTTTAGGTAAAAAACTTGCAAATAAATACGTCACAACGGGCGTTTTAATAAAAATGTTAGATTCTTTAGAACGTTTAACCGTTCAAGTACATCCTGATAAAGAATACGCTAAAACAGTTTTTAATTCAGAATTTGGTAAAACCGAATCTTGGTACGTGTTAAATACACGCGAAATAGATGGAGAAAAGCCTGTTGTTTATATGGGTTTTAAAAAACATGTTACCAAAGAGTTATGGAAAACCCATTTCGAAAATCAGAACATTCAAGGTCTATTAGATTGTTTACATAAAATTGAAGTAAAAGCAGGTGATGCTTTTATGATTTATGGTGGTGTACCGCATGCAATTGGTGCTGGTTGTTTTTTAATGGAAGTACAAGAACCAACTGATTATACCATGCGTGTAGAAAAAATAACGCCAAAGGGTTTAAAAATAGTTCCAGAATTAATTCATCAAGGTGTTGGAGAAGAAAAAATGTTAGCATGTTTTCATTACAACACTTATACTTTAGACGAAGTACTTCAACAATGGAAAATAGAACCCGAAGTTATTGACAGTTCAAATGAATTTACATTAAGCACATTATTCAACAAAAAACACACCAACTGTTTTGGTTTAAGCGAATTACTTTTAGAAGGAAGTCACACTGTTAAAGGAAACGCCTCTTTTTATGTTGCTGTTATTTATTCTGGCGATGGAACAATGACGTGTAACGGACAAGAGTTTGAATACTCTCAAGGTGATGAAATATTTATTTCAGCAGCTATTTCTGAAATTACATTTAATTCAAAAATAGCATCAAAAATATTACTCTGTTATCCACCAAATTAAATTCCAATTACTAAAATATTTAAAATGAATTTATTCAATATAGAAAATAAAATAATACTCGTAACTGGGTCCTGTGGTGTGCTTGGTGGCGGAATCGCAAAATATTTATTAGAGAATAATGCAACCGTAATATTGTTGCATTATAAAGAAGCACCATTATTAGAAACCATAAATACGTTTAAAAAAATAAGCAACAAAGTAGCAGGCTATGTTTGTAATGTTGTTGAAGAAAAGAGCCTTCAAGAAGTAGCCTCAAAAATAATGGACACTTATGGCAAAATAGATATTCTTATAAATGCTGCAGGCGGAAACAAACCAGGCGCAACTGTTGGTCCAAATCAATCAGTTTTTGATGTGGATGTAGAACAATTTAAACAAGTCGTTGATTTAAATTTATTTGGAAGTATTATTCCGTCTTTAGTTTTTGGTAAACAGATGGCTAAAAACAAAAAAGGGGCTATTATTAACCTATCTTCTATGGCTGCAGATAGAGCTATTACACGTATAATGGGCTATTCTGCCTCTAAAGCGGCTATAGATAATTTCACAAAATGGATGTCTGTAGAGTTGGCTCAAAAATATGGCGATGGTATGCGCGTAAATGCGGTAGCACCAGGGTTTTTTATAGGAAATCAAAATAGAGCTTTGTTAACTAACGATGATGGAAGTTACACAGATAGAGGCAATACAATCATAAAAAACACACCTATGAATCGCTTTGGTGAAGCAGACGAACTCAATGGAGCAATACATTATTTGTGTTCCGAAGCATCAAAATTTGTAACAGGAATTGTAATTCCTGTAGATGGTGGATTTAGTGCGTTTAGTGGTGTATAATTTTTAGATAAAGGAAAATGAAGCAAACATGGCGTTGGTACGGGCCAAAAGACCCAGTATCTTTATTAGATATAAAACAAGCAGGAGCAACAGGAATTGTTTCGGCATTACATCATGTTCCAAATGGAGAAATTTGGACGATTGAAGATATTGAAGAACGAAAAGCAATCATAGAAAAAGCAGGACTCACTTGGAATGTAGTGGAGAGTATTCCTGTGAATGAAGAGATTAAAACACGTTCAGGTAACTTTCAAAAATATATAGAAAACTATAAAACAAGTATTGAAAATTTAGCGAATTGCGGAATTACAATCGTGTGTTATAATTTTATGCCTGTGTTAGATTGGACCAGAACATCTTTAGATTATGAACTCAACGATGGTTCAAGAGCATTGCAATTTGATGCTACTGCATTTGCTGTATTTGAATTATATATCTTAAAAAGATCTGGAGCAGAAAACAATTATACTGATGCTCAAAAAAAAGCAGCAAAAATCTATTTTAAAAATGCATCAGAAACGGATAAAAAACAACTCACTAAAAATATTATAGCAGGTTTGCCAGGAGCAGAAGAAGGATATACTCTTGAGCAATTTGAGGGTATTCTAGATGCCTATGTGAATATTGATGCTCAAAAATTAAGAGAAAACTTGGTTCTTTTCTTAAAAGATATTATTCCTACAGCAGCACAAAATGAAGTTTTAATGTGCATTCATCCAGACGACCCCCCTTTTTCAATATTAGGATTACCAAGAGTAGTAAGTACAAAAGAAGATTTTGATTTTTTGTTTTCTCATGTACCACATATTTCAAATGGCATTACTTTTTGCACCGGTTCATTGGGAGTAAGAGCAGATACTAATTTAGTGGAACTATTTCAAAATTTTGCAGAGCGCATACACTTTTTACATTTAAGAAGTACGCAACGCGATGATAAAGGAAATTTTTATGAAGCAAATCATTTAGAAGGAGATGTAGATATGTTTAGTATTGTAAAAGAAGTAATACTTGAAGAAAGAAGACGAAAAACTGTTGGAAGAAAAGATGTACGAATTCCAATGCGGCCCGATCATGGCCATCAAATGCTAGATGATTTGGTAAAGAAAACAAACCCAGGATATTCAGCAATTGGAAGACTGAGAGGTTTAGCTGAGTTAAGAGGGTTGGAATTTGGGGTGTCTAAAAGTTTAATCTAAAAACTCACTTTTTATAGAACCTGTTTTATTTGAGTCAAAACCCAACTGCTTTAGTCACTTTTATTACATAACAAAAAAACATCAATATATTAATTTTTTTTCTCTATATTTGATAATCGAAATTGGTTAACCAGTATGGGTTATTGGAGTTAAATAGATTTTTATATATAACTACATTATTGTTTCAATTTCACATCAGTTATTAAAAAAAAATATTAAAAAGTAGGTGTCTTTGAGAACTACTTCAATGCCAGTAATTATTTATCAACAACGCCAGAAAATTCTTTTTCAAAAATTAAGTATTATAAATTAGAAGTTTCACATTATTTTTTTTTAAAATTTAAGCCTACAAAGTTAATCAAAAAAGGACAAAATAGAATTTATGAATTTAGAATTGCTAACAAAAACTGAAAATCAAAAAGTTCAAAATCTATTAATAATTGGGATTAGAGATTTAATTAATTATAAAAACTTGGAACCTGGAGAAAAATTGCCTTCTGAAAGAATGCTTTCTGAAAAATTTAATGTTACTAGAAGCAATATTAGAGAAGCAATTCGAAAATTAGAATTCTATGGATTGTTAAAATCCATTCCACAAAGTGGAACTTTTGTTGCAAATATTGGTATTATTGCTTTAAATGGAATGATTGAAGATATTTTAAGATTAGACGAGCCAGATTTTAAATCTTTAGTAGAAACAAGAATTTTGTTAGAACTTAAAACAGTAAGACTGGCATCATTAAGAAGAACAGATGAAGATATAGCTCAATTAAAGGAAGCATTGGATGCTTATATCGATAAAGTTTCGAATGGTAAAGACGCTGTACAAGAAGATTTATTGTTTCATTTAGCAATTGCAAAAGCAAGTGGTAATAGCACAATGAATAAATTTATGCTAAGCATTACCCCAGAAATTATCTTAAAATTTGAAAAACATCATGTTTGTGATGACGATTTAGCACAAAGAGGAATAGATGATCATCAAGCTATTTTTAATGCAATTATAGATAAGAAGCCACAACTAGCAAAACAAAAAATGAAAGAGCATTTTAAAGAACTTTATTCATATTGCTATAATTTATAAATAAGGTTAAATTTTAGTACAATTAAATTTGACAGTTAGACATTTTTGATTACTTTTGGTAAACCAAATTGGTTTACCAATTTTTATTTAATTAAATAAAACAATATGAAAATAAAAGGTTTAAGATGGTGGATTATTTTCCTCATATTTATTGCAACTGTAATCAATTACATAGATCGCACTGCTTTCGCACTGCTATGGCCAGAAATGGGTAAAGATTTAGGAATGAATAATTCCGATTATGCTTTAATGCTAAATATCTTTCTATTCACCTATGCTGCAAGTAAATTTTTGTCTGGTAGATTATATGATCAAATTGGAACCAGAGTCGGTTTCGTTGTCTCTATTGTTGTTTGGTCTGCAGCCGCAGCCCTACATTCTTTGGCAAGAGGAATAGTTTCATTATCTATAGTTCGTGGATTACTTGGTCTTGGTGAAGCAGGATTATGGCCAGGTGCTGTAAAAAGTAATGGCGAATGGTTTCCTGCAAAACAAAGGGCGTTAGCCCAAGGTATTTTCAATGCTGGAGCTTCAATAGGTAATGTGATAGCCCCTGTTATCATTGTTTATTTATATGCCCAATTTGGATGGAAATCCACTTACATTATATTAGGTGTGTTAGGCCTACTTTGGGTTATCCCTTGGTTAATCATAAACAAATCTAAACCAAAAGACCATCCTTGGATTACTGAGGAGGAAAGAAATATGTTGCTTAATGATCGAAAGGAAAATAATGATGTTGTTGTTGAAGGAGCTAAAAGTCTAAGTGTACCTCAAATATTAAGTCACAAAGAGCCATGGGGAATATTGCTATGTAGATTTTTTATAGAACCAATTTGGTGGTTTTTTGCAGGTTGGATGCCCATCTATCTAAACGGTAAGTTTGGACTGAGTATAGAAGAAATTGGGAATACGATGTGGATATCATATCTTATGGCAGCTGCTGGTGGAATCTTAGGAGGTTTGTTTACTGAAGCAATTATCAAAAAAACTTCAATAGATTTTGGAAGAAAAGCAAGTATCGTACTTGGAAGTCTATTAATCATAATTGGATTTGTTTCCATTATATGCTTTGTAAATGATTCTAATTATATGACATTCATATTTTTAGCTGGCTTAGCCCTGTTTGGATTTCAATTTGCAATAGGTAATATCCAAACGCTATCTAGTGATTTATTCAGAGGACCATCTGTTGGTACCCTAGCAGGATTAGCCGGTACAATTGCAGCATTTTCTCCTATTATAATGAACTGGTTTATTGGAAGAATAACTGAAGGAGGATCTTATACACCTGCCTTCATAGCGATAACACTTTCCGTAGTTTTGGCTGTGTTATCTATCTTCTTATTAATTAGAAAAGTTAAGCAAGTTGTCAATTTAGAAAACTAAATAAATATTAATACAATTTTATAAATATCAAAATAAGAAGATGAGTAAATTAAATGAAAAAGTAGCTGTAATTACTGGAGCTACTGGAGGAATTGGTTTTGAAGTAGCAAAAAGATTAGGTAAAGATGGATTTACTGTAATTTTAAATGGTATAGAAGATGATGCTGGAGCTGAAAGAGTAAAAGAACTTACTGCGGAAGGAATTACAGCTGAATATTTTGGATTTGATGTTACAAACGAAGAGGCTGTAACTTCTAACATAAATACAATTGGAGAAAAGTATGGTAAAATTGATGTGCTTGTAAATAACGCAGGAGGATTAGGTGGAAGATCTCGATTTGAAGAAATGACAACTGAGTTTTACAGATTTGTAATGGCTCTAAATCTTGATTCAGCATTTTTCGCTTCAAGAGCCGCAATACCATTTTTAAAGAAAAGTGATTATGCTTCTATTATTAATTATACATCTAACGCAGGATGGAATGCAGGAGGACCAGGAGCTGGTATTTACGGAACATCTAAAGCAGGAGTACACGCAATAACAAGAGCATTAGCAAAAGATTTAGCAGAATATGGAATTAGAGTAAATGCAGTATCTCCAGGTACCATAGATACGCCATTTCATGCTCAAATTAAATCAACAAAACCAGAAGTATTTGCTTCTTGGGCAAACAATATTATGTTAGGTAGATTAGGAAAACCCGAAGATGTTGCAGGTGTTGTTTCTTTTTTAGCAGGTAAAGATTCAGCTTTCTTAACTGCAGAAACTATCCAAGTTGGTGGTGGACAAGCTTTAGGAATCTAGCTTTTTATTTTGATTTGGGGTAAAACTTCTCTTTATGAATTTAAAGAGAGGTTTTTTTATTAGAAGAATCTCTCACTATTAATTCAGCATTTAGAATTATTTTATTCAAAGTCTGTTCAACAATATTTTCTTTATTATGTTTTAAAAAAGCGTTTGCAGCTTGTTTTCCTATTTCTTCACTATGTTGATTTACGCTTGAGATTCTTGGAGTAACCATATCCGTAAAAGGTTCATTACCAAAACCAACTAAAGCAATATCATTTGGAATACTAATATTATTTTCATTTAAAACTTGTAAAGCACCTAAAGCAGCATAATCTCCTGCGACATAAACAGCATCTGGCCTATTTTTTAAACTTAACAACTGCTTCATTTTTGCTCTTCCATCTTCTATAGTAAGATTACTTTCAATCAATAACTCATCATCTAAAGGTAAATTGTACTTTTTTAAAGCATCGATGTAACCTCTAATTCTATTGTTAAAAATTCGTGTACGTTTAAAACCACCAATATGAGCAATTCTTTTGCATTTCTGATTTACAAGATGTTCAACAATTATATGGCTGCTATTGTAATCATCAATGCCAATATAATCTACATTTAAATCATTTTCACCTCTATCAAACAAAATTAAAGGAATTCCTTTAGATTTTACTTTTTCATAATAAGATAAATCTACAGTTTCATTAGCCATAGAAGCAATAATTCCATCTACTTGTGTATAAAGTAACGTATCTATACTTTTACATTCTTTATCATAGGATTCATTAGATTGTGTGATAATGATGCTGTACCCTTTTTTATTCAGTACTTCTTCTATATTTTGAATAACCGATGAAAAGAAATTACTATTGGTTCTAGGCACAATAACTCCCACTAAATTACTTTTTCCACTGCGTAAAGCACTCGCTAAGTGATTGGGTTGATAATGTAAATTTTTTGCTACTTGTCGAACATTTTCTTTAGTTTTTTCGCTAATTCTTGAATCATTATGTAATGCTTTAGAGACTGCAGCAGCAGAAATATTTAAAACGTTTGCAATATCTTTTATTGTAGTTCTCTTTTTTTTCACCAATTTTTTATATATTTGCTTAAACGTTTAAACAAATATAGTTACTTTGTTTATATAATCAAAATTTCAAGTACCAAAAGAAGTTTTGATTTTATTTTAAAGAACTGCTTAAACGTTTAACTAGAAAATGATACACTTATAAAAAAATTAAACAAAATGGGTAAAGTAGTAACTTTTGGAGAGATCATGTTAAGATTAGCTCCACAGGGATTTTTAAGGTTTTCACAAGCAAATAACTTTGATGTTGTTTATGGAGGAGGAGAATCTAATGTAGCGGTTTCACTAGCAAATTATGGAGTTGATGTAGATTTTGTAACACGTTTACCAAAAAATGATATTGGTGCATGTGCAATGATGGAAATGAGAAAACGAGGTGTTGGAGTTAACAAAATTGTATGGGGTGGAGATCGACTAGGAATTTACTTCTTAGAAACAGGAGCCGTTTCTCGGGGATCGAAAGTTGTGTATGACAGAGCACATTCTGCGATTTCAGAAATAAAATCAGGGATGATCGATTGGGATTCAGTTTTTGATGGAGTAGAATGGTTTCATTGGACTGGTATTACACCAGCGATTTCGCAAGGATCTGCAGATGTATGTTTGGAAGCTGTAAAAGCTGCTAGTGCAAAAGGAATTACTATTTCTACCGATTTAAATTACAGGGCAAAACTTTGGAATTTTTGTGATGATACACATAGAGAAAAAATAATGACTGAATTAACTTCTTACTGTGATATTGTTTTAGGGAATGAGGAGGATGCAGAAATGCATTTCGGTATTAAACCAGCAGGGATTTCTGTTCAAACGGAAGGGCATAATGTAAAAGCTGAAGCATTTTTATCTGTTTGTGAGCAAATGATGGAGAAATTTCCAAGAGCTAAAAAAGTGATTACTACCCTAAGAGGTTCTATCTCGGCTTCTCATAATACATGGGCCGGTGTGTTATATGATGGAAAGACCTTGTTGCAAACTCGTCAATATCAAATTACCGATATAGTAGATAGAGTAGGTGGAGGAGATTCTTTTATGGGAGGCTTAATCTACGGATTATTAAAATACCCAGAAGATGATCAAAATGCATTAGACTTTGCAGTTGCAGCATCTTGTCTAAAACATACAATTAAAGGAGATGCAAACCTAGCAACTGTTGCGGAAGTAGAAAAGTTAATGGGTGGTGATGCTTCTGGAAGAGTAGCACGTTAATTAGGTTTAATTGTTGAATTGTGTAAATGTTTAAACGTTACATAACGCAACAATTACACGATTAAATAAACAAACAATTACACAAAATTATGGCTCAATATACAAGATTAGAAGTAGCGCAAGTGATGAAAAGTACTGGAATGGTTCCTTTATTTTTTCATAATAACCTAGAAATCAGTAAAAAAGTTTTAAAATCATGTTATGATGGGGGAGCTCGTTTAATGGAGTTTACTGCAAGAGGAGATTTTGCACACCAAGTTTTTGGAGAATTAACAAAATATGCAATTGCTGAATTACCAGGAATGATAATGGGCGTAGGGTCTGTTACAGATGCAGCAGCAGCATCTTTATATATGGCTTTAGGAGCAAATTTTATTGTAACACCTGTTTTAAGAGAAGACATTGCAATTGTATGTAATCGTAAAAAAGTTTTATGGTCTCCTGGATGTGGAACCTTAACTGAAATAGCGAAAGCAGAAGAACTAGGTTGTGAAATCGTAAAATTATTTCCAGGAGATATTTATGGGCCTCAATTTGTAAAAGGAATTAAAGGACCACAACCATGGACAAGTATCATGCCTACTGGAGGGGTTTCTCCAACAAGAGAAAACTTAGAAGGTTGGTTCAATGCAGGAGTTACCTGTGTTGGTATGGGATCTAAATTGATGGCAAAAGATGCTGATGGTAATTTTGATTATGTGAAAATTCAAAGCGTAACTAAAAGTGCTCTAGACATAATACAATCTCTTAAATAAGGACTATTTTTAACCAAAATATGAAACCCTTCAAAATTATTAATTGAAGGGTTTTCCTCTTATAATGAAACAGAATAAAGCAATTCTTACCAATTATTTTTGCTTATTAATTCCTTTACCTATCACTTTGTATTGTTTCTTTTTAGCAATTGTGTCCAGTTATAATGACTTTATACGATAAGACAATTGATTTATCTCATATATTTATTTGAACACCTTAAAATCAATCAACAATTACCTTAATTATTATTAGAATTTTTAACTTTCAAGAAGTAAATTCCTTCTCCAAAAATGAATCATAAATTTTTCTTTGATGTTTCATATATTTAAATTTTATTCTTAATTCTAACTGAAAGCTAAATTACCACATCCAAAAAGGAGAATATTAACTTTAGAAGAATTCCTTATAGAATTAAAGTACGGAAATTAGAAGCTAATCGCTATGTTTTAAATATTGTAATCAGCACTCGATAATAATAGCCCTCAGTAGTAGGTCTTGAAAACTCAGAGTAGGGCAACTAATTTTAAAAATGAGTTTATTCATGGCTATTATTAAAAAAACTTCAACTATTTTTACACTCTTAATTTTAGAATATGATTAAAAAAACCAGGGCAGAAATCACTAAATGTATATTGCATAAAGTCGCGAATAAATTTAACAGTGGACACAATGTTTTCTCTGAAGATTTAATTCGTTTCGACCAAGAAAGTTACGATTTAATGAAGGGTTTCCTATTAAAGCCTTTTGGAGCGTTGACGCAAAGTTATCGGTTTTCTCATCATGCAGATGTGCGTTTGAATGAACTCAATAATTATGCTTCTGAAGTTTTTAAAGAAGAAAGTAGTTTTGTCGAATACTCTAAAAATATTGTCAATCATCTCTATGAGCAATCGAATTCTGCACAAATAAAAACCGGAGATGTATTGATTGTTTTTATAGAGGGTATAGAATACAAAGATGTTTTGACAGAAGCAATAGGTGTTTTTAAAATTGAAAATAAAATCGATTTTTTTCAAACTTATTTAGACGATAATAAGAGTTATGATGTGGTTGTTCAAAAAGGCATCTCTACCAAAAGGATTGATAAAGGTTGTTTGATTTTAAATACCTCAGATACTGAAGGAACTGTGGTATTGTCTGTTGATAATAATAATTATGATGCACAATATTGGATTAAAGATTTCTTATCTGTAAAAGTAGCAGACGATTATAATTCCCATACTCAGAACTATTTAGAAATGTGTAAAGAGTTTTCTGAAGAAGTGATTAAACCAGAATTGGGCATGCAAGAACAAGGAAGTTTCTTGGCAAGTACCGTAGATTATTTTAAGGAGAATGAAGCGGTAGATTATGCTACTTTTAAAGACGAAGTTTTTGGAGAAGACAAGCACAAATCCTTGTTTGATGATTATAAAAAGCACTACGAAACGCTAAATGATGTACTAATTAGAAATAATTTTGATGTTTCTGGCGTGGTGCTTAAAAAAGAAAAAAATAAGCTTAAGACCGAGATAAAGTTAGATACCAATATCAGTATTAAATTAGATGTTGATGCTCCAGAAGCCACTTCAGAATACCTTGAAAGAGGTTATGATGAGGAAAAGAAAATGAAATATTATAAAGTGTACTTTAATGAAGAAAAGTAGGGTTGTTATTGGTAGATTTTTTTGGGTCTTGTCAAATTAGCTGCTAAGAATTACAACAAATAAATAAACTCTAGCTAATAATGTTAATCATAAAACGCATCTACTTCAAAAAGTGCTTTAAAATGTTTTAAAATTCTAGATTTTACGGCTTCTATATCCACTTTTTTTCCCAACTCAGCTTCCATAGAAGTTACTGCTTTTCCTCTTATTCCACAGGGAATAATGTGGTCAAAATACCCTAAATTAACATTTGCATTCAAAGCAAAACCATGCATGGTTACCCAACGAGAAGAACGAATGCCTAATGCACAAATTTTGCGAGCAAAAGGGGTTTCTGCTCCCAGCCAAACACCTGTTTCTCCATTGCTTCTTTCTCCTTTTATTCCATATTCTGCAAGGCTTAAAATAATCGCTTCCTCTAATAACCGTAGGTATTTATGAATGTCCGTAAAGAAATTTTCTAAATCTAGAATAGGATAGCCAACAATTTGACCCGGACCATGATAAGTGATGTCTCCACCACGATTTATTTTATAAAAAGTGGCTCCTTTTTCTGCCAACTGTTTTTCATTTAATAACAAATTACTCATATCACCACTTTTACCCAGGGTATAGACGTGTGGGTGCTCTACGAATAGGAAATGATTTTCTGTAGAAACTTGGTGTGCTCTTTTTCGATTGTCAATTTTTACAGCAACAATTTTTTGCAACAATGCGGTCTGGTATTCCCAAGTTTCTTTGTAATCTTTTACCGATAAGTCTTTAAGATGTATGTTTCTATTCATAATATCTACTACAAAGATAATTATTTTGTTATATTTGAAAGACGCAACTAACGCTATTTTTTTTTAAAAAACTTTTTATGAAAAGTAAAGTATTTTTATTATTTTTTGTAATCCTTTTATGTTTTCCTTTTGAAGGAATGAATGCTCAAATTTTCTCAAAAAAATTAAACAAAAATAGGACTGCTATTCAAAAAGATGAAATCTATGAAAAGGAAAATTTTCCCTCTACATATCATCTTGTTTCATTTGATGTAAATGAATTTAAAACACTTTTAAATCAAAAAGCGAAGCGAGGACAACAGAAAATACAATTACCCAATTCAAACGGTGGTTTTTCAGATTTTGTAATTAAAGAGGCTTCTAATTTTGAGACCGCGTTGTCTCAAAAATTCCCCACGATAAAATCCTATTCTGCTCAAGGAATAACCGACCCAACAGCCGTTGCTAAAATAAGTATCGGTACTGATGGTTTTCATGCGGTTGTGTTCTCTGGGATTGAAGAAACGCTTTATGTAGAACCTTATACAAGGGATAATGAAATATTAATTACCTATAAGAGAAATGATTTAGCATCAGATAAAGATCCTTTTAACTGTCAGGTTGAAGCGTTTTCACGAAGAACAAATACGCAAGAAAACACCCTTCAAAATGCGAATGATGGAAAACTAAGAACCTTTCGTTTGGCATTGGCATGTAGTGGTGAATATGCACAGTTTCATTTAGCAAATCAAAGCGTGTCACCAACTGCCACAGTTGCTGATAAAAAAGCAGCTGTTTTATCAGCAATGAACACAACAATGACTAGAGTTAATGGGGTTTTTGAAAAAGATTTATCTATAACGATGGTTCTTGTAGCAACCAATGATGTCATTATCTTTTTAGATGCGGATTCCGATGGAATTACAGAAGGAGATCCAAACGAAATGATTGATGAGGTACAAGTTATTTGTGATGCTCAAATAGGAACTAATAATTATGATATTGGGCACGTTTTTAGTCTTGAAGGTGGTGGTTTAGCAGGTTTAGGAGTTGTTTGTAATGCAGTTTCTAAAGCACAGGGTGTTACAGGAAGGAGTCATCCTATTGGAGATCCATTCAATATCGATTACGTGTCTCATGAAATGGGGCATCAGTTTGGAGCAGATCATACTTCTAATAATTCTTGTGATAGTAATCGATCGAATACAACAGCTATAGAACCCGGAAGTGGTTCAACTATTATGTCGTACGCAGGTATTTGCTCCCCAAACATACAAAGCAATAGTGATGCTTATTTTCACGCTATAAGTATTACTCAAATGTGGGATAATATCCAATCTTCTGCCTCGTGTGGAATTTTAACTTCTACAGATAATGCAGCTCCCACGGCAAATGCTGGGGGATCTTTTAGCATTCCAAAGTCGACTCCTTTTGTGTTAAAAGGAAGTGCGACTGATGCTGATGGCGTAGCAAGTTTAACCTATAATTGGGAACAAATAGATGCCGAAATTGCAACAATGCCCCCAGTTTCTTTAAATTCGGGAGGCCCCTTATTTAGATCATTACCCTCAAAGGAGACTCCTATTAGATACCTACCTGAATTAGCAACTGTTGTCGCAGGAAATATGGGGTCAACTTGGGAGGTTTTACCATCGGTGGCAAGAGATTTAAATTTTTCTTTTTTAGTGAGAGATAATCATGTAGGAGCAGGAAGTTCGGCAAGAGATGATGTGAGAATAGTTGTAGTTGATTCAGCACCTTTTACAGTGACAGCTCCTAGCACAAATTTGAATTGGTTTGTCGGTACAACGCAAACCATCACTTGGGAAAAAGGAACTACAGATACGGCTCCTATAAATTGCCAAAATGTAAATATTAAATTGTCTACTGATGGAGGCGTTACTTTTACAACCCTGAAAGAAAACACTCCAAATGACGGAGCAGAAGATATTATTATACCGAATACTCCTTCCACAACTTCAAGAATTATGGTTGAAGCAGCCGATAATATCTTTTATAATATAAATGCTACAAATTTTGCAATAACTTCTTCGGGGCCTACTTTTTTGATGTCAGATATAACTGGAGATCAAGTGGTCTGTAATACATCGGGTACTTCAGTAACGTATGATTTTGATTTTCAATATGTAAGTGGATTCTCAGAATCGGTTACCTTGAGCGCAGTAAATCCACCAGTAGGTAGTACAATTACCTTCAATCCAGCAATCATAACTACTACATCAGGTGCGTTAACTACATTTACAATGACCATTGCGAATTTAGAAAATCTTCCAGTTGGAGCAGCTATAATTCGTGTTAAGGGAACTGCAGCAACGTTGCGTAAAGAAACCCCTATTGTTGTAAACGTTTTTTCGAGTACCTATCCGCCAATTATTTTATCATCCCCAGTAAATTCAACTACAGACGTTAGTAATAAACCTGTTTTAAACTGGGAAAATAATAATAATTCGACCTCATATGTAATCCAGGTTTCTGATGATCCTAGTTTTACAAATAGTATTATCAATAAAGAAATAAACAGTAATTCATATTCTATTTTTGAACCTTTAAGTTCTCTTAAAATTTATTATTGGAGAGTAAAAGGAAAAAATATTTGTGGAGAAAGTACTTTCTCTTCTGTATTTAACTTTACAACCGAAAACTGTCAGGTTTGTGCGTCTAATGGAGCTTCTGGAGATAACATAAGTACTACTTTGGTGAAGTTTAAGAGTATCAATAATACTACGGAAAAGGTAGCTGGATATGCTGATTATACAAATATAATAACGGAAGTGCAAAGAGAAGATTCACATCAATTAACGGTCAATGTGAATACTGATGGAGTGAATACGACACAAACAAAAGTATGGATAGATTGGAATAACAATTGTAATTTTAGTGATGTTGGTGAAGAGTATGATCTCGGTTCGGTAAATAATAATTCAAATTCAGCAACTAGTTTGTCTCCTTTATTTATTACAATTCCTGAAGATGCTGAATCTGGAGATTTGGTCATGAGAATATCTACTAAAAAGACGAACTCCTTTTTTGCGTCTTATCCTACCCCTTGTGAAACTAGTTTTTTAGGAGAAGTTGAAGATTACATCATTAGAGTTGTAGATTCTTTAAATGTTATTGCCGACAGTGTTTTTGATGATTTTAATTTGTATCCAAACCCAACAAAAGGAGCGGTTGTTTTGAATTTAAAACTTAAAGAAGCTGAAACCCTTTCTCTTCAGTTATTTGATGTTAGAGGTAGGTTGATCGAAACGAAGTTTTTTTCAAATTTAGGAAACGACTTTTCAGAAAAAATATTTTTTAACAAAGCATCAGCTGGACTTTATCTGTTGAAAATCATGAATGGAGATGCCCATACAACAAGAAAGTTGATTTTCGAATAAGTAGATTTACTTGCTTTTAAAAGCACTTTTTTTAGGGGTTTTAAGATGACTTTCTTTAGAAAATTAGTTGTTTTTTTTGGAATTATAATTCCTCTTATTATTTTGTGTGTTTTTAAAATTTTTATCGACTAATTTTAAATTTGTAAGTTGCTTTTTTTGAAGGAATAAGAAAAATGTACATTTGAAGTCTTTTTTCTATTAAATTCAAGAGTGCATCAATAAGTAATGTCTTTATAAATAAATAGTTAGAGAATATATGTGTACAGTAACTTATCTGCCCTTAAAGAATAATGATTTTATTTTAACTTCTAATAGAGATGAAACTCCATTAAGAAATACAATTCCTCCTCAGGAGTATTTAGAAAATGGCGTAGCGCTAACCTATCCAAAAGACGAATTAGCAGGAGGAACTTGGATTGGTTTAAGTGCTGAGAAACGATTGGTATGCCTTTTAAATGGTGGTTTTGAGATTCATCAAAGAAAGGGTTTTTACAAAAAGAGTAGAGGAATTATGGTTAAGAATATTTTATCTGCTACTGATTCCGTTGCTTTTATCAATGCGTTTAATTTTATAGATATCGAACCCTTTACATTGGTTTTGGTAGTTTGGGAAACACAATTAGAAGCCTTCGAGTTAGTGTGGGATGGTACAAAAAAACACTTTAATAAATTGCCTCAAGAACCTAGGATTTGGTCTTCATCTACGTTGTATACGCAAGAGATGAAACAAGTGAGAAAAGAGTGGTTTGCTGAATTTTTAAAAGAAAATACCGAATTTTCACAGGAGGAAATTGTACAGTTTCATAAAATCGAAACATTAGGAACTCCAGAAACTTCCCTAAAAATGAAGCGTTCTTTTGTCGAAACGGTAAGTATTACCTCCATCATAAAAACAGCTTCAGCAATTAAAATGAAATATATAGATTTTGTTAGCAAGTCGAAAGTAGTTCTAAATAAACCTGTAGTACAAGAGTTTTAGTTAGTTTAAAACTGTTTTGGTTGTGAGTTGAAAAGTGGGTATTATTACTTTAAATTGTTCAAAAGTATCTAGGTTTATCATGGTGTAAAAACCTTTCATAGCCCCTATGTTAGATTCTAAATAACAGCCAGAGCCATAGGTGTAGATTTCGTTTGGTCTAAGCGTTGGTGTTTGTCCAACAACTCCTTCTCCACTAACAATTTCAGTATTATTAAGCGTGTCGAATATTTTCCAAAATCGGTCTGTAAGTTTAACCGTTTCTGGCGATTTGTTTTCAATAGTAATCGCATATCCAAAAAAATGATACAGTTTGTTATTTCTATAACTAGTACCTTTATATTTTGTTTGAATAGAGATTTTTACCCCTTTTGTAATCTGATGTATCATTGTTAGTAAATATAGGTTTTTACGTAAAAACCACAAATTATTATTTAGTTGATTTAAAACCATAAAAAAAAGTGTGTGTCCGTTTTGGATCATGAAATATTTTTTCAACGTTATTCCAAATTCATTTAGGTAGCTCATACTGTTTATAGTCAGTTTATTATGATCAAAACTTGAAGTAAGTTTAGATTGATCATCCCTAGTTATTAAATATGGATATGTAAAAAAAAATTATCTATCCAAGTTAAAGAAACCAGATCCAACACCAATTACTCGGTCATAAAAACTCCCAAAAGGCTTGTAATACACGATGACTGAATATTCATTTTCAGTTTCGTAAAAAGTACCGTTTACTTCATCTCGATCAATATATCCTTCATGATCAACCGTTGCATAAGCATAATTGTAAAAACCTTGTTTTAGAAGAATATTTCCAAGGTAAGCACTTTGTTCTGGGTCGTATTGCAGTTTGTTTTCATCTACAATCTTAAAGTTATTAAAAGCTCCATACACATAAACTTCTTTATTAATAAAAGGAGCAGCTACTAAAATCGAAAAATGCATCATGGCATAATCCGCCTCATTTTTAGAGTCTTGAGCTTCTAGGGATCTGATGACAAACTGTCCGTTAATATCTGGGTTGTAATTGTATTTTCTGAATGGACTGTGTGTAAAAGGATATAAATAATGATGAAAGACTTCTTTTTTCTGAATTTTAATAATATTCAAACTTGTGTTTCTCAAAAATTTGCTATCAAAATTGAAATATTCATTTCCACCCCAAAAATTAGTTGCATTTGTATAGGTGTAAATCAATTGATTTTGTTTGAAAAAAGTGGGTTGTAGATTGGTTATTTTTTCGTCCCAATTGCTGTTTTTTAAAACCACAACATTTATTTCTTGATTTGGAGAGTTGATTTTAATCTGAGGATGGTTTATAGAAAACTCAACCGTTTGTTGGCTGTTCAGTGTTTTTGTGTTTCTACTTCTTGATACACTAACGCTAACCGTTGTTGCTCTTTCATAGAGAACAAAACGTCTTGTAAAAACAACGTCATCGGCTTCATTTAAAACAGATAAAAGATAATTTCCGCTTTTGGTGATGTCTGTATTTATATTCGGAATATTGACTGAATAATGTGTGTAACTTTGAAGTGTATTGAAAGAATTGGTCCTGTTTATAATGGTATTTTGTTCAAAACCATTGATGTATTGACTTGGTGATAATTGGCTCGATTTCCAATCATGAGTCATGTGTTCAATCTTATATTGATAGTCTTTGTTGTCTGCCTCTAAATCATCGAAGGATAATTCTAAAATAGTACCTAAGGGCACGATAGAAGAAAAATTATTTTCTTGAAAGGGTCTTAATTGAATGGATTTTATGTTTTGCGAAAAGAGGCTTGAGCAAAAAAAGATAAAAAAAGGAATTAGAAATTTTAGATGCATTTTACAAAAATAAGGTTCATTTATGTCATTTATCAAAATTTAAGCCAAATTTTAATGAGATCATTTTTAAAAAAAAATAGTTTTTTATGAGAAAATGTCTATGAACGTCAAAAATCGAGGAGCCAATTCCTTTTTTTAAATTCTGGTTTTATTCCGACATCGCTATCACTTTCTTTTTTTTTTTTTGAGCATCATTAACACTGTTGGTGTTTTAGGATAGCATCTATGCGATTTTCACCTTGTGCTAGTTGGGTATTTCTCAGTAATATGAACTACTTTTTTTCTTTTAACTCAAAATATACAATAGAGAGCCTAGGTATAAAAAGTATTTTATAATACTCATTATTTATACTCATTATAAATAAGAATAATAGGTTAATATATCCTTGAAAGTATATTAGAAATAATTGCTAAAATCGCTAAATTTGCATGATTTTTTTAGATAACTAAATATTCTAATTTACTATGTCAAAAGACATTCGTATTAAAAAAGGCTTAGATATTAAGCTTGTTGGCGTTGCCGAAAAAAACATTACTAAGATTTCTCAGAGTAGTATTTATGCCGTAAAGCTAGAAGATTTTCACGGAATTACACCAAAACTCATTGCCAAAGAAGGAGCAGAAGTAAAAGCTGGAGATTCATTATTTTATTCAAAAAGCGATGAACGCATTTTATTTTCAAGCCCTGTTTCTGGAAAAGTAATTGAGATTGTACGTGGCGCAAGAAGAAAAGTGTTAGCAGTAAAAATCGCTGCAACTGCTTCACAAGAATACAAAGATTTTGGAACGAAAGAAGCAAACACTATGTCTGCAGAAGAAGTGAGGCATCATTTGTTCGCTTCCGGTTGTTGGCCTTTTGTAAAACAACGTCCTTATGATGTTGTAGCAAATCCAGATCAAGCACCCAAAGCTATTTTTATATCTGGGTATGCAAGTGCACCCTTAGCTGCTGATTTAGATTATACTCTAGCGGGTAAAGAAGCGGCATTGCAAGCAGCAATTACAGCAGTTGCTAAACTTACTGATGGTAAAGTGCATGTTTCTGTAGGAGTGAATTCTAATTCTCCTTTGACAGGTTTAAATGGCATTGAAGTTCATAAAGTTTCAGGGCCACATCCTTCAGGGAATGTAGGGACTCAGATTGCGTCTATAGACCCTATCAATAAAGGAGAAGTTGTTTGGGTAATTACTCCCCAGGATTTAGTTGTTATTGGTGAGTTATTTTTAACAGGGAAGTTGAATCTAACTAGAACAGTCGCTCTAACAGGTTCGCAATTTAAGAATCCGCAATATGTGACTGCCATTTCAGGAGCAATCATTGAAGATGTAACGGCTAATAATTTGCAAAATGAAAATACAAGAATCATTAGTGGAAATGTGCTTTCTGGAAAAGAAGTGAAAGCCGCTGGTTTCTTAGGGTATTATGACAACCAAATAACAGCGATTCCAGAAGGAGACGATTATGAATTTTTTGGATGGAACAAACCCATTTTTAATAAAATTTCTACTTCCAGAGCCTTAACTTTTTCTTGGTTAACTCCCAATAAAAAATACGATTTAAATACCAACACAAATGGCGAACATAGAGCTTTTGTAGTAACAGGTTCTTATGAAGAAGTATTTCCTTTAGATATTTATCCGATGCAACTATTAAAAGCATTTATGTACAAAGATTTAGATGAAATGGAAGCTTTAGGTGGATATGAAGTAGCACCAGAAGATTTTGCTTTGACAGAATTTGTTTGTGTATCAAAGCAGCCTCACCAAAAAATAATTCGAGAAGGTTTGGATTTAATGAGAGAAGAATTAGGATAGAATGAAGTGCTTAAAGTTGTCAAGTGGCGTAAGTTAAAGGTAATTAAGATTGCTTTATGTCATTAAAAATAATCTTGTGTCTTTGGATTTAAAAGACCAAACTATTAAAAATAAAACGAAATGTCTTTTCTATTTTAGAAGAAAATAAAAAGTATGAGCTTAAAACAAAATTTACACAATTTAAAAGAAAAATATAAAGGAACTAAAATGGCTCCCGCATTTAACGCGATCCATACCTTTTTATATTTACCAAATGAAGTGACTCACGGAGGAACTCATATAAAAGCAGCAGATGATTTAAAGCGTACGATGAATATCGTAATTATGGCCTTAGTTCCTTGTTTGCTTTTTGGAATGTTCAATGCAGGGTATCAACATTATGCTGCTATAGACGGTTCCTTAAGAACAGATGTATTGGCTAACTTTTTCACCTTTGATAATTTATGGATTGGAATCATAAAAGTGCTGCCACTCGTAATTGTTTCATATGGAGTAGGACTATTGGTAGAATTTATTTTCGCAGTAATTAAAGGACATGAAGTAGAAGAAGGCTATTTAGTAACAGGAATGTTAGTGCCTTTAATTGTACCAATTGACACCCCTTTATGGATGTTAGCAGTTGCCGTAGTTTTTGGAGTTGTTATTGGTAAGGAAGTATTTGGAGGCACAGGAATGAATATTTTAAATCCTGCTTTAACCATTAGAGCTTTCTTGTTTTTTGCATATCCAACTTGGATGTCTGGAGATAAAGTATGGGTCTATGACGCTGTAAATAGAACAGGAACAGCAGATGCAATTTCTGGAGAAACTATTTTAGGAAGTTATGCGCAAAACCAAGAAGTAATCTACTCTACATTTGATAAGTTCATGGGATTCATTCCTGGTTCTGTAGGGGAAACTTCTACATTTTTAATTCTTATAGGAGCAGCAATTCTAATTTTTACAAAAATAGCAAGTTGGAGAATTATTCTCTCAGCCTTTGTTGGAGCAGCAGTAATGGGCTTGATATTCAATCAAATTGTTGCCGCTGATATTATTACAGATTCTAGCAAATTTTATGGTTTAATGAATACGGTTTGGTGGGAACACTTAACCATTGGTGGCTTGGCTTTTGGAGCTGTGTTTATGGCTACAGACCCCGTAACAGGTTCACAGACAAATAAAGGAAAATGGATTTATGGTTTTTTAATTGGGTTTATATCTATTATGATTCGTGTGTTCAATCCTGCATATCCAGAAGGCGTATTTTTAGCAATTTTATTGATGAATGTATTTGCGCCAACAATAGACCATTATGTGGTTCAAGGAAACGTAAAGAAAAGATTAAAACGTACTAAAGTTAAAATCGCTTAAATTATGAGTAAAAGAACAGATAGTAATTCATATACAATGATTTTTGCCGTAATTATGGTATTAGTTGTTGGTTCGTTGTTGGCCTTTTTTGCCTCCTCTTTAAAACCAAATATTGACGAGAATAAGCGCATTGAAAAGCAACAAAATATTTTGTATGCTATGGGAATCAATCAAAACGACGAGTCTAGTGCAAACTTTGTTTCTACAGATATTGCTGGTACTGAGTTTGTAAAATACATTAAAAAACAATTAATCATTCAAGGGAATAAAATTTCTGAAGATGATACCGCTTTTTTAATTGATGTAAAAAAAGAACAAACTGCTGCAAAAGCAGGAAATGAAAGAAGATTACCTTTATTTATTGGTGAAAAAGAAGGCAAAGTATTTTATGTAGCACCCATTCGAGGAAAAGGTTTGTGGGATGCAATTTGGGGATATGTAGCCATGGATGAAAATATGATTGTACAAGGAGCTTATTTTGATCACAAAGGAGAAACGCCAGGTTTAGGAGCCAATATAAAGCAACGTTATTTTATGGATGATTTCATTGGAGAACATTTAATGTCTGCTAGCGGAGATTTTAAAGGAATTACCGTTGCCAAAGGAAATAACGACCCAAAAAACGAAGAGAAAACAGATTATGAAGTAGATGCAATTGCCGGTGCAACCATTACTGGGGATGGAGTTTCTGCCATGATAAAGAAAGATTTAGCATTGTATGTGCCTTATTTTAAATCATTAAAAAAATAAAATATGGGATTATTATCAAAAAAAGACGCAGTATTACTCTCAGATCCTTTAGCGGATAACAACCCAATTACGATTCAAGTACTAGGTATTTGTTCTGCTTTAGCAATTACGGCAGAATTAAAAGCTTCCATTGTAATGGCGGTTTCTGTAATATTTGTATTAGGTTTAGGAAACGTAGTGATCTCATTAATGAGAAACATTATACCTTCAAAAATTAGAATTATTGTGCAGCTAATTGTCGTAGCAACTTTAGTAATTATAGTGGATTTAGTATTAAAAGCATTTGCTTACGAATTGAGTAAAACACTTTCTGTTTTTGTGGGATTAATAATTACAAACTGTATTATTATGGGACGTTTTGAAGCTTTTGCTTTAGGAAATGGACCTTGGCGTTCTTTCTTAGACGGAATAGGAAATGCAGTTGGATACGGTGTCATTTTAATTGCAGTTGGTTTCTTTAGAGAATTATTAGGTTCTGGAACTTTATTAGGATTTAAAGTTTTAGGAGATTCTATCGAGAAAACAGGATTATATGCGCTAGGATATGAAAATAACGGGTTTATGTTATTATCTCCGATGGCATTAATAGTCGTGGGTATTATTATCTGGATTCAACGTAGTAGAAATACATCATTAATAGAAGAAAATTAAATAGTTGTTAGTAAATCAGTATTCAGTTGGCATTAAATAGCTAACTGCAAAACTGCAAAACTGCAAACTGTATACTTAAAAAAATGGAACATTTAGAATTATTTTTCAAATCAATATTTATAGACAACATGGTATTTGCGACCTTCTTAGGGATGTGTTCATACCTTGCTGTATCTAAAAAAGTAGCTACTGCCGTAGGTTTAGGTGCTGCTGTTATTTTTGTGTTAGCAGTAACGGTACCTTTAAACTGGCTGTTAGACCAATATATTTTACAAGATGGCGCATTGGCTTGGTTGGGTGAAGAATATGCACAATACGATTTAAGTTTCTTATCTTTTATCATGTTTATTGCAACCATTGCAACCATGGTACAATTGGTAGAAATAATTGTTGAAAAATTTTCACCATCCTTGTACAATTCATTGGGTATTTTCTTACCATTAATTGCTGTGAACTGTGCTATTTTAGGAGGAAGTTTATTTATGCAATCTCGTGAAATTCCTACTTTAGGTTTGTCGTTAACTTACGGAGTTGGTTCTGGTATTGGTTGGTTTTTAGCGATACTTGCCATTGCTGCAATTCGTGAAAAAATTAGATATTCAAGTGTACCACCAGCATTAAGAGGTTTAGGTATTACCTTTATCATTACAGGATTAATGGCCATTGGTTTTATGAGTTTTGGAGGAATGTTAACAGGTGGTGATGAAGAAAAGAAAGAAGAAAAGCCAGTAACAGAGGTCGCTATTAAGAAAAAAATAGAAAAAACATCAGCAAAAGAAATGGTTGCTGAAAATACAAATATAAACTAGAAGAAAATGATATTAGCAGCAGGTACATCAGGAACCGTAATTGCAACAGTAGCCGCTTTTTTATTAGTAACATTGTTACTAGTAACATTGCTTTTATTTGTAAAACAAAAACTATCGCCTTCAGGTCCAGTAACAATCACCATTAATGGAGAAAAGAAAATAGAAGTTGGTTCTGGTAGCACACTTTTAACAACATTAGGAAACGAAAAAATATTTTTACCATCCGCTTGTGGTGGTGGTGGTTCCTGTGTTCAATGTGAATGCCATGTTTTAGAAGGTGGAGGAGAAGCTTTGCCAACAGAAACACCTCATTTTACAAAGAAAGAATTAAAAACAGGAATTCGTTTAGCATGCCAGGTGAAAGTAAAACAAGACATGAACATTACGATTCCAGAGGAAGTTTTCGGAATTAAAAAATGGGATGCTGTTGTTGTAAGAAATTATAATGTTGCTTCATTTATCAAGGAATTTGTTGTTGAGATTCCTGAAGATATGGGATACAAAGCCGGTGGATATATTCAAATTGAAATTCCTCCTTGTGAAGTAAAGTTTGCAGATATGGATATTACAGCACATCCAGAAGAGCATGACACACCCGAAAAATTTAAAGCCGAATGGGACAAGTTTAAACTGAGACCTTTGGTAATGAAGAATGATGAAACGATAGAAAGAGCTTATTCTATGGCTTCTTATCCTGCCGAAGGTAGAGAGATTATGTTAAACGTACGTATTGCAACCCCTCCTTTTGATAGAGCAAAAGGCGGATGGATGGATGTAAATCCTGGAGTTGCTTCTTCTTATATTTTTGGATTAAAAAAAGGAGATAAATGTGTGATTTCTGGACCTTACGGTGAATTCTTTATCAATGAATCAGCATCTGAAATGTTATATGTAGGAGGTGGAGCAGGAATGGCACCTATGCGTTCTCACCTATATCACCTTTTCAGAACCTTAAAAACGGGGAGAAAAGTAACGTATTGGTACGGAGGACGTTCTAAGGCAGAATTATTTTATATTGATCATTTTAGAGCTTTAGAAAAAGATTTTCCAAACTTTAAATTCTTTATTGCTTTGTCTGACCCTTTAGAAACGGATAACTGGAAAGTAAAGAAAGATATTAATGATGAAGCTGGAGACGGTTTTATGGGGTTTATTCACAATTGTGTGATTGAAAATTACCTAAATCACCATGAAGCACCTGAAGATTTAGAATTGTATTTCTGTGGACCTCCATTAATGAACAATGCGGTTCAAAAAATGGGCGAAGATTTTGGTCTTGCAGACGAAAATATCCGTTTTGATGATTTTGGAGGCTAGTCGCATAGCGACTATAAATAAATTGTCATACTGAATTTACCTATGCTGAACTTGTTTCAGTATCTCATTAAGTATCAAAAATCAGTAGTTTTGTGGACTAATAAATTGTAATGAACTGGACTAATTTTCTTTTTGCTTTCATAAGTTTTATTGCGGTAATTATTTTTATTTTATACTGCTTTCAAGAGCATTTTATCTTTTTGAATGGAAAAAAAATAGCTAGAAATTATCACTATAACTGTTCTAATAAATTTGAAGAAGTCTTTATAAAAACCGACGGAAACAACGAGATTAATGCACTTCATTTTCAATTACAAAATCCAAAAGGAGTTGTTTTATTTTGCCATGGAAACAAAGGAAATCTTTTAAGTTGGGGAAATAGAGTCGCTTGCTTTTTAGAATATAATTACGAGGTCTTGGTATTTGATTATAGAAACTATGGAAAAAGTACAGGAGAATTTCATGAAGAAAATATGTATAAAGATGCCTTGGCTGTTTATGATTATATAAAAAAAAATGTTGAAGAAGAAAATATTGTTATTTATGGGTTTTCTCTAGGAAGTACTTTTGCAACCAGAATAGCCTCAGTAAACACCCCTAAAGAATTAATTTTAGAAGCCCCTTTTTATAATTTTAAAAAAGCTGTTCAATACAATTCAAAATGTGCGCCCACTTTCTTGTTGAAGTATCAGTTTAGAACAGACCATGACATCACGAATGTAAGAGCACCCATCACTCTTTTTCACGGAAACCAAGACAAAACAACTTCCTTTTCGCAATCTAAAAAATTAATATCCTTAAATACATCTATTAAAAATCAATTTATAGAAATTGATAGCGGTACACATCACAATATTAGAGAGTTTCCTGTTTATAAAGAAAAATTGAAAGAAATTTTAGAGCGGTAGTATTTAATAAATTGTATTTTTAGTATCTTATAAATTTACATGAAGCGTATAGCGACCATTTTAAAGAAGCATTCCTACATTAAAATAAAGCTCAAAAAAATTGCCACCAATCATTTCGAATTAAAGGCAAAAATAAACGGTACAAAAGGGCGTTTCATTTTAGATACGGGTGCCTCAAATTCTTGTGTAGGGTTGAATCTGATTGAATATTTTAATCTCGATGCCCAAGAAAGTGAAACTAAAGCCGCTGGTGCAGGAGCCACAGATATGGAAACACTAGCTTCGAAAAACAACACGCTAAAAATTGGCAGTTGGAAAACACAAAAATGTCATTTAGTGTTGTTTAATTTAGTACACGTAAATACAGCACTCGTGCAACATCAAGCGAAAGAAGTTCATGGCATTATTGGCGCTGACATTTTACAAAAAGGAAAGGCGTTTATAGACTATAATAAAAATAGGTTGTATTTAAAAAAAAAACAAAGTAAATGAGTTAATTTTTGTTCCTTTGAAATCCGTAAATCATACAATCAATAATAACGAACCAAAAACCAACCGAAGATGAGTCTGCAAAAACAAGTAATGGATAAAATGAAAGAAGCAATGAAAGCAAAAGATACGGTTGCTTTACAGGCTTTAAGAGCAGTAAAATCTGGATTTTTATTGGCAAAAACGGCAACGGGAGTTCAAGAAGAAGTCACAGAAGAACAAGCATTAAAAATTATCCAGAAGCAAGTAAAACAAAGAAAAGACAGTGCGGCTATTTTCATCAAACAAGATAGAGAAGATTTAGCAGCTCCAGAATTGGCAGAAATAGTAGTTTTAGAGCAATTTTTACCGGAAGCTTTATCCGAAGAAGAAATTGAAAAAGTAGTTCTTGAAACAATTGCGAAACTAGGTGCTTCGGGAATGAAAGATATGGGAAAAGTAATGGGCGCAGTATCAAATCAGTTATCAGGGCAAGCAGATGGAAAAATTATTTCCGTTCTGGTTAAAAAAAAATTAATATAAAAAAAAAAGATTTCTACTTTTGTGGAATATAGAAATGGCTGCGTAGTTCAACTGGATAGAATATCAGATTTCGGCTCTGAGGGTTGGGGGTTCGAATCCCTTCGCGGTCACTTTTTATTCCCAAGAATAATTTTTTATTCTTGGGAATATTTTTTTGTACTATATTTAAGATAGTCAAAAATCGAAGGATAGAATATAATTTAAATCTTTAATAAAGTTAGAAGAGTCAACAGTGGAGGTCACTTTTTATTCCCAAGAATAATTTTTTATTCTTGGGAATATTTTTTTGTGTTAGATTTTAAATAGTCAAAAATCGAAGGATAAAATATAATTTAAATCTTCAATAAAGTTAGAAGAGTCAACAGTGGAGGTCACAATTTATCCTCAACAATAATTAATTATTTTTGGGGATAATTTCTTATATTTAGATTTCAAAAATTCATCAATGAAAAAACTATTCCTACTTTCTATATTAATTTTGTTTAATTGTTCAGATGATTGTAATTCTGATGATAATAACACAAGCAATAATAACGATCCCAATCCTGTGGTCTTAAATGAATGGATTCCAGGCAGTAATCTTGGTAATCCTCAAAGGGAATATTCAGACTCTAATTCTTCTTTAGTAAGCGCCACTGTTTCAAAAATGATTGAATTCAATGGTGAACTATATGTTGGAGGTGATTTCCAGGTTATTGGCGGTCAAATAATCAAATATTTAGCAAAATGGGATGGTGTTAATTGGTCTTCTATTGGTCAGCTTGATTCACCTGTTGAAGATATGATTGTTTTTCAACAAAAACTTTATATTCAAGTTCAAGAAAATGAACTAAGTAATACAAATGAATATCAATGTTCGGATTGCAATAGAATTTATAGTTGGGATGGTAATTTCCTGACATGGGAACAATTAAATTTCCAGCCTAATATTGGTGCTCCTGTTATTAATAATCCGTTATACTCAAAAAAAGCTTTCGGAAATTCTGGAGGTATATTTATAGGAGAAAAAAAATATGAACAATGGACTGTTCATGATAATAAGTTATTTGCATTCGTAAAAACTAATCAACAATCTAGTTCGGATGGCTTCGGATTTGAATTATTGAGCTTTGATGGTAATTCATGGCAAAATTTCAATCCTGATTTACAAACTAACTATCATGGAGTACTCAAATCTTACAAAGGAGAGCTTTATGCAACACTCAAAGGTTCACACAGTTCATTAGAAGGAGGTTTGTATAAATTAGATACTTTTGAAGCATGGGATAATGGTATATTATATGCTTGGCTGGACTGGGTAAATGTTGCAGGTCAATCTTTAAGTGATCCAGAGATTCTAACAATCACAGAATTTAATAATAATCTAATTATAGGTGGTAATTTTGAAACAATTGGTGGAGTTGTTGCTCAAAACATTGCGAAATTTGATGGTACTAATTGGTCATCATTTGGGAATTGGCCTTACGAACCCTACGAACTCAAAGTTTTTAATAACCAACTTTATGCCTCCTTTTACAATGGTAATTGGAATGGTTCAGATTTTGAAAGAATTGCAGTATATAATGGTAATTATTGGGACAGTTTACTTTACAACCTTTCCGATTTTGATATTGTAAGTGATGGAGTTCATAATACCATAACTATGTTTCAAGACTATCTGTACTTGGGTGGGTCTAATTCAATAATTAGAGGTACAAATAACTTTATTAAGTTAGCCCAATAAACAATCTTTATTCAATTTACTAAGGCTTTGAAAATCTTTCAAAAAGTTTAACTTTCATAAATTTGGGTCACTCTAACGGAGAATTGATTCATTTGAATTAATTTTCCGTTTTTTGTTTTTATGTATTTCAATTGTTTGTGGATTCGTTTTTTTAGTTTATTTGCTTTTTTAGCTGAATTAATAGGTGTATCTCCTTCTGCTTCTATGCTTTTTGCGCTTTTCTCTTTTTTAATTTTACCATTTCTGATAAATTTAATTGAACATATAGTTGAAAGAAATAACCAAAAAAAGGAAGAAGCTGATAAAAAAAATTGAGGAATTTAGGTTCTAAACCATAGGCATATCTTCTTCTTTTAATTCAGCTATTTTTTTGGGTATTCTCAGACCAATATTTCTGTAGAAAAACTATTAGACTCTGTAGAGGACTATTACACGTTAGTTAAGCAAAACGCCTTTAAACTATTATCAGAAACCAAACTCGATAGTACTTCAGAGAAAAATTTAAATTTAGTACGGTATTATGAATTGTTGTAACAGCGTCATAAATAATTGCAAACGGATACAATAAAAAACGTAGAAACTTCATAGTTTAAATAAAAAATAATTGCAATCTTTTTATAAGCACCATTAAATTAGTTTGTTTTAAGAACTCAATTCATCAACAATTAAACCTTCTTGCAGTGTTCCAATAACCCCCATAGCAGCTCTTTCTCCAGAAATTATTGCGGCATTTAAAGAGCCATTTAAAAGTTGGTCTCCAGCTAAAAATAAAGAAGAAGTGAGCTTTGTTTCTGTACTTGAAATTTCATACTGAAGATTGCTTAATTTAGGCAATGCTTTTTTTATTTGATATCTTTTTAAAAACTTAGCATCAGAAATATTACATAATTGTAATAATTCTTCTCTTATTTTTTTAATTAAATCTTTTTCGTTTAATTGATGTTTTTTAACGACCGTTACAGAAAGTAATTCATGGTCTCCTTTTGTAGTTGTTTTAACAGAAGTGTGATAAAAGAGGTTGTTAATCAATGAGTTTTCCTCTGAAATCAAACCAATTAAAGGTCTTGAAATGATTCTTTTTGAAGTTTCAAAATATAATGTATCACAAGTTTTCCAAATATTTTCTTGGTTTTTTAGGTTGGTGACTAGCGGACTTGCTTCAGTAGCAATAATTGTGAAATCACTTTCAATTTCTGTACCGTCTTTTAAAATGATAAGCTTATTTTTTACCGATTCTACTTTAGAATTTAAAAGAATTTTTGTGTTTTTTAAGTTGTCTTTCAATTGATTTGATATTGCCTGAATTCCATCTTTCGGTAATACAGCCAATCCCTCTCCAAACATTTTATAGATAAACTCAAACATTCTACTTGAAGTATCTAAATTGGGTTCTAAAAAGATTCCGCTAAAAAAAGGTTTAAAAAAAAGTTGAATTATAGCTTCTGAAAAACCAAAATCTATTAAATACTGAAGTGTCGTTTTTTCATCTTCTTTAAAAATTGTGTCAATTCTTTTTTTGTTTAAAAGGATATTTAGTTTTAAGATTTTTATTTTATCAGAAAAAGTGCCAATAGAAGAAAATAGAGTGGGAAACAATAAAGAAAAAGAGCGAAGTGGATCTCCAATAGTTTGTGATTTTCCTTTTTTAAAAATAACAGCACCAGGTAATAATTTCTGTAACTTGAGTGTCTCAAAGTTTATATATTTTTTGGCTGCTGGATACGAAGTTAATAAAACTTGAAAACCGCGATCTAAAGTATATCCTTCAACAAGATCAGATTTTACTCGTCCGCCAACAGAATAAGAACCTTCAATAATTGTTGGTTTATAACCATAATTCTCTAAAACTCGTGCTGCTATTAAACCACTTATTCCCGCGCCAATAATATGAATTATTGAAGATTTATTTTTCATTTTCTTTAAGTTTTTTTTTCTTCAGATAAGAAGAAATAATTCTTTGAACATCTCTATTGTCCTTTTTAGGTTCCACAAAGAACTGGTAATCCTCTGGGTTTTCTAATGCTGCAGATTGCGCTACAGTTACATACCCAATGCCTTTGTAAATTCCATCTAAAATTAATGCAAAACCAACTTCATTTTTAGTCCTTCCATTCTCTTTAATAATTAAGTTTTCTGCACCAATGCCTACCGATTTTATGGCTTCTTTTACTCTTTTATTATAAATTTCTACAGTTTCTTTATCACAACAAATACCGTTACATTTTTTTATTTGATAATCGAAACATCCAGCAACATTAGTTTGTAGATGACAATATTTTGGACATAGTTTAAATTCTTTACACAAAACTTCTAAGTGATTTCTGCATTCAGAAATGGAGTAGTATTTCATAATTGCATTTGGCGCTAATTTTAGTCGATTATACGCTAAGTGCAGAATTCCTTTCTGATCTTCATAAGAAAACAAACCAACGGCCTCTCCTGACTTTCTCTGAGCCCTGTTGAATTTAGGATAGTTGTGTTTTATCTCGGAGGATTCCAGTAATAAAGCGAGTAATTCACTGCCTGTTTTTGTAAATGAAACATTAGCTGTTTCTAAACACATGGTTTGTTCTTTCTTTTTTTTGTCATAAAAATGACTGATCACACGCTGCTTTATGTTATTTGCTTTGCCAATATAAATAATCTCTTTAGCTAAATTTTTAAAGTAGTAGACACCAAAGGTTTCTGGCAAGTTATCAACGACTTTTTTGTCTAAAAGAGGAGGTAGGGTGGCTTCTCTAGATTTCGGGTTTAAAAAGGAGTTGATTGTAAAATTATCATCTCTTTCTATAAGTCTTTTGAATAGTTCTACGGTTGCTTCGGCATCTCCTTTTGCACGGTGTCTTCCATTTATGGGAATGTTCTCTCCAGTACAAATATTACCTAAACTGTAGGAGGCTAATCCAGGAATTATTTTTCTTGTCAGACGAACGGTACACAATTTTTTTCGTTTGAAATCAAATCCCAAACTTTTAAATTCTGCTTGTATAATGTTGTAATCAAAGTTTACATTATGAGCAACAAAAATAGTGTCTTTTGTAATTTCTGCTATTTTTTTTGCAATTTCATAAAATTTGGGCGCATTTCTTACCATGGCATTTGTAATGCCTGTTAGACTGGTGATAAATGCAGGAATGTTTTGTTCTGGATTTATTAAAGAAGTAAATTCATCAACCACCTTTTTTCCATCGAAAATTAAAGCGGATATTTCAGTTATCTTTTGACCTTTAGGGCCATTTCCTGTGGTTTCTATATCAACTACTGCGAAGTGCAATTAGGCAATTGTATTTTTTAAGTCAGCAATTGTTTCCGTTGGATTTTCAGCTCCAAAAACATAGCTACCAGCAACAAGCACATTGGCACCTGCTTCAATTAAAGCATTTGCATTTTTATTGGTAACGCCACCGTCAATTTCTATTAGACAATCCGACTTTGTAAAATCGATTAAATGTCTCAATTGGCTCACTTTTTTATAGGTGTTTTCAATAAAAGACTGCCCACCAAAACCCGGATTTACACTCATAATACAAACCAAATCTAATTCTGTAATTACATCTTCTAAAACTGCAATAGGTGTATGTGGATTCAAAGCAATACCTGCTTTCATTCCTGCTGCTTTAATGGCCTGAATGGTTCTGTGTAAATGAGGGCATGCTTCATAATGTACTGTTAGAATAGTAGCCCCTAAATCTGCAAAAGTTTCGATATATTGATCAGGATTTACAATCATTAAATGCACATCAATCGTTTTTTTAGCGTGTTTAGCAATTGCTTTTAAAACAGGCATTCCAAAAGAAATATTGGGAACAAAAACGCCATCCATAATATCAATATGAAACCAATCTGCTTCACTATTGTTAACCATTTCTATATCGCGCTGTAAATTGGCAAAATCTGCCGCTAAAATTGAAGGTGCAATTAAATTATTCATCAGTTTGTTGTTGTGTTTTTGTATGTTGCTGTAAAAATAGGGATATAAAACAAAAAACTCTCGAATTTAATTCGAGAGTTTTCAATAAGATATTTACATTTTAGGGATCTGATAATCATTTGGAATTACTATCCTAAATAAGTCATTAAAATTTTACTTCGAGAGGTATGCTTTAGTCTTCGAATTGCTTTTTCTTTAATCTGGCGAACACGTTCACGGGTTAAATCAAAAGTTTCACCAATTTCTTCTAAAGTCATTGGTTGATGTTCTCCTAAACCAAAATATAGTTTTACAACATCCGCTTCACGTGGAGTAAGCGTTTCTAAAGCCCTGCTAATTTCAATTCTTAAAGACTCGTGTAATAATTTTCTATCAGGATTTGGAGATTCTCCAGAGTTTAAAACATCATATAAATTAGAATCTTCACCTTCAATTAAAGGGGCATCCATAGATACGTGACGTCCAGAATTTTTCATAGATTCTTTCACATCATTCACCGTCATATCTAATTTTTTAGCAATTTCTTCAGCACTTGGAGGGCGCTCATTCTCTTGCTCTAAGAAGGCATACATTTTGTTAATTTTATTGATAGAACCAATTTTATTTAACGGTAAACGTACAATTCTAGATTGTTCTGCTAAAGCTTGTAATATAGATTGACGAATCCACCAAACTGCGTAGGATATGAATTTAAAACCTCTAGTTTCGTCAAAACGTTTTGCTGCTTTAATTAAACCTAAGTTTCCTTCATTTATTAAATCTGGTAAAGTTAATCCTTGATTTTGGTATTGTTTTGCAACTGACACTACAAACCTTAAATTGGCTTTTGTTAATTTCTCTAAAGCTATTTGATCACCTGCCTTTATAAGCTGTGCCAATTCAACTTCTTCATCAGCAGTAATTAAATCTACTTTTCCAATTTCTTGTAAATATTTGTCTAACGATGCGGTTTCTCTGTTAGTAACCTGCTTGGTAATTTTAAGTTGTCTCATCTAATTCTCTATGACTTTATGAAAGGATTTAAGTAATTCCTACAATTTATTATACGTATGAATTTAGATAATGTTACAAAAATGTTTTCTTTATTTCAACGAGGAATAAATACCATTCACCGATAGAAAACGGTAGTTCAACGAATTATTTATTTAAAGTGTGACTTATTTTTGTTCTTTAGTGTCTTAAAATATTCAAAATTGGAAATCTTTGTCTTAAAAAAACTTTCAGACAATGATTTAGTGTTTGAAATTGTAGCAACAAATAGTCCTGAATTTTTTGCTGAATTCTATGATCGGTTTTCGAACATCTTTTTTAATCAATGCTATAGGTTTTGTAAGAATAGAGAAGAAGCAGAAGATTTATCAAATGATATATTTGTAAAGCTTTTTGTGAAACTAAACCCCTTAAAAGATACGCTATGTTTTCGACATGGTTGTGTTTTTTTACCTATCATTTTTGTTTAAATTATATTCAAAGAAGTGCCTACAAGAAAAATGAAAGAAGCAATGTTTTTCCGACAAAATCAAAGAAGAGCCTGTTTTTTGAGGAGATAGTCACTGTTAATTTATTGAAAGTAAAATTAGAAAGATTGGCAGAGATTTTAGCTTTAATGAAACCCGCCGAGAAAATAATTTTATTAATGAAATATCAAGAAGATATGCGTATCAAGGAAATTATGTGCGTTTTAAAAATTAGTGAAAGTGCTGTTAAAATGAGAATTAAAAGAGCAAAAGCCAAAGTGGTAAAAATACATCGTGAATTGTAATGATTATGAAAATTTTTTTAGGAAATCCTCAAAAATCATCTTGTTTCTAAAAATGTTATTTGTAAAATATAGGATGCTATTTGTACGATAAAATACCCTGAAACACTTTCGTTTTTTTACATACATGAAGAAGTTTGCCGATGCGAACTATTCTAAAAAAGTAAGAGACCATAAACGGTCTCTTAGTAGTATTAATAGTTTTTTGTTAAAACAATCCATTTATTTGAGCATCTATTCTATCTATAATGTACCCTAAATCTTCTTGGTTGTCAACAAAATCAATATTATCAACGTCAATAATTAGTAATTTACCTTTTGAATAGGTAGAGATCCACGCTTCATAACGCTCATTCAACCTACTCAAATAATCGATACTTATAGAGTTTTCATATTCTCTTCCACGCTTATGAATTTGTCCCACTAAGGTGGAAATATCTGCGCGTAAGTAAATTAATAAATCTGGAGGCGTTACTAAATTCTCCATTAAATCAAATAGAGAACTATAATTACTATAATCTCTATTCGTCATTAATCCCATTGCATGAAGGTTGGGAGCAAAGATTTGAGCATCTTCATAGATGGTTCTATCCTGAATAATATTTTTGCCAGATTTTATCAATTCTAAAGTTTGACGGAACCTACTATTTAAAAAAAATACTTGAAGATTAAAAGACCAGCGTTCCATTTCTGTATAAAAATCGTCTAAATATGGATTTTCATCAACAGATTCAAAATGAGGTTTCCATTTATAATGTTTTGCTAAAAGTTGTGTAAGTGTGGTTTTACCAGCCCCGATATTTCCTGCAATTGCAATGTGCATATTTATAATTGTAATAAGTTTTATAAAGGATGCTAAAGGTACACAATTTTTATAATTAGTGCTGCAATTATAAAATCAATTTATATCCAAAACTTCTCATTATTAAAAGTCAATTATCTTTTTTCTAAAACTTTGAATTAAAATTAGAGCTAGGAACATTAAGTTTCATAAATAAAAAAGAGGATAACTTCGTTATCACAGTAAATAAATTTACATTTGTAGTATGTCAATCAAAGTTTCTTTAGTTACTAAAATTTATAAAGATCAAAAGGCATTAAACGAAGTTTCTTTTTATGCAAAGAAAGGTCAAATCATAGGTTTTTTGGGGCCAAATGGCGCTGGAAAATCAACCATGATGAAAATTCTTACGGGTTTTATTAAACCGAATTTTGGACATGTTTTTGTGGATGAAATAGATATATTACAAAACCCTATAGAAGCTCAAAAAAGAATAGGTTATTTACCTGAACACAACCCTTTGTATTCAGATATGTATGTGCGAGAATATTTGCAATTTCAAGCAGCGATTTTTAAGGTTGCTAAAAGCCAGGTAGAAACCTGTATTGAAACCGTAGGATTGGCAATAGAAGCGCATAAGAAAATCAATCAATTATCTAAAGGATATCAGCAAAGAGTGGGTTTGGCTGCAGCAATTTTACACAATCCGAAAGTGCTAATTTTAGATGAACCTACAACAGGTTTAGATCCAAATCAGTTGGTAGAAATTAGAGCGTTGATTAAAGAACTAGGCAAAGATAAAACGGTGTTATTTTCTACTCATATCTTGCAAGAAGTAGAAGCAGTTTGTGATCGAGTAATCATTATTAATAAGGGGGAAATTTTAATAGATAAAAAGCTTGCAGTACTGAAAGTTAGTAAGCAACAAACTATAGAAGTGACTTTTGATTGTAAAATTGAAACGCAGTTGATAGACAACTTACCAAGTTTAGTTTCTTATCAAAATAATGAAAATTTCACTTGGTGTATTACATTCGAAAACGAAGAAGATATGCGTTCAAAAGTATTTGATTTTGCACAAGAGAATGGATTTAAGATTCTGAGTTTAAATACTCAAAACAAAAATTTAGAAACCTTATTTAGAGAGGTGACTAGCTGAATTTAGAATTATATTATTCTGCTACAAAGAGGAGCTAAAAATTACTTTGTCAAATACTGATACGCTTCTAAAAGCGTTGGAAAAACTATTTTACTTCCGGCTTGTTTCAATTCGTTTTCAGAATATTGTGTAAGAATTCCAATCGGTACCATGCCTGCTAGTTTTGCGGCTTTGGTTCCTGTTAAACTATCTTCAAAAACCCAAATATCTTTAAAATCATTTTCTTTAAACCCTAGTGCGTTTGCCAAGGTAATGTATGCTTCTGGCGCGGGTTTTGGTTTTTCATAATCTTCCACGCCAAAAACAGTTGAAAAGTTAAGGTCTAAATGACGAACGCTGTTTTTTAAAAACTGTTTAGTAGCGTTACTAGCAATTCCGTAGGGTATCTTTTCTTTGGTTAGTAGAGTTGTAAACTCGTTAACCCCAGGCAATAGTTTCGGGATTTTAAAAAACAAGTCTAAATGTTTGTCTTTAAGAGAAAACAATGCTTCAGTCTGTTTTTCTTCACCAATAACACTGCAAAAATACGCAGCAATTATCATAGGAGATTTTCCTGCAAGACTTTTAGGAAATGGTGCAACTTCTTTGTTGAATAATTCTCTAAAAGCAGAGCTCCAGGCGCTACCATGGCTTTCGAAACTATCTACAACCACACCATCAAAATCAAATAAAAAACCTTTAGGTAATTGCATTCGTTGTTTCTTTTTCGTTCAATAATTCTAATAAATACGGATTTAAAAATTTATTCGTTGGATCTAATTTTTTTCTTAAGAGTTTAAAATCTTCCCATTTTTCATAAACTTTAGATAATTCAGCGTCTTTGGCTGTAAAACGTTTTCCCCAATGGGGTCTTCCTCCATATTTCAGGAAAATTTTCTCAATACTTTTAAAAGCTTCATAAGTATCTGCAGTGGCTGCATTTCTAGAAACACATCCCATGGTAACCGTATCTTTTCCATACGCATAACTTAACCAAGAAGTATCTTTATAGACAAAACGAACATCCATAGGGATGTGAATAAACGATTTATTACTCCATTTATTAATTTCTGTTTTTAATTCTTGAAACACTGTTGGAAAGATGTCCAAGCCAATAGTCCATTCTGCTAATTCTATAGTGGAGCCTCTCGATTTAGTAACCGTAGCTTGGTACAATGAACCTTTGTGTTCTTTTGTAGTGCTAAAAAAACCTCTGTATAAAAGTTTATTTGCAATGGCTGTAAACCATGGAAAAATATGAGTATATTTATATAATATCTTTGAGGCAGCTCTTCTATGTTTTAAATATTTAGGTCCCATGTTTTCCTGAACTGCATTCTCTGGGTCAATTTTATCGCCCGTAATTACATATCCTTTGTCTGTATGAGGAAGCCATAAGATTCTTAAGAAATCATGTTTTTTTAATCGTTCACCAATTTTTGAGAGCCAAAGTTGATCATCTTCAGGCCCCTCCTTTACATGTAGAGTATAAATAGGTTCGCATTGAAAAGTAATAACAGACATCACACCTAAGACGCCTAAAGAGACTTTAAAAGCGTCAATTAATTCATCATCTTTTGTTATTTCTTTGATAGTACCATCCGCTAAAACAATACGGCATTTGGAGATGTATTCAGACAATAGTTTCCCACTAGTACCATGAGTTCCCGTAGCCAAAGCACCACCGATTGTAATTGTGTTGATATCTGGCAAACAAGGAATACACCAACCCTTTGACTCTATTGCCTCTAATAAGTCCCCTAAAATTACTCCAGATTGAACACTAATAGTTCGCTCGGAGTCATTAAAAGAGATAATCTCATTATAGGTAGTAATGTCAATTAATGTTTCAATTCCTGATGCAATATCTGCAGATGATTGTTTGGTTCCAAAAAAACGCACTTTTTCAGAATTACAAACGACTTCTTGCAATTCTTTTTCAGAAGTTATTTTGTAGAGAGATTTGTAGTTGTATGTAATATTTTCATTCCAACTTACCCAAAGACCATTATTTTCTTGTTTCATTTTTAGTATAAAATATCAAACAAAAGTAAACATTAATCTTTTTTTTGACGAGATGTTTTTTTTTATTTTACTATTAAGAATCAATTTAATTTAAAATCAATTTGCTGACTTTTTAAAGTTGCTAGCAATTCGTTAGAAATATGGATTTTTGTGTTTCTACTTGGTAAATTCACTTCAATTTTTTCTTTAGCATCCCAAATCGTAAAATGTAGTGTTTGTTTCCCTGGATTATTTTTTAGAATAGTTTCAAGATTTAAAACGATATTTTCTTTAATTTCTTTTAGAGGAATTTTTATGGTAATCTTTTTACACAAATCATCCATAATATCGTGTAATAATTTAAAATCAGTAAATTTTAGGCGCGGCTCCCCAGTACCTCCTTCTTTGTTTGTCCATCCAGGTTGAATTGTAGATCTTACAAATAGAAATGAGTTTGGTACTAAAAAGTGCTTAAATTTTAAATAATCCTCTCCAAAAATTCGAAACTCATTACTGTCTCCATAATCTTCAATTGTAAACATAGCCCAGCCTTTACCTGCTTTAGAAACTCTATGCTGTACATCAGAAATGATACCCGCAAAACTTAAATTTGCACCCACATATTTACTAAGATCTTCTTTGAAACTCTTAAGTGTGGCATTGCAAAAGATCATTTCATTTTTAAAATCATCTAGCGGATGGGCAGAAATATAAATACCAATCACTTCTTTTTCTTGGGATAAAAGCTCCATGTTTCCCCAAGTTTCACATGCTGGAATATCTGGTTCTGGAAATTGCACTTTAGAGGCTTCTCCAAACATAGAAACTTGTGCAGAATTTTCGTTTTCTTGAAACTTACTTCCAAATTTCATTGCCCTTTCTAAAAAGGTCAACCCTTTTTCATCTGTAGCAAAATATTGAGCTCTGTGGGTGTCTACAAAAGAATCAAAAGCTCCAGCCTTTATCAAGCTATCAAAAGATTTTTTATTTGCAGCGCGTAAATCTACACGTTTTGCCAAATCAAAAATAGAGGTATAATTTCCGTTTTCTTTTCGTTCTTTGATGATGGCTCTCACTGCAGATGCGCCAACTCCTTTGACAGCTGCCATGCCGAAACGAACAGCCCCTTCATTGTTGACGGAAAATTTCAAATAAGATTCGTTTAAATCTGGACCCAAAACTTGTAATCCCATTCGTTTACATTCTTCCATAAAAAATGAAACTGATTTAATGTCGTTCATGTTATTGGAAAGTACAGAAGCCATATATTCGGCGGGATAATGTGCTTTTAAGTAGGCAGTTTGATAGGCAATCCAGGCATAACAAGTGGAGTGAGATTTGTTAAAAGCATAACTAGCAAAAGCTTCCCAATCTTTCCAAATCTTTTCTAATTTTTCTGTATCGTGACCCTTTGAAGCAGCTTGTTCTATAAATTTTGGTTTCATTTTATCCAAAACCGCAATTTGCTTTTTACCCATTGCTTTTCGTAAAACATCGGCTTCCCCTTTGGTGAAATCTGCCAGTTTCTGAGACAATAACATGACCTGCTCTTGATATACTGTAATTCCGTAGGTTTCTGCTAAATATTCTTCCATAGCAGGTAAATCATATTCTATATCTTCTGTTCCGTGTTTTCTATTAATAAAAGACGGAATATATTCCATAGGTCCAGGTCTATATAATGCATTCATAGCAATTAAATCTGCAAAAACCGTTGGCTTTAAAGCCCGCATATGTTTTTGCATACCTGGAGATTCATATTGAAAGATACCCACGGTTTCTCCTTTCTGGAAAAGTTCGTATGTCTTTTCATCATCTAATGGAAAATTTTCTGGATCTAAATCGACATCATGTTTGGCTTTTACAATTTTTACGGTGTCTTTAATTAAAGTTAATGTTTTTAATCCTAAGAAATCCATTTTTAACAAACCTGCAGATTCTACAACCGAATTGTCAAATTGGGTAACATACATGTCAGAATCCTTTGCCAAAGCAACGGGTACATAATTGGTAATATCTCCTGGTGTAATAATAACGCCACAGGCATGAATACCTGTATTTCTTACAGAACCTTCAAGCATTGTTGCTTTATTGACGGTTTCAGAAGCCAAATCATTTCCAAAAGAAATGTTTTTTAATTCTTCTACAAGTTGTTTTTCTTCGGCTCTTAAGCCGTCAACTTTTCCTTTACTTTTTGCATCTTCACCAAAAATATTTTTTAGTTTAATTCCGGGAATTAATTTTGCAATCCGATCGGCTTCAAAAAGTGGTAAGTCTAAAACTCTGGCAGTATCTCTAATCGAAGATTTTGCAGCCATGGTTCCGTAGGTAATAATTTGAGCAACTTGGTTTGCGCCATATTTATTAATTACATAATCCATAACACGTCCACGACCTTCATCATCAAAATCGATATCAATATCTGGCATAGAAACACGCTCTGGATTTAAGAAACGCTCAAAAAGTAAGTTATATTTAATAGGGTCTATGTTGGTAATCCACAAGCAATATGCTACAACAGAGCCCGCCGCAGAACCCCGTCCTGGTCCTACAGAAACATCCATTTTTCTTGCTTCGCGAATAAAGTCTTCTACAATTAAAAAATATCCAGGATAGCCTGTTTTTTCAATAACGGATAACTCAAAATCTAAACGTTCTTTTATGGACTCGGTAATCTCTCCATACCTTTTTTTTGCACCCACAAATGTGAGGTGCTTTAGAAAATTATTCTCTCCTCGTTTTCCTTCATCTTCTGTGTCTTTTAAATCTACAAATTCCTCAGGAATATCAAAAGCAGGTAATAAAACATCTCTTGCTAAAGTGAAAATTTCAATTTTATCAACAATTTCTTGAATGTTGATAATAGCTTCTGGTAGATCTAAAAAAAGCGTTTTCATTTCATCCGAAGATTTGAAATAATACTCTTGATTAGGTAAGCCATATCTGTAACCACGACCTTTTCCTATTGGTGTAGCTTGTTTTTCTCCATCTTTTACACACAATAAAATGTCGTGTGCATTGGCATCTTTTTTATCTAGATAAAAAGTGTTATTTGTGGCGATAATTTTAATATCGTGCTTTTTAGAGAACTTTATTAAAGTCTCATTTACAATTTTTTCGTCCTGTTGATTGTGGCGCATCAACTCAATGTAAA
>JAOLXX010000015.1 GCA_028343155.1 Polaribacter sp.
AAAGGGAGTTTTAAAAACCATTGAAATTTAATACATTTACAAGAATAAGATTATTAGATGATAAAACTCACAGAATCACGACCTATTTTGAAAATTCAATCACTTTGTATACTTGCTTTTTTGATGCTATTTTCATCCCTTAAAGCGCAAGAAGATTTAAAAATACCACCCGCTTTAAAAAAAGGAGATACGATTGCTATTGTAGCGCCTGCAGGAATTTTAAAATACCGAGAAGCGGCTATAAAAAAAGCAAGAGAATTGTTAGAGAGCTGGGGATTGAACGTTATTCTAGGTCAGCATTTATTCAACCAAAATCATCATTTCTCGGGTACAGATCGAGAAAGGGCCGCCGATTTTCAAAAAGCATTAGACAACCCAAACATTAAAGCAATTTGGGCAGCTAGAGGCGGTTATGGCTCTGTAAGAATTTTAGATAAACTCAATTTTACAAAATTTATAGATAGCCCAAAATGGATCATTGGCTATTCTGACATCACGGCGTTTCACAATCATATTCATAATCTGGGCTTCGCTACCATTCACGGAATGATGGCAACCAGTTTAGAACAAAAACCAACAGAAATTATTGAAACCATTTTAAGTTTTAAGAAGGCACTTTTTGGGGAAGAATTAGGGTATACAATTCCTAGTTCAACCTACAATAGAAAGGTTTCTGTAAAAAAAATACAAGGACAGTTAATAGGAGGAAACCTTTCTATTCTAACCGCTATGTTAGGTTCTAATAGTGCGCTTTCAACTGATGGAAAAATTTTATTTATTGAAGAAATCGGGGAATATAAATATTCGATTGACAGAATGTTACAAAGCCTAAAACGTGCTGGGTATTTTAAAAATGTAAAAGCAGTAATTATTGGGACTCTATCTTCGATAAAAAAGAATTCCACAAAATGGGGAAGTACTGTCGAACAATTAATTTTAAATGTTGTTCCAGCAGCCATTCCTGTTTTATTTGATTTTCCTGCCGGTCATGAAGCTGACAATAGGGCATTAATTTTTGGGGAAAATATTCAACTAGTAATCGGTAGTGGCAATATAGAATCAAGTCTAAAATTTGACTAGGTTTTTAACTTTGCTACCTTCAAACTAAAATCATGGCAGAACACAATGAACTTGGTAAAAAAGGAGAAGAATTGGCCATCGCTTTTTTGATAGAAAACGATTATAAAATTCTTGAAAAAAACTACCGCTATTTAAAAGCGGAAGTAGATATTATTGCCCAAAAAGGAACTGTTTTAGCTGTTGTTGAAGTAAAAACGAGAAGCACGGATTATTTTGGAGACCCTCAAGATTTTGTAAATCCTAAAAAAATAAAATTACTGCTTTCTGCTATTGACTATTATGTGATAAAAAAAGAGTTAGAGGTCGAAGTTCGTTTTGATATTATTGCGATTATCCATAAAAATAAGACCACAAAAATTGAGCATATAGAAGATGCCTTTCTACACTTTTAAAATAGCTCATCGTGTTGAACAACAATAAAAAGGGTTACTGAAATTGATCTACAATTTCCTTTAAATCTTTGAATTCATAAGGTCTTGCAATAATTTTTTTATCAGCATCTAAAATAAAAAAGTCAGGAGTAGAATTTATAGCATAGGTAGTAACTATTTTATTTTTCCATTTATTTAATCCAAGAACATGGTGCCAATTAGGCAAGTCTTGTTTCATTTTTTTCCATTTAAAATCTTTTTTTTCTAAGGCATAAGCAATCACCGAAATGTCTGGTTTTCCTTTTAGGTATTTATATAATTTAGGGATTGCTTTTAAACAATGAGAACAGGCTGTGCTCCAAAAAACCAATACATAATTCTTCGCTTCATTTAAGTCTGACAATTTAATTGGTTTCCCATTTTCTTCCCATGAAAAATCTGGAGCAATTCTACCTACTTCAACAGATAAAAGGGCTAATTTTTGGGATTTAAATTTAGCGTCTTGTAGAGAAATCGGAAGGGTACTGTAATAATGGTTGAATAATTCATCTACAATTTCTATATTTTTAAGGCTTTCAAATTGTGTAATTAAGAATTCTACTACCTCTTTTTTAAAAGCTGTATTGGTCACTTTAGCAAATACATTTTTTAGTGACTCTTTGTACAAATCCTGTTGTGTTTTTTTATCATCTGAAGTATTCAAATAAAAAATATAATCAGAAATTTTAGAAAATAAAAAAGGAGAATTTAAAAGTGTTTTATCAGAAAAATCTACAGCATCGAAAAATGAACTTGTAAGATATTCCCTGTAGTTCTCTGGAGATGAAAAAATGGCTGGCGAATTATTTATTGAAGAGGCCTTTATAAAAGGTGCGATGTAGGTTCCCTTGTTGCGCTTTAAAAATTTTTCTTGGATACGATTCACTTTATCGTACGCTTCTTTATATGCAAGTGATAGCGCTGCATCAACATTTTTAAGACCGAGAACCTGTATGGAGTCTAGTTGACTTTGTGCTTCAAATATAGCAATTTGATACCTTACGTATTCTATATTCTCTTTCGACTCTGAAAACGAAAGTGTTTCAAAAGGATTGTTTGGGTTAAAATTAAAAGAAACATTTTCTTTATTGTAAATAAAATCAACATAACCTGTACCTTCTATATTATAAGTTGTCCTATAGGTGCCCTTTGCTGCTTTCTCTGGCAGTAAAAATTGAAAATTACTTACTATTATTTGCTTTCCATCAACAGTAACTGTGTCTTTTTTTATGGTTGTATTTTGAACAAATACTTGTTGATCACCTTCAGTTTTGTATAGAATGATCCAATCACTTTCTAAAGCAGGTTGTATTGTGCCTTTTATCGTATTTTGTGCATTTGAAACCGTAGAAATTAAAATTAGTATCGCAATTAATTTTTTCATTTTCTTTTAATAGCTTTTTATCAATAAATGTACTAAAATGAGTGTATCAAAAATAAGACAACTCTTCAAAATAATTAATAACAGCCTCTTTCATGAGTACAGTCTGCTCACCAGGCTTTAAATTTGGAAGTTCTGTTAGTGTTTTATAATGTGGCCAACCGTCGTCGTCAAAAAAATCAAATTCATAATAACCATAAGGCTCTAACAATTTGCAAATTGCAATGTGCATTAGGTTTACTTTCTCATCTTTATTAAATTCTCGATGACATTGTCCTAATTCTTGTACACCCACTAAATAGATAATTCCATCCATATTTAATTCGTCTCCTTCCGCAAATTGATTCGTTAATTTAAGAATTAACGAATCCCATTTTTCTTTTAATGTGATTATTTTTGGCATACTATTTATTTTATTGAGCTGTAAAGATACGACTGACATTTTTAAATCGTGAAAAAAATATGTAGGTTTGAAAAAAAAAGTTTTATGAACGTTTTTGATATTATTATAGCCGCTTTACTACTTTTCGGATTTGTTCGTGGGTTAATGAAAGGACTTTTTGTTGAGGTTTCTTCCTTGGCTGCTTTAATAGGAGGTATTTATGGAGCCATTCATTTCTCATACTTTAGTGAGAATTTTTTAAAAACATATGTTTCTTGGGATGAAGAATATATTTCTTTGGCCGCATTTGCAATCACTTTTGTTATCATCATCATTGTGATTGCTTTGATCGGAAAAACGCTTACAAAATTAGCGGATTTTGCATCTTTAGGGATTATCAATAAAATATTAGGTGGTGTATTTGGGGGTTTAAAAATAGGATTAATATTGAGTATCCTGTTTATTTTCTTCGGAAAAATGAATGATACAATTCCTTTTATAAAAAAAGAAACTTTAGATACATCTATTTTATACGAACCTGTTAAGAAAATAGCGCCAACTATCTTTCCTTCAATTATAAAAGAAGAAACCCAAAAAGAATACAGTTTAGAAAATTTATAGATAACTTTTCTAATAATTCAATTTCTCCCTATAAATTTAAAAATATTTTTCTGAGCGATGTTTTATATCTTTTAAAAACACCAAGCAATACACATTACATTTCTGGCTGAATAATCACTTAAAAAGGCAAAAAAACACCTCCAAAAAGCAACGAGCCTTTCGAAGGTAATTATTGTGCGTGTCTTTTTTTTTTAAGAGTTAAGGGCTTATGTAATGTTCCGAATAAGTTACTTTTTATTTGCCTCTTTAATATACTTTTCTAAAGCCATTGTCATAGAAGGAGTTTCAGGAGAAGGTGCAACAATATTACACTTTAAACCAGCTTCTGTAACAGCTTTCACAGTAGAGTTTCCAAAAGCTGCAATTCTTGTTTCTTTTTGTTGAAAGTTAGGAAAGTTTTTAAGCAGTGATTTGATACCGGATGGGCTAAAAAAGACCAAGACGTCATAAAAAACATTTTCTAAATCTGATAAATCACTAACCACAGTTCTGTATAAATCTAATCGGGTCCAGTTTACCTCTAATTTATCTAGTTCATTAGGAATTAAAGGTTTTAATTTGTCTGAACATGGGAGTAAAAATTGTTCAGATTTATGTTTCTTAATTAGTTTTGCTAAATCAGGAAATGTTCTGGTACCTATATAAATTTTACGTTTTCTGTACACTACATATTTTTGTAAATAAAAAGCAACAGCTTCAGATTGACAAAAGTATTTCATAGTGTCTGGCACTTTGAAACGCATTTCTTCAGCAATTCTAAAAAAATGATCTACAGCATTTCTACTTGTTAAAATAATCGCAGTAAAACTCGTTAAGTCAACTTTATCTCCTCTTACTTCTTTAACAGAGATTCCTTCTATATGAATAAAAGGTCTAAAATCTATCTTTACTTTTTGCTTATCACACAAGTCAAAATAGGGAGATGTTTCTGTCTTTGGTTCTGGTTGAGATACTAAAATCGTTTTCACTTTCATATGCTTTCTTTTTCTTGTTAAAACAGCAACTTAAACAATATAAGTAGCGGTACTATTTCGAAGGCGCAAAGGTACAAAATAAAATAAAACAACTCATTAAACACCAACTTTTTATTATTAATCACATGTATTAGAAAACAAAATGAAAATAATACACCTGAAAAATAAATTAAAAAAGGGGTGTTTAATTTCGAATACTCAACTAAAACAAGACCTATTAGTAAAATAAATGAAACAGCATATAAATAACATGACTTAGAAATTAAAAAGAATTTTACTTGTTTGTCTATCTTAAGTAGGAAAGAGATTAAAAATTCTAAAAGCCATTTGCTAGCGAAATAAGAAAAAACGAGAGCAAAAATGATCGTAAAAGTATAAAAACCTTGCAAAATAGCATCCGTATAAAATAATACTATTTTATAAACTAAGAGGGATAGGACTGTCATTGAAAAGAGAAAAATAAAACCCTGAAATAGATTAAAAAAAGGGTGATTATCTTCAATTTCTTTTTCAATAAAACTAGTGTTCATTATAGAGAAAGCATTTCCTTTTAATCTTTTAGCACTCAAACCTTTTAAAAGAAAAACAAAGGCAAACAAAATCACCAATAATAAGGTAATCCAATTCGTTTCCGTTATGGTTCTTTCTAATGCTTGCACCTTTTATCGTTTTGCTGAGATTAAAACAAAATTAGTAATTAAATAATGTATATTTGTCTTCTTACTACATGAAATTTAATTTATGTCAGACGCGTTAGTCATTATCCCTACATATAATGAAAAAGAGAATATAGAAGTCATCATAAGAGCTACTTTTAATCAAAAAAAAGAGTTTCATATTTTGGTAGTTGACGATAATTCTCCCGATGGAACTTCAGAAATTGTAGAAAACTTAATTGCAGAATTCCCAAATCAACTTTTTTTAGAAAAAAGACCAGGCAAAACTGGTATAGGAACGGCCTATATTCATGGTTTTAAGTGGGCAATCGCAGAGAAATATGAGTATATCATAGAAATGGATGCTGATTTTTCTCACAATCCAAAAGATTTAATTCGCCTCTATAATGCTTGTAAAAAAGAGGGGGGAGATGTTGCTGTTGGTTCTAGATATTTAGACAATCAAGTAAATGTTGTTAATTGGAATATAAAAAGATTATTACTTTCCTATTTTGCTTCAAAATATGTGCGTTTTATAACTAGAATTCCACTTTTTGATACAACAGCAGGTTTTGTTTGTTGGAAAAAAGAGGTATTGGAAAAAATCCAATTGGACAAAATAAAATTTATAGGTTACGCTTTTCAGATAGAAATGAAATTCAAAGCATGGAAGCACGGCTTTAATATCAAAGAAGTGTCTATTGTTTTTACAGACAGAACATTAGGGGTTTCAAAAATGAATGGGAACATCATTTATGAAGCCTTATTTGGAGTGATTAAAATGAAGTTAAAAGGAGTAGCAAAATAAAAGATACATGAGTTCATATTTAATAAAAAATGCAAAAATTGTAAATGAAAACAACATTTTCTTAGGTGATGTTTTGATTGAAAATGAAATTATAAAATTAATTTCTTCGAAAATAAATTTAACAGAAAATATTGAGATCATAGATGCAAAAGGAAAGTTTTTAATTCCTGGTTTTATAGACGATCAAGTTCATTTTAGAGAACCTGGTTTAACACACAAAGCAACTATTGCTTCAGAAAGTAGAGCTGCTGTTGCTGGCGGAATTACAACTTTTATTGAAATGCCAAATACAGTTCCGCAAGCGACAACCCAAGATTTATTGGAAGAGAAATTTGAAATTGCAGCGGCAGATTCGTATGCAAACTATTCTTTTATGTTTGGTGGCACGAACGATAATTTAGAGGAATTACTAAAAACAGACCCTAAAAAAGTAGCGGGTATTAAATTATTTTTAGGCTCTTCTACAGGTAACATGTTGGTAGATAATCAAGTTGTCTTAGAAAAAATTTTCTCGTCAACTAAAATGATTATCTCTGTCCATTGTGAAGATGAAGCAACCATCAAAAAAAATACGGCAGCGCATATTGAAAAATACGGTGATGCGATACCGTTAAAATACCATCCAATTATCAGAAGTGAAGAAGCTTGTTATTTATCGTCATCCAAGGCAATTGAATTGGCAAAAAAGACAGGTGCAAGATTGCATGTTTTTCATTTGTCAACAGAAAAAGAAACACACCTTTTTAGAAATGACATTCCTTTAGAAGAAAAACAAATTACATCAGAAGTTTGTGTGCATCATTTGTGGTTTTCTAATAAAGATTATGAAGAAAAAGGAACGCATATAAAATGGAATCCTGCTGTAAAAACAGAAAAAGATAGACTGGGTTTATGGAAAGCGCTGTTAGATGATAGAATCGATGTTTTGGCAACAGATCATGCGCCGCATACCCTTGAAGAAAAAACAAATGTATACACAAAAGCACCTAGTGGAGGTCCATTGGTACAACATGCCATTATTGCTCTTTTGGAAAAAGTAAAAGAAGGAGTGATTCCGATTGAAAAATTAGTTGAAAAAATGAGTCATAATCCTGCTAAATTATTTCAAATTGAAAAAAGAGGTTTCATCAGAGAAGGCTATTTTGCAGACTTAGTATTAATTGACACGAAAAAATCACAAACCGTTTCTAAAGACAATATCTTATACAAATGTGGGTGGTCTCCTTTTGAAGGAACGACATTTTCTTCTACCATAACACATACATTTGTAAATGGAAACTTACTTTATAACAAGGGTGTTTTTAATGATGAAATTAAAGGAAAACGGATCACTTTTAATCGCTAACATGATGAAATTAAGCTCCATATTTATTTTTATCTTTTTAGTTTCTTGCACTAGCAATACTATCTTTAAGAAACCAGAAGACTTAATTCCTAAAGACACAATGAGTCTTTTAATGCAAGACATGATGATTGCTTCTTCTGCTAAATTTGTGAAAAATAAAAAGCTGCAAAAAAGAATTAATTATATGGCTTTTGTTTATGAAAAATATAAAATAGATAGTATTCGTTTTCAAAAAAGCAACTTTTACTACACTTCTAAAATCGATTTGTACGAAGAAATTATAACTGATGCAAAAAAAGGATTAGAAGTAAAAAAAGAATTTTACAAGAAAATAAAAAGCACTTTAGATTCTATTAAAAAGGATGCTAACAAAAAATCTAAAATAAATGTAAATACGATAAAAAGGGATATCATTTTAGACACTCTTAAAACCATTATTAAATAAAATTATTGTGGAACGTTATTCCTATAATTTTCACAAACTTCTTGTACAACATCCTCAATTTTCTCAAACTGAAAGTTCAAACTTTTTTCAATTTTTTGGGATGAATATTTAGAAATTGAATGTGCACTTCTTGCAGAATATTTAGTTAAAAAAGGGGCGTTCCCTGTAAATCGAGACAACAAACTAGAAATTCTCCAAAAGAATTCTGTTTGCCATGATTTTATTTTTTTTGAAGGTGGCTTTTTACCAAAAGCAACGGCTATTAAAAAGAAAATTTCTTTGAATGATTTATTCTCGGAAACTAAAATAAAACGTTCGTTTTCTATTTCAGAATTCATCAATAAAACCATTGATTTCACCACATCTTTTACACCTACAAAACCTGTAATTCCTTCTGTATAGTACTTAAATCCGTTATAGACTCGATAAAATAATTTTCCAGATCCCGTATTCCAAAAACTACTTCCTAAAATAATACCTGGATTAACGATTACTACGGAAACTCCTTCTTGACTTGCTCGCCAAATTTCCATTTCAGCACCTAACTTGGTAATGGAATATCCACTATTATCTTCCTGAGAATTCCATTCATTATCTTCAGTTATAACACCTCCGTTTAAAGAATTTCCAATAGAAGCTATGGAACCTACAAAGCAAATTTTATGAATTTTTGCAGCGATCGAAAGGTTTACAATTATTGCGGTTCCATGAATATTCACTTTTCGCATTTCTCTGTAATCTTTTGGATTAAAAGAAATAAATGCTGCACAATGATATACTTTTTTAATTCCCAAAAAAGCAGGAATCATAGCAGGAACATCTGTAATGTCCGCTTTAAACCACTCTATGTTATTCATAAAGGAAGCTGCATCTCCATAAAAAGAGAAGACTTCTTTTACTTTTTCTATTTTTTCTTCTGACCGATAAATAACGCGTACTTTCTCCTCATTTTTAATTAAATGATACAATAAATGAGCGCCAACCAAACCGGTTCCTCCTGTAACTAAAATCATACTACGAATTTAGTATATTTTGCTCGATAAAGTTATATTTGCTCTCTGATAAACAGAAAACCATGAAAAATTTTATTGAGGAATTAAAATGGAGAGGAATGTTACATGACAGCATGCCTAAAACAGAAGAGCACTTATCGAAAAGTATGAGAAGTGCTTATGTTGGCTTTGATCCTACTTCAGATTCTTTACATATTGGTAATTTAGTACCGATTATGTTATTGGCGCATTTTCAAAGATGTGGACATAAACCCATTGCTTTGGTGGGTGGTGCAACAGGAATGATTGGTGATCCGTCAGGTAAATCTGCGGAACGAAATTTGTTAGACGAAGATACCTTACGTTACAATCAAGAGGCAATAAAAGGACAATTAAGTCATTTTTTAGATTTTAGTTCCAATACAGATAATGCCGCTGTTTTAGTTAATAATTACGATTGGATGAAAGATTTTTCTTTCCTAGAATTTATACGTGATGTAGGAAAACATATTACCGTAAATTATATGATGGCAAAAGATTCTGTGAAAAATAGAATTAGCGCCGAGTCTAAAGACGGAATGTCTTTTACAGAATTTACCTATCAATTAGTGCAAGGTTATGATTTCCTGCATTTGTATCAAAATAACAATACTTCCATTCAAATGGGAGGCTCTGACCAATGGGGAAATATCACTACAGGAACAGAATTGATTAGGAGAATTGGTGGTGGAAAAGGATATGCAATCACATGCCCTTTAATTACAAAATCAGATGGTACTAAATTTGGAAAATCCGAAGGTGGAAATGTTTGGTTAGATGGCAAGCGAACCTCTCCTTATAAATTTTACCAATATTGGTTGAATGCGACTGATGAAGATGCAGAAAAGTACATTCGAATTTTCACCTTTTTAGATAAAGAAACCATAGATAGTCTCATTGATGAACATAAAGAAGTTCCGCATTTACGAATATTACAAAAGAAAATTGGAGAAGAAGTTACTGTATTAGTTCATGGAGAAGAAGCTTACAATAATGCAATAAAAGCTTCTAATATTTTATTTGGAAAATCGACAGCTTCTGATTTAAAATCTTTAGACGAACAAACTTTTTTAGATGTTTTTGATGGTGTGCCTCAAGCTACCATTTCTATTGCAGATGTTGCAGAAGGTATAGATATGATTAGTGCTTTATCAGCTAAAACAAATTTTTTAGGCTCTAATGGAGATGCCAGAAGAGCCTTAAAAGAAAACGCAATTTCTGTGAATAAAGAAAAAGTAAAGGAAGATTATATTATTTCTAGGGAAGATTTAATTGCAAATAAATATGTGCTATTACAACGTGGTAAAAAAACTTATTATTTATTGAATATTCAATAACAACAACTTTCTAAAATTAAAAAAGAGCGGAATTGATTCCGCTCTTTTTTAATTTTTATTATTCACAAAATTTGCTTTCATTTACTCTTCTTTATTCATTTTTTTTAGTTTTTAGCTGCTTTTAGCTTCTTTTACTGCTTTATTATTATGATAAGCAACAACGACGTATCTTCTGCAACATAACCTTTTTTAGTATTGTAATCTTGTGCTAAAAATGTAGTTTAAATTGCAAGAAATAAAATTATGATTAATTTTTTCATCGATTTTTTTTCCTTTTTCGTGGATGAAGTTATTGAAAAATTACAAAATGGGTTTTGAAAAGGAAATAACACTTCCTACGATTTCTTTTTAGAGTAAAATTGTACTAGCAGTTCTTTATAAAATTTTTCAATATGAGAATCAATTGATTTTTATTTTCAATATGACTCATGTGTCCATCAGGAAAAAGAACAAATTCTGAATTTGTTTTTTCAGCTTCTTCTACAGAGGTTTGGCAATCTAAAACAGAATCTTTTTCACCAATAATTAATAACTTCTTAAAGTTATTTTCAACTAAAACATGATTTCTATTTGGGCGAATTCTCATTCCTTCTTGCGCAGCAATATACCCCTGAAGAGGTGTCTGTAAAGCTTCTTTTAAAGCAGATTTTATTTCAGCTGGAAAAATTGCACGGCTTTCTTTGCTAAATAAATTGGTAAAAGACATTCTTACCATCATTGAAAAGTTATTTTGAATCATTTTAATAGCATGCATCCTTAGTGTTTTTTGTGCTTCATCATCTTGATTAGATGTTGCATTCATTAAACACAAACCCTTTATTTTCTGTGGATATTTCTCCGCAAAAGCCAATGTCACATATCCTCCCAAAGAATGCCCCACTAGAATACATTTTCTAATTCTTAGGTGTTTTAAGACTGCTGCTATAGATTCTGCAAACAGTTCCATAGAATGCACATACCCCAAACAATCGGTTTTCCCATGACCAAGTAAATCAATCGTAACAATTCGGTTTTTTTTAGAAAGTGTTGGAATACTGTTTTTCCACATTGTAGCATTTTCTAAAAACCCATGAATCAAAACAACAACAGTACCTTTTCCTTCGTCAGAAAAGAAAATGTTTGCATTTTTAAAAAGAATCGATTTTTGCACCGCACAAAAATATACATATTTCAAGAACAAAGAAAAAAACAATAAGTATTAAAATAAAGAATTTTTCGTTATTACTTTAAACTTTAAAGGAGAAGAAATATAAGCCAGCACCTGTAAAATTTTCCGAGCGATTAAAATCAGTTTTAGAAATGTTTTCAGCTTAAATTATTTTTTATAAATAAGATTCAAAAAAGGAAAGTGTATTTCAAAACTCCATAAAAAGTGTTAATAAACTAGCAGCGTGATTTTTTAAATAATAATAGATTATTTTAGCTCTTTGATTTAAAAAATAAAAATTGTTAAATTACTATTCATATCCGCATAAAACTTCTAAAGAATGGGTCACCTTTGTGCATGGCGCGGGAGGCAGCAGTTCTATTTGGTTTAAGCAAGTACGTGATTTTAAGAAACATTTTAATGTTTTAATTTTAGATTTACGGGGTCACGGAAATAGTAATCCAACAATAAAAGATACTTTTAATTCTAAATATACTTTTGATTCTATTACAAATGATATTGTAGAGGTTATTGAATATTTAGAGATAAAAAAATCACATTTTATAGGTATCTCTTTAGGTACGATTTTGATTCGAAATTTAGCAGAAAAAAGACCTAAAATAGTGCAAAGTATGATTATGGGAGGAGCCATCATCAAAATGAATTTTCGCTCTCAAGTCTTAATGAAGGTTGGAAATATCTTTAAATCTGTAGTCCCTTATATGCTATTATACAAACTCTTTGCATTTATAATTATGCCAAAGAAGAATCATAAAAAATCGAGACTATTGTTTGTAAACGAAGCGAAAAAGCTATACCAAAAAGAATTTATACGATGGTTTAAATTAACTTCAGAAATTAATCCTTTATTGCATTTTTTTAGAACAAAAGATATTCAAATTCCTACCTTGTATATTATGGGAGCTGAAGATCATTTATTTTTACCTTCCATAAAAAATATCGTAGCAAAACATGTTAGTTCTTCACTTTTTGTAGTAGACAACTGCGGACATGTAGTGAACATTGAGCAACCAAAAACGTTTAACAATAAGACCATTGGTTTTATTAATTCTTTGGCTTAAAAATTATACTTAACAATTCATTAGGTTTTCAATCTCATCTACTTCAATAGGGATGTTTCTCATTAAATTAAAAGGAGCTCCTTTTTCTTGAACCACAACATCATCTTCTAATCTAATTCCAAAACCTTCCTCAGGAATGTAGATTCCGGGTTCCACCGTGAACACCATATTTGCTTGCATTGGCTCGTTTAATAGCCCATAATCATGCGTATTCAAACCCAAGTGATGACTTGTACCATGCATAAAATACTTCTTATAAGCAGGTGATATTTTATCTTCATTTTGAACATCGGCTTTGTCTAATAATCCTAATTTCAGTAATTCTGAAGTCATTATCTTTCCAACTTCTACTTGATATTCTTTCCATAAAACACCAGGAAGCAACATTTTTGTAGCTTCTTTTTTTACATAATTTACGGCATTATAAACCGCCCTTTGCCTGTGAGAAAATTTTCCCGAAACAGGAATAGTTCTTGTTAAATCAGAAGAATAATTTGCATATTCTGCAGCAACATCTAAGAGAATTAAATCGCCATTTTTACATTGTTGATTGTTGTCTATATAATGCAAAACATTGGCGTTCTTTCCTGAAGCAATAATGGGTGTATATGCAAATCCTTTAGAACGATTTCTAACGAATTTATATAATAATTCTGCTTCAATTTCATATTCCCAAACTCCAGGTTTTACAAAGTCTAAAACGCTACGAAAACCTTTTTCAGTAATATTACATGCCTGTTGCATTAAATCCAGTTCAATTTTATCTTTTACAGCTCGTAATTTTTGTAAAATAGGATTGCTTTTTGCTACAGAATGTGCAGAATATTTTAGGAACAACTCTTTTGTAAAACGGTCTTCACGTGTTTCTGTTACTAAATTAGCTCTGTAGTGCTCGTTGGTATTGATATAAAATGTATCGCAAAGAGTCGCCATCTCAAATAAAATATTATCTAAATCCTCTAGCCAAAAAACTGTTTTTATTCCACTTATTCTAAAAGCGGCTTCTTTTGTTAGTTTTTCACCTTCCCAAACAGCAATGTGTTCGTTTGTTTCCCTGACAAATAAAACTTCTCGTAAGTTTTCATTTGGACAGTCAGGAAACAAAAATAAGACACTCTCTTCTTGATCTACACCACATAAATAGAAAATATCTCGATGTTGTTCAAACGGCAATGTGCTATCTGCACTTATAGGATAAATGTCATTGGAATTAAAGACCGCTAAACTATTTGGTTTCATTTCCGCAGCAAAATTGGCTCGGTTTTTTATAAATAACTGTGTGTCTATTTTGTGGTATTTCATACAAACTTATTTACGCTGAAATACAAATGTAGCAATATTTATAATAGCATAACCGCAGTATATAGATTATGAAATCCTCCTTACAAGATTCATTTAATCTTTCAAATACACCTATGAAACAACTACAAAGAAAGCTTTCAAAACTTAAAATTTAAGTTTAATAACGCTTCTTTTTAGGAGCACCAGTTCGCCCTCTTCCAGAAGTACTTTCAGGTCTATTCCCTTTAAAATGAGGTTTGCTTTTTAATCTATCTCCTTTAGAAGATGTGCCTTTATTTTTCTTTCCAAAAGCACCTTTACTTTGTGATGCGGCTCTTTTTGGTGGGTCATTATCAGTAGGTTCAAAACCTTCTACAACCGTAGAATTTAATTTCTGTTTTAATAATTTTTCTATTTCACTCTGATATTCGCTTTCTTCACTACACACCAAAGAAATAGCTTCTCCAGCAGCTCCTGCCCTCCCTGTTCTACCAATTCTGTGAACATAATCTTCGGGTACATTTGGCAATTCAAAATTAACAACATAAGGTAACAAAGGAATGTCTAAACCTCGAGCTGCAATATCTGTTGCAACTAAAATTTTAATAGTACTGTCTTTAAAATTTCGCAAAGCTTTTGTTCTAGCACCTTGACTTTTATTTCCATGAATTGCCGCTGCAGAAATTCCAGCTTTTATCAATTTTTCTGTTAATTTATTCGCACCATGTTTTGTTCTTGTAAAAATTAAAACCTGATTCCAATTTCCATCTTTTATCAACTTAATGGTAAACTCAGTTTTTTTACTTTTATCAATTTTATAAACTTTATGGGTTACTTTTTTTGCAGTTGAATTTTGAGGAGCTGTTTCTACAGAAACAGGATTCCTTAAAATACCTGCTGCTAATTTTTTAATATCATTAGAAAAAGTAGCAGAAAATAGTAAGTTCTGACGTTTTGCGGGCATGAAACTAATCAATTTGTTAATATCTCTAACAAAACCCATATCTAACATCCTATCCGCTTCATCTAAAATTAGCACATCAATTCTATTAAAGGAAACTGCTTTCTGATTATGGAGATCCAACAACCTACCCGGAGTTGCAACTAAAATATCTACACCACTTCGTAAAGTAGCAATTTGTGGTTTTGCATTTACACCACCAAAGACTACGGCAGATTTTATGTTTACATATTTACTGTATTCTCTTACATTGTCGTGAACTTGTGCTGCCAATTCTCTTGTTGGCGTTAAAACTAACGCACGCAGCGGCCTGTATTTCGGATGCTTTGTTGCTGTTAAATATTGTAAAACAGGCAAAGTAAAGCCTGCTGTTTTTCCTGTACCAGTCTGTGCAGAGGCTAAAACATCTTTGCCTTCTAAAATAGGTGGTATTGATTTTTCTTGTATTGGAGAGGGTTTGGTATATCCTTTTTCGGCAACTGCTTTTACCAAAGCGGGAGACAAACCTAAATCTGAAAATGTCATAGAAATTATTTATGAAAGTAACTTTATGTAGTTGTTTCTATGGGCAAAGATACGTTGTTTTAAATTGAAGCGTTTTTGAAATTTCCTTCTTTTTTTTATAAAGTTAAAATGGATTAGAATTTTTAAAATAAAATTAAGAATTTGCACTTATTTTTAGGTGGATTTTTTCCTTTTTTTTCATTTCTATAGAATGATTAAAAAACACTTTCTGTCCATCAAGTTCCGCTTCAATCAACCAATAAGAACCCTTAAAATAAGAATTTAATACTTCGAAAAGTGCTGTGCTTTCCTCTAGACTTTCTACTACTTTTATCTGATGGGGATATCTCAAAATGGTTTTATTATTGATCGTGATTTGATTTACATCATCAAACAAAGCAGCAATGTATTTTTCTTTTGGATTGTTATAAATTTCTTTTGGAGAATTATTTTCTAAGATTTTATTATCTTTTATAATGATGAGTTTATCTGCAAAAGAAAGTGCATCACCTTTATCATGTGTTGCTACAATACAAGCAATATTTTTTTCTTTTAAATAACGAAACAAGTTTCTTCTTAAAGCATTTTTTTTGAAGTTATCTATTTGTCCAAAAGGTTCATCTAACAATAATAATTGAGGTTCTTTTGCCAAAGCTCTAGCAATAGCAACGCGTTGTTTTTGACCTCCACTTAAATTTTTGACTTTTGTCTTTGCAAAAGCAGTCATTTGGATAACCTCTAATAATTCTTCTGTCCGTTTTTTACTTTCTTTTGGATACGCTCTTGATAAGAATTTCTGAATGTTTTCTGAAACAGAAATATAGGGCATCAAATCGAAGTCTTGGGCGACATATTTAAAGCTTTCAAAACCAGGGACTAAATGATTTTTTGGTCCAAATAGTTGTATTTCTTCCCAAAATATTTCGCCGCTGTTTAAATCTAACAAACCATAAATAGCTTTTAAAAGTGTCGATTTTCCACAACCACTTTCTCCCATAACACAGAGGTGTTCGCCTTGTTGTAAAGAGAAAGAAAAATCATTTAAAATTGATTTTTCTTTATGATAAGAAAAAGAAATGCCGTTCACTTTTAACATATTGCAAAAATAAGGTTTCTATTTGATTTGTTTAAACTAAAAAAAAGGAAGTGTGATTAACTCAATAATTGAAACAATTGATACTGCTCACTTATGAAAAAAGAATAAAAAAAGAGTGTCTTTTGAGTGAAGTACATTATCAGAAATATTCAATATTTTAATACATTTCCGAATTTATTTTAATTATTATCGGGTTGGGTTATTGAGGATTACTCAATAATAATGTAGATTCGATATTCTTAATACTACATATTATCAGTGCTTTGTGATTTTTAACAGATAAGACCGACTATTTATTTAGAACTTGAATAGAAGTGCTTCAAGAATACTTTTTACAAATAAACTTCTCACTAAAATAAAAGATGATTTTACACTTTTTAAAATTAGAATGGAAACAATTTTTCCGATCTTCTCATTGGCAAAAAGGAATTGCTTTAAAAATAATAATGGGATTTGTTGCCCTCTATTTTTTAATTATTTTTTTAGGTCTAGGAATAGGAGGCTATTTTATTTTACAAAAAGAATTTCCAGCATCAGACCCACTCAAATTGTTGAATTCTTATCTGCTATTTGCAATTCTTGGCGATTTGATTTTTCGCTATTTATTGCAAAAGTTACCCATAATGAATATCAAACCTTTGCTAATATTACCTATTAAAAGAAATAAATTGGTGCATTATGTTTTAGGAAAATCTGCTTTTTCTGTTTTTAATATTTTAGGACTGTTTTTCTACATTCCTTTTTCTTTTGTTTTAATCAAAGAAGGCTATAATACTGTAGGAGTTTTAGGCTGGTTATTTTCCCTAGTTTTAAGTATCCAATCTGCAAATTTGTTAAATTTTTTAATCAATAAAAACAATAAATATCTAATCGTTATTGCTATAATTTTATTAATTTTAGTTTGTTTGCATCGATTTGGTTTTGCAAATATAATTGGTTTAGAAGGTTCCTTTTTTGATTTTATCTACCAATATCCCATTTATTCTATATTAGGAATTATGGTTTTAGCGCTTTTATACCTGGCCAATTACAATCTACTACGCAAACAAGTTTATCTAGACGAAACAGTTCAAGCAAAGGAAATCAAAAAAGGGCTGGAATTGTTGCTGCAATGATGGGCAAATCCACAAGTTATAATTTTGGATGAACCTTTTGCTAATTTATACCCTACAAGTCAAATAAGGTTAAAAAACATCATTAAGAAATTAACAGAAAATAACGGAGTTACCGTTTTAATTTCTAGTCACGATTTAACTTACGTAACTGACGTTTGTGAAAGAATTGTTGTTTTAGATAAAGGAAACATAGTAAAAGATATTGTAACATCTACAGAAACTTTAAAAGAATTAGAAGGCTATTTTTCTATATAAGCCTTGTATTCTTAATTTATTGCTATTTTTGCACCCTTATTTATACTATTTTTCAAAGAAAAGAGTTTTAAGTAAGAGTTTTTTATTTTCTTAGCACTATAAAATAATAGTTTAACCAACATTTACCTGTGTGAAATACACTAAAAAAATAATTATAATTCTATCTGTATTTACAATTCTAACTGCTTGTAGTATAAAAAAAAACACGGTAATTTCTAGAAATTATCAGGCCTTGACCACAAAATACAATGTGCTCTTTAACGGTAAAAAAGCTTTTAATTTAGGGGTTGAAGCCATTAATTATGCTTACGAAGATGATTGGTTTAAACAATTACCTATAGAACCAATTAAATTTGAAGAAGGAGAAGTAATTTCTCCTTCTTCAAATTCTGGAATAGGAGCAGGATTTAATGAACCTAAAGGAGAAGTAAAAAAAACAAATACCCCATTTGATACTGCAGAAGAAAAAGCTGTAAAAGCAATTCAAAAGCACGGAATGAAAATTGAAGGTGAAGAGCGCAACAGGCAAATTGATGATGCCTACCTTCTCTTAGGAAAAGCGCGTTATTATGATCATCGTTTTATACCTGCAATAGAAGCCTTTAACTACATTATTACTACTTATCCGTTTGCCAGTTTAATCAATGAAACCAAGATTTGGAGAGCAAAAGCGAACATAAGAATAGGTAATGAAGAATTTGCGATAGCCTCCTTGAAGCTCCTTCTAAAAGTAAAAGACACCTTACATGTGAATTTGCCTGATGAAATTAAAGAATTAGGATATTCCGCTTTAGCAATGGCCTATATTAAAGCAGACAGTATCCAAAAAGCAAAAAAAATGCTTACCAGAGCCACAAGGACTTTAAAAAATAAAGAACAAGGAGCAAGAAATTTATTTGTTTTGGGACAAATTTATAGCCTGGAAAACAAAAAAGATTCTGCTCTAAGGGTTTTTAACAAGATTATCAACTTTAAAAAAGCGCCTTATAAATATAAAATACACGCAAACATTGCGTTGGCAAAAAATGCTACGAATGACGCTAGTAGCCTTGCTATTTTGAAAAAAATGCAAAAATTAATTAAGAAGAGAGATAATAGGGCTTATTTAGACGAATTGTATTATCAAGTTGGTTTCTTACACGAAAAAAATGACAGTATAAATAGCGCAATTGCTTATTATAACAAATCTCTTAGAGCTCCTGTTACAAGTAACAAACAAAAAACTTTTTCCTATGAAAAATTAGGGAATATCAATTTTAAAAATTCTAAATACCAACTAGCAAGTTCTTATTATGATAGTATACTAAAAATTGCTCCAGATACTTTGAACTTAAGAATACGACGTATTAAAAGAAAGCAAAAAAATTTAGTATCTTTAATTAATTTTGAAAATTTAGTTACTAAAAATGATAGTATCTTAAAAATCACTTCACTTTCAAAAGCAGCACAAGAAGCCTATTTTCAAAAATATATTGACGCTTTAAAAAAGAAAGATGAAGCTGCTGCTCAGTTGAAATTAAATCAGGAAACTTTTGCGGCTTCTTTTGGTGGCAACTCTTTACAATCAAACAAAGGAAAATGGTATTTCTACAATTCTCAATCGTTGGGTTATGGTAAATCAGAATTTCAAAAAAATTGGGGAATTAGAATATTAGAAGACAATTGGAGATGGTTTTCAAAAATAGCAGCTAATAATATCGCTGCCAAAGATAGTTCGCAAGTAAGTAAGAAAAATCTGCGATACGATTTAGCAAGTTATCTCAAGACAATTCCTACAGACACGATCGTTATTAATGCTTTAATCATAGAGAGAAACCTAGCGTTATATGAATTAGGAATCATTTATAAAGAACAATTTAAAGACACAAAACTAGCTGTTGAAAGACTAGAAAGAGTTGCTTCTTTAATGCCTAGCAAGGAATTAATTTTACCAATTAATTGGCATCTACACAAAGTCTATAAAGAATTGGGTGATGAGGAAAAAGCAAGTAAACACAAAAATGTAATTGTTACAGATTATTCCAAAACAAAGTTTACGCAAGCCATTACAAATCCAAACAAACCTTTTGAAGAAGAAAAATCAATTAATGAAGTAGAAAAAATATATAAAGAGATTTACTATTTATATAAAGAGGAAGCATTTGAAGAAACAGTCACTAAAATAAATGAAATTTTGTCTATTCTAAAGAATTCAAAGTTAATTCCTAAATTTGAACTTTTAAAAGCCTATGCCATAGGAAAATATAAAGATAAAGAATCCTATGAGGTTGCGATGAATTTTGTAGCTGTTCGTTATGGAAATACTACAGAAGGAAAACAAGCAAAAAAAATAGTAACACAATTAGGTAAATAATATGTTTGGTAAAGGCAAAAAACTTCAAAAAAATAAAATTATGGAAAGAAATGTTATCGCAAAAAATACAACAATAATTGGAGATATAAAATCTGATGGAGATTTTAGAATCGATGGGACTTTGGAAGGAACATTAACAACAAATGGTAGGGTAATTATTGGTTTAGAGGGTTTTATTAAAGGGAAAGTAGAAGCAATAAATGCAGATATAGAAGGTAAATTTTCTGGAGAACTTTTATTATCAAGTACGCTGACAATAAAAGCTGCAGCAAGTATTTCTGGAAATATTATAATTGGAAAACTATCTGTAGAACCTGGAGCAGCATTCAACGCTACTTGTGAAATGAAGGGAGCTATCAAAGAATTGAATTCTACTAATGACACAAAAAAAACAACAGAAAAAACCGCTTAATAAAGCATTGCAACTCTCGGGGGCAGGTTTGCAAATGGGGTTGACTATTTATTTGGGTTTTTTAATAGGCACATGGTTAGATATAAAATTCAATACTTTTTTCTTAACAGAAGTAATCACTTTAATCGCCATTTTTTTTGCAATGTATTCCTTAATTAAACAAGCCAATAAAATTAATGATTAAAAGTATTGTTGAATTCACTTTCATTTTCTTTTTTCTATTCTTAGTAAGCCTTTCTCTTCATGAATTATATATAGAAAATAAGCAACTTATTTTACCTTTTTCGTTACAAAAAGTATATCTCTTTCACCTCGTCTTCTCGCTTGTAATCTGTAGCAACTTTTTAGTATTTTCAACTGCCGCTAAAGTTTTTGAACAGCTAGGTTTTATCTACCTCGGTACAATACTATTAAAACTAATTCTTTTTAGTATAATTTTTCATGCAACGATATTCTCTGAAGAAGGAATGCCCTTTTCTGCAAGATTATCTTTATTTGTTCCGATGCTTGTTTTTCTGTTAACAGAAACTGTTTTTGTAACCAAAATTTTGAAGAAAAAACAATAATAAAAAATAGGGAGAAAAAATGGTTTGTAGTTTTGAATTATTCTATATCTTTGCGCCGAATTTAGAAAGCGTATTTTTACAATGAAGATTGCACAAAAAACAATCAAGTTTCTTTTAATAGCATCAATAACCTTCTTTACCTCAGTAGGTTTTGCCTCAGGATCTGATAAAAAACATGATAACCAAAATGATGGTGGGCGTATAAACACCAAAGAAGAAGTAGAGACATATATATTACATCATATAAAAGATTCTCATGACTTTTCATTATTTTCATACACCTCAGATGAAGGAGAAAGAAAACATATTGGTTTTCCTTTACCTATAATTATATGGTCTAGTGAAGGTTTGGTTTCTTTCATGTCGTCAGAATTTCATCATAATGATGATGGTCAAGTAATTGTAGAAAAGAACGGATTAAAATTCGCGAAAATTCACTCTAAAATTTATGAAATAGATAAAGGCGCAACGAGTGTTTCTTTTGATGAAACACACCACGCAACAAATGCACACAAATTATTAGATTTTTCTATCACTAAAAGCGTTGTAGGTATTTTATTAATCGGTTTCCTGTTATTATTTTGGTTTTCTAGATTGGCAAAACAATACAAAACAAAACAAGTACCAACTGGTTTCGCAAGAGTTTTAGAACCTTTGGTTTTATATGTTAGAGATGAAATTGCAAGACCAAACATTGGAGAAAAACATTACAGAAGATTTACAGGATATTTATTAACTGTGTTTTTCTTTATTTGGATTTTAAATTTAGCAGGTTTAACCCCATTAGGCTTTAATGTAACAGGCCAATTAGCAGTTACAGGTTGTTTAGCAATTTTTACATTAGTAATTTATACAGTTAGTGGAAATAAAGAATATTGGATGCACATGATTTGGATGCCAGGTGTCCCGATGTTAATTAGACCCGTTTTAGCAATTATAGAATTAGCTGGAGCGTTAATAATTAAACCTTTTTCATTATTAGTTCGTTTGTTCGCAAACATATCAGCAGGTCATATTGTGGTAATGAGCTTAATAGCAATCATGTTTACACTAAAAGAATCTTTAGGGGTTGTAGGTGCAACAGGATTGTCATTAGTATTATCATTTTTTATAACATTAATTGAGGTTTTAGTGGCTTTTTTACAAGCGTATATCTTTACAATGCTTTCCGCATTATTTATTGGTATGGCTGTAGCAGACCATTCAGAAGCTCATTAATACACATTTGTTTAATTTAATATAAATACATTTATTATGTACAATTTAATTGGAGCAGGATTAATCGTAATCGGAGCAGGAATTGGTTTAGGTCAAATTGGTGGAAAAGCAATGGAAGGTATTGCTCGTCAGCCAGAAGCAACTGGAAAAATTCAAACAGCAATGATTATTATCGCTGCATTATTAGAAGGTTTAGCATTTGGTGCATTATTCTTAGGAAAATAATCCAAACAAAAACAAAAAACATATCTCTGTAACGGTTGGTTACAGAGTATGTTTTTAATTAAACTTTAAAAAGTAACAATAAATTAATTAGTTTATAGAATGGAAACTTTATTAAACGATTTTTCACCAGGATTATTTGTAGTTTCGTTGATTTTATTATTAGCGTTAATCGCTTTAATGGTGAAATTTGCTTGGAAACCAATTTTAAACTCTTTAGAAGAAAGAGAATCTGGAATTGAAAATGCATTAGCAGCTGCAGAAAATGCGCGTAAAGAAATGCAAAACTTACAAGCAGACAATGCAAAGCTTCTAAAAGAAGCAAGAGTAGAAAGAGATGCAATGATGAAAGAAGCAAGAGATATTACAGATAATATGATTGCTGTTGCAAAAGAAGATGCAAAAGAAGTAACAACCAAATTAATAGAAAATGCCCAAGCATCAATTCAACAAGAAAAGCAAGCAGCTATTGCAGAATTGAAAAAGAATGTTGCTGAATTATCTATTGGTATCGCAGAATCAGTAATTAAAAAAGAATTATCTAACAAGACTGAGCAACTAGAGTTGGTTCAAGGAATCTTAAAAGATGTTACTTTAAACTAGTAAGAGCATGAAAAACGCAAGAGCAGCAATACGTTATGCAAAAGCAATCTTAAATCTAGCGAAAGATTCTAAAGAGGAAACGCTTGTAAATGACGACATGTTATTTATCGCTACTACAATTTCTGAAAATAATGAATTTGAAGTAATGCTAAGAAGCCCTATTGTAAAATCTTCAGATAAGATAGAAGTTTTAAACGCGTTATTTGGAAGTAAAGTAAACAACATTACGCTTGGCTTATTTCATTTATTACAAGACAATAAAAGAATTGCAATGCTTCATGCTATTACAAAACAATATACAATCATTTATGATTTTGACAAACATCTGCAAGTTGCAAAAGTAACAACAGCAGTTCCTTTAACAAAAGAAATTGAAGCTCAAGTATTGGCTAAAATAGTAACCTTAACAGGTAAGAAAGCAAATTTAGAAAATGTAGTAAATGACGCTATTTTAGGAGGGTTTATTTTACGTGTTGGAGATATGCAATATGACGCAAGTATTTCTAATTATTTAAACGAATTGAAAAAGGAATTTGACAATAGTCATTATATTCCAAAAATTTAATTATACATCAAATTATAAAAGATGGCAAGTATCAAACCAGCTGAAGTATCAGCAATTTTAAAAGAACAGTTAACAAATTTTGAAGCAAAAGCTACTTTAAACGAAGTAGGAACTGTTTTACAAGTAGGAGATGGAATTGCTCGTGTTTACGGTCTTTCTAACGTTCAATATGGAGAATTAGTAGAATTCGAAAACGGATTGGAAGGTATTGTATTGAACTTGGAAGAAGATAATGCAGGTGTTGTATTATTAGGTGCTTCTACTTCAATTAGAGAAGGTTCAACGGTAAAACGTACAGAACGTATTGCTTCTTTAAAAGCAGGTGAAGGTATTATAGGACGTGTCGTAGATACTTTAGGAAATCCAATAGATGGTAAAGGACCAATATCTGGTGAAACCTATGAGATGCCTTTAGAGCGAAGAGCTCCTGGAGTTATTTTTAGAGAGCCTGTAACAGAACCATTACAAACTGGTATTAAGTCTATTGATGCAATGATTCCTGTAGGTAGGGGTCAACGTGAATTGATTATTGGAGATAGACAAACTGGTAAATCTACCGTTGCTATTGATACGATCTTAAACCAAAAAGAATTTTACGATGCTGGTGAGCCAGTATATTGTATTTATGTAGCTATCGGTCAGAAAGCTTCTACAGTTGCAGCAATTGCAAACATGTTAGAAGAAAAAGGAGCTTTGGCTTATACAACAATTGTAGCTGCAAATGCATCAGATCCTGCAGCAATGCAAGTTTATGCACCATTTGCTGGAGCTGCAATTGGAGAGTTTTTTAGAGATACTGGTAGACCAGCTTTAATTGTTTTTGATGATTTATCTAAACAAGCAGTTGCATACCGTGAGATTTCTTTATTATTAAGAAGACCTCCCGGACGTGAGGCATATCCTGGTGATGTATTTTATTTACACTCAAGATTATTAGAACGTGCTGCAAAGGTTATTAATGATGACAAGATTGCAAGTGAAATGAATGATTTACCAGATTCTTTAAAAGGAATTGTAAAGGGTGGAGGTTCTTTAACTGCATTACCAATTATTGAAACTCAAGCAGGAGACGTATCAGCATATATTCCAACAAATGTAATTTCGATTACTGATGGACAAATTTTCTTAGATGGAGATCTATTTAATTCAGGGGTACGTCCGGCAATTAACGTAGGTATTTCTGTATCTCGTGTTGGTGGTAATGCTCAGATTAAAGCAATGAAAAAAGTATCTGGTACTTTAAAATTAGATCAAGCTCAGTATCGTGAATTAGAAGCGTTTGCAAAGTTTGGTTCTGATTTAGATGCAGCTACAATGAGTGTAATTTCTAAAGGACAACGTAATGTTGAAATTTTAAAACAAGCTCAAAATGATCCTTACTCAGTAGAAGATCAAATTGCAATTATCTATGCAGGCTCTAAGAACTTATTAAAAGAGGTTCCTGTAAATCAAGTAAAGAAATTCGAAAGAGATTATATCGATTACTTAAACGCAAAACATAGAGATACTTTAGATACATTGAAATCTGGTAAATTAACACCAGAAACAATTTCAGTATTAGAAACAGCAGCTAAAGAAATTTCTACTCATTTCGAATAAAAAATAGTTGTTATTCCCGCGAAAGCGGGAATTTCAAAATTTCAATAGAATGGCAAACTTAAAAGAAATACGTAATAGAATTACCTCTATTAAATCAACAATGCAGATTACATCTGCTATGAAAATGGTATCTGCTGCAAAGTTGAAAAAAGCACAAGATGCAATTACGGCAATGCGTCCTTATTCATCTAAACTAACTGAATTGTTGCAAAATTTGAGTGCACCTTTAGATAGTGATGCAGGGGGAGTATATTCAAATCAAAGACCAGTTTCTAAGGTTTTATTAGTTGTTGTAAGTTCGAACAGAGGTCTGTGTGGTGGTTTTAACTCATCAATCACAAAACAAACGATTAAAACTGTTCAAGAAAAATACAGTGATGCTGAGGTCGGTTTATTTATTATTGGTAAAAAAGGAGGAGATCTATTGTCTAAACAATTTAACATTGTAGCAACAAGAAACGACATTTACGATGATTTAACTTTTGATAATGTAGCGGAAATTGCAGAAAAGTTAATGAGTTTGTATGCTGAAGGTACCTACGATAAAATTGAGATTATTTACAATCAATTTAAAAATGCAGCAACTCAGCTTACCCAAGTAGAGCAATTTCTACCAATTAAACCAGTTGATGAAGGAGAATTTACTGCTATAAATTCTGATTATATTTTTGAACCTTCTAAAGTAGAAATTGTTGAGGCTTTAATACCAAAGTCATTAAAAACTCAATTATATAAATCTCTTAGAGATAGTTTTGCTTCTGAACATGGGGCGCGTATGACTGCTATGCACAAAGCAACAGACAACGCAACAGAGTTAAGAGACGCTTTATTATTGACCTATAACAAAGCACGTCAAGCGGCAATTACTAACGAAATCCTAGAAATTGTTGGCGGAGCAGAAGCCTTGAACAATTAGATGAAACGCAGTGAAGTCAAATTTTCATAGAGCGGAAGCTTTAAAAAACTAATACTATTTTTTATAAAATACAAAGCGAACCCATTTGGTTCGCTTTTTTTGTTTCTTGTTACAAAAGTTGAAACTATTGTATTAAATTACATGTATAAGAAAGCACTAAAAACAATTATATTATCTGGTATTACATTTCTTTTCTTGCAATGTGGTAGTCGTAATTTTAGTAAAAAAACCTTTTAAGATTCTATCTGCTAGCGATTATCATTCTGCAACAGATTTACAAAAAAACACAAATTCTAATCTCTATATAAGATATTTATCAAATAATAAGGTCAATTTTGATAGTCTGTATTTCATAAAAAATACAACAAAGCTTAAAATTAAAACGTTTAAGGAATTAAATACATAGTTGGAGAATTTCAAAAAAAATATTTTTAAGAGATTTTACTTCAGAGGCAAATCCGATAAACGAACTAAAGAACAAATTTCCTACACGAGAAACATTTCCTTTTGAATTGGAAAATAATGATAATAAGCTATCAACTAAAAGATAAAACAAAATACTTTAAAGTTAAAAACTTTAGAAAACGAGCAGCAACTTTTTTATAAATAAAATAAAGAAGAAATTTCCTTATAAAACCTCTCAAATACAAGAGGTTTTAATTTTTGGCACACATTTTGAAATTATCAAAACACACTTATAAAACTGAAGCTTATGAAGTTGATAAAATTACTTTTAATAATTATTATTACAGAAACACTTTTTAGTTCTTGTAGATCCGAAAATGAAGTTCCCTTTATAGACATCGTTTCTGAATACGATTTATGGTATGTAGATTATCACAGAACTAGAGGAAACGGAGATATTCCATACATTTCTAGAGCCTTTACACTTTCTTTTTTAGATGGCATATTGTATGCAAACAACAATATTGTGGCTATTGGAAATAGAGGAGATGGTCTTGGAATAGATTTAGGGACCTACACTACTTTTAATGAGATATTAGAAACCGACCACGATTCAGAGGGTGCAAATGACTTTGAAATTACTGTAATTTCTCGTAATGAAATCAAAATCTATAATTACAGACAAAACGTAAGTTACTATTTAATTGGATATCAAGTGAACCAATTTGATTACGATAAATTGTTTTATGAAAATATAGAATACTTTTTACAAGAGTATGTTGCTTGGGAAAAAGTGTCAATAGCAGGTGGAATTCCAAATGCCTTTGATGATGAAAATTATTTAGAATTTACACCAGATCCTCAACAACAAACACCAACTTTCCAAAGCTCTATAGACAGTACTGGTAAAATATTAAGAAATATAACTTGGGATTATATTGGAGGATATGAAGTTTTTGACATCATAGATAATAAGGGACAAAATATAGAAGACATTAAAAGTATCGAACTTACTTATAAAGATGGTGATATTGAAGAATTTGAATTAAGCGTTATTAACGATGGAACCATATCCCTTTTCAATGTAAACTCAGAAACTACCTATAAATTTTCTGGAAAAGGGTTTATACACTACTTAAAAGGAGGAAAATCTAAAAAAGAAGCGGAAGATACTGTAAGGAATGCTAATAGAAAACGAACTAAAGTAACAAGAAAGATAAAAATGAGAAGAAAATAAGACAAGAAGAAATTTAAAATAAAGTTTGGTTAGTTCATTTTTAATTGGTTATTATCTCAATAACTAATTAAAAAGAAAATCACTCCGAAAGGAGTGGTTTTTTATTTGTACAACTTAATAAAACAGCTTTTTTTTAAAACTTATATATTAGAAAATGCTTTTTTAAGCACTTCCAATGAAAAAGGTTTTTGTAAAACAATATCAATACCCTTTTCCTTTTTAACAGACTCCTCTACTTCCCACCCAGAAACAACAATAATTTTTATAGCATCTCCAAACTTTTTTCTAATTGCATCGATCAACTCCCATCCGTTCATTTCTGGCATACCAAGGTCTGTAATACAATATCACAAGGGTTGCTTTCTAGATACGATAACCCCATCTTTCCGCTGTTTACAACAGTAATTTTATGACCAATAGATTTGACCAATGTATCAACTAATTTTGTGATGATCAGATCGTCATCTACCCACAAAACGTTTAAGGAATCGTTACTTTTACTTTGATTAATTACCATTGGTTGCGCTACTTCTTGTTTCACGAATGGAAAAACAATTTCAAAGGTAGTTCCTTTTCCCACTTCAGAAGACAGTACCCTGATATCTCCTTGGTGACGATTTATAATACGATAAGCGCCACTCATCCCTAAACCTCTTCCTAATTCAAAACCTTTTGTACTAAAAAAGGGTTCAAATACTTTTTCTTTATTCACTTCCGTCATTCCAACACCAGAATCAGTAAAAGTTGCAAATATACCTGCTTTTTTTACACCTGTTTTTATAGAAAGTTTCCCTCCTTCTGGCATTGCTTCAATACTGTTCTTAATTAAATTATAAACAGCTATCTTTAATTCCCCTCTATTGCAACGAATTCTCGGAATCTCTTTAAAATCGGATTGAATCGTTATGCTCCACCCCTCTTTTTCTTTATTATCTTTCCAAAGGGGACGAGTCTGTTTCAAACTGTTTTTAATCAGCTCATTAAAATCAATCAATTCAACACTGCTATCTGGAGATGCTATATTCCCAAACTTTTGCAATGCAACAACCCTACCAGCGATATCGCTGATAATAGATTCAATATTTTGTAACCCTATTTGGGTAGAATCTGACAACTCATTTTGAAGTTTAATGACCTCCATATTCCCGACCATTGCTTGCAGTGAATTGTTGAAATCGTGGGCAATAGAAGATGACATTTCCCCAATGGCATTCAGTCTTTCGTGCTTCACAAGCTCTCTCTCAAAAATTTTTTGTGCGGTAATATCTTGGTCTACCCCTTGTAATATCATTACCTTATCTTCAGTATTAAAAGTAGATTCAATACTAGATTTTATAATTTTCAACTCCCCTTCTGGGGTATAAATTCGAAATTCAATAGTAAAGAAAGATATTGAATCTATCGCTTTATTAATTGTAGAAGTAACTAATTCGACATCATCTGGATGAATTTGTTTGATGACATCTTCATATTCAGGAGTTCCTTTTACTGGGTCAAAACCCCAGATAGTATACATCTTAGAAGAAATATTTATTTTTTGAGTTTCAGGTACAAACATCCAACTTCCAAAATTTACTAATTGCTGGGTTTTATTATTTGTCTTTACGATTTCCTTTAACTTTAATTTAAGAACCTCTTTGTGTTTTTCATCCTTTTTGTGCTTGGTAACATCTTGGTAGGAAATACCCACTCTATCTTTGGAAAATTTCCAAGCAGTTATAGAATAATACTCATCATATTCAGCGTTATATCCATCAAAAGTTATAGGTAAACCCGTTTTGAGAACATTCTCAAAGGAGAACAACCAAGATTCTTGGATAGTTTCAAAAATGGAAGATATTTTTTTATTGATTAACTTTATTTTGGATTTGCCAAAAAAATCAGCAAACGTCTGGTTTATGTCACGGATGTATAAATCGATTGGTTTACCGTCCTTGTCATAAATAAGCTCTACAATCTCTACCATTCCATTCAAAGAATCAAAAAAATGTGTTTGTGCCTCTTTTTTTTCTTTATTCAATTTTTCTTCAAGCCTCTTTTTTTCGCTAATATCATGAATAATAACAGCCACAGAATCTTCCTGAGCCTTACAAACATAAAATTGAAAATACTTATCAAATTCTGCTTCATATTTCTCAAAATTTTTAGGGGCTCCTGTTTTAATAACCTCATGTGATAGATACATCCAATCATCATTTATAACGATAAAGACTTCTTTTACTCGTTTCCCAACAAGTTCCTCTCGTGTTTTAGACACTACCTTTTCAAATGCAGAATTTACATCCCTGATATAAAAATCAAATGGATTTTGAGCAGCATCGTAAATAAGCTCGAGAACTATATGAGGATGAAACATCTTACTAAGAATACTATTTCCTAAAACATCACTTCTTAAAGAATTTTCTTTATGAAGCACTTCAAGTTTATGAATCTGATTTTCTAATTCCTGATAGGTAGGTTTTTTGGTTGAATCCATTGTTTTTATAAGAAATTAGCGATCATTAGAGTGACACCTAACAATCTTTATGTTTAGCCTTTATTACAAAACATTAAATTAAATTAGTTTATTTTTCATAAAATCAAGCACTAAACAAACACTAATTTAAAAAAAACAGCAACAGTAGTTACTTGCAGCCTTTTGTCTATGGGGTTTTGTGAAATTATCTAAATTTATTACCTACTTTTATTTTGTCTGAGCTTAGTGAATTATTATACCCCCTGGTATTGTTTTTAGTAAAGAGTCTAAAACCCTAGAAAACAGCACTTATAAGTCAAACTTAATTCCCTGTGCTAAAGGCAATTCATCAGAATAATTTACAGTATTTGTTTGTCTTCTCATGTACACCTTCCATGCATCAGATCCCGCTTCACGTCCACCACCAGTTTCCTTTTCACCACCAAAAGCCCCCCCAATTTCTGCCCCTGAAGTACCAATATTTACGTTTGCAATACCACAATCTGAACCTGCATACGACAAGAATTTTTCTGCTTCTTTCATTTCATTGGTCATAATTGCAGAGGATAAACCCTGTGTAACACCATTCTGTTTTTCGATTGCATTCTCTATCTCTCCAACATATTTTATGAGATATAAAATAGGCGCAAATGTTTCTTCTTGTACAATTTGAAAATGGTTTTCCGCTTCAATAATTGCAGGTTTCACGTAGCAACCAGATTCATAACCTTCTCCCTCTAAAAGGCCTCCTTCAACTAAAACATTTCCTCCAGCAGCTATTGCTTGTTCAATGGCAGTTAAATAATTACATACGGCAGCTTGATCTATTAAAGGCCCCACATGATTTGTTTCATCTAAAGGATTACCAATTTTAATTTGCTTGTAGGCACCAACAATTGCATCTCTTACTTTTGCGTACACCGCTTCGTGAATAATTATTCTTCTTGTAGAAGTACAACGTTGTCCACAGGTACCTACCGCACCAAAAACAGCTGCAGGAACCACCACTTTTAAATCAGCAGACGGTGTGATGACAAGTGCATTGTTACCTCCTAATTCCAATAAAGACTTTCCAAAACGTTGGGCAACAGTTGTGCCAACGATTCTTCCCATTTTTGTAGATCCTGTTGCAGAAACTAACGGAATTCTAGAATCTTTAGTCATCATTTCACCAACCTTATAATCACCGTTGATAATACAAGAAATTCCTTCAGGCAAGTTATTTTCTTTCAAAATACCGGCAATAATATGCTGACAAGCAACAGCACATAAAGGTGTTTTTTCTGAAGCTTTCCAAACACAAACATCACCACAAATCCATGCTAAAGCAGTGTTCCAAGCCCAAACAGCTACAGGAAAATTAAACGCCGAAATGATCCCAACTACTCCGATTGGGTGCCATTGTTCTCTCATTAGATGTCCTGGGCGTTCAGAAGGAATTGTTTGTCCGTTTAACTGTCTGGATAATCCAACAGCAAAATCACAAATATCAATCATTTCTTGTACTTCACCATAGCCCTCTTGTAAGGATTTACCCATTTCATAAGAAACTAATTGACCAAGGGCTCCTTTCTTTTGTCTCAATTTATTTCCAAACTGACGGACAATTTCGCCTCTTTTTGGAGCAGGTATATTTCTAAATGATATAAACGCTTTTGAGGCTATTTCCATCACTTTTTCATAGTCTTCTTTAGTAGTCGCTTTCACTTTACCAATTAGCTTACCATCAACCGGAGAATAACTTTCTATGATTTCTCCATTAGAAAAATGATTAGAACCTGTAGCAGTTCCATTATTTAAGTCTTTTAAACCGAGTTCTTGTAGGGCTTTTTTAATTCCAAAATCTGTCATTTTAGGATACTGTTTTGTTGGTTAAACTAGAAAAACGAATTTAAACATAATTTTTCCGACCGATTCATTTATCAATGCTAAAAGGTATTGGAATTGAAAATTCTTTTCACACAAGATGCAAAAAATTTAAAAAGGTTGCGTTAAATAATTCTATTTTTGCAAAAGCAGATGCAAAACAATATTTTCAACATACAAACGCCAGAAGATTTTCAGCAAGTTGCTTTAGCTGTTTTTAAACATCAATTTAAAAATAATAAAGTATACCGCTCTTTTTGCGATTTGCTATACGTACATCCTTCTGATGTAAGTACCCTTGAAGAAATTCCGTTTTTACCAATTCAGTTTTTTAAAAGTAAAAAAATACTTTCTTCTTTGGAGGAAGTGAAAGAAACCTTTACCAGTTCTGGTACAACAGGCAACCTAACAAGTAAGCACTTTGTAACAGATATCAACCTCTACAGAGAAAGTTACCAAAAAGGATTTGCTCATTTTTATGGAAACCTTGAAGACTATGTTGTTTTGGCTTTATTGCCAAATTATTTAGAAAGAAAGGGTTCTTCTTTGGTTTATATGGTGGAAGATTTTATCCAAAAAACTAAAAATCCGGAAAGTGGGTTTTACCTCAATAACATCGAAGAATTAGCCAAAAAACTAACAGCATTAGACCTCAAAGGACAAAAGACGCTTTTAATTGGTGTTTCTTTCGCTTTGTTGGATGTTACTGAAATGCAACAATTCAACCTAAAAAACACCCTAATTATGGAAACTGGTGGCATGAAAGGTAGAAGAAAAGAGCTGGTTAGAGAAGAATTACATCAGCTTTTACAAGATGGATTTGGAGTGAATAAAATTCACTCAGAATATGGAATGACAGAATTATTGAGTCAAGGATATTCTAATGGGAATGGGATTTTTGAAACGCCTCCCTGGATGAAAGTTCTAACCCGAGATACAGAAGATGCTTTAACCATTCAAAAAGCTGGAAAAACTGGCGGCATCAATGTGATTGATCTAGCCAATTACAATTCGTGTTCATTTATTGCGACGCAAGATTTGGGTAAAGTTCACAAAAAGGGAACCTTCGAAATTATTGGTCGTTTTGACAATTCAGACATTAGAGGCTGTAATTTGATGGTTTTGTAAAATAAAAAGTTAGTACTTCTTTTTTAGACCAATTAACGTAATACAAAAAGCGATGCTTATTAGGGTCGCTAAAAAAACATAACTCATCACTAAATTGCTTAAGCTAGAGATGGTTCCTAATAATACAGGTCCCACTAAAAAGCCAACAAAACCAATTCCTGAAACAATAGAGATGGCTAGAGAAGTATCTATTTCTTTATTTTTGCCTGCTATTCTGTATATTTCTGGTACAATAACGGAAAGTCCAAAACCTAAAAATCCAAAACCTAAAACACTTAAATACAAGCTGGAAGTAATAATGAAGAAATAAGCAATAAGCGATACGAGAGTTGCATATAATATGATTTTTTTAGAGCCTATTTTTTGACTAAATCCATCCCCTAAAAAACGACCTATAGTCATTGTTAAAGAGAAAATAATAAAACCAAAACCAGCTTCACTTTGAGAAACATTCACGACTTCAAAAAGAAATAAATTACTCCAATGTTCAACAGCGCCCTCATTAAATAAAATGATAAAAGCGATTATAGAAATTGCGAATAAAGGTTTTATGTTTTTAAAAAAAGACGCATTTTTCTTTGATTTCTCCAACTCTAATCCTTTTAACTCTTCATAATTTTTAGACAATAATAAGCTCGTGAGTATAACAAAAAAAGAGATTCCTAGCATGTGAATTTTTGGATTTGAAAAATGACTGATATAGATACTCCCAATTCCTGCGCCAATAAAACCTCCCAAACTAAAAAAACCGTGAGCCGCAGACATAAAATGTTGGCGTGTTGTTTTTTCTATTTGAGAGGTTAATGCATTTAATGAAATATCCGTAAATCCTGAAAAAAGGCCAATCAATAATAAGGCTCCACATAATAAAAAATAATCAGTTGCTATTAGTGGGAGGTTATAGACAATCGCTAATAAAATAATTCCTATTTTGGTTGACTTACCTACCCCTATTTTTCTGTTTATTTTGGGAACAAAGGGAATAGAAATTAACAAACCTAAAGCAGAGAAAAATAAGGCAAAACCTATTTGAGCGTCGTCTAGATTGAATTTTAATTTAATAAAAGGAATGTAAAGAATCCATGTCCCTATTAAAATATTGATTGATGAAAAAACCCAAGAAGGCGCAAAATAAGATATATTGGAAAGAATTAAACGTAATGATTTCATTAAAAAATATGTTTTTTAGAAATAAAAGTTTTACTTTCTTTTATGATTTTTCACTGATAGCATTCCAACCTTGCGCTTTTAATTCAATTTCTTGGTTTGCTCTTGTTACTAAATTTAATCCTTGATTTTCTCTAGTAACATGCCCAATGATAGAAAAGTTAGGATTTCCCTTTATTTTATCAAAATCAGCAATTGGCACCGTAAATAAAAGTTCATAATCTTCTCCGCCACTTAAAGCCACCATGGTAGAATCTAATTCGAATTCTTCACAGGCAGAAATTACTTGAGGGTCTAAAGGTAATTTATCTTCATACACCTTACATCCTACTTTACTCTGTGTACAAATATGAAAAAGCTCTGAGGAAAGTCCGTCAGAGATATCGATCATAGCAGTAGGTTTTACCTCCATTTCTTTTAATAAACCAGCAATATCTTTCCGAGCTTCAGGCTTTAATTGACGTTCAATTAAATAAGTATAACTATCTAAATCGGGTTGATTGTTTGGGTCCACTTTAAAAACTTGCTTCTCTCTTTCTAAAACTTGTAGTCCTAAATATGCCGCACCTAAATCGCCAGAAACAACAATTAAATCCGTTTCTTTTGCTCCATTTCTGTATACAACTTCCTCTTTTTCTGCTTTACCAATTGCGGTCACAGAAATTAAGATCCCTTTGTTAGATGATGTCGTATCTCCTCCAATTAAATCTACTTTATATGTTTCACAAGCAAGCTGAATTCCTGCATACAATTCTTCAATTGCTTCTAGAGGAAATCGATTTGAAACCGCAATAGAAACCGTAATTTGCTCAGCAATTCCATTCATTGCATACACATCTGATAAATTTACGACTACAGCTTTGTATCCTAAATGTTTCAGAGGCATATAACTCAGATCAAAATGCACCCCTTCAATTAACAAATCTGTAGTAACTAGTGTTTGTCTTTCGGAAGCATCTAAAACAGCAGCATCGTCTCCAATTGCTTTTACTGTGGATAAATTTTCTACCTTAAAATATTTTGTAATATGATTGATTAAACCAAACTCTCCAAGTTCAGCCAACGATGTTTTTTGTGTATTTTTATCTTCTAACATCTTGCAAAGATAGGTACTTCTAAAAAAGGACAAAACTACTTTTACACCTATCTTTATTTATTTTAATTTTTTTAATAGTATTTTTGGTTGATATCCTTTTAATTATGAATCGTTTCGGTATTGTCTTGTTTTTATTTTTTATAAATACCAATGCAACAACATCCCAAGAAATCATTAAAATTGCGGAAGCTGAAGCTAAATCTGCGGCATCAAAAATTCATTTTAAGGAAAATCCCAACACTTCAAATTACGATATTACCTATCATAAATTAGAATTTTCCGTAGACCCTGCAGTGGCTGATATTGCAGGGAAAGTAACCACCACTTTTACCGCCTTAGAAAATTTAGCAACAATTACTTTCGATTTAGATGATGCGCTTGTTGTCTCTTCAGTTACTCAAAACGGAAATTCATTGTCCTTTTCTCAAAACTCAGCGGATGAATTAGTTATCATGCTTCAAAACACTTTAAATCAGGGAAATGCAACTTCTGTGGTCATAGAGTACAATGGGACTCCCATAAGTAAAGGCTTTGATTCTTTTACTAGCTCAACTCATGGACCCGATTCAACGCCCATTCTTTCGACACTTTCTGAACCTTATGGAGCGTTAGATTGGTGGCCTTGCAAACAAGATTTAAATGATAAAATTGATGTTATTGACATTTATATTACAGCACCAAAACAATACACTGCTGTTGCGAACGGTTTGGAACAGAGTACCGTTATCAGTTCGGAAAATAAAACAACCCATTTCAAACACCAGTATCCAATTCCTGCTTATTTAATTGCCATTGCAGTCACCAATTATGAAACCTATTCTCATACTGTTCCAAATAATGGCAACCCTTTTCCTATTGTAAACTATGTGTATCCTGAAAGTTTAACCAGCGCACAAAATAGTACGGGTATTACTGTGGATATTATGAATCACTTCATCAACCTCTTTGGAAACTATCCATTTGAAAATGAAAAATATGGACATGCTCAATTTGGCTGGGGCGGAGGAATGGAACACACAACCGTTTCATTCATGGGGAATTTTAGTAGAGGTTTGATTGCGCATGAGTTGGCACATCAATGGTTTGGCAATAAAATTACTTGCGGAAGCTGGAAAGATATTTGGCTAAATGAAGGTTTTGCAACCTATCTCTCTGGTATTACCATCGAACATTTAGATGGAGACATTGCCTTTAAAAACTGGAGAAACTCCTATATCAATTCGATAACCTCTTTAACTAACGGAGCCGTTTATCTCACAGAGAATGAGACCAAAAATGTTTCTAGAATTTTTAGCAGTAGATTGTCCTATAAAAAAGGAGCAATGGTTTTACATATGTTGCGAAAAAAATTAGGTGACACCAATTTCTTTACTGCTATTAAAAATTATATTTCAGACCCTATTTTAGAGTATAGCTATGCTAAAACAATCGATTTATTGGCGCACTTAGAAGCTTCAGCCGATTTAGAATTGGATGAATTTTTTAACGATTGGGTTTATAACCAAGGGTATCCTTCTTATCATATCATTTGGTCCCAGCCAAACGCTAACTCAATTAACATACAACTAAACCAAACACAAAGTCATCCTTCTGTTTCTTTTTTCGAGGCCAATGTTCCAATACGTTTAAAAGGTACAAATGGAGAAGTAGTAGACTTCGTCTTAAACAATGTCAATAATGGACAAACATTTATAAAAACTACAAATTTTACTGTCAACTCTATAGAGTTTGATCCAGAATTTCATTTAATTTCTAGGGAGAATAGTAGTACTTTACATGCAGATAACAAAAACTTTATAACACAAAATATTTCTTTGCACCCCAATCCTGTAAATGCTCTTTTAACGATTAAAATAGCAAAAAACATCAAAATGATAAGCGCAATACTATACAATACTTTAGGGCAACAGGTTTTTAAATTTAATTATAAGCAACTAAATATTAGTGAACTTCGCAATGGAATTTATCATCTTAAGGTGATGACCGATTATGGAGCCTACCATAAAAAAATTGTTAAAAATTAACTTATGCTGAATTATAGATAAGTTTTTCTATTTTTACAGATATAAATAATTAATCACTTGATTTCTATAACTTCCTCTGAAAATAAAAAAATTTATTTTGCATCAGACCAACATCTTGGTGCGCCAACTCTAGCAGCGAGTCTTCCTCGTGAAAAAAAGTTTGTTGCTTGGCTAGATGAAATTAAAGAAGATGCAGCAGCCATTTTTTTATTAGGCGATTTATTCGATTTCTGGTTTGAATATAAAACAGTTGTTCCAAAAGGTTTTGTACGAGTTTTAGGAAAATTAGCTGAAATTAGAGACGCGGGTATTCCTATTTACTTTTTTGTAGGGAATCATGATTTATGGATGCAAGATTATTTTGAAAAAGAACTCCAAATTCAAGTTTTTCATGCTGCACAAGAATTCCTCCTCAATGATAAAAAATTTCTAATTGGTCATGGTGATGGTTTAGGTCCTGGAGACATCGGCTATAAACGTATGAAAAAAGTGTTTACGTTTCCTCTATTTAAATGGCTCTTTAAATGGTTACATCCAGACCTAGGAGTCCGTTTTGGGCAGTATATGTCTGTAAAAAATAAATTGATTTCTGGTGAGGAAGATGCAAAATATTTAGGTGATGAAAACGAATGGTTAGTATTATATTGTAAAAAGAAACTAACAAGACAACATTACGATTACTTTATATTTGGTCATAGACACCTTCCTTTAGAAATAAAATTACAAGAAAACAGCACCTATATAAATACAGGTGACTGGATTCAGTATTTTACCTACGCTGAATTTGATAAAAATACGCTTTCCTTAAAAAAATTAGATTCTTAAGTATTGGAAGCTCCATTTAATTTCCTAATGCTGAAATAAATTTTTTTATTTTTTCGACGCCTTCAAAAATATTTGGGGTAGTTGTTTTTATAAAGTCGACATCTATTTCTGCAACAGAATTAAAGGCTTTCATCACTTTTTCACCATCAAAATCTACAAAAGCAATTCTAAAAAATAATGCTTCTTGGTCAAAACCAAAATCTACGCCTGGTAACATCGCAAACTGATAATTTTCTAAAACATAATTTGACAACTCGGAACTTGTCGTAATTCCTAACTTGGCAATTTGCTCTTTGTGCTTATTGAAGCCTATGGTCATATAAAAAGCCCCTCTGGACTTTGTACATTGAATATCGATCGCAGAAAGTTCTTTATAAATAAATTCGGATAGCGTTTTTAAAATTTTAGCAGAATCTGCAACGTATTGCTGCATACTTGCATCATAGGTATATGCTTTTAAGGCTGCAAATTGAATGGGTGAAGAAACACAACTAAATGTTTCGCTAAAAAGCGATTTATAGACGTTTTGTAATTCCTGCATCTCATCGGGCAGCATCATGTATCCCAGACGGTATCCACCAGCAGAAAACACTTTACTTAAACCTCCAAAAACAATTGTTTTTTCTTGGTAATACTTGGAAATACTTGGTGAAGAAGTTGCTGAAAAATGAAGCTGAGAATAAATTTCATCCGAAAAAACAAGGACATTGTATTTTCTACAAACAATAGCAAGCGCTTTGTATTCTTCTTCTGTATACACAGCTCCTGTGGGATTATTTGGTGAATTTAAAATTAAAATTTGTTGTTTTTTAGGAGCTTCTTTTTTGAAAAAAGCGGCTAAACTTTCGGCGGTTAATTTAAAATCATCTTCAAAATTGGTTTCAAGAATTTGGTATTTTCCACCTTTGGACTGAATTTGTGGCACATAACTCACCCAACTCCCTTTAGGAATCAAAAAATCACCTTCAAAAATTAATATCGATTGGTACAGTAATTCCTTACTGCCAGGTCCTATAAAAATAGCTTCCTTTTTAGTCGTTATATTTTGATGTTTTTTTAAGAACAACACAATCTGTGCTCTCAATTTTTCTAAACCTGCAACGGGTAAATAATGATTGTTTGCTGCATTTTCTTTTAATGCAATAACAATACTTGAATGAATTGGAAAAGGGGATTGTCCAAAACCAAAATGACTTATTTTTTTCCCTTGTTTTCTTAACTCCTTTACCTTTTCATTGATTAAAAGTGTCGCTGATTGTTTTAAAGATGCAATGTTTTTATTAATCATATTCTTAAATTTTATAAGCTAAAAATAAAAGAAAGCGGCAAAATTTTGCCGCTTTCTTTTCATTTATAATAAAACTTGGTTTCTTCTATAAAGAAAAATTTAACCTTGCGAAAACATATCTTCCTGTAAACCCAAATTGAGAGGTTCTTCTAGAATATGGAAAAGAAGCATTCGATTGACTTCCTTCTCTATTTTCATCTGGATATACATCTAATAAATTATTTGCTCCAATAGATATGGATAAACTTTCAGATATATTATTTGATATTATTAAATCAGTGATAATCTTTCCAGCATAAATCGCATCATTATTTACCGTAGCACCACTAACTCTTGCTTGTCCTGAAAACTCATCTGGATCTGTTACTTCTCCAAAATAAACATTTCTTAATAAAAATGTCCAGTTATCGTTATAAAGCGTATGTGTTAAATTCAATTTAGTTCTAGGTTGTGCAATTGTTAAAAATGCTTCTTCCTGACCATCAAAAAAGGCACTACTTAAACCAGCATCAGCAATTAAATCAGGAACATTAATGTTTGTAATCTCTGTTTTTGAGAAAGTTGCCGACAAGCTATTGTTCAGTTTAAAATCTTTGAATGCATCAAATTTATATCCAGCAACAACATCAATACCTTGATTTTTAGTATCAATAGCATTTGCTAAAAACTGAGCCTTTCCTGCTCCTGCAGCATTAAAAATAGATTCTAAAACTGGGTCTCCACCATTGTCAAATTTACCTGAAAGAACAATTCGATCATCAATTGAAATTTGATATGCATCAACAGTTATTGTTAAACCACCTACTTTACCAGTAAATCCTAAACTTACACTTTGAGACGTTTCTTCTTTTAGCTTCCCTATTTTCAATAAACTTGCTGCTTGACTATCGTTCGTAAACAAGCCTACTTGTTCTGCAACACCTGCAGCATTAAAAACGGTACTACTTCTACTAAAGAATTGTTGGTGTAAAGAAGGTGCTCTAAATCCTGTGTTTACAGCGCCTCTTACAGAAAAATTATCAGATAATTTCACTCTTGAAGCTAATTTGTAATTGAACGTTTCCCCAAAATCAGAAAAGCTTTCAAAACGAGTTGCTAAACTTACTAAAAAGTTCTCTGTAACATCTGCTTCCACATCAAAATAAGTACCAATACTATTTCTAGTTTTGTCGGTTGCATTTTCAGGTGTAAAACCTCCAAATACTTGAGAAGTTCCATCAAGTGACTCTCCAAGAGCATTTGTTGCTCCTCCAACACCACCTACTGTTGGAATTCCATTGTTATCATAGGTAGTATACGAGTTTTCTTTTCCTGCAAAAACCTCAAAATTGTCTACTCTGTATTCTGCTCCAAAAGCAAGGTTTAAGCCCGCCCAAATATCTTCATTGTATTTACTGAAGTCTAAGTTTGTCGTGTTTTGAGAAAAAATATGCGATCCAGCACTAAAGTTAGAAGGTGAAGCCGCTTTTAAACTTGCATTACTCGTATTTACAATCGTATAAATAAAAGAATTTTGTCCGTAGGTATTAGAAAAGTCGATATCCCATCCGCTTTCAGTTTGTCCTTTAATTCCTACTGCAGCAGATTTATCTACAATATCCGATTGGATTCCTGGTAAAAACCCATTTGGATTAGAAGCAACATTTGCTTTTGGTCTCCATGGCTCTCTTAAAAATCCAAATGCTAAACCTTGTCTATAACTGATGCCTCCAAAAGAATATACTTCCGCATTTTCTGAAACAGGCAAAGACAAATTAGCAAAGAATTTTCCTTCTCTTAATTTAGCAGTTCCTACTTTAAATCTAAAGTCATTTCTCTCTTGCCCTCTTAAAGCAAATTGCGCATTATCCAAATCTTGATAAGAATCAAACTCTCCATAACTTTGGTCACGAACTATACCTTCCACATAATCTGAGTCTCCAACTTTACCACGACCCAATAGTGTAAGTAAATCTGCAGGTGAGGTAAAATCTAAAGCTGCAATAGCTCCTTGATCAATAGCACTTATATAATTTGTTCCAAGCAAAGCTGCACCAGCTTGATAGTCTGCTGCAGTCATGTCTGAAATAGGCGTTCCTTTTGAAGCTGTAAAAGCATTCTCTGCGGCATTCCAAACATCATATATTTGCTCTAAATTCGTTGCATTTCTTGAGGCACGTTTTCTGATACCAAGCGATCCAGAGAAGTTGATGAATCCACCATTTTTTCCTATATCTAAACCATAATTGGCATCAATTTGAATTTTCTCTCCATCCATACCGCCGTCTTGGTGGTTACTTCCAGAAGAAACGTTCGCTCCAGTTGTTACAGATAAACTTAATGTATTTGTAGCATCTTGTAATACAATGTTGATAACACCTGCAATGGCATCAGAACCATATTGTGCTGCGGCACCATCACGTAATACTTCAATTCTTTTAATTGCAGAAACGGGTATTGCATTCATATCAGTACCAACGCTTCCGGCTCCAACAGTACCATTAATATTCATTAAGGAAGAATTATGTCTTCTTTTTCCATTAATTAAAACCAATACTTGATCTGGACCTAAACCTCTTAATGAAGCAGGATCAACGTGATCTGTTCCATCAGAAACTGTTTGTGTCTGTGAAGTGAAAGAGGGTGCAACATAGTTTAAAATTTCATTTATTGATGTTTGCGGTCCACTAGTTGCCAATTCTGCAATATCAATAATATCTACAGGAACTGGTGAGTCAATTACAGTTCTGTTCTTGTTTCTAGATCCAATAACAACGATCTCATCTAGCGAGTTGTCTTCACTAATAGTAACTGATAAATAAGCAATATCACTAACCGTTATTTCTTTGGTTTCAAATCCCATCGAGGATACAGTAAATGCAGTCGGTAAGCTTAATACATTAATCGAAAACTCTCCGGCATCATCAGATGTTGTTCCGTTAGAGGAATTTCCTTTTTCTACAATATTCACATAGGGCAAAGCGGCTCCTGATGAATCTGTTACTTTCCCTTTTATTGTCTGTGCTACCATTGTAAGCGGTAACAACATTAAAAAAAATACTACTAAAAAATTGAATAATTTCTTGTTTTTCATTTTGATTGGGATTAAAGTTAAGTGTTAAACTATTGTTAACACTATCTAAATATATGCACATATATTAAAAAAACCTAATTAAATTAAATTTATTATAAAAAATAACTTATTTTTTTATTAATTTAACAATTACTCCATACAAGAAAAGAATGTTTCTACGGCCCTTTAGAAAAATATTTTTTTTTAACATACCAATACCTTTAACCTTGTTTTAACAAAATAATTTTGTTAAAATTGTAGCTTTGTTTCCACTTAAAAAATTAACACCTAACACAATTATAAAATGGATGTAGATGTAAGAGCTATTAATGAGAAAATTGAAAGAGAGAGTGCCTTTATAGATATACTTACTTTAGAAATGAATAAAGTAATTGTTGGGCAAAAACAAATGATAGAAAGTTTGTTAATTGGATTGATTGGAAATGGACACATATTACTTGAAGGTGTTCCAGGACTTGCAAAAACATTAGCAATTAATACCTTGTCTAAAGCAGTACAAGCTAGTTTTAGTAGAGTTCAATTTACGCCAGATTTATTACCTGCAGATGTTGTTGGAACCATGATTTATAACATGAAAGAAAATGACTTCATGATTAAAAAAGGACCAATTTTCGCAAATTTTGTACTAGCAGATGAGATTAACAGAGCGCCAGCAAAAGTGCAATCTGCGTTATTAGAAGCAATGCAAGAACGTCAAATTACTATTGGAGATACTACTTTTAAGTTAGACGAACCCTTCTTAGTAATGGCAACTCAAAACCCTGTAGAGCAAGAAGGAACATACCCTTTACCAGAAGCGCAAGTAGATAGGTTCATGTTAAAAGTGGTAATTGATTATCCAAAGTTACAAGATGAGCAAATCATTATGCGTCAGAATTTATCTGGCGGATTTGCAACGGTAAATCCTGTTGTTTCTGTAGCAGAAATTTTAAGAGCAAGAGAGGTTGCTAATGAAGTTTATATGGACGAGAAAATCGAGAAATATATATTAGATATCATCTTTGCAACTCGTTATCCAGAAAAATATAATTTACCTCAATTAAAAGATCTAATCAGTTTTGGAGCTTCACCTCGTGGAAGTATTAACCTTGCAAAAGCTGCAAAATGTTATGCTTTTATCAAACGAAGAGGTTATGTTATACCAGAAGATGTTAGAGCTGTTGTTTTTGATATTTTACGTCACAGAATAGGAATTACTTATGAAGCTGAAGCTGAAAATGTAACTTCTGTAGACATTATCAACTCAATTATTAACGAAATTGAAGTACCTTAAAATTGTTGAATCGTGGAATTGTTTAACTGTTGAAAAATAGATAAACATCCAATTAAACAAATACACAATTAAACGATTAGACATTGGATACAAAGGAAATACTTAAAAAAGTTCGTAAAATAGAGATTAAGACAAGACGTTTGTCTGATCATATTTTTGGTGGTGAATATCATTCGTCATTCAAAGGACGAGGTATGACTTTTTCTGAAGTAAGACAATATCAATTTGGAGATGATGTAAGGGCAATTGACTGGAATGTTACTGCGCGTTATAATGAACCTTATATTAAAATTTTTGAAGAAGAGCGTGAATTGACCATGATGCTTTTAGTTGATGTTTCTGGTTCGGAACTTTTTGGAACATCAACCCAATTTAAAAAAGAAACGGTTACAGAAATTGCAGCAACACTTGCTTTTTCTGCTACTCAAAATAATGATAAAGTGGGTTTGATCTTATTTTCTGATGACATAGAACTTTTTATTCCTCCAAAAAAAGGAAAAAGTCACGTTTTAAGAATTATTAGAGAATTGATTGAATTCAAACCAAAAAGTACAAAAACAAATATTGCAGGCGCTTTAAAATTTTTATCAAGTGTGATGAAAAAAAAGGCAATTGTATTTATGCTATCCGATTTTATGGATGACGATTACGAAAAAACATTAAAAATTGCCGCAAAAAAACACGATTTAACGGGCATTAGAATCTATGACAAGCACGATGAAGAAATTCCTAATTTAGGAATGGTACCTATGTTAGATTCAGAAACTGGAAATGTTCAGTTGATAAACACCTCAGCAAATTCTGTTAGAACAAATTATGCAAAAAATGCCGCCCGTTTGTCAGCCTATTATATAGGTATGTTTAAAAGAAGTGGCGCAGGAACGATCAATACAAGAGTTGATGAAAGTTACGTGAAAAAATTATTAGGCTATTTTAAACACAAAGGGAGATAAAAGTCCATTTTAATCTTCCTAAGAGAGAAAATGCTCAGATGAAATCTGCCTAAAAATAAGTAAAAATAAAAGTAATTTTATAAGTTGAAAAAAGACAATCCATATAAAAAGACTCAAAAGAGTAGAAAAGAAGTACACCTTAAATACTTTAGTTCCCTTGGAAAGGGTGTTAGAGAGCTCGGCTTTTTGTTTATTTTACTTACTTGTTTCGTTTCATTTTCACAAAATGAAATGGTAAAAGTAACCATTGATACCACAAATATTAGAATTGGTGAGCAGTTCAATTTAAAAATTTGGATAGGTGAAACAAAAAATGTGATCCTACCAAAATTACAATTAAAAGGATTAGAAATTGTTGATTCAACCAAGATAGACACCCTTAAAAATTCTTTAATTAGAAAATATATTTTAACTGGTTTTGATAGTGGTTCTTTTTACATTCCACGCCAACAGATCTTTGTTAGAAACCAAGCTTTTTTAACAGATTCTTTATTGGTAAATGTTGCTACTATTGCTATTGACACTACCAAAATAAAAAAGTTTGCTATAAAATCTATTGAAAGTGAACCTTATATTTTTGATGATTTTAAAATGTACATTTACATACTATTAGCTGCCTTATCAATTATTGGTTTCTGGGTGTATTGGTTTGTTATTAGAAAACAAGAAGAAGAAGAGGAAGTCGCAACTTATAGTACCTTACCTCCCTTCGAAGAGGCAATTTTTAGACTGAATGAATTGGATGAAAAACTATTGTGGCAAAACAATAAAATAAAAGAATATTATAGTGAATTAACTGAAATTGTACGCGGCTATATCGAACGAGAACTGAAAGTTCCTGCATTGGAAAGAACCACCGATGAAATAATAGAAACACTTAACAATTTTAAAAGTTCCCAGTCAATAACAACTTCAAAAGAAACAATTAAAAAACTGAAAGGATTATTACAAGAAGCAGATTTAGTAAAATTTGCAAAATCTAAACCATTAGCTTTAGAAATAGAAGAAGATAGAAAAGACGCAGAAGATGTGGTAAATAATTTAAAACCTAAACCAATTATTGAAGAAGATGATGAATTGGAATAATTTTGAATTTTTAAACCCAGAGTTTTTATGGCTGCTGATATTAATTCCGCTATTAGCCATTTGGTGTTTTTTTATTAGAAAAAAAGATGCTGCGCTTTTAACAATGTCAAGTATAAAAGGTTTTAAAGCAAACAGTTCTTTTTTACCTAAACTAAAACCATTTTTATACCTACTCCGTTTAGTTGCTTTAGCGTTCTTATTTGTAGCATTAGCAAGACCAAGGAACGTTTCTGTTAGTAAAAAAACAAAAACAAATAGAGGAATCGATATTGTAATGGCAATAGATGTATCTGCAAGTATGCTGGCCAGAGATTTAAAACCAAACCGATTAGAAGCGCTTAAAAAAGTAGCTATAAATTTTGTTGATAGAAGACCAAATGACAGAATAGGAATTGTAGTTTATGCTGGCGAAAGTTTTACACAAACACCAATCACAAGTGATAAAGGCATCGTAAAACGCACGATTTCTGAGCTAAAATGGGGACAGTTAGAAGGTGGGACAGCTATTGGCATGGGATTGGGTTCTGCTGTAAATAGATTGAAAGAAAGTACTGCAAAAAGTAAAATTATTATTTTATTAACAGATGGAGTGAACAATTCTGGGAATATTGACCCAAGAACTGCTACAGAATTGGCTAAAGAATTGGAGATTAAAACCTATACAATAGGAATAGGAACCAATGGAATGGCAGATTTTCCTTGGAGTAAAGATCCAAGAACGGGAAAATTGCAATTTCGAAAGCAACAGGTAGAAATTGATGAAGCTTTGCTAAAAAAAATTGCTTCGGAAACAGCAGGGAAATATTTTAGAGCAACAGACAATACATCATTAAAAGAAATTTATGATGAAATTGACAGCCTTGAAAAAACAAATATTGAGGAATTTAAATATTATAATTATCAAGAAAAATATAGAATATTAGTCTTTTTTGCTCTTGGGTTATTAGTCTTCGAATTTATTTTAAGGAATACAATTTTTAAGAGTTTTATATAGAAAATGTGTAATTGTTGAACTGTTTAATTGTGTAAATATAGAAGAAGATGTATGTTTTTTCATTTGAAAAACTGGAAGTTTGGAAAGAAGCTATTCAGTTTTCTAAAGATGTTTATAAAATTACTTCTACTTTTCCTGCTGATGAAAAATTTGGATTAGTGAGCCAAATTAGACGAGCTACAAATTCAATTGCAGCGAATTTAGCAGAAGGAACATCTAGAATTACTAACAAAGACAAAGCACATTTTACAACAATTGTTTTTAGTACAGCTATGGAAGTTTTAAACCATATAATACTATCAAAAGAACTAGAATATATTTCAGAAGAAGAATATTTAAAATTGAGAGAAAGAATTTATAAAATATCAAACATGTTAAATGCATTAAGAAAATCACAATTGAAAAAGGTGTAATTGGGTAACTGTTAAATTGTTTAACTATAAGCAATACAATTTAACAATTACACGATTTAACGATTAAACAAATACACGATGTACCGTATAGAAGAACCAATTTATTTTTACTTTTTAACAATCATTCCAATAATGATTGTAGTGTTCCTGTTGGTTTTGTGGTGGAAAAAAAACACACAACGTAAATTTTCTGATATAGCTTTACTCCAAAAGTTAGCTCCAAATTCGTCAACGTTTAAATCGGTTTTAAAGTTGTTAATGTTCCTTTTAGGAATCGCTTTTTTAATCATTTCTTTGGTGAACCCTAAGATAGGAACCAAATTAAAAACAGTAAAAAGAGAAGGTGTTGATGTCGTATTTGCTTTGGATGTTTCCAAAAGTATGTTGGCAGAAGATATAGCGCCTAATCGATTAGAAAAAGCAAAACAAATCATCTCAAAAACCATTGATAAATTAGGGTCAGATAGGGTTGGAATTATTATTTATGCAGGTAATTCTTATCCGCTTCTACCAATTACTACAGACCATGCAGCAGCACATATGTTTTTGCAAAATGCGAATCCGGATATGGTTTCTAGTCAAGGAACAGCTATAAATGAAGCATTAGAATTGGCAAAAACTTATTATAATAATGATGAACAAACCAATCGGTTTTTAATTATTATTTCTGATGGAGAAGACCATCAAGAAGAAACAAAACAGGTAGCACAAAATTTAGCCAACGAGGGAGTAAAAATCTATACAGTTGGAGTGGGGACAGAAAATGGTGGTCCAATCCCGATACGGTTAAACGGAGCGATGATTGGCTATAAAAAAGATAGGAAAGGTGAAACTATAATTACCAAACGTAAACCAGAGATTTTAGAAGGAATTGCAGCTGCTGCAGATGGGGAATATATTGATGGAAATGTTACAGAAAAACCAGTAAAGGGAATTGCAGCTATTATTGCAAATGCAGAAAAAAGCGAATTTGAAACCAAACAATTTTCAGATTATAAAGATCAGTTTCAATGGTTTTTAGGCATTGGTTTGTTCTTCTTAGTGATTGATGTTTTCTTATTTGATAAAAAAACGAAATGGTTAAGAAAGGTCGATTTATTTAATGAAGAAAAAACAAAAAAATAAGATGAAGAATTTACAATATATCCTTTTTGTTTTTGTGCTGTTATTTTCTTCCGAAGATATTTTAGCACAAAAAGATACAATTCGTTTACAACGTAAAGCAAGAAAATTATTACGCCAAGGAAATGAATTGTATCAAAAAAAGCAATATACAGATGCATCTGTTGCTTATCAAAAATCACTGGGTAGTAATTCTAATTACAACAAGGCTAACTATAATCTTGGGAATGCATTCTATCAAAATAATAATTTTAAAGAAGCAATTCCTCAATATGAATTAACAGCAAAAGCGGCGAAGGATAAGTTCACAAAAGCAGCAGCATTTCATAATCTTGGAAATGCTATGTTAGAATCTAAAAATTATCAAGGAGCTGTAGATGGATATAAAAACGCATTAAGAAATAATCCTAATGATGATGAAACGCGTTATAATTTGGCAGTTGCTCAGAAGTTATTAAAAAAAGAACAACAAGATAAGAAAGACAAAAAAGATAAGAATAATAAGGACAAGAAAGACAAAGAAGATAAGAGTAAAGACCAAAATAAAGAGAAGAAAGACGGAGAGGATAAGGATAAAAAAGACGACAAAAATAAAGACGGTAACGACAAGGATAAAAACAAAGATCCAAAAAAGGACGAGCAGAAAAACAAACAGAAACCGAAGCCACAGCAAGGAAGAATGACTCCTCAACAAATTAAACAACTTTTAGAAAGTTTAAACAATGAAGAGAAGAAAACCCAAAAGAAGATAAATGCTAAAAAAACGAAGGGCAAAAAAGTAAAACAAGAAAAAGATTGGTAGAAAAAGCCCATCTTTACTGTTTCCAATTTCAACTTCGTTTACTGCAAGCTCAGTAAAAAAAACTTATACTTGTAAAATGACTAAAAATTGTAAATAAAATTGATTGTACCTAAATTTAAAAAGAACAATAGAAATCAAAAGTGTTTCTCCTCTTTGGTGAAGTTAAGAGATATTTTTATGATTTTATTTTGTCTGCTGCTTGGTCTTACTTTCAGTGCTCAAGAGGCAACTTTAACGGCAAAAGTGAGTAAAAATAAGTTGGGCTTAAATCAGCGTTTACGAATTGAATTTTCTATAAACAAACAAGGAGGAGATGATTTTTTACCACCTAAATTCACGAATTTTAAAGTAGTTGGAGGTCCAAGTCAGTCTGTGAGTCAGTCATGGATAAATGGCAAAGTCAGCTTTTCTCAATCTTACACCTACATTATTCAACCTCAAAGAAAAGGGGAGCTTACCATAGGATCCGCAAGAATAAAAGTAGCAGGAAAAAAGATTCTATCTGAACCTATAAAAATTATTGTTTTAGACGCAGTAGCGCTCCCAAAAAACCCAAATGACCCAAACTATATTGCGCAACAAAACATCCATTTGGTTGCAGAGGTCTCTAAATCAAAACCTTATGTAGGAGAAGGAGTTTATGTTGAGTATAGGCTCTATGTTAGTGAAAACATTACTATTTATAATGCTGGCGTAACTGAAGCTCCACAGTATAATGGCTTTTGGAATCAAGTAATTAAGATCAATGGATATCCATTAAAAAAAGGCAAATATAATGGCGAGGACTATAATTATTTCGTTATGCAAAAGGCCTTATTAGTACCAACAAAAACAGGGAAACTAACGATAGATCCAATGAAGATGGATATTGTAATTGGAGTTCCTACAGGGAGAGCCGATTTTTTTGGAAATGTAATTACAAGAAATATTACAAGAGAATTTTCATCAACTAGAAAGAATATACGGCCTAGGGCGCTTCCTTTGGAGGGAAAACCAGCAAACTTTAATGGGGCTGTTGGTTCATTTGAATTTAATGTATCTCTAAGCAAAGAGGTTTTAAAAGCAAATGAAAGTTCTCAAATAAAAATAGCCATCTCTGGAAAAGGAAATTTAAAATTATTTGAATTACCAGAAATTACGACCCCTATTGAATTAGAAAAATACCAACCAGAAAGGAAAGAGAAAATCAAGATAAACACCAGTGGAATCTCAGGTATTGTCTCAGATTTATATACTGTTGTGCCTCAATATAAAGGGAAATATAAAATACCTTCTGTTGCTTTCTCCTATTTTAATCCAAAGGAAAGAAAATATCATACAATTAACACGGATGATTTTTTTGTGAATGTTTTAGAAGGAAAAGAATTAAAACCGGTAGTGGATAAAAATACTTTAATAAAACAAGCAGTTGTATCCTCAGGAAAGAACTTTAGATACATTCAAAAGACAAGAAATTTAAAACCTACAAAAGGAAATGACTTCTTTAAATCTAACTTATTTTATATTTTATTGTTACTGCCTTTACTTACAATTCCAATAGGTGTTTTCATCATCAAAAAGAATGAAGAAAGAAGTAATGATTTTATTGGTAATAAGCTTCGAAAAGCAGAAAAATTGGCAAAAAAATATCTCTCTGAGGCACAAAAACAATTGGGTAAAAAAGAAGCGTTTTATGAAGCTTTGGAGCGTGCATTACATAATTATTTAAAAGCAAAATTGGGAATTGAAACTGCAGATATTAGTAAGGAAAAAATTACTGAAATTTTAGAAAAAAGAAACATCAATTCAAAGACAATTCATCAGTTTATAGACGTTTTAAAACATTCAGATTTTGCGCGTTATTCGCCAGTTACAAATACTGAAATGGAAAAAGAATTTGAAACGGCAAAACAAGTTATTGTAGCGTTAGATAAACAATTATAACTTGATTTTAACTGTCTTTTCTGTTAGGTTTTCCAGACCTTGTAGATAAAAGTAAACAAATACCTTCAAGGCTAAAAAACCTTGTAGAATTTTTAATATAGATTCTTAAAATGAAAAAAATATTATTTTTAATATTAATAATAGCAAGTTCCGTTTCTGCTCAAAACGTGGATAGCTTATTTGTTTCTGCCAATAACTCATATAAAGAGGGCAATTTTGAAACCGCTATCGAAAAATATAAAAAGATAGAAAGCCAAGGTTTCGAAGCCTCCGAATTGTATTTTAATTTAGGAAATTCTTACTATAAACTCAACAAAGTTGGTCCATCGATTTATTATTATGAAATGGCTTTGAAATTGAATCCTTTAAATGAAGATGTAATAAATAATTTAGTATTTGTAAAACGTTTCGCTTTAGACAATATTGAAAAATTACCACAAACTGTATTGCAAAGGTTCAACAAAAATTACTTACAAAAATTATCTTACAATCAATGGGCAATAGTTGTAGTCGTGCTTTCAATAATCGGAAGTTTACTGTTTTTACTCTTTTATTTTGCTAAAGTTCCATCAAAAAAAAGAGCCTATTTTATAACAAGTATTCTGAATTTTTTCTTTTTAATTTGTGTTCTTTTTATCACTTACAATCAATATGCTTTTTCGAAAAATAATACAGAAGCAATTGTATTTGCAGTAAAAACAGAGATTAGAAATGCGCCAACTTTAAATTCTGAAGAAATTTTCACTTTACATGAAGGTACAAAAGTTTTTGTTTTAGATTCGGTTGATAAATGGAAAAAAATTAAAATTGCTGATGGTAAATTGGGTTGGATTCTTGCGAATGACCTAAAACTTTTAGATAATTTTTAGTTTTTATTTTACTACTATTTCAAAAACCTTTCCTATTTTTGTTGTACATAAAAAAATACATTGAGAAACTCTATTTCACTTTTTTTCACCTTACTATTTTCACTTTTATTGATTACCCCTACAGTAATTAGTTTGGTTGATGATTCTCAGGACCTTGCTTTTTTTCTTGACATGAATGAAGAAGAAGAAAACAAAGGAAAAGAAGCTACAAAAGATTTAGAAATTAAGATTTACTCCTCAGAAAAATTTGAGACTTTATTCTTAAATAGAATTCAAAAGAAAAAAAATGTACGTTTTCAATCTAAAAACTACACTTCAGAATACCAAAAAAATACCACACCTCCCCCCGAATTTTTGATATAATAGATTCGTTTATTAAGACAAAATCAATCATTTATAAATTTCAAAAAACTCTAAATATTTTTATTTAGAATAAAAATACTTTTTTTTATATGTTTAAATATATCAAAAACGATTTACCTGCAAGTATTGTAGTGTTTTTCGTAGCATTACCTTTGTGTTTAGGTATTGCTTTAGCAAGTGGTGCACCTCTTTTTTCTGGATTAATTGCAGGGATTATTGGTGGTATTGTAGTGGGTGCTTTAAGTGGTTCAAAAATTGGAGTAAGTGGTCCAGCAGCTGGCTTGGCGGCGATTGTATTGACCGCAATCGGCTCAGTAGGAGGGTATGAAAACTTTTTAGTTGCCGTTGTATTAGGAGGCATTATTCAAATAATTTTTGGCTTTTTAAAAGCAGGAATTATTGGGTATTATTTTCCCTCATCCGTAATCAAAGGTATGCTAACAGGAATCGGGATTATAATTATTCTAAAACAAATTCCTCACTTTTTTGGATATGATGCGAATCCCGAAGGAGATTTTGCTTTCTTTCAAGTTGATGGAGGAAATACATTTTCAGAAATTTTCAAATCTTTAAATAATATTAGTTTAGGTTCTACTATTATTGGTTTAATAGGATTGGGTATTCTCTTACTTTGGAGTAGTGTTTTATCAAAAAAAGGAAAAATTTTCAATTTAATTCAGGGACCTTTAGTAGCCGTTGTTGCAGGTATTGTATATTTCTTTGTTACAGATTCGGAATCAAAATATGGCATTAGTGCTTCTCATTTAGTAAGTGTTCCAGTTCCTGATAATTTAGATTCTTTTTTGGGACAATTTAGTTTTCCAAATTTTAATGCCTTAACAAATCCTGAAATTTGGGTTATTGCCTTTACAATTGCATTGGTCGCTAGTTTAGAAACTTTATTGTGTGTAGAAGCTACGGACAAAATAGACCCTCATAAAAATGTTACGCCTACGAATAGAGAATTATTGGCACAAGGAACTGGAAATATCCTTTCTGGATTAATTGGTGGTTTGCCAATTACACAAGTAATTGTAAGAAGTTCTGCAAACATTCAATCTGGAGGAAGAAGTAAAATGTCTACAATAATACATGGTTTCTTTTTATTAATTTCTATAATTTTAATTCCTTCCTTATTAAATAAGATTCCTTTATCCGTTTTAGCAGCAGTTCTTTTAATTGTAGGTTATAAATTAGCAAAGCCTGGTTTATTTCTGCAGATGTATAGAATCGGGTGGAAGCAATCCATTCCTTTTACAGTAACTGTCTTAGGAATTGTTTTTATAGATTTGCTCTATGGAATAGGATTAGGATTGGCAGTAGGTATCGTTGTCATTCTTATTAAGAGTTTTCAAAACTCTCACTTTTTACATATTGAAGATAAAAGTAACGGAGAGCATAAAATAAAAATGACGCTCGCAGAAGAAGTTACTTTTTTTAACAAAGGAGCTATTTTAAAAGAATTAGATAATTTACCAAAAGCTACTTTCTTAGAAATTGATGTAAGAAAAACGAGGTATTTGGATAATGACATTATAGAAATTTTAGATGATTTCACCGTTAAAGCAAAAGAAAGAGATATCAATATTAAAATTATTTCTGAACGTGGAACCATAGAAAATCCGAAAAGTTTTATTGAGTTCTTTAAATTAAGTCCAAAAACAGCATAAAAAATAAAATTATGAAAGCACAAACAAAAGAAACACAAGCAGCTATAAATCCAGAAATAGCAATCGATTTATTAAAAGAAGGAAATAAAAGATTTAAAAGCAATACGGCTATAAAAAGAGATTTATTAGATCAAGTTACGGATACAAGTACGGGCCAATATCCCTTTGCAACCATTTTAAGTTGTATTGATTCTAGAGTCTCATCAGAACTCATATTTGACCAAGGAATCGGAGATATTTTTAGTGCAAGAGTGGCTGGAAATTTTGTGAATGAAGATATTTTAGGAAGTATGGAATTTGCCTGTAAATTGGCAGGTACTAAAGTAATTGTCGTTTTAGGCCATACTGCCTGTGGCGCTGTAAAAGGTGCTTGTGATGATGCTAAATTAGGTAATTTAACGGCTTTGTTAAGTAAAATAAAGCCTGCAGTAAAAGCAGTTACAGCACCAACAGACTCAAATTTAAGAAACTCAAGTAATATTGATTTTGTGAATAAAGTCGCTGAAAAAAATGTAATTATGACGCTCGATACTATTCGTGCTCAAAGTCCAGTTCTAAAAGAAATGGAAGAGGAAGGAAGCATAAAAATTGTAGGTGCTATGTACGACATTAAAGAAGGTACTGTAACTTTTTATGAATAGAAATGAGAGTCTTATTTTTAATGATAACCTTTTTACTAATTTCTCCAAAAATTACTGCTCAAAGCAGTAATTTGGGGAATTGGTTAATTTATATTGGGAGTAAAAAATTAAACTCCAAATGGGATGTTCATCATGAAGTCCAATATAGAAATTACAATGCTATTGATGATTTAGAACAATTAATTTTAAGGACTGGTCTTGGGTATAATCTTACCGAAAACACAAATGTTTTAATGGGTTACGGATATATACTTTCGAAAAATTATATAGGAGAAACAACTCATAAAACTAGTATAAATGAACATCGAATTTTTCAACAAGTAATTACTAAACAAAAAATCGGTGTCCTAAAATTAAGTCATCGATATCGGTTTGAACAGCGTTTTGTAGAAGCTGATTTTAAAACAAGATTTAGATATTTTCTGGGAATACAAATCCCTATAAAATCTTCTAAATATTATATTTCTGGATATAATGAAATTTTTCTTAATGGCCAATCAAATATCTTTGATAGAAACAGAGTTTATGGAGGACTTGGGTATCAATTGAAGAAAAATATGAGACTAGAATTGGGGTATATGAATCAACTATTTGAAGCTTCAAACAGAGATCAAATCAACTTAATTACATTTATTAATTTTTAAAACTTTTAATCGTTAGAATATAACTCCCACCCTACTTTAGAATAGAATAGTTACCTTAGTTCAAAAATGAAAAAATTATTCTCAAACATTAAGGGTGATACTTTTGGTGGTATTACGGCGGGTATTGTAGCTTTACCATTGGCTTTAGCATTTGGAGTTTCTTCTGGATTAGGTCCAAGTGCAGGTCTTTATGGTGCTATTTTTATAAGTTTCTTTGCAGCAATTTTTGGCGGAACCAATACTCAAATATCAGGACCAACTGCTCCAATGACTGCAGTTAGTATGATTGTTATTGCAGGAATTATCGCTGCTAATGATGGAGATGTTACTAAAGCCTTACCGGCAATCTTAACGGTCTTTTTACTCGCTGGTTTATTTCAAATTGGATTGGGTTTAATTGGATTAGGAAAGTATATTAGATACATTCCTTATCCTGTTGTTTCTGGTTTTATGACAGCAATTGGTCTCATTATATTACTAACACAAGTATTGCCTTCTGTAGGATATTACCCTAAAGAAGACACAGAATTTGTTACAACATTTAAAGCACAGGCTGAAGAAGTAATTCTAAAAAACATTCTAAAAGAAGAAGCTGGCGAAGGAATTTTAGTTTTAGAAAACTTTAAAGAAACTATTGGTCGAGCAAATCAAATAACCCCTGCTGATATTCAAAAAGAAGCTCAAACACTAGCAGCAAAACAAACTTCTGGTGCTTTAGGCGCTTTGAAATCTTTTCCTAAAGCTATCCAGAACATTAATTGGCTAGAACTCATTCTTGCATTAGGAACTATTTTTATCATCTATGGATTTAAAAGGATAACAAAAAAAATACCAAGTACATTGGTTGCATTAATTGTTATGTCTGGTATTGCCGTAGTCTTTGGTTTACAGTATAGAACTATTCAGGAAATTCCTAGTGGAATCCCAGAGATTAAATGGGAAATTTTCTCAGGGTTTTCTATAAATAGTATTTCGCCTTATATTTTTACTGCCTTAACATTATCTCTTTTGGGTGCAATAGATTCGCTATTGACAAGTGTTGTTGCAGATAATATGACCAAGACAAAACACAGGCCCAATAGAGAGTTAGTAGGACAGGGAATTGGAAATAGTATTGCTGCCTTATTTGGCGGAATTCCTGGAGCAGGTGCAACAATTAGAACTGTCGTAAATATAAATGCTGGTGGAAAAACAAAACTTTCTGGAATGATTTCGGGAATTATGTTATTAATTATAATGTTTGGGTTAGGCCCAATTGCTTCTAAAATTCCTGCTGGAGTTTTAGCTGGAATCTTAATAACTGTTGGTATTGGAGTCATGGATTATAAAGGTCTAAAAGCCATACCAAGTTTACCAAGAGATCTTAAAATTGGTCCTTTAAGGTTAAGTTCAGAAGTATTGATTATGATCATCGTTTTATTACTATCTACGTTTTGGAACTTGGTGTACGCCGTAGGTATTGGTTTGGTAATTGCCTCTTTAATGTTCATGAAAAAAATTGGAGATTTGACCGCTGAACGATCTGATGTAAAAGCTTTAAAAGAAGAAGAATGGGCAGATGAAGTTGATTTTCCAAAGGGTTTAAAAGAAAAAGTTTTTATAAAACATATTAAAGGTCCTTTGTTTTTTGGTTCTACTAGTGATTTTCAAGCGCTCTACCAACAAATACCGAATACTGCTTCTATTGTAATTATGCGTTTAGGAAGAATGCAATACATGGACCAATCTGGTTTGTATGCGATGGAAGATATGCTGCAAGATTTAAAAACAAAGAATATAATGGCTTTATTTATCAATTTATTGAAGCAACCAAAATATATGATGGAAAGAATTGATATCATTCCAGATTTTATTCCAAAGGAACATATTTTTAATTCTTTTAAGGCATGTACAAATTGGATTAAAAAAAGTACAAGAGAGGAAAAAGATTGAAAGCACTACTTCTTCTCTCTTTTATTATGAAATATTTCCAGTTAATTTTTTATGCAATCTAATCGCATAACTATCTGAAATTCTTGAAACATAACTACAAACCTGTAGTATTCTTCTGTATAAACTATGGGTTGTAGTCTGATATTCTTCAGGAAGTAAATTTAAAACGAGCTTGTCAAAATTTGATTGATTTCCATCAAACTTATTGTTTAAAGCCGTTACAAAAACGGCTAATAAATCGGCAATAATTCGATATCCAGCAATCTCTTTTTCAACTACTTCATTGCTGTTGTAAATTTTATCAACACTTATTTTAATGATATCATTTATTTGTGCTTCATACTTGCATTTTTCTAATAACGATTTTTCAAAAGTTCCATTTAAAATGGCTTCTTCGTTTTCTAAGAAAATGGCTACAGCTTCATTAATTAATACGCCAATAGCCAGCGCTCGTATATAACTTACTCTATCTTTTTTATGTTTTAAAGAATGGTATTTCTTACGATCAATCGTGTCTTTCACCAACTTAATCATATACTCTAAAGCAAATTCTTCCTCAATTAAACCTAAATTAATTCCGTCTTCAAAGTCGATAATTGTATAACAAATATCATCTGCCGCTTCTACTAAATAAGCCAGTGGATGTCTGTAAAATGAAATAGACGAAGTTGATTTTTGCTTCATTCCTAAATCAGTAATCAACTCTAAAAACTCTTTCTTTTCTGATTGAAAAAAGCCATACTTTTTATCTGCAATGTGAGAGGTTGGTTTCTTTGGAAGGCTCTCTTTAGGATATTTTAAAAAAGCACCTAGCGTTGCATAACTTAAGCGCAAACCTCCAGAAACACCTTCTCTGGTTTCGGTTAAAATTTTAAAACCATTTGCATTTCCTTCAAAATCTATTAAATCTTGATATTCTTTGTCTGATAATTGGTCTTTGTATTTTGCTCCATTACCAGTTTTAAAGTACTCACCAATTGCTTTTTCTCCCGAGTGCCCAAAAGGAGGGTTTCCAATATCGTGCATTACAGAAGCTGCAGCAACAATGGCTCCAATATCATTAAAAGTATAGCCTAATTTCTGTAAATTTGGATGCCGTTCTATCAGCACCTTCCCGACTCTTCTTCCTAAGGTTCTCCCAACAACAGAGACTTCTAAACTGTGTGTTAAACGGGTATGAACAAAGTCAGTTTCTGATAACGGAATTACCTGTGTTTTGTCTTGTAGACTTCTAAATGCTGATGAAAAAATAATTCTATCAAAATCTACATCAAAACCCAAACGTGTCTCATCTTGTGCTGCTCTTGGTCTATTTTGTTTGTCACCAAAGCGTTTTAGTGACAGGAGTTGTTCCCAGTTCATTTTATGCTGAATTTAGTTCAGTATCTTTTTAGTGACTTTTTTGAAATTTCTGCTGTAGTTTATCTTGAAGGACAAGGAAAGGCAAGAATTACAAGTGCTACGAAAATACAAAAAAAGAGAAGCTTTTCAACTTCTCTTTCTTTTAACTTATAATAAAAATAATCTGAACGATTATCCTTCGCAATTTAAACAGTCTTTCTTTTGTTTAAATTTTTGTGCTGCATTCATACTGTGTTGGTAATACATCGATTTTACACCCAATTTCCATGCGGTAATATATACATCATTTACTTCTTTAATTGGCGTATCTGGATGTACCATAATATTTATAGATTGTCCTTGATCAATATGGTTTTGTCGATTAGCTGCCTGATAAACAATTACCTTTTGATCTATTTCTGAATAGGTTTTAAACACGTCTTTTTCTTCTTCTGTTAAGATACTTAAATGTTGTACAGAACCATCGTTGTCTCTAATGCTTTTCCAAACATCTTTTGTATTTTCACCTTTTTCTTCTAATAGTTTTTCTAATATTGGATTTTTAATCGTCGTTTTTATCTTCGCAATATCTTTTACGTATATATTAGACCATATTGGCTCAATACCTTGTGACACTTGTCCTAAAATAAATGCAGATGATGTTGTTGGCGCTATTGCGTTCAATGTTGTATTACGTCTTCCGTATCCTTTTAAAACTGATGGCTCACCATATTTTTGTGCCATTTCTTGTGACGCTTTGTATGATTTTTCTTTAATAGCCTTAAAAATTTCTGTATTTAAATCATATGCCTTTTGGCTGTCAAATGCTAACATTTTAGATTGTAAAAATGAGTGCCAACCCAAAGCTCCTAAACCTAATGCTCTGTTATCTTTTGCAAAATTATACGCTTTTTCCATAAAACGAAAAGTAAACTGGTCGTCTCTATCTGGAGAATCTTTGAATACTTCTAACTTCGTAATAAACTCTTGCATTACGGCATCTAAAAAGTAAGTGAGTGTTTCCACTGCATCTGTATCTTTCCATTTATCATAATGCACTAAATTAATAGATGATAAACAGCATACAAAAGACCAGTCATCATTAGACGGTAACATTATTTCAGTACAAAGATTACTTGCATAAATTTCGTGATTTTTGTCTTTATAAACATCTACCGTTCCATTATTTGCATTGTCTCTAAAAAGAATATATGGATACCCAATTTCTCCTCTTCTTTGTAATATTTTTGCCCAAATACTTCTCTTATCAGTATCACCATCAATCATTTCTTGCATCCACTGATCACTAACAGTTACACCATGCGTCAATTCTTGTATTGGGTTTCCTTCTGTGCCTATTTCTAAAAATTCTTTAATATCTTTATGATCTACGGGTAAATAAGGCGAAAACCTTCCACGCCTTACGGAACCTTGACTTACAACATCAACCATTTTTTCAAACAACTGCATAATATGTACAGATCCAGATGAAGAGCCATTATTTTTAACATCTGCACCTCTTTCGCGTAATTTACCAAAGTAGCCTGAGGTTCCTCCACCTAATTTAGACATCATACCAACTTCGGATTGTGAGAATAAAATATCTCCCATATCATCTGCTATATGTGAACCAAAACAACTAATAGGCAGACCTCTTTTCTTTCCAAAATTAGACCAAACTGGCGATGACAATGAGAAATATCCCGCTGCCATGTACTTATAAAATTTATCAGAAAACCCTTTGATGCCTAAAATACGTTCTGCATTGTCCGCAATTTCCCGTATTCTTTGCTCTGGAGTTGTTTTTCCTGTTAAATAACCCGACTCTAAAAATTTACGGCTATTTTCTGTTAACCAACTAATTTCGGGTTCTTTGTTTTTTTTAAGAATTTCTTTCCTGGCTGTGTTTGCTGCTTGGATTAATCTTTCGTGCTCTGTCAGTTCAGTAGTTTTTTGGCTTTTTATGTTCATAGTTTAAAATAAGTCGTCGCTGGTTATACTTTTTGTTCTTTTACTGTAATTGATAGATCTTTTGACAAAGAAATCTCCGTGTTTGGTTCCTATAATTTCATCATCGAACCAATCTGTCTCAGACAATAATACTTGGTCAACATCAAATATTTTTGGTACACCAATACTTGCCAACGAATTATTAAATCTATTTTTTAAAAATTCTTTAATTACATTTTTTGGTAGAAAATCTAATTCTCCTTTTTCAAAAATCCAATCAATTATTTTACTTTCAGAAATAAAAGCTTCTTTACAGGTTTCTTGAACCATTAAACTATGGTCTTCATCAAACCATTCTGGGTTTTCTTCTTTGATAATTTTAATAATATCAATTCCAAAATCTCCATGAATTTGTTCTTCTTTAGATGTCGCTTCTACAACATTAGAAATTCCTTTTAATACATTTTTATGCTTATTGAAGGCCATTATAATCAAAAACTGAGAAAATAAAGATACGTGTTCTATGAATAAAGAAAACAAAATGATTGACTCGGAAAACTCTCTATTATCTTCACTTTTCACATTTTTTAGAGCGGTTTCTAAATAATTAACACGCCTCATCATTATTGGATTCTTCTTTAGGTTTTGAAACTCATTATTTAAACCTAAAATTTCTAGTAAATGAGAATATGCATCATGATGACGAACCTCACTTTCTGCAAATGTTGATCCAACCGCACCTATTTCTGGCTTCGGCATTTTTTTATAAATATCGCCCCAAAATGTCTTAACTGCTACTTCTATTTGAGAAATTGCTAACATCGTATTCTTGATTGCACTCTTTTCTACCTCCGAAAGAGTTGCCTTGAAATCTTGAATATCGCTAGTATAATTAAATTCTGTATGAATCCAATAAGAGTGTCTAATAGCATCCACATAATCTGTTAAAGCTGGATAATCGTATGGCTTTAAGTTCAATCTCTTTTCAAAAATATTTCCTTTTCTAATCCTAGTTTGTTCATTTCGATATAAAATGTAAGCTTTCGCAACATCTTGAAAAGGGCTGTCCATTAATTTAAATTCTACGATATCTTGGACTTGCTCTACTGTAGGAATATAAAAAGGTTCATTGAGCTTTCTTTCTAATAAAGTTTCATTGACACTGTTAGATATTTCAATGGCATCATTTTTGGTTCCATTATTTACAGAAAGCATTGCTTTTTCAATAGCTTTTGTAATTTTATCTAACTCAAAAAGGTTCTTTACAGAGTCTCTTTTTATGATTTGAGTAATTTCCATAGTAAATTGGGGTTCTTTAAATATTTAATGATTGTCGATAACGACCCCTACAAAGATTGGATTTTTTAGTAAAAAAAGAAAGTCATACTTATTCACAAATCATTGAAGTTCTTAACAAATTGACCTTTTTTGCAATTTTAACTTTAAAAAAATTACTTTTTTAAGGTTTTGATATACAGGGTTTTATGATTTAAAAATCGCCACAACCACTATATTTATTGACATTCCTAAAACAGCTTCTAAAAATTTTATGATAACAAATAATTGCATTGAATCTTCCTTTCTCAAAACTTTGATAGTACTTCTCGGTTCTAAACGAGATTTCCTTGGGAAGTTCTCTTATAAAGCCAATGACTAATAGCCTTACATTTGTAATAGTAGTAACATTTATATTATTTTATATTAAAGTAAAAAAAAGGAACAGTAAAATTCTTCAACGAATCTAAAAGATTTGGATTTGTTAGAGAAGGCGAAGCAGTAGAGTTTGACCTTATAAAGGTCGAAAAGGTATAAATGTAGTAGGTGTTAGCATTATTTAATACTATTTTTAAAATTTTTTCCCAACACAATAATTCGCTTAAAACATTTTAAGCGACTTATTTTTGGCTTATTTTTGCAAAAACATCCGCCTCTTATGAAAAATAAATTTTCAAAAACTATACAGGTTTCAATACTATCTGTGTACTTAATCTTCTTAGCAGGAGCAATCGTTAGAATGACTGGTTCTGGAATGGGATGCCCAGATTGGCCTAAATGTTTTGGCTATTATATTCCGCCAACATCTGAAGAACAAATTACGTGGAAACCCAACACCTTATATGAACAAGGCTTTATCATTATTAAAGAGAACGCTTTATTTGTTGCAGAAAATGATTTAAAAACAGGAACTCTCTTCAATACAAAAAATTGGTCTGAATACACAAAACACAATTACAACACCTTCAACAAATACCATACTTGGACAGAATATATAAACCGATTGGTTTCTGTTTTAGCTGGTTTTATCTTTCTTTTTCTCATTTATGGAGCATTTAAACAAAGAAAGACCGACAGAAGAATTCCATTATTGGCATTTGGTGCCTTCTTTTTAATGCTGTTTGAAGCCTGGTTAGGAAAAACAGTAGTCGACACCAATTTAACACCCGCTATCATAACGGTCCACATGGTTGTTGGATTAATCATTATTGCGCTTTTATTAGGATTGAAATTTATAGTTTCCGACAATAAAAATACTTTTATATTCAATTCATTATTCAATAAACTTTTAATCATTTCTATAATTTTCTCATTAACACAAGTCGTAATGGGAACACAAGTGAGACAATTTATAGACGAACAAGTCAAATTATATGGCTTCGAAAACAAGAACCATAGTTTAATGAACCCTAGTTTTAAATTCTATTTTCATAGATCCTTTACCATTGCAATTGTTTTAGTAAACTTTGGAATGCTCTACCTAAATCAACTGAAAAATTTAGGATACAAATTAATCAATTGGATTGTGTTCTTCATTTTCTTAGAAGCGATTACAGGAATTTTAATGTATTATGCCGAAATTCCAATGGGAACACAAGCAATTCACTTACTGGCTGGAGCTATTTTATTTGGATTACAGTTTTATCTGTGGTTGCAAAGCAGGAAGGTTGTTTCTACTTAGTTATTGACAATAACTAAAAATTCCGTGAACTAAAAACTCATTTAAGGATGAGCATTTACCCAAACTTCTCCATTTGAAAAGTGTTCTTTTTTCCAAATAGGAACTATTTCTTTTAAGGTATCTATCGCAAATTCGCAGGCATCAAAAGCTGCTTTTCTATGTTTTGCCGAAGCTGAAATAATCACAGGAATTGCGCCAATTCGCAATATTCCTTCTGCGTGGTGAATGGCCATTTTTTTTACCTCATATTTTTCTAAAGCCAAATCGGCAATTTTCTGCATCTCTTTTATCGCCATAGGCTTGTATGTCGAAAAATCTAATTGAGTTACTTCTTTTCCTTGCGTATCATTTCTTACGGTACCAATAAAAGCTACAATTCCACCACAAGCTGGATCTTCTACAAAATTATAACATTCCTGTAGGTCTAATTTTTTTGAAGTGATTTTTATTGAGGTTCTTTTCATTAATCCACAAAAATAGGAAAACAAAATTGTATTTTTGTATTAATTAATATTAGACACGGATTAAACAAATTTTCATAATTTGAAGTTTATTAAAAAATGAAAAACATCTTTAGAATTATTAGCTTTTTAGAAGGAACGACTTTTTTATTATTGCTTTTTATTGCAGTACCTATTAAGTATTTTCAAGGCGATGTTTCTTACGTTAAAATGCTAGGAATGCCTCATGGAATTCTTTTTATGCTGTATCTTGTTTTGGCTATTATCCTTAAAAAGGAAATGAATTGGAACTATAAAACATTAGGGATTGTTCTAGTCGCTTCTGTAATTCCATTTGGTACCTTCTATGTTGATAAGAAGTATTTACAGAAATAGTGACAAGTTAAAATCACACCAGCGTAATTTTTCTTCATAAAAAAGTTAGAAGAAAACTCTTTTAACCTCCACTAACAGGCGGAATAACAGCAACCACATCATTTTCCTTTAAAACCAAATCATTGGTTGCATAGGCTTCATTTACTGCAATGGCATAGGAGTCTATTTTTTTTAATTGTGGATAGGTTTTCTTCAATAAACTCTTAAAATTAGAAATCGTTGAAGCTTCTGCAACTGCTATTTCTAAATTTGAAGCACCTACTAAATCTGTTGTAATTCCGAATAAAAGTAATTTTATATTCATTGACAGCAAAGGTAATTTAAAATACCTTTTAAATAAAAATCTCTTGATTTTAAAAAGCTTAAAAAAAGAACCCTAGAGTTTATTTGTTATTAATAATAGTTTTAAGTACCTAAAACTAAAAATGTTCACTAAATTTTTCATTGAAATGGCTATATTAGCAAGTTGAATTTAGTGTATAAAAATCATTTATGAGCGATTCTAGAAAAAGACACGAAGCATTACTATATCATGCAAAACCTAAACCGGGAAAAATTGCCGTTGTTCCTACAAAAAAATACGCAACGCAACACGATTTAGCTTTGGCATATTCACCAGGAGTTGCAGCACCTTGTTTGGAGATTGCAAAAGACAAAAACAACGCATATAAATATACTGCTAAAGGAAATTTAGTCGCAGTAATTACAAACGGAACTGCTGTACTTGGCTTGGGTGACATTGGCCCTGAAGCTTCTAAGCCAGTAATGGAAGGAAAAGGATTGCTTTTTAAAATATTTGCAGACATTGATGTTTTTGATATTGAAGTAGATGCTACAGATGTAGATAAGTTTATTGAAACTGTAAAAGCAATTGCTCCCACTTTTGGAGGCATCAATTT